>JANXRV010000010.1:0-18183 GCA_025356665.1 Pseudomonadota bacterium
GTGCCCAAGAAGGGACTCGAACCCCCACAGTGTTGCCACCGCCAGGACCTGAACCTGGTGCGTCTACCAATTCCGCCACCTGGGCTGCAAGTCGCGCATTTTAAAGGAAACCCCTTTTTTGTCAAAGAAAAACAGTAAAAATCTGCAAGTGACTGATCCTCACTTCGAACGCGAGGCCGCGAAATATGAGTCGCCAATCCCAAGCCGCGAATTCATTCTCGACATCCTTGCCGAGGAGGGCGTCCCCACTGAAGAGTCGCAATTGGTCAAATTGCTGTGCCTGAAAAAGGACCAGTTAGACGCGCTTGCCAAACGTCTCGCAGCCATGGAGCGCGCCGGCCAGATACTGCGAAACCGCAAGGGGGCCATCCTCGTTGCCAAGAAGCTCGATCTTATCGCCGGGCGTGTGATCGGGCATCCTGACGGCTTTGGTTTTGTCACTCCCGATGATGGCAGCCCGGATTTGTACTTGAGCCAGAAGGAAATGGACACGGTTCTGCATGGCGACAGGGTAATGGTCCGGGAGGGAGGGGCCGACCGCCGCGGTCGGCGGGAGGCTGCCGTGGTCGAGGTGCTCGAACGCGCACAGACCCGGCTTGTCGGGCGCCTCCATATCGAGCACAAAGTGCTGTACGTGGTTGCCGCCGAGCGGCGCATCAGTCAGGATATTTTAATTCCTGCTGGCGATACCAACGGGGCGGTCCCCGGGCAGGTGGTGGTGGCCGAACTGGTAAGCCAACCGAACCGTCACGCGCAGCCGATAGGCCGGATTGTTGAAATTTTGGGAGGCTACACGGATCCGGGTATGGAAATCGAGATCGCGCTCAGAAAGCACGATCTGCCCAATGAATTCTCAGATCAAGCGGAGCGACAGGCACAGCGCCTGCCCGATGGGGTCTCTGCTGGGGACGCACAAGGCCGGGTTGATTTGCGTGACCTTGCCTTGGTGACCATCGACGGTGAGACGGCCAAGGACTTTGACGATGCGGTGTACTGCAAGAAAGAAGACAAAAATTACCGCATGATTGTGGCCATCGCCGATGTCAGCCACTATGTGCGCCACGGCGATGCGTTGGATCTGGAGGCGCGGGAGCGGGGAAATTCGGTGTATTTTCCGCGTCGCGTGATTCCAATGTTGCCCGAAAAGCTCTCAAACGGTCTGTGCTCGCTTAATCCCGATGTGGATCGTTTGGCTGTTGTGTGTGATGCAATAATTTCCCCACTCGGCGAGATTAAAAGCTACAAGTTTTACGATGCCGTTTTCCGCTCTCATGCGCGGTTGACCTACACCCAGGTTGCGGCGGCACTTGCGGAGCCCGGCGCTGTCAAGTCGGCGCTGATCAAGGCCTTGTTATCCCGGCTGCAGTCTCTGAATGAATTATTTCGCGTGCTTTTGGTCGCGCGGGGCAAGCGCGGAGCGATTGACTTTGAGACGACAGAAACCCAGATTGAGTTTGACGACGAAGGCAAGATCAAGCGAATTTTTCCAGTGGTCCGCAACGACGCGCACCGGCTTATTGAGGAATGCATGCTCGCGGCGAACGTTTGTGCTTCGGAATTCCTGAAAAAGCACGAACAGACAGCCTTGTACCGGGTGCATGAGGGGCCGACTCCGGAAAAGCTGGCCTCACTGCGGGAGTTCCTCAAGGAGTTCGGCCTGCAGCTTTCCGGCGGAGCTGAACCTCATGCCAAAGACTACGCCGCCCTGCTGCTTAAGCTGAAAGGAAGGCCGGACGTGCAGTTGTTGCAGACCGTGTTGCTGCGCTCGCTCAAACAAGCGCAGTACAGCCCTGAGAACCTGGGGCACTTCGGCCTTGCCTATGAGGCTTACACGCACTTCACTTCCCCGATTCGTCGCTACCCTGATCTGCTGGTGCATAGGGCGATAAAGGCGGCGATCGCCAAGGATAATTACAAACCCGGGAACTGGCAAGAATTGGGGGCGCACTGCTCGCAGACGGAGCGGCGCGCCGACGAGGCGACGCGGGATGTCACGAACTGGCTGAAGTGCTACTTTATGCAGGATCGGATTAACGAAGAGTATGACGGCACCATTAGCGCAGTCACCAGTTTTGGTATTTTCGTCGCGCTCGATGATGTCTTTGTTGAAGGTCTGGTGCACGTATCCGAGTTGGGAAGCGACTATTTCAAATTTGATGCCACCAAGCACCAAATGCTGGGCGAGCGCACAGCTAAGCGCTACCGGCTTGGAGACCGTGTGCGGGTAAAGGTGGTTAGGGTGGATCTGGATACTGCGCGCATTGAATTCAATCTGCCCGTGGAGATTGGGAGCGCAGCGAAGCTGACTGCGCGCAAGCGCGAGGTGCGGCGATGAACCGAATTATTTACGGATTTCATTCGATTACCGCACGTATTCGCAGCGATGCCGCCACAGTGACCGAGGTGTTTCTAGATGCGGCACGCCAGGATGGACGGATCAAGGATTTGCGCGACCTCGCCGAGTCCAGGGGCATTCGTGTAATGTCGGTCGATGCCAAGCGGCTGGACGGCATGGCAGGAGGGCAGCGCCATCAAGGTGTGGCCGCCAATGTCCTCGTCAAGGCCTTGTCGCACTCTCTGGACGATGTCCTTGACGCCGCGACCGAGCCGGCGCTGGTTCTCGTTCTCGATGGCGTTACCGATCCGCACAACCTTGGCGCGTGCCTGCGGGTGGCCGATGCGGCTGGCGCACATGCCGTGGTCGCGCCGAAAGACAATGCAGCGGGACTCTCGGCGATCGCAATCAAGGTGGCAAGCGGCGCCGCCGAAAATATCCCCTACATCATGGTCACCAATCTGGCCCGTACTCTGCGCGAATTGAAGGAGCGTGCGATCTGGGTGGTGGGTGCCGATTCCGAGGCGACGAGCGACCTCTATGCCGCCAAAATGGCCGATGCGGTTGCGTGGGTGCTCGGCGCTGAAGGGCAGGGGCTGCGCAGGCTTACGCGCGAGACCTGCGATGCCCTAGTCAATATCCCGATGCATGGTTCGGTGGAAAGTCTCAATGTGTCTGTGGCGAGCGGCGTGTGCCTGTTTGAGTCGCGCCGTCGCCGCATGCTTGCTGCGACAACGTAACAGCAAACTTGTTACCCGGCGGGCGTTTCCCCGACTGGATCCGCTGCAAATGCCCGTCCGATGCGGCTTTCCAGCTAACGGCTCTCCGCGTTGCCGACGATGGCGAGAAAATACGGCTGCCCGCTTACATTGCCTATGTGGTGCAGATAGACAACGGACTTTCGCCGTATGGCAAAGGCATCGCCTTTGTCTGGGCTTATCACCATGATCACCGGAGTCCAAAAGCTGTGGCCATCGCTTTCAAGTCGCATTTCCTGCGCCAACCCTTTTGGGCTCATGCCTGGGATTGGACGGGTGTTCAGCCACAATGGAATCAGTGGATGGCGGGGGAAGTCCAGCGGCCTTGTGTCACCCGTGTAGTGTGCGGTAACGCGGTACAAGGCGTCATTGGCAAACAGGCGGGTCTCCTTCGCAGGGTTGGCGGGACTCAGAATCTGTGCGAGCGGCACCGGTTTGTAATTGCTGTGCTCGAAGCCCCTCTGCGCCTGCTGCGCCTGCGCAACCGCAGCGTGCAGCGCGAAAACGGCAAGCAGTATGATATTCGACCGCATCGGTTCATTTCTTTCAGGCGCTATGCATGCGCCGATCAGGCGTTCTTTATATCGCTTGGGATGGAAGCCGGTCCAGCTGGCTGGCAAAGTTTTTATGTCTGCCAGACAGTCGCTCGGCAGCGCGGAGGCTAATTTCCTTGATCGTTACCGGACAGGTATCGCCGTCGTCCCAGATCTTCATGGCCGGATGTGTTCCTGCATGCGCAGAGCCGTTTGGTTCCCCGAATGACCGTGGTTCAAGATGTGGCCTGCCCAGAGGGGGCGTCAGACACAAAAAAGCGCTGGTGCATTTGCTCTAGGCCGAGTTCACTCAAGACCGCGTCAAGGCGCTTGGCGGCCCGCGCCCGCGGCAGTCCTTTCTGGCGGGCTATGATCAATTCGTTTTTCATCGAATGTTCCCATCCGACCAACTCGGTGACGCTGACCTGATAGCCGTGCGCCTCAAGCTGCAAGCAGCGCAATACGTTGGTTACCTGACTGCCGAATTCCCGAGTGTGCAAGGGGTGTCGCCATAGCTCCGCCAAGGCGCGTCCGGCCAGTTCCGTGCCTTTGTTTTGACGCAGCACGGCGGCCACCTCCGCCTGGCAGCAAGGGATCAAAACGATAAAGCGAGCCTGTTTTTTAAGTGCGAAATGAATGGCGTCATCGGTAGCCGTATCGCAGGCGTGAAGCGCGGTCACAATGTCGACGGTTCGGGGCAGTGCGGTGGAGTCCATCGACTCGGCGACCGTAAGGCCGAGGAAGGACATGCATGAAAATCCAAGGCGTTGCGCCAGGTCGCGGGACTTGACGACAAGTTCCTGCCGGGCTTCGATGCTGTAAATGTGCGCATCGCCGCCTAGTTGCCGGAAAAAAAGGTCGGCGATAATGAATCCGAGATAGGACTTACCCGCACCGTGATCTACGAGTTTGATCGCCGGATGATCGGCCTGAATTTCGCGCAGT
This sequence comes from Pseudomonadota bacterium, assembly GCA_025356665.1. Lineage (GTDB taxonomy): Bacteria > Pseudomonadota > Gammaproteobacteria > Burkholderiales > SG8-39 > CAITSH01. The sequence goes on from JANXRV010000010.1 coordinate 4,572, forward strand.
AGCGGTTCTATGAACTGGTACAGGTGTTGAACCTGTTTGAGTTTTCGCCCGCTGTCCTGATTCATCCGTCCATCGCGGGTGAGGATGTGTAGTTCCTGCAACATTGCAAGCGAAAGGCCGGGTGGAATTTCTTGCATGGGTTTTGCGCGTATTGATGACTGGTAAGTCCAGCTATTTTGCTGATAGCGGGTTGATAGGGCAAGGTGATTCATTTTTCCCGCATCGCGGCCGCTGGGTCTGCTAAGGGGATATTCGTTAGCTTATGAATTTAAGTGTTTTTTTGTGCTAACGCGCTATTTCTGGCGAGTTTCTCAGGAAATTTTGTCTCGTTTCCTCATTTCAGCTTATAATACAAAGCTTTCCGCGCTAGGCCTGTTTTTGGGTTGCGCGTTTCCTTGCTCCATCGGCATTGCATGGCCGGGGGGCCTCACCTTCCCGCAAGGAGGGTGTGTCCACTACAACCTTTAAGGAGACTGCATGCGTCATTATGAAGTGGTATTCATCGTCCATCCGGACCAAAGCGAGCAGGTGCCCGCTATGATCGAGCGCTACCGCGCGACGATCACCCAGCGCAAGGGCGCAATTCATCGCCTCGAGGACTGGGGCCGCCGTCAGATGGCGTACCCCATAGCCAAGATGCACAAGGCGCACTACGTGCTCATGAACATCGAGTGCGATGCCGAAACGCTGACAGAGCTTGAGCATTCTTTCAAATTCAACGACGCCGTCCTGCGCAATTTGATTGTGCAGATGAAGGGGCCGGTAACGACGCCTTCGCCAATGATGAAGGAAGAGAAATCGCGCTCGGTACTTTCACCTGATGCCAGGGGTGACGCCAAGCCGGTAGAAGCGAAGCCCGCTGAAGCCGCAGTACCAGTGAGCGCCTGAACATTTGTCCAGCAACCGGTTGCTGCTGTCTGGCAGGATCGTCGAACTGGACGCCCTGCGGCATACCCCGGCAGGAATACCAGTCTTGAATTTTCGCATCAGGCACGAGTCCGAACGCATGGAAGCAGGACACATGCGTCGTGTGGAGTGTGAACTCTCCGCGGTGGCCTTCGAGTCCGATGCAAAGCTGCTGTCCGGCGCAAGCCTCGAGCGCAGCCTGAAAATAGACGGATTTCTTGCCAGCAAAAGCACCAAAAGCACCCAGCCGGTGTTGCACGTAACCCATATCGAATTCGCAGAAGGAGAGTAAATCATGCCCCCACGCACAGGCGGCCGTTTCGGCAAAGGTAAAGGTAAAGGTAAGGATCTCAAGAAAGACAAAAAAGGCGGAGCGCTGTTCAAGCGCCGCAAGTTCTGCCGTTTCACGGCTGAGAAGATAGATTGGATCGACCACAAAGACGTCGACCTGCTGAAGGACTTCGTCGCTGAGAACGGCAAAATCATTCCCGCTCGCATCACCGGGACTCGGACTGGCTACCAGCGCCAGTTGTCTACCGCAATCAAGCGTGCGCGTTTCCTAGCGCTGTTGCCTTACACCGATCTGCACTGAGGAGTGGCTATGCAAATCATTCTTATGGAAAAAGTGGTTAACCTCGGTGGCCTTGGCGATATCGTCAAGGTCAAGGATGGCTACGCACGCAACTTTCTGATTCCGCAGGGCAAGGCCCGTCGTGCAACGCCGGCCAACATGGCAGAGTTCGAGAAAAAACGCGCCGAACTCGAAGCGGCGGAAAAAGCCGCATTGGCGATAGCGCAAGAGCAGGGCGCCAAGTTGGATGGTTTGATGGTGCAAATTACCCAAAAAGCCGGTGTTGATGGACGTTTGTTCGGTTCGGTAACAAACCATGACATCGTTGATGCGCTCAAAGCTCAAGGTTTTGAGGTGGAGCGTGCTGCAGTGCGCCTGCCGCAGGGGCCGCTGAAAATGATTGGCGATCATCAGGTCGCCATTGCGCTCAATTCCGATGTGGTGATCAATATCACCATTTCAGTGCTGGGCGAGCAAGCGTCATAAGCTGTTGGAATACCTAAAAAAGGGCCGCAAGGCCCTTTTTTATTTTCTAAAAACCATTTGCGCATCTGTATTGCCGTCGGGGCAATTCAGCGTGGCTGCAGTGGTAAGATTCGTTTCGATCTTCGCACTAAATTCCAATGGCCCAACAAAACTCCCTGCCCGCACAAGACTCCCAGCTGCTTAATCTGCGAGTGCCGCCGCATTCAATCGAGGCGGAACAATCAGTGCTGGGCGGCTTGCTGCTTGATAATCAGGCCTTTGACAAGATCGCCGATGTGGTCACGCCGGATGACTTTTACCGGGACGAGCACCGTCGCATTTATTTTCACATAGCGCGCCTGGTGGAGCGAAACAAGCCGGCCGATGTGCTGACCGTATCCGACTCCATCGATGCCAGTGACGATCGTGAGCGCATTGGCGGCATTGCCTATCTGAGCGAGCTCGCCCGCAACACGCCCTCGGCGCACAATATCCGGCGCTATGCGGAAATCGTGCGTGAGCGCTCTATCATGCGGCGCTTGATCGCCACCGCCAACGAAATAGCCGATACGGCGCTCTCGCCCATGGGCAAGGAAGTACGCCAGCTGCTCGATGAGGCGGAGTCCAAGATATTCCAGATCGGCGAGGCCGGATCGCGCGGCAAGCAGGGCTTTGTGCCGATGTCTGTGCTTGCGCCGGCAGTGCAAAAATACGTTGATGAGCTGCACCAGAGCGGAAATCTATCCGGAATCACCGGGGTGCCGACCGGCTTCTCTGACCTTGATCAAAAGACGTCCGGTTTTCAAAAAGGTGATCTGGTCATCATTGCGGGACGTCCAAGTATGGGGAAAACCGCGCTGGCTCTGAACATCGCCGAGCATGTCGGAGTGCACAACGGCCTGCCGGTAGGGGTGTTCAGCATGGAAATGTCCGGTCCGCAACTAGCGTTGCGTATGCTCGGATCCATCAGTCGCGTGGACCAGATGAAGCTGCGCACCGGCCGAGGGCTCACGGACGAGGACTGGTCCGAATTTGCGACCGCGGTTGGCAAACTTCAGGATGCGCCGATACATATCGACGAGACCCCGGCGCTCAATACGCTGGAACTGCGCGCGCGGGCACGCAGGTTGCACCGGCAATATGGCGGATTACATCTGATCATTGTCGACTATCTGCAACTGATGTCCTCGTCCAGCCAGGGGGAGAATCGCGCCACTGAAATTTCGGAAATCTCGCGTTCGCTCAAGGCGCTAGCCAAGGAGTTGCAGGTGCCGGTTATCGCCCTGTCACAACTCAACCGTAGCCTGGAGAACCGCACAGACAAGCGTCCGGTGATGTCGGACCTTCGCGAATCGGGCGCCATTGAGCAGGACGCGGACGTCATCCTGTTTATCTATCGCGATGAGGTCTATAACAAGGTTGACGGCAAAAAGGGCGAGGCCGAACTTATCATCGGCAAACAGCGTAACGGCCCAACGGGTACCGTGATGTTGACCTTCCTTGGACAGCACACACGCTTTGCCAACTGGAGTTCTGGTGATGGCGGTTGGTCGTCGGGTTCGGATAGCTAAGGTCGGGTAGCCGTCCAACGGCCCTTTTTTCCTTTGTCGGTGATAAAGCTACCCTGCATCTTGGCGCCGATAACCTAGCTTTTGCAGTCGCTGTGTGCGCCGGCCTGATCCAAAAAAAGCGAAGATTGCCGCCGTCCAACCGAGCGTCGCGCAGACCGGCGCGCAGCGCCCCGAAATGTGCTGAAACGTCCAGTTTTTGATATTGCCGCAAGAATGAAGGATCGAAATTTATTCGGTTTTTTTCGACCGAGGTTCTGTCGTCCATTGGCTCGTCGCTATTGCGCTCCTGTTGTTCCAAGGACGAATTGAGTCCGCCCTGGGGCGTCCTTCGGCTGCGCCGCTGTCAGAGGACCTCTGCGGCCTGATCGGCCAACCGGGAACGTTCTCCGCGCTGCAGCGTGATATGCCCGGAGTGTTCCCAGCCTTTAAACCGGTCCACGACATAGGTCAGTCCGGAGGAACCCTCGGTCAGGTAAGGCGTGTCGATCTGCGCAATATTACCGAGGCAGACCACCTTGGTGCCCGGGCCCGCCCTTGTGATCAGCGTTTTCATCTGCTTGGGTGTGAGGTTTTGCGCTTCATCGATGATGAGGAACTTGTTCAGGAAGGTGCGTCCGCGCATGAAGTTCAGCGATTTGATCTTGATACGCGAACGAATGAGATCCCGCGTCGCCGCGCGGCCCCATTCGCCGGCCTCGTCGTCGCTTTTGTTGAGAACATCCAGGTTGTCCTCCAACGCGCCCATCCATGGCGTCATTTTTTCTTCCTCGGTGCCGGGAAGGAAGCCGATGTCCTCGCCAACGGGAACAGTCACCCGGGTCATGATGATTTCCGAGTAGAGCTTGTCTTCCAGTGTTTGCATCAGTCCTGCGGCGAGCGTCATCAGAGTTTTACCGGTGCCGGCCTGCCCGAGCAGGGTGACGAAATCGATGTCCGGATTCATTAGCAAGTTCATCGCGAAATTCTGCTCGCGATTGCGCATGTTGATGCCCCAGACGGCATTTTTCGTGTTGGTGAAATCGCGTATCGTTTCCAGGATCGCAGATTTGTCGGTTACCGCCTTGACGATGGCGTAGAGCGGCGGATCGCTCTCCTGGTAGACAAACTCGTTCACCAACATTTGCCGGCAAAGCGGCCCATGGACACGGTAGTAAGTGCGGCCGTCCTTTTTCCAGGATTCCATGTCCTGGCCGTGCAGGTCCCAGAAGTTCCCGGGCAGGGCGCGGACCCCGGTGTAGAGCAGGTCGCTGTCTTCCAGAACCTTGTCGTTGAAGTAGTCCTCGGCGGCGAGTCCGAGGGCATGCGCCTTGATGCGCATGTTGATGTCCTTTGACACCAGGATGATCTGGCGATGGGGGATCTTTTGCTGCAAGTACATCACCACACCGATGATCTGGTTGTCGGCCTTGCCGATGGGCAGATTGGCGGGGAGGTGGCCGTTAATCGCCTCAGTTTGCAAAAAGAGGTGGCCTGTTGCGGTGTCGGTGCGGTTGCGCTTGAGCGCAATGCCGTCTTTTATCTGCTCAATCGCGCCGCTGACGATTTCGTCGAGGAAACGGCTTGCCTGACGGGCGTTTCGCGCCACCTCGGACATCCCCTTTTTATTGCTGTCGAGCTCCTCCAGCGTCATCATTGGCAGGAAGATATCGTGCTCTTCGAACCTGAACAGGCTCGTCGGGTCGTGCATGAGCACGTTGGTATCAAGTACGAACAGCTTCTTTTTGACGGACTTGCTTGCGCGTGATTTTCTGGAAGAGGAGGGGGTTGGTGGCAAATCAGCTTCTGCGGTCGGAGCGGACGACTCAGAGTGTTTTAACAAAGTCCAGTACCTCGGGCACGTGGCCGGGAACTTTCACACCACGCCATTCCCGGACTATGGCGTGATGGGCGTCCAGCAGGAAGGTGCTGCGCTCGATGCCGCGTACCTGCTTGCCGTACATGTTTTTCATTTTCATCACCGCGAACTGGTTGCAGGCCAGTTCTTCCTCATCGGCGAGAAGTTCGAAGGGGAACGCCTGTTTGGCCTTGAAGTTGATATGAGACTTCAGGCTGTCGCGCGAGATTCCGATGATTTCGCAGCCCGCTTTCTTGAAGTCCACGTACAGGTCGCGGAATTGTTGCCCCTCAGTTGTGCACCCGGGGTGTTGTCCTTGGGATAAAAATAGACAATGAGGAATTTATTTTTGAGAGCCGACAGCTTGAAGGGGCCGCCTGTGCCTTGCAGGGAAAAGTCTTTAATTGCTTGATTCGGCATTAAATTTTTTCTAATTTGTGATTTATAAAGAAGTAACGCCTTCATTCTTCACAAATTCGCCGCACTTGGCAAGCGCAAAATAATGACACTTTTATGCCGCAAGAAACTCCGGCCCGGCCGTGGTCAGCGTTCCTGACCTGCCGGCAATCTGGGCGTACTGGATTACGCGGCGGGGGAGCGTCTTCAAGTCGAGGTCCTTGCGCAGCGCGCGCATTGCAACGAGCTCATATCCCTGCGCTTTCCAACCAGATAGCGAGGCGTCAAAGGTATCTGCCAGTTTTCCGCCCTCCAGTTCGGCATGCAGGGTGTAGACATGCCCGTTGATCGGAGGTGCGGTGGTAAGCCGGAGCAAGTGCTGCGCCGCCGAGGCGGGAGTGATACCGTCCAGTCCGATCAGCTCGTCCAGCGTGGGTAGTGTGGTCGGCAGTTGGGGGCAGGCGATTATTTCAGCATTCCAGATCGGGATGAACGGCTCGTTGCCACGACTGTCCGAGCAGTAGTCAAATCCTAGCCGCTGCGTTAGTCGTAGCGCGTGTATGTTCATCTGCCAGCCGGCGGCGCCGTGCACTTTGGCCGCCTCGCCGAAGATCTCCTCGAATCGCGTGCAGGCGCGCTGCATTTCGGCAAGCGTCCATGCGGCGTCTGCGCCTGCCACGGAATCCTGCCAGCGTACATGATCCCAAGTATGAATGCCGACTTCGTGACCTTCGTCCCGCACCCGGCGCATTATTTGTGCGCAGGTGCGTCCGATATCCGGTGCAGGAAGCAGCGTTCCATAAAGCAAGGTTTTGAGGCCGTAGTGTTCAAGCACTGAAGTGCGCGACACCTTTTTCATGAAACCCGGACGCAGCACGCGTTTTATCGCCCGGCCGGTATGGTCCGGACCGAGGCTGAACAGGAAAGTTGCCTGCGCATTATGCTTTTTTAGCATGTCGAGCAAACGCGGGACCCCTTCGCGGGTGCCGCGATAGGTGTCGACATCAATTTTTAAGGCGAGTTTCATTGTTCAGGCGCCGCCGAAACAGGGGTGGGGTTGGACGTGACCGCTACAGCGAGGGACGCGGCGCAGGGTTTTTTCCATGGAAAATGCTCCTGCCGTGTCGTCACTGTGCCTGCTAGTCAACGAGGTGCCGCGCCTCTGCAAAATGTCCGCGGTAGGCGTCAAAAATATTTTTAAGTGCGCGCTGCATATTGACGCGTGGGCGCCAGTCGAGGTCACGCATGGTGTTGGTAATTTTCGGAACGCGATTTTGCACGTCCTGATAGCCCTTGCCGTAGTACTTGTCCGCCGTTGTGACGACCATTTTCACCTTGCGCGCGGTGGGCTGGTACTCGGGGTAGCTCAGCGCGAGCTTGAGCATCATGTCCGCCAAGTCCTTCACTGAATAATTGTTACGCGGATTACCGATGTTGTAAATCTGTCCGCTCGCGACCTCGTTTTTGTTTGCGATGATTTTAATCAGGGCATCGATGCCGTCGTCAATATAGGTAAAGGCGCGCTTCTGGCGGCCGCCGTCAACCAGTTTTATCGGTTCGCCGCGAACGATATGACCAAGGAATTGCGTGATGACTCGCGAGCTGCCCTCTTTGGCGGTATTGATCGAGTCGAGCCCGGAGCCTATCCAGTTGAACGGGCGAAAAAGCGTGTAGTCGAGGCCTTGCTCCATGCCGTAGGCGTGGATGACGCGGTCCATCAACTGCTTGGAGCAGGAATAGATCCAGCGCGGTTTGTTGATCGGCCCGAGCACCAGTTCGGAGTTTTCCGGATCAAAGGCCTTGTCTCGGCTCATGCCGTATACCTCGGAGGTGGACGGGAAAATCAGGCGCTTCTTGCGCTTTACGCAGGCGCGCACGATCGGAAGGTTGGCCTCAAAGTCGAGTTCAAACACGCGCAGCGGCTCTTTGACGTAGGTCGCCGGAGTGGCAATGGCCACCAGGGGCAGCACCACGTCGCACTTGCGAATGTGGTACTCGATCCATTCGTGGTTGATGGTGATATCGCCCTCGAAAAAGTGAAAGCGTTTTTCCACCAGGAGGTCGGTGATGCGCTCCGTTTGCATGTCCATGCCGTAGACCTCCCAGTCGGTGGTCTCGATGATGCGCTTGGACAGATGGTGGCCGATAAAGCCGTTGACGCCGAGGATAAGGATTTTTTTCATGGTTTCAGCTCAAAGGGAGCGGAACAGGCCGCGCGCCGAAGCGTGCCAGAAAGTCCGCCGGGGTGAAAGGCTTGTCCTCGTATTGCATTTCAAGTAGGGCAAGAAAACGTCCGTCAGCGCATAGGGCATCCACGCTGAACTTGCTGGCATAAAAGCCGGGGGCTGTTCCGCATGTTCCGCCACCGGCTTCCAATCTGGTACGGTGAATGAATAGCGGTTTGCCGTCGATTTCGGTAAAGGCGCCAGGATAAGGGGGCGCGACAGCGCGAACGAGGTTGTGTATCTCCTGTGCCGGGCATCTCCAGTCGATACGTCCATCGGCGGGCTTGCGTCCGCCAAAATAGCCGCCCTGCGCCAGATATTGTTCTTGCAGCACGGCAGTGCCATGTTCGAGGTCGGGCAGGCAGCGACGCAGCAGTGCCTCGGCTGCGCCACTCACTTTACGGAATACCTCAAGTGCCTGGTCGTCGGGTGCTATCGTTACGGCCTGCTGACCGACAATGCGTCCGGCGTCGGGTTTTGCGATCATTTCGTGCAAGGTGGCGCCGGTTTCGGTCTCGCCGTGCAGCACTGCCCAATTCACCGGAACACGCCCGCGATATTTGGGTAGCAGCGATCCATGCATGTTAAATGCGCCGTGGCGCGCAGTGGCGAGCAGGTCGGGTAAGAGCATCAGCCGATAGTAGAAGGAAAACAGGAAATCGGGAGCTATTGCCGAGATGCGTGCGATGAATTCGGGGGTGTTCGGGTCTTCGGGCGTGCAGGTTTCAATGCCGTTGGCCGCAGCGAGTTCCGCCACGCTCCCAAACCAGATGCGCTCGGCCCGATTGTCCTTATGTGTGACGACCAACGCGACCTTGACCCCCTGCTCGATAAGCACCTTGAGGCAGCGTACCCCGACGTCATGGTACGCGAAGACGACTGCTTTACTTGTCATCCTTCTTTTCCAGGATGGCTTGCACGATGTATCGGGGGCGTTGCCTCACCTGCTGGTAGATGCGTCCGACATACTCGCCCAGCAAGCCAATTCCGAACAGGGTCAGGCCGATGAGAAAAAAGGCGATGCCAAAGAGAGTAAACAGTCCTTCGGCTTCCGGCCCAATCAGGACGCGACGCACCGCCAGAAGGACTACAAAGGCGAATGACAGCAGCGAAATCGCGATGCCTATGAGCGAAAACACCTGCAAGGGCGCCAGCGAGAACCCGGTGACAAGGTCGAAGTTGAGACGGATCAGGCTGTAGAGCGAATACTTGGACTCTCCGGCCATGCGTTCCTCATGCTCGACTTCGACCTCTGCCGGATTGTGCGCAAAGGAATAGGCGAGGGCGGGGATGTAGGTATTTACCTCGCGCGAATCGTTTATCGCATCGACGATGTCGCGGCCGTAGGCGCGCAACATGCATCCCTGGTCGGTCATCTGGATATGCGTGATGCGTTCGCGCAGGGAGTTCATGGCGCGGGATGCGATGCGGCGAAAAGCCGTGTCCTGGCGGTTCAGGCGGATGCTGCCAACATAATCGTGGCCTTCATCCATTTTTTTCAGCAGTTTGACGATTTCTTCCGGAGGGTTCTGTAGGTCCGCATCCAGGGTGACCACGCGCTCGCCACGGCATTGCGCGAAGCCCGCCATGATAGCCATGTGCTGGCCGTAATTGCCGCTGAACAACACCACGCGCGTCACATCCGGGCGTTTTTGGAACTGCTCGCGCAGCAGTGCGACTGAGCGATCGCGGCTGCCGTCGTTGATGAAAATGACTTCGTAGGATTCGCCAAGGCGGTCCAGCGCCGGGTAAAGGCGCGCGAACAGCGCGGCGAGTCCGGCCTCTTCGTTGTAGACCGGGATGACGATGGACAAGCGTCGGGGCGGCTGCGATGGGGGCGTCGTTGATGTCATGGTGAGTGTTGCCTGAGAATCCGGGCGCAAGTGTCGCACACCCGTTCGACATCGGCGAGACTCATCGCTGGAAAGAGCGGCAGGGTCAGGATGCTGGCTCCGGCCGCCTCAGCATGGGGGAAGTCACCTTTTTTCCAACCCAGGTTCCGGTACAGTGTGAACAAGTGCATGGCTGGATAATGCACGCCGGTACCGATGCCAGCATCGTGCATGGCCTTTATAAAGGCGCCGCGGCTGATATTCATGCGCGAGAGCGGCAGCGTGATCTGGAACATGTGCCAGTTGGAGTTCTCAAAATCCTCGGGGGGCAGCCCGCAGCCCAACTCACGGTCGAAGGTGGCGAAGTAGTGGCGTGCCAACTCGCGCCGCTTGGTATTGAATGCGTCGAGCAGTTCGATCTGTCCCAGCCCGATGCGCGCCGCCACGTCGGTCATGTTGTACTTGCCGCCGGCCACTTCGACATCCTGTTCTCCGTCGGGTGAGCGGATCACGCCCTGCAAGCGTAGTTGTGTGACCAGTTCGGCTTCGCGCTCGTCGTTGATGACAAGGCATCCGCCCTCGGTTGTAGTCATGTTCTTGTTGGCGTGAAAACTGAAAGATACGAGGTCGCCGAAGCTGCCGATACGGCGTCCCTTCCAGGACGCTCCCATGCTTTGCGCTGCGTCCTCGATGATGCGGAGGCTGTGTTTTTTTGCGATGGCGTATAACTGATCGCGGTCTACGGGCAGGCCGGCGAGATCCACCGGAATGATCGCTTTTGTTTTGGCTGTCACGGCCGCCTTGACCAGTGACAGATCGATGTTGCGCGTTGCGGGGTCGATGTCGACAAAAACCGGACGCGCGCCCGCGCGCAAGACCACGTTCGCGGTGGCGACCCAGGAGAGCGGGGTGGTAATGACCTCGTCGCCGCTGCCCACTCCTGCCACGGCAAGGGCGAGTTCGAGCGTACCGGTTCCTGAATTCACGCTGCGTACCGGTCGCCCGCCGAAATAAGCCGAAAGCCTCGCCTCGAAGGCCTTCACCTGCGGGCCGCTGGTTATCCAGCCGGAGCGCAGGACGTCGGCTACGCCGCTGATGGTGGCCTCATCGATGGTGGGGCGGGTAAAGGGAAGATAGTTCATCAGGATCTCGCCACGACATAAACACCGATTATGATGACGCCGATTCCGGCAAGGCGCATCAAACCCACCGCCTCGCCGAACAGGTACCAGGCGGCTATTGCGTTGAGGCCGTAACCGATGGAGAGCATCGGGTAGGCAATACTGACTTCCACGCGAGATAGCGCGAGCACCCAGACCGCGAGGCTGAGCACGTGACAGACCAGCCCGGCGGCAATATGCGGTTCAAAGGCAAATTTCAGTCCAACCGGGACGAGACTGTCCATGGCAAATTGAAACGGGCCGATGGCGTTCGCCCCTGCTTTGAGCAGCAGGTGGGCGGCGGCGTTGAGGGCCACTCCCAGCAGTATCAGGGTCAGGCTTGCCGCGTTCATGGTTTTTTAACAACGACGCGTCGGTGGTCACGCGCCACTTCCACCATAGGCAGCGGGAAGCGGCTGCGAAAATCATCGAGGTCTTTAGGAGCGAATAGTGCGAAGGGCGCTGTGTCGGCCTGCCATGCGCGTGCAAACGCGGCGTAGTCCGGGATGAATTTTCCCGGCTCCCACGAGATGGGCACGTCAAGCTCGTCCTTGTAGATCACCATGGTGACGGGGCGTCCAAGATAAAAGGGCAGTGTATGGTCAAACGTGTTGACGGTGTAAAAGGGCGTGTCTGGCCTGAGTTGCGTGCTTATTTTCTGCACCATTTGGTAGGCCGAATAAGTCGGGGAGAGGGTGTTGTGGCCGCACAACGCAATCAGGGTTGCTGCCAGGCTGCAGCCAGCAAGGGCTGTCACCGCCGCCGGGCGAAGGCCGCGGCTTTCAAGCCATACAAACAGCGCCGCGCCCGACAAAAGTGCGCCTCCGGTGGCGATCAACCAGGGCATGTACAAACGCAGCAGCTCTGCGGGTAACTCATCGCTGCCCTGCTGTGCGCCGTAGGGCGCCCACAGCATGATCGCGATACCCAGGGCTCCGATCGGCAGTACTTGCCAGATTAACGCACGTCCGCCGGCTGTGCTCAGGTAGCGCCCCATCAGCAGCGCCAGCGCGGGGATCATGGGCAGGATGTAGGGTGGGAGTTTTGAACCGGAAGCGGAAAAAAATGCGAAGGTGAACGCACACCAAATTAGCAAAAACCGCGCCGGTTGGAAGCGTGTGGCTTCGGCGCGCCAGGAGCGGGCGAGTGCGGGGATCATCGTCAGCGTCCAGGGAACCATGCTGCCAAGCAATATCGGCACGAAATACCAGGCCGGTTGGAAGCGGCCATGTGTCTTGGTCAGGAAGCGCTCGAAGTGCTCGTGGATGAAAAAGAAACGGAAGAATTCTGCGTTGGCGAGAGAGACGAGGATGAACCAGGGAGCCGAAATCGCGATAAAAAGCGCGGCCCCACTCAGTAAATTCAATTGCCGCAGCCGCCCCCAATCACGCTGCAGGAGGATGTAAAGGAGTAGCGCACCGCCGGGAAGCAGTATCCCAATGAGTCCTTTTGACAGGACGGCAAGTGCCGCCGAAGCCCAGGCCAGCAACATCCACACGCGTCTCCCGCGATCGCTCTGGGCATCCTGCTGCGCGATGACAAATGCGCATACGGACATGCAGAGGAAAAAACTCAGGCCCATGTCTAGCGTATTGAGGTGCCCGACAAACACATAGAGGACGCAGCTTGCGCTTATTGCCGCTGCATAGAGCCCCGCCGCTCGACCGTATAGCCGCGCGCCGGTGAAACCGACCATGAAAATCCCCGTTAATCCCGTTAGCGCTGCCCAAAGCCTTGCAGTCCACTCGTGCACGCCAAATGCGCTAAAGGCGGCTGCGGTCGCCCAGTATTGCAGCGCCGGTTTTTCGAAATACTTGAAGCCGTTCAGCCGGGGGGTCATCCAGTCCCCTGTTACGAGTATTTCGCGCGCGATCTCGGCATATCGTCCCTCGTCGGGACGGATCAAGTCGCGGTAGTCAAGTGTGACGAACCAGGAGAAGGCTAGTATGGCGGCAAGCGCCAGCATTGACTTGCGTGAGAGCAAGGACGATTGGGGCATCAGCCCAGCAGCAGGGCGGCGGCGACCCTGCGTTCCTCTGCGACGAGAATATTGTAGGTACGGCATGCCGCTTTTACGGTCATTACCTCGACGCCTATTCCTGCCTGAGTGAGCGGACGCAGGGTCTCCGGACGCGGAAACCTCTGCTCCTCGCCGGTTCCCAGGAGCACGATTTCGGGGCTCAGGGCAATCAGGGTCGCCCAGTGCTCTGCAGACAAATCCTCGAAGCGGGCAGGTGCCCAGTCGAGCAGCACTTGTTCGGGCATGACGATGAGGCTGCTGTCCCTGCGCTCCGTATTAACCTGCACGTAGCCTGTGCCATAACCGGTAAAGGTGTTGAACGCGGCTGGGCCGGCGCGGTGGAGTTTCACGAAATGGGGAGTCTTTGTCTACGTAAGCAACGGATATCATTATAACTTCTTAATCTCGACAAGGGGTGTAGCGACGTCGCCTAAAGCCTTAATAGTTATGATGCCGGCTAGGGTTGTGTGAGATTGCTTTTATGTGTGTGGAATCAGTAGTGTCCGGTTAAATATCAAACAAGTTCAATTGGTTGGCGATATTTGATTGATTTTCTGGGTATTCGTGGGGCTGGAAGGCGGAAGAGATCTGTATTTTCTCGAACACCGAGACCGAAAGAATCTGCAGCAATG
>JANXRV010000013.1:0-69124 GCA_025356665.1 Pseudomonadota bacterium
CCACGAAATACCTCACCAACTACCTCGGATGGTTTAGAGTTCTCGACCGGTCGCCCCGCTTCAGCCCCGATCCCGCACGGTTGCTCGCTCTGGCGGTCAGAGCATGAGTTCAACAACATCATTCGCTAAATGAGCCTTTAAATTAAGCTAAATACGTACGACAAAAAGACTTTTCGACAAAAAACCGTCCGAGTACGACTTTGCATTTTGTCGTTTCGGCAAGCTACTTCACGTTAGAACTTCTATTCCCATGGCCCAACGCTCTCGCCTCTCTACTGGCTTGTGTGGCATCGCTGGCGAGTACTTCGTCGCTGCCGAGTTATCACGTCGCGGCTACATTGCGTCGCTGACTCTTCGAAACACAAAAGGCATTGACATACTGGCATCGAACACTGACGCAACAAAGAGTGTTGGCATTCAGGTCAAGGCCATTCAAGGCAGTGGTAAGGAATGGATGCTCAATCAAAAGCACGAAAGCGACGCCGCAACAAATTTGTTCTTTGTCTTTATCCGTCTCAATGATCTTCTTGCGCCCGAGTACTACGTCGTCCCGCGTGAGGAGGCGGCCAAGTACGCCCGAGACAATCATCAACGCTGGCTCAACACCCCCGGCCGTAAAGGCCAGCAGCATCAAGACACGCCAATGCGCAAGTTTGCAGACCCAGAAAACAAATACCTTAATCGCTGGGACCTATTGGGCCTTGACTGAACCAAGTTCTAACATGGCGCTCAACCTCGCTCCCTTCGGTCGCTGGACGCTGTGCGATAAAGCCGCGTAGCGCCGGTTAGCTCTACGTTATGCGCCTTTCACCGGACGCTGGCGGTTGTGGCAAAATCAGAGCTAGCTTGGAGGATTAAATATGTCCACCGTAAAAGAAGAACTTACCAGCCTTATTCAAGGGCAACCGGAAGACAGTTCGCGCGAAGAAATTGTGCGTGAACTTGCCTTTCACGTCATGGTCGCGCGCGGACTTACCGACTCAGACGCCAAGCGCACCATATCCAACGAGCAGATGGGACAACGCATTCGTTCATGGCAGAAATAGCCTGGACCGAAGAAGCGCAGCGATGGCTTGAGGATATCTTCGAATACATCTCATCGGACAATCCGCAAGCTGCCGCACGCACCGTTCAGGGAATTCACGAGCGAGCGCAGGTTCTCGCAAGATTTCCCGAGATTGGGCATCGATACAGTTCATCTGGCCGAAATGTCCGCATCATGCTGTACGGACATTTCCGAATAGCTTACCTCGTCAAGGACGACGGAAACATCGACATCCTGGGGGTTTTCCACGGATCGCTCGACATTACGCGATATGAGCTGTAACCAGCACATAACCCTTTGTTGCTGCGGACGGGCGACGAGCGTCGCAGTAATTCATCAAACTGGCGCGGCCCGCCGCAGACCAACACGTTAAGACGTAGCGACCGTCCGCGCCTGGCCGACTCATGCCGCAAATCAGTGGGGATGCCTCGCCAATTTTTTATGAAGCAGCACGCGTTGGCGTGGCGAATGGCGCCGCATTCGAGCCAGTTAAGGAACCAGGCTCCTTCGCCTACCGGGCTTGCTGTGCCTGTTCCAGCTTATCGCGCAAGGCCTCAATCGCCTTGCGCTCCCCGCGCACACTGAATGACGCGCCCTCCGCATCGGCGCGCTCTTCCAGCACCTCGCAATTGGCAAACAACTCGCCGCGCAGCTGCTGTGCCGACCAGGGCAGGAACAGTTCGTCCTTGACGAGGCGCTTGGTGAAGAAAGCGCGTATCGCCTTGTGCAGCTTCGTGATGTCGTCCTTGTCCACGGCGCTTAGCACGATGCACTTGGGGAATTGCGCGCGCAGCGCCTTGGCGTGCGCGGCCTGCGCCTTGGCGTCGCCGACCTGGTCGATCTTGTTGAACACGCGCAGGCGCGGCACCTTGCCGGCGTCGATTTCTGCGAGCACCTTCTCGGTTACCGCGATCTGGCGCTCGAAGCCCGGATCGCTAGCGTCGATCACATGCAGCAGCAGCGAGGCCTCGGCCGCTTCCTCCAGTGTTGATTTGAACGAGGCGACGAGGTCGTGCGGCAGGTTTTTGATAAAGCCCACCGTATCGCTGACCAGTACGTGCGGTATGCCATCGGGCACCAGCGCGCGCACGGTGGTGTCGAGCGTCGCGAACAGCTTGTTGGCGACCAGCACCTCGCTGCCGGTGAGCGCGCGCATCAGCGTGGACTTGCCGGCGTTGGTGTAGCCGATCAGCGCCACGCGCGCGAGGCCCTGGTTTTCCTGGCGCCGCGCGCGTTGCGTCTTGCGCTCGAGGTCGAGGGCGATGATTTCCTGCTTTAGCTCGGCGATGCGGTCGCGGATCTTGGTGCGGTCGGCCTCGCCCGCGCCCTCACCGGCGCCGCGGCCGCCAACGCCGCTGCGCTGCCGCCCCTGCGGGCCGGCCAGCTTGGCCGCCTCGCGCAGGCGCGGCGCGAGGTAGCGCAGGCGCGCGATCTCGACCTGGGCGCGCGCCGCGTTGGAGCGCGCGTGGCGGTGAAAAATTTCCAAGATCACCATGGTGCGGTCCATCACGTCGCAGCCGATCTCGTTCTCGAGGTTGCGCGCCTGTGAGGGTGAAATCTCATGGTCGACCAGCACGAAAGCGGCGCCGCGGGTGTCGTCACCGGCCATGGCCTTGGCCGCCTCGCGCGCCGCGACCGCACCGTGACGGGCGATGCCCGGTTTTACGCTTGTTGTGGCGGGTTTGGCCGTGCGCTTTACCGGCATGTGCGCCGGCTGCGGCACGTCGTCGGGGTGGGCCTCCTCGGCGTGCACAAAGCGGCGCATTTCCTCGCGCTTGCCGGTTCCGAGGTAGGCGGCCGAATCGAAACTGGCGCGCTTTTGCGTGAAGGTGGCCACCACCTCAAAGCCCAGCGTCTTGGCCAGTTCGCGCAGCTCGCTCAAGGACGATTCAAACTCGAGGTCGCTTACCCCCGGCAGGTGTACCGCTGCGACAACCGCGCGCTGCGGGGTGACGTTGACTTCATTGGGCATAGGGGTGGGCTCTGGCTCGGACTACTTCGCCGACGCGGGGAACGCCGGCAGCTTGTTCACGTCGCGCGCATCGTGCTGGATGATCACCGTCGCCTTGAGGTTGGCCGCCGCCTTCTTGAAGCGGTCCAGCGATGCGAGCGTGTCGCCGCGGTGGTGGTTGAAGCCGGGCACGCCGTTGTTGTCATAGTTCTCATGAAAGTGCGACAGGTCGCCGGTGATGAGCACGTTGCCCATGCTCTTGAGCCGCACCAGCAGGCTGTGGTGGCCGGGCGTATGCCCAGGCGTGTTGATGACCACCGTCGTGCCGTCGCCAAAGACGTCCTTGTCGCCGGCCAGCGTTTCGAGCTTGCCGCCGCCGCTGATCCAGTGCGTGAAGGGCGCGACGTTGGCGCCGGCGTTGGGCTTGGGCGCGGTGATGCCGTCCCAGTCGCCTTTGCCGATCAGGATGGTCGAGCCGGGGAAGGACGCGACCTGTCCGGTGTGGTCGGCGTGGTAGTGGCTGATACCCACATATTTGATCTGCTCGGGCTTGACGCCGATCTGTGCCAGCTGGTCGACGATGCTCACCTTGGGCGCCGGCGCCCCGGCGGTCATGGCGTGGCCGGTGTCCCATAGCAGGTAGTCGTTGCCGTGCTTGACCAGGTAGCAGCTGTAGGTGAACAAGACCTTGAGGCCATCGTAGGCGTAGGCATCGTTAAAGCGGCCGACGTCGTTGAGTACGGGTGTGCCGCAGTCGATGCGCGTGAGCGTCACTTCAGGGGCGGGTTGCGCGGCCGCGGGCAGGCTGGCAAAGGCCGTGGCGCAGGCCAGGAGCATCGAGCTTGTCAGTTGGCGAAGCATGGTTTTCTCCGGTCGTTTCAAGTTTTGTACAAGACCTGCGGGCCGTCCAGCCAGCGCCACTGTCCCGGCGCGAGGTCGGCGGGCAGCGCGAGCGCGCCAAAAGAACTGCGGTGCAGGGTGGTGACGCTGTTGCCCACGGCGGCGAGCATGCGCTTGACCTGGTGGTATTTGCCCTCGGTCAGGGTGAGGCGCATCTGGCGCGCACCCATGGCCTCGCAGCCGGCGGCGCGCACCGGCGTGCGCTCGTCGGTGAGCATCACGCCTTCGAGCAAGGCTTTGACCTGCCGGTCGGTGACCTCTTCGGCGCAGCCCAGGTCGTAGACCTTGGGCACGTGGTGCCTGGGCGAGGTGAGTTTGTGGATGAGCTGGCCGTCGTCGGTCAAGAGCAGCAGTCCGGTGGTGTCTTCATCGAGCCGCCCCACCGCCTGCACCTCGCGGTTGCGTAGTGGCGCGGGCAGCAGGCTGTAGACGCTCGAATGGTGCTTGGGCTTTTGCGAGCACTCGTAGCCGGCGGGCTTGTTCAGCAGAACCAGCGCCTTGGCGTGGTAGGGCCACAGCTCGCCGCGCACACCAAAAACCAGGCCTTGTTCTGCGACAGAGCGATCGGGGTCGTCGCAGACCGCGCCCTCCAGCGTGACCTGTCCGGAGACGATCAGCCCTTCGCATTCGCGGCGCGAGCCGAAGCCCTGGGAAAACAGAATTTGCGATAGTTTCATTGCTGGGTATCGTAACACTGGCGATAAGAAGCTCTATAATTCACCGCGATTTGTTGAGTAGTACCTTCCCTCTCCCCGGCCCTCCCCCGTCAAGGGGCGAGGCAGGGGTTTCGCGGAGCATGCTCCGCGCCTGCCGAGCGGCGTCCCGATGCAACGGGACGCGCGCCCTGCAAGGGAGGGGGTGGACTGGTCGCGGGTTTGTCGATTCGATCGCGAAAATAAAACAGGGAGATGGCCGTGCCGGTAGCGAATGTTCGTGGCGTCAATATTGTTTACAAAGTCATTGGCGACAAAGGCCCCTGGCTCGCGCTGGTGACCGGCGGCCGTCGTGATCACACCGAGTTCATCGACCTGGCCGGCCTTATCGCCAAGGCGGGGTTCCGCGTTGTGCTGCACGACCGGCGCAACACCGGCGCCTCGGACGTGGTCATCGCCGGCGACGAGGGCGAAGAGGCGATCTGGGCCGACGACTTGCACATCCTGCTCGGCCAGTTGGGCGCGCTGCCGGCCTTTGTAGGCGGCGCCTCCTCGGGTTCGCGCACCTCGCTGCTATTCCACCGCCGCCACCCCGAAGCGGTGCGCGCGCTGTTGCTGATGCAGTGCACCGGCGGCCCGTTTGCCGCCGGGCGCCTGCCCGAGAATTACTACGGCCAGTACATCCGTGCCGCCGAAGAGGGCGGCATGGCTGCGGTATGCGCCACCGAGATGTACCAGGCGCGCATCGCCGTCAACCCGGACACGCGCGAGCGCATGATGAATATGGACCCGGTGAAATTCATCGCCGTGATGAAGCAGTGGCTGGGCATTTTCATGGCCGGCCCGAAAGAGCCGCTGATCGCCGTCGGCGAGGACGAGTTGCGCGCCATCAACAAGCCGGTCATTGTCATTCCCGGCAACGACAAGACGCATTCGTCGGTCGCCGGCCTCGCCGTGCATAAGCTTATCCCCGGCGCGCAGCTGTTCCGGCTGCCGCTGGAAGACCAGGACGTGCCGGTTATCCAGTTTTCCGGATGGAAGGCGCATGAGCCGGTCATTGCCGATGCGCTGGTCAAGTTCATGCAGGCGCAGCCGAATTAAGGCCTTCACGCTGCGATTTTTGCCCCACCCAATCCGGTACACACAGCGGTAAGCACACAGGTACGCACAGCCATGTACGCACAAGTCAAGGGCATCAGAATGCATTACAGCGTCGACGGCCCGCTCGATGCGCCTTGGGTGACTTTCGTCACTGGCATCGCCAACGACGTCACCATGTGGGAGGGGCAGGTCAAGGCGCTCGCCGGTAAATGTCGCGTGTTGCGCTACGACTTGCGCGGCCAGGGCAAGAGCGAATCCACGCCGGGGGCCTATTCCATCGCATCACTGGGCGAGGACCTCGTCGCGCTATGGGACGCGCTGAAAATTCAGAAG
Organism: Pseudomonadota bacterium; assembly: GCA_025356665.1. Taxonomy (GTDB): domain Bacteria; phylum Pseudomonadota; class Gammaproteobacteria; order Burkholderiales; family SG8-39; genus CAITSH01. Next base: position 5,984 of record JANXRV010000013.1, read on the forward strand.
ACCCATCTTGTCGGCCTGGGCCTGGGTAGCTGCGTCGCCATGGCTGTGGCTATCGATCACCCCGTGCGCCTGCTCAGCCTGGTGCCTTGTTGCTGCCGCGCCAAGATGGTTCCTGACTTTGCCGCCATGTGGCACAAGCTCTATGACACGGTGAACCAGAACGGCATCGAGCCGATTGTCGAGCAGACGGCGCAGCGCTGGTTCTCCGAAGATTTCAAGGCCGCCAATCCGCAGGTGCTCGACGCGGTACGCGCCATGATCCGCAGTACCAGCAAAGAAGGTTATCTGGGCGTGGTGTCGGCCTTCATCAAGCTTGACCTCGAGAACGAGATCGGCCGCATCACGGTGCCGACGCTGTTTGTTGGCGGCGCCGAAGACCGTGTCGGCGGACCGGCGGACATCATGCGCGAACTTGCGGCCAAGGTGCCGGGCTCGCGCTACGTGCCGGTGCCCGGCGCGGCGCACATCGCTAATCTGCAAAACGAGGCGGGCTATAACGCGATCGTCAAGGCATTCCTCGACGCACAGTCCTAGCACTCCTAGCACTCCTAGCGCTCGCGGTTCGCGCCCGCTTATTCGGGCTGGATTTTCGCCAGCCGCGCAATCTCCGCAAAACGCCTGATGTCCGCGCTGACGGTGGCCTTGAACTCGGCTGGCGAATCGCCCACGGGATCGGCCCCCAGGGCGAAGAGGCGCTCGCGAAACTGTGCGTTGGCGAAGGCCGTCTTTACTTCGGCGTGCAGGCGGTTGAGGATTTCCGGCGGCGTGCCGGCCGGCGCGAACATGCCGAACCAGCCGCCGCTGTGCGTGTAGTTGGGCAGCCCTGCTTCGGCGGCGGTGGGCACATCGGGCATTTGTGGATGTCGCTTGCTGTCGGTGTAGGCGAGTGCGCGCAGTTTGCCGGCCTTGAGTTGCGCCAGCACCGCCGGCGGCGTGGAGAACATCACCTGTGTTTCGCCTGACATGGCGGCGGCCACCGCCGGGCCCGCGCCCTTGTACGGGATGTGCAGAATGGTGGTGCCGGCGCGTGCGTTAAAAAATTCGCCCGACAGGTGCAGGGTATTGCCGACGCCCGGCGTGCCATATGAGAGCTTGCTGTCGGGTTTGCGTGCGAGGTCTATGAGTTCCTGCAGCGTGCGTGCCGGCACGCCCGGATTGACCGCGACGAATATGCCCGGGTTCTCGACCAGGTTGGTGACTGGCGCGAAATCTTTTTCGGTGTCGTAAGGCAGTTTTTTATACACACTGGGCGCGGCGACAAATCCGCTCGAGGTGATCATGATGGTGTAGCCATCGGGCGCCGACTTGGCCAGCGCCTCGGCACCCAGAATGCCGTTGGCGCCGGGTTTGTTCTCGACGACAAAGGCCTGGCCCGTTTGCGCACCAAGCTGTGCGCCAATCATGCGCGCCAGCGCGTCCGGTCCGCCGGGCCCGAAGGGCACGATGACGCGTATGGGTTTGTTCGGGTAGGCCTGAGCCCAGCTTGCGCCGGCCGAAATCAGCGCGAGACAGGAAAACAGCGTGACCAGAGACTTGCGCAGCATGGTGATACTCCTTCTCCGTGGGTGGTGCACCGCAGGCCCTCTTGACGGCACATCGCGGCGTGAAAGAAAGATATGACAAGCTGGAAACCCGCTCCCAGAGCGGGTTTCCAGCTTATTGCCGATGACGATGAGGCCTGTTCAAACCTTGCCCAGCGCGCGCAGGATGCGCTCCGGTGTCGCCGGCTGGTGCGTGACGTAGGCATTGAGCGGCGCGAGGGCGTCGTTGATGGCGTTCATCACCGCGCCGGGGGCGCCGGCGGTGCCGGCCTCGCCCGCGCCCTTGGCCCCGAGCTCCGAGGTCTTGGTCGGCGTCTCGACGTGGCCGATGATGATGTCGGGCATTTCGCCGGACATCGGAACGAGGTAGTCGGCCATGTTGCCGTTCAGCAACTGCCCGTGCTCGTCGTAAAGGCAATGCTCGAATAAGGCCGCGCCTATGCCTTGTACCACGCCACCGCGAATCTGCTCGTCCACCAGCATCGGGTTGATGATGGTGCCGCAGTCCTCCACACACCAGTGCTTCAAGAGCTTCACAAAGCCGGTGTCCGCGTCCACCTCGACCAGCGAGGCCTGGATGCCGTTGGTGAAGACAAAGCCGTATTCGCGCGGCGTGTAGTGGCGCGTGACGGTGAGTTCGGACTGGAACTTCATCGGCAGCGTGTCCGGGCGGAAGTAGGCGACGCGGCCGACTTCGGCCAGCGTCAGCTTGCTCGCGCCGCTGAGCTTGTCGGTGACCTCGTTGTTGACGATGTCGAGCTTGGCCTTGTCTTCATTCAGGATCGCCGCCGCGACGTCGAGGATGTTGGAGCGCAGCGCCTTGCCCGCCTGCAACACCGCTTCGCCGCCGATGCCGGCGCCGCGCGAGGCCCAGGTGCCGCCGCCGTAGGGCATAGTGGCGGTGTCGCCGGTGGCGACGCGTACCTTGTCCATGCTCACGCCCACCACACTGGCGGCAATCTGCCCGAATATGCCCTCGCTGCCCTGCCCTTGCTCGGTCACGCTGCAGGTCACATAGACAATGCCGGTGGGGTCCATGCGCAGTGTCGCACCGTCCTGCGCCGAAATGCGCGCGCCACCGACGCCGTAAAACGCGGGCGACGGATTCGTCACCTCGATCATGGCCGCAAGACCGATGCCGCGATAAATGCCTTTCTTGCGCAACACGGCCTGTTCGGCGCGCAGTTTGTCGTAATCCATCAGCTTGAGCAGTTTTTCCAGCGTTTTCTGGTGCGACAGTTTTTCGAACTTGATGCCCGAGGGCGCGGTGTAGGGATAGGCGTCGTCGGGGATGATGTTCTTGCGCCGGAACTCGGCCGGGTCCATGCCGATTTTTTGCGCGGCGAGGTCGACGATGGCCTCGGTCAGCGCCACGGCGATGGGATGGCCCACGGCGCGGTACTGGCAGGTGACGTTCTTGTTGGTGAACACCACATTGAGTTTGGCGCGGTATTGCTTGTGGCGGTAGGGGCCGCCGGTGAGGTTAACCACCTGGTTGCCCTCGATGCCGCTGGTACGCGGATAGACCGAGTAGGGGCCGATGGCGGTGAGGTCCTCAAGGTCAAACGCAAGGATCTCGCCTTCCTTGGTGCAGGCAAGCCGCACCGTGGCCTTGTGCTCGCGTGCATGGATGTCCGTCAGAAAACTTTCCAGCCGGTCGGCGACGAATTTCACCGGGCGACGCAGCATCACCGACAGCGCGGCGGTGGCCATTTCGTCGGGGTAGACGTGGACCTTGATGCCGAAGGAGCCGCCGACGTCCTTGCAGATCACGCGCACGCTCGACTCGGGAATGTTGAGGTGGCGCGAAAAAATGTCCTGCATCATGTGCGGCGCCTGGGTCGAGTGATAGACCGTCAGCGAATGTTCCGCCACGTTGTAGTCGGCGAGGATGGAGCGGCCTTCCATGGTCACGCCGGTATGGCGGCCCATTTCATAAGTCTGCTCGACAATGACGTCGGCTTTTTTCCAGGCTTCGTCAAAGCCCTCGGTGACCAGTTCGCGCGAAAAGCAGATGTTGTCGCCAAGCTCCGGGTGGATCAGCACCTTCCCCGAAAGCGAGGCTTCCATGTCGGTGACGACGGGCAGTTCTTCCCAGTCGGCTTCGATCAGCGCCAGCGCGTCCTCGGCCTGCACGCGCGTCTCGGCCACGACCACGGCGACGGCCTCGCCCTGCCAGCAGGCGCGCTCGATGGCGATGGCGTGTTGCGGCGGCGATTTGATGCCCTTGAGGTGGCCCAGCACCGCCACCCAGGGCGTGCAGTATTCGGCCACCGCGCGGCCGTCGAACACGGCGATGACACCCGGTTGCGTTGCGGCCTTGGACAAGTCGAGGCGCGTGAGCTTGGCGTGGGCATGCGGGCTGCGGAAAAACACCGCATGGGCGAGGCGCGGAAAGCGCATGTCATCCACGTACGTCCCGCGGCCCTGCAGAAGGCGTTTGGCGTTGGCGCGCGGTTCGCTCTTGCCGATAAACCCGCGGTCGGTGGTGGTGCCGGGGGCGTGCAGCGGGAGTTCGGCGCGGGCGTTCATCCCGTCACCTTGGCCTTGTTCTGTTTCAACACGATCTCGATGGCGTCGACGATGGCCTGGTAGCCGGTGCAACGGCAGTAGTTGCCCGAAATGTGTTCGCGGATTTCCTCGCGATTGGCGTCCGGCTTGTGCAGCAGCAGGTCTTGCGCCGCCATTAACATGCCCGGTGTGCAAAAGCCGCATTGCAGTGCGTTGCGCTCGTGAAAGGCTTTCTGGATGGCCGCGAGCTCACCCGAGTCGGACAGGCCTTCTATGGTGTCGACGCGGCGGCCGTTGGCCTGCACCGCCAGGGTCAGGCAGCCGCGTACGATCTTGTCGTCAAGGCGGATGGTGCAGGCGCCGCACACGCCGTGCTCGCAGCCGATGTGCGAGCCGGTGAGGCCCATTTCATCGCGCAAAAAATCGATCAGATGGGTGCGCGGGGCAATGCGGCGCGTCACCGGCTTGCCGTTGAGGGTGATGGTGGTTTCGATGTCGTGGTTCATGTTGGTTCCGTTCAGGTCCCGTTCATTTTGCCGCGGTTGCCGGGGCGGCCAGCGCGGCGAGGGCGCGGCCGGTGATGACGCGCGCAAGGTGTAGTTTGGTCGCGCTCGAGGAATACAAATCGCCCGGCGGGTCGAGGTCTTTGGCCAGCGTGTCCTGCGCCCGCGCGATGGTGTCCGGGCCGAAGGCCTTGCCCTCAAGGGCGGCGGCGGTGGTGCGCGCCAGCACCGGCTCGCCGCCGGCGCCGAGAAAGGCCAGGCTCACGTCCTTGTATTTGCCGCCGCTGCAATCGGCCTGCGCGGCGAGGCCGACAATGGCGTAATCGCCGTGGCGGCGCGCCAGTTCGAGGAACGCGCAGCGGTAGCCTGCTGCGGCGATCTTGAATTCGCCCGCCACCAGCACTTCACCCGGCTGCAGCGCGGTTTCATACATGCCCTTGAAAAAATCGCGCGCCGCAACGCGGCGCTCACCTTTGGCGCCGGCGATGACAAACTGCGCATCGAGCGCAACGCACACCGCCGGGTATTCGGCCGCCGGATCGGCCATGGCGATGCTGCCACCGAAGGTGCCGACGTTGCGAATGGCGACGTGCGCGACATGCGGCACCGCCTGCGCGAGCAGCGGCAGGTATTTGGCGATGTCGCCTGAGTGCTCAATTTCGCGGTGCGTCGTCAACGCGCCAATGCGCACCGTGTCCTTGCCGACGCTGATGCCCGACAGCCCGGGCACCGCGGTGATGTCGATCAGGATGTCCGGCGCCGACAGGCGCAGGTTGAGCGTGGCAAGCAGGCTCTGACCGCCGGCGAGCAGCTTGGCGCCCTCGCCGTGGGTTTTAAGCAGTGTGAAGACCTCGCCAAGGGATGCGGGCCTGGCGTAGGCGAATGCGGGGGACTTCATAGGCTGCGTACTCCTCCAGTGCATGGGCCGGCAGAACGCTGTGCCCGATTGGGGTTGTGGCGTTCAGGCTTGATGTGCCTGTCGCAGGTGTAATCTTACCGCCGATGGCGGTGGTGGTGAAAACCAGTCCAAAAGTGAACTCAGGGCATTGTGAGCGTAGCGAAGCAATCTCGTCGCGCATTTTGAGCGCTTCACCCTATGAGGAGATTGCTTCGTCGCGTTGCTCCTCGCAATGACATAAATTCATTAGCGGTACGGATTGCTCATCATCGGCCCGTCCATCACCGACTGCGGCGGAAGCCGTCCGGTCAGCGCTTCGAGCATGATCAGTTCCTCGTCGGTGTGGTTGGACACGCTGGCCGGCACGATGGCGTTGGCGCGGCCGTCGCCGTAGATGTAGCGCGGCGAGTCGTGGTGGCGCGTGCTATAGGCGTCGCGCGCCGCGCCGTCGGCGGAGGCGATTTCGGCCGAGCCGTAGCACAGGCAAAAATAGGAACGATCTTGCTCGGACTCGATGTAGGCGCCGGTGCCGCGTATGCCTATGGTCGCGGAGGGCGTGATGATGCGCCGGTCGCCGCCCTTGCCAAACACGCCCAGCAGCCGGCCCGTCGCCAGGCGCAACAAGTCCACAAACTGCGCCACGCCGGCCAACTCGAGGCGGCTGTCTTCGCGTATCAGGTAGGCGTCCTGGCCGACGACGAAGATGACGAGCGCCCCGCGTGCGGTGCTGACGGTGTCGCCGGGGCGCACAAGGGTGCCCGCGCTTGCGGGCTCGCCGTTGACGCGCACATCGCCCTGGACGCTGCGCAGTCCCTGCACCGATTGTGCAATGGCGCGGCGCAAGGCCAGCGCCATTGCCAGGCCGGCGCCGCCGGCGGTCAGCGCCAGCAGCGTACGGCGCCGGCCGGCGTCTGAGGGTTTTTGAAGATTGTCGGCGCGTGTCATGGTTTTTTATCCTTATCCTTATCCTTGTGCGCCGGTTTGCGTTTGGAAACAGGCTTTGATGGTACGCGTAACAGAGCAAGATCCTGCGCGAGTTTTGCCAGCGCGCGCCGCTCGAGCGCCGGGTTGACCAGCCGCTGGCGTGACTTCACCGCAACGGCAAGCTTTGCCAGCCAGGTCGTGTCCTTGGCGGCGCGCGCCAGCAGGCGCGCCAGGGCGGCCTCATCTTCGGCCGGATAAAGCGCCGGGTAAGACCGGCCAAGCAGGCCGATATTGCCCGACACGGCTGAAGCGATGACCGGCACGCCGATGGCAATAGCCTCGGACACCACATGCGCGCCGCCTTCCATCAGGCTGGATATGACCATGGCGTGGCTGCGCGCCAGCCAGCGCATCGCGCCGGCGTGATCGAGTTCGCCCAGCCAGCGGTAACGCGGCTCGTAGCGTGCCAGCGACCGCGCTTCGCGCGCATAGTCGGCCGACATGGCCTGCCCCAGATGGACCACGCGCAGGGCCGTGCCGGAGGGCAGGCGTGCGAGAGCCAGGGCGGCGCGGAACGGATCTTTTTCCTCGCGCAGGTGCCCGATGACGGTGATGAGGCGATAGCGGCTTGGCGGCGCCTGGCGCTTGATGGCGTGCACCGACTGATGGATGACGCGGGTCTTGGCGCGCAGCCTGCCCTTGAGTTCGGCCAAGCCTTCCGCTTGCAGTACGACCATACGGTCGGCGAGGCGTAGCGATTCTTTCGCGCCGGCGTCGCTGCGGATATCGCGGTACAAGTCGGTGCCGGTCAGCACCAGCACCAGCGGGCGCGCAGGATGTGCCTGCTTGAACGCCCTGACCGAGGCATGGCTGCGGCGCGCGTGCAGCGCGATCAGCGCATCGCAGTCCTCGCCTTCCCACGCCAGCTTGATGGTGACGTGGTGGCCAAGCGCGCGCCAATGCGCCGCCCAGCGTTGCGCCGTGTTGCGGTTGCCGTGACGGGAGCCGGGGGGGGCCGGGGTTACAATGACGAGGCGCAAAATTTTAATTAATGACCTGATTGGAAAAAACGAACGTGGCGAGTTGTAAGGTGGAACGATGGGCAATATAGCAGAGCCGCCGCACCGCGCCGGCTGGCCCGACTTCGCGCAATTTGGCCCGCATCCTGACGCCGCCACGCTGGGCGCCTCGCTGACCGGGGCGCAGCAGACAACGCGGCAGCTCACCGCGCGTTTTGCCACGCAGACGCTGCAAGTGCCGCTGCTGGCCATTGTTAATCCGCCGCTGTGGGAGCTCGGCCACCTGGCCTGGTTCGAGGAATTCTGGCTGCATCGTCGCGGCGATTTTGCCGTGGCTTCCATGCTCGAGCACGCCGACCGCTGGTACGACTCTTCGCGCGTCGCGCACGACACGCGCTGGGATCTTGACCTGCCCGACTTTGCCGCGACGCGCCGCTACGCCCAGGCCGTGCTCGATCGCAGCCTGGTGCTGCTGGCGGAAAAGCCGCTTGAAGATGAAATCGCTTATTTTGCACAGCTCGCGCTGTTGCACCACGACATGCACAACGAGGCCTTCAGTTATACCTGGCAAACGCTGGGTTTTGCGCCGCCTGCAGCGCAGCTTTTGCCGCGTGCGCTGGCGCAAGAGGATATTCGCATGGACGCCTGCAGCGCGGCGATCGGTTCGCGCGCCGGCGAGGGCTTTTGCTTTGACAACGAAAAGTGGCGGCACGACGCGGCCCTTGCCGCCTATGCCATCGCCGCCAGCCCGGTCAGCAACGCCGCTTTTCGCAAGTTTGTCGATATCGGCGGCTACGCCCGTCGCGCGTTATGGAGCGACGAGGGCTGGAAAATGCGCGAGCAGCTTGCGCTCGATCATCCGCGCTACTGGAAGCGCGAAAAAGGCGCCTGGCTGCTGCGACGTTTCGACGCCTGGCTGCCGCTCGATGGCGATGAGCCGGTCATGCACGTCAGCGCCCACGAGGCCGAGGCGTATTGCCGCTGGGCCGGCCGGCGGCTGCCGCGCGAGGCCGAATGGGAGCACGCCGCGCGTAACGCGCCGGGTTTTGATTGGGGGCAGGTGTGGGAGTGGACGGCTGATCGCTTTGCCCCCTATGCGGGGTTTTCCGCCGACCCGTATAAGGAATACTCGGCGCCGTGGTTTGCCGAAGACCACCGGGTATTGCGCGGCGGCAGTTTTGCCACGGCCGGACGATTGCTGCGCCCGGCCTTTCGTAATTTCTACAAGCCCGAACGGGCCGACATGTTTTGCGGATTTCGCACCTGCGCAGCATGATGCCCGCTACGTTTGGATTAAACTTAACACGCGATACGCAATATGCAATGTGCAAAACGTAACACGTAATATGTAACACGCAATATGCAACACTCAACACTCAGGATTTAAGATCCAAGCCTTAAGAGGTGAAAGATTAAGGATTAAGGATTCAGGACTAAGGCTGTTCCGACGGAGAAAATGCAATGAATGAGATGACCACCCCTTTTCGCCTTACCTCGCTCGCCCATGGCGGCGGCTGCGGCTGCAAGATCGCACCCGGCGTGCTGACCGAAATCCTCAAGTCCTCGCCGCTGCGCACACTGCCGCCGGCGCTGTTGGCCGGCAGCGACAACAATGAGGACGCCGCGGTCTACAAGCTCAATGACAGCCAGGCGATTGTCGCCACCACCGATTTTTTCACCCCCATCGTCGATGACCCGTTTGAGTTCGGCCGCATCGCCGCCACCAACGCCATCTCCGACGTGTACGCCATGGGCGGGCAGCCGTTGTTTGCGCTGGCCCTGCTGGGCATGCCGGTCAACCTCATGCCCATGGAGATGATTCAGAAAATCACCTCCGGCGGCGAGTCGGTATGCGCCGAGGCGGGCATTCCCATCGCCGGCGGCCATTCGATAGACACGGTTGAGCCTATTTACGGCCTGGTGGTGATAGGCCTGGTGCACCCGGACAAGATCAAGCGCAACAGCGGCGCCAGGGCCGGCGACAGCCTGATCCTGGGCAAGCCGCTGGGCGTGGGCATTCTCAGCGCGGCGCTCAAGCAGGAAAAAATCTCCGCCGAAGGCTATGCGCGCATGATCGAGTACACGACCAAGCTCAACAAGCCCGGTGTGGCCTTGTCGCAAATGGCCGGCGTGCACGCGCTGACCGATGTCACCGGCTTTGGCCTTGCCGGCCACCTGCTGGAAATGTGCCGTGGCGCGAAACTGCGCGCCAACATCAACTGGGCCGACCTGCCGGTCATTGCGCAGGCCCTGGACCACGTCAAAGCCGGCGTCTTCACCGGCGCATCGACACGCAACTGGGCCGGCTATGGCGGTGAAATCACATTGGCACCCGGCATGACCGATTGGCAAAAAAACGTGCTCACCGACCCGCAGACCAGCGGCGGGCTGTTGGTTGCTTGCGCGCCCGAGAGCGAGGCCGAGGTGCTGGCCTTGTTTGCACAAGACGGCTTTGCCGATGCGCGCAAGATCGGGTGCTTTGTCGAGGGTGCCGGCCTTTCGGTGTCCTGACCGCGTGTATGCCGCGTTCGTAGCCGCCAATTTGTATTTAAACTTGAAACAGGAGCTCCCATGAAATTCCCTTCCCGTCCGTTGGCATTTGTCGCCGGCCTTGCCGCCGCAGCCTTGTCGCTCACGCTTGCGCAGGGTGCCCTCGCCCAGGGTGTGCTCAAGGTGTCGGCCATTCCCGACGAGGCACCGACCGAGTTGCAGCGCAAATTCAAGCCGCTGGGCGATTACCTCGAAAAAGAAACCGGCATGAAAGTAGAGTTCACGCCGGTCACCGACTACGCCGCGGTCGTCGAGTCGCTGGCCACGCGCAAGCTCGACCTTGTTTGGCTGGGCGGCTTCACCTTCGTGCAGACCAAGATCCGCACCAACGGCACCGCCATTCCCATCGTGCAGCGCGCCGAGGATGAGAAATTCATCAGCCGCTTTATTGTGCCGATGGACAGCAGCGCCAAGACCCTCGCCGACCTCAAGGGCAAGTCGTTTGCCTTTGGCTCGCCTTCGTCCACCTCGGGTCACCTGATGCCGCGTTTTTTCTTGCTGCAGGCGGGGGTCAACCCGGACAAGGATTTCAAGAACGTCGCGTTCTCGGGTGCGCATGACGCCACCGTCGCGTTTGTCGCCGGCGGCAAGGCCGAGGCGGGCGTGCTCAACGCATCGGTGTGGGACAAGCTGGTTGAAACGAAGAACCCCAATGCGATGAAAGTGAAGGTCCTCGCCACCACGCCGCCTTATTACGACTACAACTGGACGGTGCGCGGCGACCTCGATCCGGCGGTAATCAAAAAACTGACCGATGCATTTCTGAAGCTCGACGCCAACAATCCGGCGCACAAGGCGCTCATGGATTTGCAGCGCGCGTCCAAGTTCATCCCGACCAAGGCCTCCAACTATGACGGCATCGAGAACGCCGCCAAGTCGGCCGGGCTGATCAAGTAAAGGAGTGTTTCATAATCCGCGTCCTTTGCCGGCGACCACCCGCCGCTGTCATTCCGAGGGCGCAGCCCGGAGAGTCTGCTTTTCACAACGCAAAAGCAGATCCCTCGCTGTGCTCGGGATGACGGTGTGTCGGTGTCTCGCCCCAAGCTGAATTGAGCTTCGAGCTTTCACAAATCGGCCTGGTCCACGCCAACGGCCAGCGCGCGTTGCGCGCCGTCACGCTGGCTGCGGTCGGCGGCGAGCGTATTGCCATCATCGGTCCTTCTGGCGCTGGCAAGACCTCGCTGTTGCGCATTCTTGCCACCTCGGTGCGGCCCACCGAGGGCCGCGTGTCGGTGTTGCAGGGCAATCCCTGGCAGTTATCGGCGGCCGAACTCAAGCGGCTGCGCGCGCGCATCGGCGTCGTGCACCAGTCCCCGCCCATCCCGCCGCGCCAGCGCGCCATTACCGCGGTGCTGGCCGGGCGGCTGGGGGTCTGGCCGTGGTGGAAGTCAGCCCTGTCGCTCATTTACCCGGCCGACATCGCCGGCCCGCGCGAGCAACTGGCGCGCCTCGATCTTGCCGACCGCCTGTTCGAGCGCTGTGACCGCCTCTCGGGCGGGCAGTTGCAGCGCGTCGGCGTGGCGCGCGTGCTCTACCAGCAACCGGCCCTGCTGCTCGCCGACGAGCCGGTGTCGGCGATGGACCCGGCGCTCGCCGACCTCACCGTCAACCAGTTGCACAGCGAAGCGGCGACGCGCGGCGTCACGCTGGTGGCGAGCCTGCATGCGGTGGACGTGGCGCTGCGCTGGTTCCCGCGCGTGATCGGCCTGCGCGCCGGCGAAATCGTATTCGACCTGCCCGCGGTCAAGGTCAGCGACGGCGTGTTGCGCGACCTCTACGCTTCCGAAACCGGCACGCTGCCGACGCAGGACAACCAGCCGCTTGACATCGGACCGCTTGCCGCGGACGGCCTCAAGGTCGTCGCGCCGCCGCGCATCATTTGAAAAGGGATTTGAAAATTAATCCTGCGTGTTCCCGCGTGTTCCTGCATGTTCCTGCATGTCATTGCGAGAAGCGCAGCGCCGAAGCAATCTCGCGGACAGGGCGGGCGCTGCGCAGTCCCGACGAGATTGCTTCGCTGCGCTCGCAATGACATGAAATTCGCGACGACATGAACGCATCCGCGACCCTGCCGCCGCGCGACCCGGACGCGCCGCGTCGCGCGCTGTGGGTGCTTGGCGCCTTGCTGGTGCTCTGGCCGCTGCTGCATATCGCGCAATTCAACCCGGCCGAGTTGTTCGATGCGCGTAATCTCAAGGTCATGGGCGGATTCGTCGGGCAGTTTTTCCCGCCCAACCTGGCGATGGAGTTCCTGCAACTGGTGTTCAAGGCGACCATAGAGACGCTGGCCATGGCCACCGCCGGCACCGCACTCGCGATGTTGCTTGCCGCGCCGCTGGGACTCGCCTTGTCGTACAGCCTGTCGATTTCGCGCATCGGGCCTGGCCCGGGGCGCGGCCTGGGCGAAGCACTGCGCGGCGCGGCGCGTTTTGCGCTGCTGCTGTTGCGCGGCATCCCGGAAATCGTCTGGGCCCTGCTGCTGGTGCGCGCTTTCGGCCTCGGGCCGGCCGCGGGCGTGCTGGCTATTGCCGTCACCTACGGCGGCATGCTCGGCAAGGTCTATTCGGAAATCCTCGAGTCGGGCGATACGCGGCCGGCGCGCGTGCTGCTCGAGTCGGGCAGCGGGCGCCTGATGGCCTTTTTTTACGGCCTGTTGCCCGGAGCCGCGCAAGAACTCGCCTCCTACACCGTGTATCGCTGGGAATGCGCCGTGCGTGCTTCGGTGATCATGGGCTTTGTCGGTGCCGGCGGCCTTGGCCAACTGATGGACCAGTCGATGAAAATGCTCAACGGCGGCGAGGTCTCGACCATTCTCGTCATGTTCCTGTTGCTGGTGCTGCTGGCGGACGCCATCAGCGCGGCCATCCGCAGGCTGCTGGCATGAGCGCCCTCATTGTTTCCCTTGAAGAACGCCGGCGCGCGCTGGGCTTTTGCATGTATTGCTGGCTGGGCGTCGCCGCGCTGGCTGCCGTGGTGTGGGCAAGCTTTGCCTATCTGGCGATCGAGCCCTTGCGTCTGTTTTCCGCCGAGTCGCGCGGCTACATGGTCGATTTTGTGCGGCGTTTTTTCCCGCCCGACCTGTCGGCCGACTTCCTGCAAAAAATCGGCAAGGGCGCGCTCGAGACACTGGCCATTTCCGCAGTGGGTACCTTGCTCGCAGCCGCGGCAGGGCTGGCGCTCGCGCTGCCCGCAGCGGGGCGTTGCGGCGGCGCGGCGCGGGCGCTGACGCGGTTTTTCCTCAACTTCCTGCGCTCCGTGCCAGAGCTGGTGTGGGCGGCGCTGATGGTGCTCGCCGCCGGCCTCGGGCCGTTCGCCGGCACGCTGGCGCTGGCGCTGCACACCTCGGGCGTGCTCGGCCGCCTGTTCGCCGAATCACTCGAGAATGCGCCGCCCGAACCGGCGCGCGCCCTGGAGGAGGCCGGCGCGCCGGCCGGCCTCGCCTTTGTCTACGGCACGCTGCCGCTGATCACGCCGCAACTCATTGCCTACAGCCTGTACCGCTGGGAAATGAACATACGCATGGCCACGGTGCTCGGCTTTGTCGGCGCCGGTGGTCTCGGGCAGATGCTCTACTACGAGTTGTCGCTGCTGCACGAAGCGCAGGCGAGCACGGTCATCATCGCCATGCTGGTGCTGGTGGTCTTTGTCGATGCCATCAGCGCCTGGGTGCGCCGCGGCCAGATGCGTGCGGGCAGCTGACATGAACCGCCTCGGCGCAGAAACCAGCCCCTACCTGCAGCAGCACCGTGACAACCCGGTGGACTGGCATCCGTGGGGTGAAGAGGCGCTGGCGCGGGCGCGAACCGAGGGCAAGCCCATCCTGCTCTCGGTCGGCTACTCCGCCTGCCACTGGTGCCACGTGATGGCGCACGAATCCTTCGAGGATGCCGGCGTGGCCGCGGTGATGAACCGCCTGTTCATCAATATCAAGGTCGATCGCGAGGAGCGGCCAGACCTTGACCAGATCTACCAGAGCGCGCACCACCTGCTGACGCAGCAAAACGGGGGCTGGCCGCTCACCATGTTTCTCACGCCCGAGGGCACGCCGTTTTTCGGTGGCACGTATTTTCCGAAAACCGCACGTTACAACCGGCCCGGCTTCGCCGACTTGTGCGAGCGCGTGGGGCAGATGTGGCGCGAGCGCCAGGGCGAAATAAAGGCGCAGAACGCCTCGCTGCTCGAAGCGCTGGCGCGCATGCAACCGGCGCGCGCTGCGCACCATTCCGAGTTTTCAGCCGATAGCGTGGGCGTGCTGGTCGAATCGCTCAAGGCCGCGTTTGAGCCCGAGTTCGGCGGCTTTGGCGGCGCGCCGAAGTTTCCGCACCCGACCGACATTGCGTTGCTGCTGCGCCGCCATGCGCAGAACGGCGACGCTGAGGCCTTGCACGCCGCGCTGTTCACGCTGCAGAAAATGGCGCTGGGCGGCCTATTCGACCAGCTGGGCGGCGGCTTCGCCCGCTACAGCACCGACGCGCGATGGGCCATTCCGCATTTTGAAAAAATGCTCTATGACAACGGCCCCTTGCTCGGGCTGTATGCCGACGCCTGGGCGGCGAGCGGCGACCCGCTGTACCGGCGCGTGGCCGAACAGACGGCCGACTGGGTGATACGCGAAATGCAGGCGCCTGCCGGTGAAAACGGCGGCGGCTATTACTCCGCCTACGACGCCGACTCGGAGGGCGAAGAGGGCCGCTTCTACGTCTGGACGCGCGAGGAGGTCGCCGCACTGCTTGGCGCCGAAGAGTTTGCCGTGCTGGCGCCGCACTACGGCCTTGACCGCGGCGCCAACTTCGAGGGCGGACAATGGCATTTTCATGTCGCGCAGCCGTTGCCTGAAATCGCAGCCATGCTGGGCAAAAGCGAAACGCAGTGCGCGCTGCTGCTGGCCTCCGGTTGCGAGAAACTGCGCACCGCGCGGGCGCGGCGGGTGTGGCCGGGCCGCGACGACAAGATTCTCGTCAGCTGGAACGCGCTGATGATCGCCGGCATGGCGCGCGCCGCGCGCGTGTTCGGCCGCGCCGACTGGCTGGCTTCGGCGCGCCGGGCCTTGTCGTTTATTCGTGCAAGGATGTGGCGTGACGAGCGCCTGCTCGCCACCTGCAAGGACGGCCGCGCCCATCTCAACGCCTATCTCGATGACTACGCTTTTTTGCTGGCCGCGCTGCTCGATGTGCTGCAGGCCGAGTTCAGTGCCGATGCATTCGAGTTCGCGGAAGACCTGGCCGAGGTGCTTCTGGAGCAATTCGAGGACCGCGCCACGGGCGGGTTTTGGTTCACCAGCCACGATCACGAAAAACTCATACAGCGCACCAAACCCGGCCACGACAACGCCACGCCCTCGGGCAACGCCGTCGCCGCGCTGGCGCTGCAACGGTTCGGCCACATGAGCGGCGAGACGCGGTATCTTGACGCGGCCGAACGCACCATCGCCTTGTTTTATCCGGCCATCTGCAAGAACCCCGGCGGCTACGCCACGCTGTGCATGGCTCTGGACGAATGCCTGAACCCGCCTGCGGTGTTGTTGCTGCGCGGCGACGAAAAAGAACTGACCCGCTGGAAAGCCGCGCTGGACGGACGTTTCCAGCCGACGACCTTGGTGGTCGCGGTGCCGAAAAACGCCGGACGCCTGCCGCCCCTTTTCGACAAGCCGGTGCCAGCGACCGGGGTCAGCGCGTATTTGTGCCGCGGTGTGAGCTGCCTCGCGCCGGTGAGCGACATGGCGGCGCTGCAGAGTTTACTGTCGTAATTGGTTGCGGACCGCTGATTTTCCGGCGCCTGGTACGAGTCCTGGTCGGGGTGCTGCAACTGGCCGCTACCGGACAACTGCCGACAGTAAGAGGTTTGCTTAATCAGCCTTTACCTCTACTTCAATTGAAGGTCAGCCTGTGTGCGGGGATAGACCTCGGGCGTAGTCCGGTCGGCATCTGCCGCCAGGTTGACATTGCTCGAATCCTCCGTACAATCGTCTATTAGACCGATTGGTCTAGTTTTTTCAATCACGATAAAAAAGGAGAAGCGACCATGCGTGTGGCTAAAGATAACGTGGACGTTCGGATGCAAATTCCAGGTGCAGTGATTCGTCAGCGAAAGAATTTTGGTGTTGTGAATAAAATCGGCGCGATCAGCGGCGAGTACTTCACGCTTTCAGCTGGCGTCGATACGACTCCGATCTTCCAGGGATTGGAGGGCGACCTCTGCCAATGCCCACACTGGGGCTTCGTTATACGCGGTCAGCTAACTACCACCGACGCGGACGGCGTGCGGGAGATGGTGAAGGCGCATGACCTCTTTTACTGGCCGCCTGGTCACAACGTGTTGGTCGAGGCTGACGCGGAGATTGTCATGTTCAGCCCGCAGCACGAACACAGTCATGTCATCGACCACATGATCGCGAAGGTCAAGGGATAAAGTCAGCCAGAAAGCCGCGTCGCGGGTGCTCCGCGGCTGGGCGAACCCGCACGCAGCCCTCCTGGAGTCTGAGTTAAACTGCTGCTGCGCGGTTCGCTCTTCAGGATTTGTTACCCGACCACAATGCAGCCGGCCCATATAACGAAGCAGCGCCTGCTCGACGCGGGTATGACCATGCTCCTTGAGCATGGCTACCACGACTTGGGCGTTCAGACCCTGCTCGCAGCTACGCGGATCCCGAAGGGTTCTTTCTACCATCACTTCAAGGACAAAGAGGACTTCGCACTCCAGGTCATCGACCAATATATGGGGCATGTGCATGCGGGGCTCGACGCGTGTCTCGGCGACATTGACCGCCCTCCGCTCGCGCGGGTGCGTCGTTTCTTCGAAATGGTGCAGCAGAACTATCGGAGAGAGGGCTACCTTGGGTGCCTTTTGGGCGGGCTCGGGCAGGAACTCGCAGGTGTCAGTGAGGTATTCAGGCGGAAAGTCGAGGGTTGTTTTTCCGAGATTGCCAAGCGATTGGCCGTTTGCCTTGAAGAGGCCCGGGAGCGGGGTGACATCCCGGTCGAGTCCAATTCACGACGCATGGCAAGCCTGCTGGTGGACTGTTGGGAGGGCGCCGCGCTTCGTAGCCGCTTGCGAGGGAGTCCGGCGCCGCTGAACGCGATGCTCGATTTCTACTTTCAGTCGGCCGTAGGCCGTGGACCGGTTAACTAACCGGGACTGGATGCGCCTATCCTTGCCTCGCTGCGGCGAGGTGCCCCTTCGCTTGGCCTGAATGATTGCTCAAGGGCGGAGTCCGGCCTTAGGCTGTGCCGCAGCGCGGCCTGTCTTGTGCCTGTGAATGACATCAATGTTCCGTGCGAACGATTGGCGCAACCGGCGACGGTCAATCCGCCAGGTTCACACCCGGCGCGTGGCAGCCGCAGACTCAGATACCGACCTGCAATTCGACGGTCATCGCCTGATCGGCGGGGAGATGGTGGGCGGCCGTCACGTCTTCGGTATTGCGCGCCATAAACGCGAAAAGATTGTCGCGCCAGATCGTCATGCCCTGTTGTTTGCTCCCGGCGAGCAAATCAACCTGGCCGATAATGTCGTGCGCCTCCCCTGTACGTCAATCGTCTGATGTCCTGACCAAATCCGCACTGCACGGCATCCCGCAAATGCCCGCCAGACGGGCGTTTCCAGCCAAAGAATGCCTGCGCTGTATCAGCGCCCGTGACGGGTGAAGTCGAGCACTGCGCGACCGAGGCGGTCGTCGGCGGTGTCCATGCTGGCGATGATGGAGGTGTGGTTGTGGCCCTCCAGCCACAGCGTGCGTGGTGCGCGGTTTTGCGCCTGCGACAAGCGGTGCGCCAGTTCCATGCAATGCACGTCGATCAGCGGGTTGTCGAACTCTGCCATCGCGATCATGGTCGGTACGCTATGCGCGTTGATGTGGCTCACCGCCGAGCAGTCGGCCTGGAAGGCGGCGTCTTCGCCGTAGTAGGCGGCGACTTTGGCGCGGTTGGGATTGTCTGGGCGCATTTCGGCGCGCACGCGTCCGCTGACGACAATGTGGCCGGCTATTTGCGGACCGTCAGCGCCGTGCAGGCGCGCGTCATAGGCGTAGGAGCCGGTGTGTGCGGCGCCGGCCGAGTGACCCATCAGGAAAATGCGCGCCGGGTCGCCGCCAAAGCCTGCGATGTTGGCGCGCGTCCAGGCCAACGCACCGCCCACGTCCTCGCTCGCCGACGGATATTTAAAATCAGGTGCGAGGCGGTATTCGATGTTGACCCCGATCACGCCGCCGCGTGCGAGCCGGCGCAGCACATTGGCGTAGACCTCGGGCGTGCGCTCCTTGTCGCCCTCGATGAAGGCGCCGCCGTGCGCGAACACCACGACCGGCGCATTCGCCGGCTTATCCTGGGTGTTCTTGGCGGTGTGCACATCGAGCACCTGTCGCGGGTGTGCACCAAAGGCGATGTCGCGTGTCACGGCAAGGTCCTCGCGCGGTGATTGCGCCAGCACGGCGCTGTATAGCGCGATGGTTTCGCGCACATGGGCGCTCACGCTGCTGCCCCAGATCGGGCCGATCTCGGCCATGCGCTTGGCGAGCGTTTCTGGAATTTGCGGTAGTACGGTCGATGATCTGTTCATGATGGCGGGTCTGGCGGTTTAGATATCGAAACGGATGCCGGTGAAGCGCAGTTGCGATAGCTCCTCGATAGCGTATCGCACGCCCTCGCGGCCGAAGCCCGAGCGTTTGGCGCCGCCAAAAGGATACATGTCGAGGCGGAAGCGGCTGGCCTCATTCACCCACAGCGAGCCGACCTCAAACTCGTCGGAAAAACGCATCGCCTCTTTCAGGCTGCGCGTGAACAGCGCGCCCTGCAGGCCGAAAATGGAGTCGTTGGCCATGGCCAGGGCGTCGTCGGCATCGCGCGCCGACTCGACAGTGACCAGCGGCCCGAAAGCTTCGTCGCGCCATACGCTTGAATCGCGCGGCGCACCGGCGATGATGCCCGGGCTGACGATGCAATCCTGACGCAGTGGTTCGAGCGCGATGCGCGCGCCGCGCTTGCGCGCGTCCTCGACCATCGCCATCACGCGGTCGGCGGCGGCCATCGAGACCATAGGGCCGACGTCGGTCTTTTCATCCTCCGGGTCGCCGACCTTGAGTCCGCGCGAGGCGGTCACAAACGCCTCAAGAAAGGCCTCGTACACCGGCGCCTCGACGATGATACGTTGCGCCGAGATGCACTGCTGGCCGCTCGCTTCAAACGCGGCCGAGGCGATGCGCTTGGCCGCGTCGGCGATGTCGGCGTCGGCGAGCACGATGTTGGCCGCGCTCGAGCCGAGCTCGGCCAGAAATTTCTTCGCACCGGCGGCGCGGGCCAGGGCATCGCCGGCGGCGGTGCCGCCGGTGAAGGTCACCGCCATGACGCGCTCGTCGGCGGCGAGGGCTGCGGCCGGGGCGCGATCGCCGGTGAGCACATTGAACAGGCCGTCGGGCAGCCCCGCTGCGGTGAACAGCTCGGCCACACGCAGTGCCACGCGCGTGCCGGCCGGGTGCGGCTTGACGACAATGGCGTTGCCCGCCACCAGTGCCGGGGCGACTTTTTGGATCAGCAGGTTGATCGGTGCGTTGAAGGGGGTGATGCCGGCCACAACGCCATAGGGGTAGCGGCGGGTGAAGCCCATGCGCCCGGCGCCGGTGGGCGCGGCGTCAACGGGAATGGTCTCGCCGCGCAGGCCTATGGCCTCGGTGGCGGTGGTGCGCAGAAACGCCGCCGAGCGGTTGGCCTCGAAGCTTGCCGCGCGGCGCGGTTTGCCGATGTCGCGGATCAGCATGGCGGTGATTTCCGGCGCCGCTTTTTCCACCAGCGCCGCAGCGGCGTTGAGCCACTGTATGCGCTGCGCCAGGCTGCTCTTGCGATTGGCGGTGTAGGCGGCGTGGGCGCTTTGCGTAGCGCGCAGCACGCAGGCCGCATCAGCCTCGGTCAGGTCGGCCGATGGCGTCAGGTCGACCGGTGAGATCAGTGTCGTGGCCTTGCCGGTGATGGCGACGGTTTTGCCGTCGATGAAGGGTTCGAGTCTTTGCAGTGTCATGTGTGTGTGTGCGCTTGCAGGTTGGCGTAGAGGGGTTGGCGGATTAGGGCAGGCTGAATTCAGAGTTTGGGCAGGTTGGCGCTGTTGACGACGCGCGTCCATTTGTCGATTTCGCTTTTCATGAACTGGCCGAATTCCTGGGATGAGCCGCCCATGACATCAAAGCCCTGCTTGGTGAGGGCCTCACGCACGGCCGGCAGCGCCAGCGCTTTTTGCGCCTCGGCGTTAAGTCTGGCGATGATGTCGGCAGGCACGCCGGCGGGGGCGACAAAGCCGAACCAGGCGACAACGTCAAATCCGGGCAGGCCGGCCTCGGCCACCGTCGGCACATCGGGCAGCCAGGACAGGCGCTTGGGCGAGGTTACCGCGAGCAGCTTGAGCTTGCCGCTCTTGGCCAGCGGTACGGCGTTGGGCGCGTTGGGGAACATCATCGTCACTTCATTCTTCATCACCGCCGTCACCGCTTCGGGTGAACCCTTGTATGGAATATGCGTGGTTTTCACCCCGACCAGCGAATTGAACAGTTCGCCCGCGAGGTGCATCGACGTGCCGGCGCCGGCCGAGGCGAAGTTGATCTGTCCCGCCGGCTGGCTCTTCAGCCAGGTGATGAGCTCTTTCACCGATACTGCCGGCGTCTCGTTGGAGGCGATCAGCACGTTGGGGCTGGAGGCGAGGGCGATGACCGGCGTGAAATCGCGCAGCGCGTCGTAGGGCATTTTTGCGTACAGCGCCGGGTTGATGCCGTGCGAGCTGATCGAGGCGAGCATGATGGTGTAGCCGTCGGCCGGCTGGTGGGCGACATAGTCGCCGGCAATGTTGCCGCCCGCGCCCGGCCGGTTTTCAATGACAAAGGCCTGCCCCAGGCTTTTGCCCATTTGTTCGCCGACGACGCGGGCGAGGATGTCCGAGGTTGAGCCCGGTGACAGCGTGACGACCAGGCGCACCGGCTTGGCCGGCCAGGCGGGGGCCTGCGCAAACGCGGGCAGGCCGGCGAGCAGGGCGATCGTGGTCAGCGTGAAGGCGGCGATGCGGGGGAAAAGCGGTTGGCCGATCATGGAACTCTCCGGTGATGGATGGCGCGGTGGTTGATGGCGGGTAATGTGGCAGTGGTGGCAAGGTGGCAGTGGTGGCAAGGTGGCAAGGGCGGCAAGGGTAGCAATGGCGTGTGCCGGGCCTGTCGCGAATCCGAACCAGCAGCTTGGGCAAGCCGATTCACGTTTGTTCGCCGGCGATTTTGACCAGACGGTCAATGCCTGTCAAGCGGCGGTGTGCCACGGTACGCCACCGTGCACCAAGAGGTGAAACTGCGCCAAGTACCTGCGTTCGCCGTCTCAAGCGCGGCTAAAGTTTGACTGAACGGTCAATAAACGGTAAGGTTTCCCCCACACCATTATTTTGCGCAAGCGCGAGGAGCCACCCATGTCACCAGCCCGCCATCCCCTTCCCCCCGAACTCGTCGGTGTTCCCGTGGACGAGCTCCTGGAGCGCTTCACCGGCCGTTTCAAGGACAAAAAATCCGACTGGTACGCCTTCGAGGACGCCAAGCACGAGGGCTTCAAGCGCGCGCAGCACCGCTTTATCGGCGCCGGCGGATCGGGCAAACATAACGACCCGTCGGTGATCCCGGCGCGTGGCTTCACGCTGTCCATCATGTATGTCGAGCCCGGCCAGGGCAACGCCGCCCATACGCACGAGGTCGAGGAAGTGTTCTTTGTCCTCGATGGCATGCTCACCGTGTTTGTCGAGGACGAGCAGGGCAACCGGCGCGAGACGCGCCTGTCCAAATGGGAGTGCGTCGCCTGCCCGCCCGGCGTCATCCACGGCTATGTCAACGACAGCCTCGCCCCGGTCTACTTCCAGGTCATGCTCGGACGCGCCAAGCCCGAGACCATGGGTTACGCCGATGCGTCGCTGTACGCCCAGCGCGACGCGCATCTTGGCAGCGACGGCGCAGTCCCCCAAAAAGGCGACTGACAGGGTAAGCTTGCGGGCTCATGACCCGCCCACCCGCTTCCCCGATTAAACCGGCCAAACCGAACAAACTCCAGCCACGCGCTGCGGGTGCGGCAGTCCGCAACGCCCCTTTGAAAAACGGGGCGGTACGCGCCGAGCACCGCGCGTTCAGCCTCGCCACCGCCGGCGGCGCCACGCCGCGCATGCGCGAGAGTTCGCTGCGGACGCGCGAGACCATACTTACCGCCGCCACCACCGAGTTCGCCGAGAGCGGCTTTGACGCCGCGCACATGGACGAGATCGCGGTGCGCGCGGGCATCCAGAAAAACGTCCTCTACTATTACTTTGGCAGCAAGGAGGGCCTGTTCACCGCGGTGCTCGAGCGCACCTATGAGTTGATCCGCTCGCGCCAGGAGGAGGCCGGCATACGCGATCTCGACCCGGTCGAGGCGATGCGCAAGCTGGTGTTCTTCACCGGCCAGAACTGGGGCCGCCATCCGGAGTTCCTGCGACTGCTGCAAAGCGAAAACCTCAACAAGGGCCGGCACATTCGCGCCTCCAAAAGCATTCCGCGCATGTACAACCCGCTGCTCGACGCGATACGCGCGCTGCTCGAGCGCGGTGTGGCCTCGGGTGTGTTCCGCAAGGGCATAGACCCTGTTGACCTGTACATCTCCATCACTTCGCTGTCGGCGCACTATGTCAGCCACCAGCATACTTTTGAGGCGATTTTCCAGCGCCGCCTGATGACGCCGCCGCGCATGCGCCAGCGCCTCGAGCACGCGGCCGACATGGTGGTTCGCTACCTGCTCACCGATCCCGCGCCGCGGGTGGCGCAAAAACGCGGCGTTGCGCGGGCCAAGACCAGGGCTTAGTGCTGCGGTGTCGTGGTGGGGTGCCGGGCTTGCGCACCCGCCTTGATGTGGCAAATTTGTAGCGCACCGGCGCAGGGTGACGCTTGACTTTTCTTGACCGCTAGGTCAATCTTGACTCCCCGTATTTGCGGTGTTTGTCGACGCTTGACAGCACTGTAAGGCGGTATTGCCGCGCGGCTTTGCAACGCGTGTTTGGCTGCACGTCAGCACGTTTGCGTGCTTGGGCGCAGGCCGGCGCCCGACAAAACCCCATGTTGAGAGTATCCGAGGACGCCACATGATCATCACCCCCGTTCTTCGCCTGAACGCATTCGTTTTGTGCGCGATTGCCGCCTTTGCCGCCGTCGCAACGAGTGCGCAGGCCCAGACCGCCAGGGCCGGGGCCTATCCGACCAAAGCGGTGCGCTGGATCATCCCCTTCCCGCCCGGCGGCGCCACCGACCTGCTTGGCCGCTTCCTCGGGCAACGCCTGTCGGAAATCTGGGGCCAGCCGGTGGTGGTCGAGAATCGCGCCGGCGCCAGTGGCACCATCGGTTCGGATGTGGTGGCCAAGGCGTCGCCTGACGGCGCCACTTTCGTCGTCGGCACCACCTCCAGCCACGCCGTCTCGCCCGCGCTCAACCCGAACATCCCTTACGACAACCTGCGCGACTTCACGCCAGTGGCCTTGATCGCCACTTTCCCCAATGTGCTGGTGGTGAACGCCTCGGGTCCGAAGACGCTGCAGGAACTGATCACGCAACTGAAGGCCAGTCCGGGCCGCCTGAGTTTCGGCAGCTCCGGCAACGGCAGTTCGACCCACCTGACCGGCGAACTTTTCCAGCAGGCCACCGGCACGACAATGGTTCACGTTCCCTATAAGGGCACCGGGCCGCTGCTCAACGATGTCATGGCGGGGCATGTCCCGCTCGGGTTTGACCAGATCACCGCGATATTGCCCTTCACCCAGTCGGGCCGTCTGCGCGCCTTGGGCGTGGCCAGCCTGGAGCGCAGTGCCGCGGCGCCCGATGTTCCGACCATCGCCGAGGTGGTGCCGGGGTTTGAGGCGATCGCCTGGATGGGCCTGCTCGGTCCGGCCGGCCTGCCGCCGGACATTGTTGGCAAGGTCAATGCCGACATCCGTCGCGTGCTCCAGTCGCCCGAGGGCGCGCAGAAGCTGCGCGAGCTTGGGGCGACGCCGGGCGCGCTGACACCGCAGGCCTTCGGCGACTTCGAGCGCAGAGACACCGAAAAGTGGCGCGCGCTGGTAAAGAGCGCCAACATCAAGGCCGATTAACGCGATTGAATCGATTGAATCGATTGACCTGGCGCCCGCGCCCAAGTCTGGCGCGCAAGACGCTATTTTGCTGAAAGGAATACACCGATGGCCGTAACGCTGACACTGCCCCGACGCCGGGCGCTTACCGCGCTGGCCGCCGTTGCCTGCGGCATCATCGCGCTGGCTGCACCACAGGCGTTGGCGCAGCAGGCCAAATTTCCGTCCAAGCCGATACGCCTGATTGCGCCCTTCGCTCCGGGCGGCGCGCTTGATCTGATCGCACGTACCGCCGCGCAGGTCATGTCGGAACAGCTGGGTCAGACGGTGGTGGTCGAGAATCGCGCCGGCGCCGCCGGCGCCATCGGCTCGGAATTCGTGGCGCGGTCGCCGGCCGACGGCTATACGCTGCTGCTTGGGGCGACGACGACGCACGGCATCAACCCGGTGCTGCAAAAGCTGCCCTACGATGCGGTGAAGGATTTTGCGCCGGTGTCGCTGGTGGCGACCATCCCGCACATCATCGTCATCAACCCGCAACTGCCCGTCAACACCATCCAGGAATTCATCGCGTATGCCAAGGCGAAGCCTGGCCTGACCTACGGCTCCGCCGGCACCGGCTCGCCGCATCACCTCGCCGGGGAAATGCTCAAACTGCTCGCCGGGGTGGATGTGGTGCACGTGCCTTACAAGGGTTCGGGGCCGGCCATGTCCGATCTCATTGGCGGGCAGACCCAGTTCATGTCCATCGAGTACACCGCCGCCGCCGGCAATCTCAAGGGCGGCAAGCTGCGCGCCCTCGCCGTGGCCACGCCGCAACGCGTGCCGGGCATAGATCTGCCGACGCTGGCCGAGGCCGGCCTGCCCGGCTTTGAGGTGACCGCCTGGTATGCGATTTACGCACCGGCTGGCACCCCGCCGGACATCGTCGCGGCGTTGCAGGGCGCGCTGGCCAAGGGCATTCGTAGTGGCGATGCGCGTGAAAAACTCGCCAGCCTTAATGCCACCGCCGTGGGCGGCACACCCGAGGCGCTCAGCGCGCACATGCGCGCCGAGATGGAGCGCTGGGGGCGTGTCATCAAGGCGGCCAACGTCAAGCCCGAATAAGCGCTAACAAGACCAACAAGACCAACAAGACAGACGCGAGGAGACTAGACCATGGCAGCAAGCGACAAAGGGGTACCGATCACGCTGGCCTGCGCGCTGTACGACCGCATGCAGGCCTTGTACACCGGCGCCGTCAAGCCCGAGGGCATAGACCTCACATTCATGGTCGAGGATTTTCCGCGGCGACTGTTCGACAGCGCAATGAAGACCCAGCCCTTTGACGTGTGTGAAATGTCCAGCTCCGACTACATCACGCGCGTCAGCAAGGGCGACTGTCCGTTTGTCGCGCTGCCGGTGTTCCCGTCCAAGTGCTTTCGTCACAACACCATCACCATCAACCGCAAATCGGGCATTCGCGAGCCCAAGGACCTCGAGGGCAGGCGCATCGGTGTCATGCGCTTCACCATGTCGGCGGCGGTGTGGCAGCGCGGGCACCTGCAGAACGACTATGGCGTCGACCTCAAGAGCATCGACTGGGTCGAGGGTTCGGTCAACAGCCCCGGTAGCCACGGTGTGCCGACCATCATCCCGCCTGGCTTCAAGGTCACCCGCAACGAAAGCGGCAAGTCGCTCAGCGACCTGCTTGGCGAGGGCGTGATCGACGGCGTCATCGGCACCCACATGCCCGAGTCGTGCAAGGGCAACAAGGATGTCGGCCGGCTGTTCCCGAATTTTCGCGAGGTCGAGCAGGATTATTTCCGGCGCACCGGGATTTTTCCGATCATGCACCTGATCGCCATCAAGCGCGAAGTCTACGAAGCCAACCCCTTCATCGCCGCCAGCCTTTACCGCGCTTTTTGCGAGGCCAAGCAGGCCGCTTATGTGCGCATGCGCAACTATTCGGCGCTGCGCTACATGCTGCCCTGGATGAACGACGAGATCGACCAGATAGACGAATTGTTCGGCGACGACCTCTGGACCTACGGGCTTGAGGCGAACCGCAAGACCATCGAGATGTGCATGACATTCATGGTGCAGCAGGGCATGTTGAAGTCGCCGGTGCCGGTCGAAAAGCTGTTTGTCGACGTCGGCGCATGACAAGGCGAATGAACGTGGCGGCGCGAAGGAGATCCTCTTTGTTTGGAGGTTCGCTTTGAAGGCAATCCTTTTTTTCCTGGCGCGTGCCCTCGTGTTGCTCGCTGCGGTTGCCCCTGCGGCCTTTGCCGCCGATGCTTATCCGAGCAAGCCGATCCGTCTGCTGGTCGGCTTTCCGCCCGGCGGGCCGGCCGACATCGCCGCGCGCATCATCGCGCTGGGCTTGCAGGACATCATCAAGCAGAATGTCGTCGTTGAAAACCGTACCGGTGCCGGCGGCAACATCGCGACACAGTTCGTCGCCCAGGCCGCGGCCGACGGCTATACCCTGCTCGCCGCCACCGCGTCGTTCACGCTCAACCCGCTGATCTCGACCAACGCGGGCTATGACGCGCTCAAGGACTTCGTGCCGGTCGCGCTGGTTGCGACACAGGCCAATGCGCTTGCCGTCAGTTCCAGTGTTGGCGCGAAGACGGTCGAGGAATTGCAGGGCCTGATAAAGACGCACAAAATGGCGGTGGCCACATCGGGCGTCGGCACCAGTTCCGATCTGAGTGCGACCAACCTGTTCAAGGTGCTGTGGGCGTCCGATGTCACCATGGTGCCTTATCGGGGCGCCGGCCCCGCCGGTGTCGCCCTGGCTTCGGGCGAACCGCAAATCGGCTTCATGACCATCACCGGCGTGCTGCCGCTGCACCAGCAGGGGAAAGTACGCATCCTCGCCGTGGTCAACGACAAGCGCCTGCCCGGCCTTCCGTCAGTGCCGACCATGGCCGAGGCCGGTTACCCGCAACTGACGCCGTCGTGGACGGCGGTGTTTGCGCCCGCCGGCACGCCAGCGGCAATCGTCAAGCGCCTGAACGAGGCCACCAACGCGCTGATGGCGACGTCGGAATTCAAGGAAAAATTCGCACAACAGGCGATGCTGGCGGCCGACAGCCGCACGCCGGCGCAACTGGTCGACTACCTGAGGACTGAAGTGCAGACCTGGGAGCGCCTGGTCAAATCGGCCGGCATCAGCATCAAGCAGTAAGGAAAGCGCTAATCGAACGCATGTGAAACATCGCCGGGCGTGGCGCCCGGCAACACCGGGTACGCATCGGGCACGGCGTTTTCGCAGTTTAAAGGCAGTACGGCGGCACAAAGGAGAAGTAAATGGCATTGGACAAAAAGGCGGCGGCGCATGTTCTGGCGCAAATCGATCGCGACGAACTGGCACAGCTTGGCTGCGACCTGACCAACATCCCCAGCCCGACCGGCCAGGAAAAGGCCGTTGCGGAATTCATACTTGACTGGTATGCAGCGAGTGGCCTCAAGGCGGTGCGCCAGGACATCGAGGTCGACCGGCCCAACGCCGTCGGCATACTCAAGGGCGACGGCAGCGGCCTCAGCTTGAGTTTCAACGGCCATATGGATACCAGCTTCACCGGCACCGACGCCGACCTGCGCATGGTGGCGCGCGTCGAGCCCGAGCATGAGCTGAAGGCCTCGATACAGGAGGGCAAGGTGCGCGGTCTTGGCATCTCCAACATGAAGGGCGGCGTCGCCGCGTTCATGATGGCCGGTAAGGCGCTGAAAAAAAGCGGCATCATGCTCAAGGGCGATGTGATTCTCGCCGCAGTCGCCGGAGAGATTTCGCGCACGCCGATCGGGCCCTGGCAGACCAAGGAATATCGCGGCGAGGGCGTCGGCACGCGTCATTTGCTGACCCACGGCATGCATTCGGATTACGCCGTTTGCTGCGACGCCTCGGACCTCAACATCGTCTGGACGCAAATGGGCGTGGTGCTGGTGAAAATCGCCACTTTCGGCCAGGCCGAGGCGGCCTGGGGAACCAGCCGCGAAAAATATCCCATGGCCAAGATGAACGCCATCGTCAAGATGACGCGCGTCATCGCCGCGCTCGAGGCCTGGGCCGAGGGTTTCGAGAAAAAATACATCTATCAGTCACCGACCGGCCCGCTGTATCCCAAGGTCAACATCGGCGGCATCGAGGGCGGCGCGCCTTACCGCCCCAATTATTTTCCAGGCGTGTGCAATATTTACGTCGACGTGCGCATGCCACCGCAGGTGCGGCCGGTGACGGTGCAATATGAAATCGAAAAGGCGCTGAAGCAGCTCGATATCGAGTACGACCTTGAGCTGTACAAGTCGCTGCTCGGCCACGAAGGCAGGGGCGTCGAGCCGCTTGTGGCCTCGGCCGAGGAAGTGCACCAACACCTGTTCGGCGAAAAAATAAAACCCGAGTCGCCCGAGCGCGCCAGCATCTGGACCGACACCAACATCTACAATGAAATGGGCATACCGGCGATCAAGATCGGCCCGCGCGGCCGGCGCATCGGTCCGCGCAACGAGGAAATCGACATCGATGTCATGGTCAAGGCGGCGCAGCTTTACGCGCTGATGGCGCTCGATATCTGCAATCGCGAGCGGCCCGATCCGGCCTGAGCGAGCGGTGCGCGGCCGCGGCTGCGGCAGCACCAATGCATTGATCGTGACAATCTGTCTGAAAAGACTTTGGGATTTTAGGACTTTGGGACTTTAGAACTTTAGAACTTTAGAACACTAGAACTCTAGGAGAAGCATTCTTGAAACCTGCTGCATTTGAATACGCAGTGCCGACGACGGTAGCCGAGGCCGTTGCCTTGCTCGCCAGTCGCAATGGCGAGGCCAAGCCCATTTCCGGCGGGCAAAGCCTGATGCCGGTGCTCAATTTCCGCCTCGCCGCGCCGACGCTGCTGGTTGACTTGCGCCACCTGCCCGACCTCGATCGCATCGTTGTCGAAGCGGGCGGCACGCGTCTGGGCGCCAAGGTGCGCTGGCGCGATATTGAAAAAAGCGGCGAACTCGCCGCCGGCCAGCCGCTGCTCTGCGCGGCGATCGCACATGTCGCGCACTACCAGATACGCAATCGCGGCACCGTTGGCGGCAGCCTCGCGCATGCCGACCCGGCCGCCGAAATGCCCGGTCTTGCCGTGGCCCTGGATGCAAGGCTGCGCATCATCGGCGCCAAGGGTGAGCGCATGGTCGAGGCCGGCGAATTTTTCACCGGCCCCTTGTCAACGGTGCTCGAGCCCGACGAACTGATACTCGAGGTGTTGCTGCCGGCGTGGCCGGCGGCGCGCCGCTGGGGCTTTGAGGAATTTGCGCGCCGTCGTGGCGACTTTGCGCTCGCCGGCGCCGCGGTGTGGTTTGACACCGACGCCGCGGGATGCGCACAAAATGCCCACGTTGGCATCATTGGCGCGAGTGACCGGCCGCGCCGCCTGCCCGGCGCAGAGATGGCGCTCAACGGCAAGGCCCTCGACGCTGCCGCCATCGCTGCCGCAGTCACCGCCGCGCGCGCCGCGCTCGACCCGATGAACGACATTCATGCCAGCGCCGACTACCGGCGCGCTCTCGCCGGCACCATGGTTGAGCGCGCGCTCAAGGCCGCGCTAGCGCGCTGAGGGGCGCCGGCCCACCATACGAAACATCAGGAAACACATCAGGAAAAATCAAGGAAACACATGCCCACAAAATTTGAAGTCAATGGTAAGGCGGTCGAGGTTGATGTCGAGCCGCGCATGTCGCTCGCCGACTGCCTGCGCCACGAATTGCATCTGACCGGCACCCATCTTGCCTGCGAACACGGCGTCTGCGGCGCCTGCACTGTGCTCGTCGATGGCGAGGCGGTGCGCGCCTGCCTGACGCTGGCGGTCCAGGCCGAGGGGCGCAAGGTCGTCACCGTCGAGGGCTTGTCCAATGACGACGTGCTGTCGCCGCTGCAAGCGGCATTTCGCCGGCACAACGCCTTGCAGTGCGGTTTTTGCACACCGGGCATGATCACCACCGCGCATGCGCTGTTGTCCGAGGAACCCGATTGCGACGCCGACCGAGTGCGCGAAGTGCTGTCGGGCAACATCTGCCGCTGCACCGGCTACATTCCGATCATCGAGGCGGTGCTCGAAGCGCGCGCCGCCTACAAGAATGGGGGCAAATAACATGGCGCAACCGCTTCGCAAACCCGCTGCCGACAAAAAACGCTATGTCGGTTCCTCCATCGAGCGTATCGAAGACCTGCGCTTTCTCAGGGGCAAGGGCACTTATGTCGATGATGTGATCCTAGACCAGGACGTGCTGCATGCGGCGATCCTGCGCAGCCCCGTGGCGCACGGTTACATTCGCGGCATCGACGCGGCGGCCGCGCGCAAAATCGACGGCGTGCATGCGGTGATCACTTCGGCCGAAATCATCGCCGCCTGCGGCGCCGTGCCGCTGATCCCGATACGCCTGCACCCCATTCCGGTGCTCGAACCGTACAAGCAGCCGGTCATCGCCTCGAACAAGGTGCGTCATGTTGGCGAGCCCATCGCCATCATTGTCGCCGCCAGCGCCGCCATCGCCGAGGATGCGATGAACGCGATCGAGCTCGACATCGAGGCGCTGCCGGTTGCCGCCGATGTGGCGAGCGCCGTCGCCAGGAAGGACGGGGCGATCCTGTTCGACGGTACCGACACCAACGCGCCACTGACCTATAGCGCCAAAAAAGGCGATGCCGACGCGGTGTTCGCCAACGCGCCTTACAAGCGGCGCGAGCGCTTCGATGTGCAGCGCATCACCGCAATGACCATGGAGCCGCGCGGCCTGATGGCGGCCTGGGACGCCGCCAGCGAAACGCTGATCGTCTACGGCGCGGCCAAGGTGCCGTTCTGGAACCGCGCCGCGGTGGCGCAGATGCTGGGCATGGACAAGGACGCGGTGACGCTGATCGAGAACGACGTCGGCGGCGGCTTTGGCGCGCGCGGCGAGTTCTACACCGAGGATTTCCTGGTCCCGTTTGCGGCGCGCCACCTCGGCCGCACGGTGAAGTGGATAGAAGACCGGCGCGAAAACCTGATGTCGATGAACCAGGCGCGCGAATGCGACGCCGAGGTGGAGATCGCCTGCGACCGCGACGGCACCATCCTGGGTTTTCGCGGCAGCATGAACTACGACCTGGGCGCCTATCCGCGCACCAACGGCCTCGTCGCGCCGCGCAACCTGACGCAGTTTGTGTCCGGCCCGTATCGCGTTGCGGCGGTAGACCTTTCCTGCCGCATCGTGTTTACCAACAAGACCGGCTCGGGCACCTTCCGCGCGCCGGGCCGCTTCGAGAGCAATTTTTTCGGTGAACGCCTGGTCGACATGGCGGCGCAGGACCTCGGGCTCGACCCGGTGGAGATGCGGCGCAAGAACGTGCTGACCAGCAGCGACATGCCCTGGGCGCTGGCGACCATATCGCCCTCTACGGTGCCCAACACCTCGGACACCTCGTGCGACAGCGGCGATTACCGCACGACCCTCGATCGTTGCGTGCAGGAATTCGGTTGGGCGAAAAAGCGCGAATTGCAGGGCCGGCTGATCGACGGCCGTTACCACGGCATCGGCTTCAGCTGTTTTATCGAGGGCGGCGCCGCCGGCCCGCGCGAGAACGCGAAAATGCGCCTGGACAAGGACGGCAAGGTCACCGTCAGCGTCGGTTCGACCGGCGTCGGCCAGGGCCTGGAGACGGTGTTGCTGCAAATCGCCGCCGATGCGCTCGACATGCCCATGGAGGACATACGCCTGCTGCACGGCTCGACCAACCTGCTGGGCGAGGGCTGGGGCTCTTATCACTCGCGCTCCACCGTCATGGGCGGCTCGGCCATACTCGACGGCGCGAAAAATCTCAAGGCGGCGATTTGCGAAAAGGCTGCCGCGTTGCTAGGCTGCGCCGCGGCCGAGGTGCACGTCGCCGGCGGCGAGGCGGTCTCGCCCAAGGGCAAGACCGTGTCCTTCGCGCAGCTTGCTGCGACGGCGGCGATCGAGGTCGACGGCACCTTCGCCAGCCACCATCACACCTACGCCTACGGCGCGGCCGCGGCGCATGTCGCGGTCGATCCGGGCACCGGGGGCATTGAACTGATCGATTATGTGGTGATCGAGGACGTAGGCCGCGCCATCAATCCGCTTACCGTTCACGGCCAGGTCATCGGCGGCACGGTGCAAGGCTTGGGCGGCGTATTTCTCGAGCACATCGTCTATGACGCCGAAGGGCAGTTGCTGACCGGCTCGCTCGCCGATTACCTGGTGCCCACGGCCTCCGATTACCCGCAGATTCGCGCGGTGACGCTGGAACAATTTCCGTCGCCGCTCAATCCGCTTGGCGCCAAGGGCGCGGGCGAGGGCGGCACGATTTGCGTCGGCGGTGTCATTGGCAACGCGCTGGCCAACGCGCTATCCTCGCTTGGCATCGAGCCTAACAGCCTGCCGCTGTCGCCCTCGCGCGTGTGGCAGATGGTGGATGAGGCTGCGCGCAAGCGTGCGTGAGCCGGCTTGGAACCGGCCAGTCGGCGATAGTCCATAGTCGATACCGATAGGCTGGAAAGCCGCGCCAGACGGGCATTTCCAGCCATTTCCCCGGCAGCAGCGCAGGCGTATCACCGGGCGGATTTTTGTGATGATTTGTTCTTATGTGCAGGAAAACCGCGGGCAGCAAAACCGCGAACAGAATAACGACAGGAAAAAAGATGACGCAGTTGAAGAGAAAAATCGCCAAGGCCACGCTCGACGCAGCCGATGACAGCGGACCGCGCATGCGCCGTTGGGAGGAACAGCGCTGGGTCATAGACAACATCATCCGCACCGCCGGCATCGAGTGGGACCAGCCGCGCATGGGTAATTACGCCAGCGCCTGCGGGCCGGCCGCGGCCGGCGACATCGCGGCAATCCGCGCGCGGGTGCAAAAATATACCGACATCACGCCGGCCTTCGAGGCGGTGGCGCGGCGGCGTGAAGCCGCGGCGCGTGAGGCCGAGGCTGAGAACCACGGCGTGACCGCGCGCGACAATTATTTTTGCGCCGCGGTGTTCTGGGCGGCGTCGCAGTGGACGCTGCTGAACAATAACAACCACAATCACGACAACAACACGCGCAAGCGCGAATGTTTTCTCGGTTATACCAGGCATGCCGACCATCGCGTTGAAGCGGCCTGGATCGACCTGCCCGGGGGCAAGCGCATGCCCGGCTGGCTGCACCTGCCCTATGCCTACCGCAGCGGTCGCGTGCCCGCGGTGGTGTCTATTCCCGGCATGGACGGTTTCAAGGAATCCAATGTCGCGCTGCTGGGCGACCGCTGGTTGTCGCGCGGCATCGCCGTGCTGGTCATCGACGGCCCGGGACAGTATGAGAGCGCGCTGCACGATCTTTATTTCAGCGTGCCGGCGTGGAAGGCGGCGGGCAAGGCGGCGTATGAATGGCTGGCGAGGCGCGCCGAGATCGACGCCGATCGCATCGGCATCATAGGCAACAGCTTTGGCTCTTATTTCGCCACCATCGCCGCTGCCTGGGAGCCGCGCTTTGGCGCCGTGGCCGTGTCCTCGATTTGCTTCGAGCCCGGCGGCGGGACGATTTTCGACCAGGCCTCACCGACCTTCAAGCGCCGCTTCATGTACATGGCGGGTTTCAGCGACGAGGCGCGCTTCGACCACTTCCGCCGCGGCATGACGCTGAAGGAGCACGCCGCGCGCATCCGCATGCCCTATTTGTGCGTCGCCGGCGAACGCGACGAGCTGTGCCCGATCGAGTGGGCTGGGCGCACGCTGGATGCGATGCGCGGCCCGAAGCAACTGGTCATCTACCAGGAGTCGCGCCATACCGTGGGCAACGTGCCCTCGAGCGTACTCGGTCCCAATCCGCAGGCCCTGGTCGCCGACTGGATGCAAGACCGGCTCATGAGCAAGGCGGGTAAGACCGGCAATGCGGCCAAGGACGCCAAGACCGCCAAGACCGCAAGGACCGCCAAAACTGTCAAGAGCGCGGCGGACAAGCTCGCGAGCAGTCGCTGGTTTGTTGAGGCCAGCGGCACCGTGCGCAAGTCGGCGTACTGATGCCCGCGCCCGGACAGACGACATGACAGACCACAGCAACCTCAATGCCCTTAAAAACGCCGGCCCCTTTGTCGGGCGTCCGGTCGAGCGCGTCGAGGACGGACGTTTTTTGCAAGGCGCCGGCACCTACGTCGCCGACATGTCCCGCGCCGGCATGCTATCGGCGGTCATCCTGCGCAGCCCGATTGCCCATGGCCGCATCCGTGGCATAGACACGGCCGCCTGCCTGGCCATGCCCGGCGTTGCCGCG
Organism: Pseudomonadota bacterium; assembly: GCA_025356665.1. Taxonomy (GTDB): domain Bacteria; phylum Pseudomonadota; class Gammaproteobacteria; order Burkholderiales; family SG8-39; genus CAITSH01. The sequence goes on from JANXRV010000013.1 coordinate 40,299, forward strand.
GTGATCACCGCGGCCGACATCGGCGGCACCATGCCGCGCATCCCGTTGCGCCAGGAGGCCCATCCGTCGCTGCTGGTATTCGAGCAGCCGGTGATTGCCGTGGACAAGGTGCGCTATGTCGGCGAGCCGGTGGCGATGGTGATCGCCGACACCCGCGCCCGCGCCCAGGATGCGCTCGAGACCATAGTGCTCGATCTTGAAGAGCTGCCCGTTGTCAGCGACCGCGACGACGCCGAGCGCGGCGACACGCTCTTGCACGAGGACGCCAATACCAACTGCGCCATCACGCTGCATGCGGTGCGCGGTGACGCCGACGCGGCGTTTCGCAACGCCGCTTACACGCGGCGCGAACGCTTCAGCATGCACAGGCATACGGCGATTCCCCTCGAAACACGCGGCCTGCTCGCCGACTGGGATGCGGTGCAGTGCCGGCTGATCGTCGATGGTGCTGGCAAAGTGCCTTTTGCCAACCGCCGCATCCTCGCCGGTATGCTGGGCCTCGAGCAGTCGGCGATCGACATGCTCGAGTGCGACATCGGCGGCGCGTTTGGCGCGCGCGGCGAGTTTTATCCGGAGGATTTTCTGATCCCCTTCGCCGCCAGGCGCCTTGGCCGGCCGGTGAAATGGGTGGAGACGCGCAGCGACCATTTTCTGGCGACCAGCCACGCGCGCGACGCCGATTGCGACATCGAGATCGCCTGCACGCGCGAGGGCGACATTCTGGCGCTGCGCGGACGCGCGCGCACCGACGTCGGCGCTTATTTGCGCACCGTCGGCGTGACGCCCTCGCGCAACATCGCGCAGGTGTGCTCCGGGCCCTATCGCATTGCGCACATCAGCATGAAGGTGGCGCTGATGATGAGCAACAAGACGCCGGTGGCGACGTATCGCGCGCCCGGCCGTTATGAAACGGACTTTTTTCGCGAGCGCCTGTTCGACCTCGTCGCCGCAGACCTTGGCATGGACCGCGTCGCGTTCCGCCGCCGCAATCTGGTGAGCGCCGCCGAGATACCCTATGCCCTCCCCAAGGTCGAGCCTTTTGTCGAGGCCACTGAAACCGACAGCGGTGATTATGCGTTGACGCTGGATCGCTGCCTCGATGAATTCAACTGGAAGGCCAAGTCCGCGCTCAACGGCAAGCTGGTCGACGGCCGCCGCCATGGCATCGCCCTGGGTTGCTACATAGAGGGCGGGGCCTCGGGCCCGCGCGAGAGCACCCGCCTGGCGCTTGAAGCCGACGGCCGCTTCGCCGTCTACACCGGTTCGTCGGCGGTGGGCCAGGGCCTGGAGACGGCGTTTACGCAAATCGCCGCCGATGCGCTGGGCGTGCCCATGACGCGCATCCGCGGCGTGTTCCACGGCTCAACCACGGGCGTCGCCGAAGGCTTCGGCAGTTACAGCTCGCGCTCAACGGTAATGGGCGGCTCGGCCCTGCTCGGTGCGGCGGCCAAGCTGCTCGCCATGATGCGCGAAGCGGCTGCGGGGAGGCTGGGTTGCGCGCCTGAGCAAGTGACGCTGGCCGATGCCGGTGCCAGCGCGCCGGGTGGCGTGACGCTCGCCTGGTCTGAACTTGCCGGCGCTGCGGGCCTCGTTGCCGAGGACAGCTTTTCCAGTAAAAAACGCACTTACAGCTACGGCGCGCACGCCGCGCATGTTGCCGTCGATGTCGCCACCGGCGAGGTCGCCGTGCTCGACTACGTCGCCGTCGAGGATGTCGGGCGCATCATCAACCCGGCCACGCTGCATGGGCAAACCATAGGCTCGCTGGTGCAGGGGTTGGGCGGGGTCCTGCTCGAGCACCTGGTCTACGACGACCAGGGCCAGCTGCTTAGCGGCTCGCTGATGGACTACGCCCTGCCGCGCGCAGACAATTTTCCGCACCTGCACGCCGTGGTGCTCGAGCAGTATCCCTCGCCCAATAATCCGCTTGGTGCCAAGGGTGCGGGTGAGGGCGGCGTTATCCCGGTGGCCGGCGTCATTTCCAACGCTGTTGCCGCCGCGCTCGCGCCGCTCGGGGTAAAGGTCCACGACCTGCCGCTCACGGCGCAAAATGTCTGGCGGCTGATCGATGGTGCGAAGGCCGCTTGAGCAGGTCAATTTACGAACACAGCAAAAGGAAATGATCATGAACACGTTTAAGCTCGCGCAAGTCCCCGGCATCGCCCGCAGTGCCTGTATCGCCCGTAGCACCAGGGCTATCGCCCGTGGCACCAGGGCTTGGCTCAGGCGTGCCACCGTCGTAGGCCTGCTCGCCGCGGTGGCAGGCGCCGCGCAGGCGCAGGCCCCGGCTCCGGTTGCTTGGCCGACCAAGCCGGTGCGGCTGGTTGTCACCTTTACCGCTGGCGGCGCGGCCGATTTCACCGCACGCCTGATCGGTGAAAAACTGTCCGAGCTGTGGAAGCAGCAGGTGGTGGTTGAGAACCGCATCGGCGCCGGCGGCAACATCGGCGTCGAGACGGTGTTCCGCTCACCCGCCGATGGCTATACGCTGCTGCTCGCCTCGACGGCCAACCCGATCAACGTCGCGCTCTACACCAAGCTGCCCTTCGACCTGTTCAAGGATTTTGTGCCGATTGCGCTGGCGACCTCGTCGCCGATGGCGCTGGCGGTCAACCCTAGCGTCAAGGAAAACGATCTCAAGCAGTTCACCGCCGCGCTGCGCGCCGCTCCGGGCAGGGTGTCGTATGCGACCTGCGGCGTGGCGACCTCGCATCATTTCGCCTTCGAACTGTACAAGGCGCAGACTCGCACCTTTGCGCTGCATATCCCCTACCGCGGTTGCGCCGCGGCGGTGATTGACACCGTGGGTGGCCAGATCGACACCGTGATCTCCTCGCTCAACACGCTGCTGCCCCATCAGGCTAGCGGCAAGCTCAAGATCATTGCCGTCACCTCGAAAACCCGCTCCGCCTCGGCGCCCGATGTGCCGACCTTCCGCGAGTCGGGCGTGCCCGAACTCAAGGACTACGGTACCAGCGTCTATTACGGCTTCATGGCCCCGGCCGGCACGCCAAAGGACATCGTCGCAAAAATAGAGGCCGACGTACGCCGTGTTGTCGCCATGCCCGATGTGGCGCAGCGCGTCGCCAATGGCGGCCTTGAGGTCGCTTTTGTCGGCGCCGCCGAGATGGGCGCCGTCATGCGCACCGACGCCGAACAGTTCAAGAAGATCATCACCTACGCCGGAATACGACCGGAATAAGCGCCGGTATTGTTGCGCCTATTGTTTGATGAGCTTATTGTTGCCGCCGTGACCGCCGCCGTGCGGCGTCACCTGAACAGCGGCGGTGGCTGGAAACCGCGGTGCGCGGTTTCCAGCAGGCGCGCGAGCGCGATGCAGCGCAGGTCGGCGTAGTCGGGCCCGATGATTTGCAGGCCTATCGGTAGACCTGCAGCTGGGTCGGAGCCGGAACGTCCGGCCGGAATAGTGGTGGCCGGCAGGTAGGCGACCGAGGCGAGGCCGATCCAGAAATAAGTGTCGGCGTTAGGGTGCGCCACACCGTCCAGCAGCAAGCGCTGTTCCGCTTTGGGCACCTCGTGCATCAGCGGGAAGGCGGGGGTCGGCGACACCGGCGCGATCAGCGCATCACAGCCGGTAAAAAACAGCGCCCAGGCATCGCGCAAGCGCTGGCGTTGGGCATTGTGCGCCAGCCATTCGCGGTGTGATTGTGTCAGTCCGCGCAGCATCAGCGCGTCGTAGCCGTGGTCGGTCGGATCGAGTGTGGCCGCCCCTGTGGCCAGCGCGGCGATATCGGCCGGGTCGCGCCGGAATGCGCTCGCGGCGCGCGCCAGGGCGATGTGCAGTTCATAGCTTTGGCGGCTGGGTACCGGCAAGGCCGGATCAATTTGCACGCTGGCACCGGCGTCCTTTAACACCGCCGCCACCTCGAGCGCAGTGCGCCGCGTGTCGGCGTCGACCGGGAAGTCCGCGTCGCCGGTCAGCACCGCAACGCGAAACTCACGCAGCGATGCGCGACCGGCTTCGGGCAGCGCGAGGCGCCAGGCGCGCGCCTGGGTGCCCTCAGGGCCGGCCATGATGCGCAGCGCGAGTTCAAGGTCTTCGGCGCGGCGCGCCAGCGGCCCGACGACATTGATGTCATCGGGCGGGGATTCGGGCGCATAGGCATGGCCGCGCACCGGCACCAGGCCGTAACTGGGCTTGTGACCGTAGACGCCGCAAAAATGTGCCGGCATGCGTATCGAGCCGCTGTGGTCGCTGCCCAGCTCCAGGGCCGAAAAGCCGGTGGCGAGCGCGACGGCGCTGCCGCCCGATGAGCCGCCGGGCGAGCGCGTGCCGTCCCAGGGATTGCGCGTGGCGCCATAGACAGCGTTGAAGGTCTGCCAGTCGGCGAGGTCTAGCGGTACGTTGGTCTTGCCCAGCACAATCGCACCGGCGCCCTTGAGGCGGGCCACCGCCACCGCGTCTTCTGCGGCGCGATGCTCGCGCCGCGCCGCGCGACCAAAGGTCGAGGGCGTGCCTTGCCAGTCTAAGCATTCTTTGATGGTGATCGGCACGCCGTGCAGCGGGCCGCGCGGGTTTCCGGCGCGTACGTCGCGATCGGCCTCGTCGGCCTGTTGCAGCGCCGCTTCGGCGCGCAGCAGCACCACCGCGTTGAGCTGCGGGTTAAAGCGCGCGATGCGATCGAGGCATAGTTCGACCGCCGCGCGTGAGCTGATCTCGCCGCTGGCGATGCGGCGGCCCAGCTCGGCCGCGCCGAGGTGATGCGGTTCCGGTGATTCTGATGAGTTTGCAGACAAGGCGGCGGACCGGGTTAGAGTTTGAGCAGGCGCTCGGCATTGCCGTGCAGGATTTTTTCGCGGTCCTCGGTGCACAGCGGCACCTGGTCCATCCAGCGCACACCGGGCGGGTTTTCCACAAACGGGTAGTCGACCGAGAACAGGATGCGGTCCGCGCCCATTTCCATCACGCTGCACAGCAGCGCCGGGTTGGAGAAGTTGCCGCTGGTGGTGATGTGAAAATGTTCGCAAAAAATATCGCGAAACGGAATGCCGCGGTTGCCCGCCCGCGACAGCGCCTCGTTGATGCGCCAAAGTGAAAACGGCAGCGACTCGCCGAGGTGGCCGAGGATGATTTTGAGTTTCGGGTAGGCCTCAAACACGCCCGAGAGTACCAGGCGTATGGCCTGCGTCGCCGCCTCCATCGTAAAGCCCCAGCCGGCCGACAGCAGTTGCGGGAAATCGGCCGCGTAATCTTTGTAGTAGGCCTCGATCACCGCCGGGTGCGGCGCTGCCGGATGCAGGTAAATGGGCACGTCCAGCGCCTGCGCGCGCTCGAAAATCGGCCAAAAGCGCTTGTCGTCGATATACACGCGCTGCTCGCCGATCAGGGTGAAGCCGTGCACCATCGCGCCCTTGAAACCAAATTGCGTCACGGTGCGCTCCAGCTCATCGGCCGAGGCTTTGGGGTCGGGCGCAGGCAGTGTGGCGAACGCGGCGAAGCGCGACGGGTGGGCTTTGACCGCCTGGTGCAGCCTGTCGTTGGCGCGAATGGCCAGCGGCACTGCGATATCGGGGGCGAGCCGGTGGGTCGCCGGCGCGCCTTGTGACAGCACCTGGAAGTCGATGCCGGCCTCATCCATCTCCCGCAGGCGCAGTTCCTCGAGGTCAAAAAGGCGTTCACGCAGCTTGGGCGAGCGGCCCTCAGCGGCGGGGAAGTGGGTCGCCATCTCGGCGTCCCAGTAGTGCTCCTCGAGCGCGATGATGCGTGATCGGGCGCGGGTCGTCTTGGAGGACGTGGTGGACGTGGTGGTCATGTTGCTCTCCGGTGGGGCTTTGTTAATCGGTCCTGCGGGTGAATGCCGGGCCTTAAAGAGCGCCCTAAGGCCGCGCTGGGGGCCGCAATCCGGCGTTTGCAATCGGCGGCCGCGGCGGACGCAATCGGAGGCAATCGGACGCAATCGGGCGCGCCGACGCATTCTAGCGGCTGGGCCGCGAACTGAGAAGCGCCGCCGGCGTGGATGGCGGCGCGCGCGGGTCCGCACGCGGGCGCTTTTGGTGCTCGGCGGTTTTTTTTGCCGCGTCGCCCCTGCCGGCAAGCAAAACCATGAGTGACGCGGCTTGACTTTTCTTGACCGCTAAGTCAATCTCGACGCTTGTGATCGGAGCATGAATTGGCGGCATAAAATATGCTGCGGAGGGGCTGCAAAAGTGTTCGCAGATGTGCCCAGATGTGTCCAGACGTCTCCAGACGTCTCACAGGTGCGCCACTGCTGTGCCTCACCCTGTGCACACCCTGCGCCTCACTCAGTGTACGGATCCCAATAACGCCCGTTTGCCCCTGTTTTTTGACCTGTCCTTCCGGAGATTCCTGATGATTCGCTTTGCACGGCTCGTGATGGCAGTGTGTGTCCTGCTCGGCGCCTCTGCGGCGTCCGCCCAGGGCGGCTTTCCCAGCAAGCCGGTGAAGATCATCGTCACCTTCACCACCGGCGGTGCCGCCGACTTCAGTGCGCGCATCATCGGCGACCAGCTCTCGCGCATGTGGAACCAGCAGGTCATCGTCGAGAACCGCATCGGCGCCGGCGGCAGCATCGGCGTGGAGCAGGTGTACCGCTCCCCGGCCGACGGCTATACGCTGCTGCTCGCCAGCAACACCCACGCCATCAACCAGGCGCTGTTCAACAATCTGCCCTTTGACCTGACCAAGGATTTCGTCCCGGCCGTACTGACCACCTCCACGCCGATCGTGCTTGCCGTCAACCCGCGCGTGCCGGCCAAGGACATAAAGGAATTCACCGCCATGCTGCGCGCCAGTCCGGGCAAGGTCGACTACACCACCTGCGGCGTGGCCACGGCGCACCATTTCGCCATGGAACTGTACAAGTACGCGACCCAGACCTTCGCCGTGCATATCCCGCATCGCGGCTGCTCACCCGCGGTGACCGACGCGGTCGCCGGGCAGGTGGATGTGGTCATCGCCTCGCTCGCCGCGGTGCTGCCCTTTGCCAAGCAGGGCAAGCTGCGTATTCTCGGCCTGACAACCAAGGAGCGCTCGCCCTCTGTGCCGGAACTGCCGACCTTCCGTGAATCGGGCCTGCAGGAACTGGCCAACTACGAGGTCGAGAACTACTACGGCCTGCTCGCGCCCACCGGCACGCCCAGGGATGTGCTGGCCAAGATCGAGGCCGATGTGAGGAAAGTGCTGGCCATGCCCGAAGTCAAATCGCGGCTGACCAACGGCGGCCTCGACCTTTTTGTCGGCTCGCCGGCGCAGTTCACCTCGCTGCTGGTTTCCGATATCGCCAAATTCCGCGAGGCGATAAAAATCGCCGGAATCAAGCCCGAGTAATTACCGGCTGCGCGCGCCCCGGCGGGTGCTGCTGCCGCCGTTGCCCGCTTCATTTGAAAAAGTCCGGCATATAACCGCCGTTTAAAAGGATGGGAAGAACGTGAACAAACTGCGTATCAGTATGGCGTGTTGCGACTACGATCGTTGCCGCGCGCTCTTTGACGGCCGCGCGCCGATAGAGGGCTGTGAAGTGTCCGCCGTGCCGATAGAACCCGAGGAGGCCTTTCACCGCGCCTTCAAGTTCAACGAATTTGACGTGTCCGAAATCTCGATGTCCAGCCACACGCTGATGACCTCCCGCGGCCAGAACGCCTACGTCGGCGTGCCGGCCTTCGTGTCGCGCCTGTTCCGCCACTCGGGCATCTACATCCGTACCGACCGCGGCATCAAGACGCCGGCCGATCTCAAGGGCAAGACCATAGGCCTGCCCGAATACCAGATCACCGCCAACGTCTGGATACGCGGCGTGCTCGCCGACGAATACGGCGTCAAGCCCGAGGACGTGCACTGGCGCAGCGGCGGCCTCGAGGATCCGGGCCGCGAAGAACGCGCGCCGCTCAAGCTCCCGGCTGGCATCGACCTCAAGCCCATCCCACATGACCGCACGCTCTCAGACATGCTCGAGAAGGGCGAGATCGACGCCATGATCAGCGCGCGCGCGCCCTCGTGCTTTGCCCGCGGCGCGGCCAACGTCGACCGCATGTTCCCCGACTACAAGAGCACCGAGCAGGAATATTTTCGCCGCACCGGTATTTTTCCCGTCATGCACATCATCGGCATCCGCCGCGAGCTGGCCGAGCGCGAGCCCTGGCTGCCGGTGAGCGTGTTCAAGGCCTTCAACAAGGCGAAAGAGTTGTGCATGTACGAACTGGGCCAGATCGGCCACCTGTTCAACACCCTGCCCTGGGGCGTGGCCGAGTTCGAGGCGGCGAAGAAACTGATGGGCGAGGATTACTGGAGTTACGGTTTCAAGGCCAACGAGCACGTGCTCGAGACCTTCACCCGCTACCACCACGAGCAGGGCCTGTCGGCGGAAAAAGTCGATCCGCGCGCGCTGTTCCATCCGTCGACGCTAGACCTGTCCAAGGTTTGAGCGGCACGGCTCCCGGCCCCCGGCGATGAAGGCCGCACCGTTCCGCTATCACGCGCCGCGCACACTGGACGAGGCGCTGGGCCTGCTCGCCGACTCGCCCAACGCGCGTGTGCTGGCTGGAGGGCAGTCGTTGATGCCCATGCTTAACATGCGCGTGGTGTCGCCCGATGACCTTGTCGACATCAATGGCGTCGAGGGGCTTGCCTACATTCGCGAGGAGGGTGTCGAAATCGCCATCGGTGCGATGACGCGCCAGCGCGACCTGGAGTTCTCGCCGCTGATCGCGGCGCGCCTGCCGCTGATGGCCGAGGCGATCCGTTATGTCGGCCACCGCCAGACGCGTAATCGCGGCACCATTGGCGGCAGCCTGTGCCAGCTTGATCCGTCGGCGGAACTGCCCACCGTGGCGCAGGCCTGCGACGCGGTGGTGGTGGCGCGCAGCCGGCGCGGCGAGCGGCGCATCCCCATCGCCGAATTTCCCGCCGGCTATATGACGCCCGCGCTCGAAGCCGACGAAGTGCTGGTCGAGTTGCGCTTCACGCCCTGGACCGCGCCCCACGGCGCGGCCTTCGTCGAATATGCGCGCCGTCACGGCGATTTCGCCGTGGTGTCGGCCGCAGCCATGCTCGCCCTTGGCAGCGACGGCCGCATCGAACGCTTGTCGCTCACCTTGGGCGGGGTGGGCGCCGCGCCGCTGCGCATGGGCGCGATCGAAGCGGCCTTGTGCGGGCAGAAGCCCTCGACACAGTCCTTTGCCGCAGCCTGTGCCTCGGCCGGAACCATAGATGCGCTCGAAGACCCGCATTACCCCAGGTGGTACCGCCAGCGTCTTGCCGTGGCGCTGTCAAAGCGCGTGCTTGCCGCCGCGCTCGGACGCGCAGGCGCGCGATAAAGAGCATGGACATAAAGAGCATGGAAAAACGCGATATCAAGGTCAACATCAACGGCACCGAACACGCCTGCAGCGTCGAGACGCGCGTCAATCTTGCCGACTTCCTGCGCCACCAGATCGGCCTCACCGGCACCCATGTCGGCTGCGAGCACGGTGTGTGCGGCGCCTGCACCGTGCTGGTCGAGGGCCAGTCGGTGCGCGCCTGCCTGATGCTCGCCGCGCAGACCGACGGCAAGCGCGTTGTCACCGTCGAGGGCCTCACCCCGGCCGATGGTTTGTCGCCGCTGCAGCAGTCGTTCTGGGACAAGCACGGCCTGCAGTGCGGCTATTGCACGCCGGGGGTGCTGGTGTCGCTGACCGAGTTGCTCGAGTCCAATGCCTCGCCCACCGAGGCCGAGGTGCGTGAGGTCTTGTCCGGCCATCTGTGCCGCTGCACCGGATACCAGAACATTGTTGCTGCGGCCATGGACGCGGCCGAACAGATCAATGCGGCAAAACTGGCGGCGCTGAAGTGAGCGTCGCCGGCAAGAACAGTACGGGCGCCGCCGCGGCACCGCAAGAGGCCCCGGCCCTGCGCGTGGTCGGCACGCGTGCGCGGCGCATCGAGGACCCGGCACTGCTCAGCGGCCGCGGGCGCTTTGTCGATGACATCCGTATCGATGGCACGCTGCACGCGGCGTTTTTGCGCAGCCCGCACGCGCATGCGCGCATTCGCGCCATTGACGCCGCCGCTGCACGCGCCCTGCCGGGCATTCATGCCGTCTATACCGCGCGCGACATCCTGCCGGCGCTGAGCCGCATTCGCATGCCGCTGGGGTTCCCGACCAAGGTGCTGCCCGATGGCATCACGCCATTTGTGCTGTGCCCCGAAGAGCTGTGTTACGTCGGCGAGGCGCTGGTCATGGTGGTCGCCGATTCGCGCCACCTTGCCGAGGATGCGGTGGCGCTGGTCGAGGTTGATTACGAGCCGCTGCCGGCACTGGCCGACTGCCGCGAGGCGCTCAATCCGGCCGCACCCAAGGTGCGCCTGGAGGCGAGCGACAATGTGCTGACGCGCTTTACCATCGCCTACGGCGACACCGCCGGCGTGTTCGCCAAGGCCGCGCATGTGTTCCCCGAATCGCTTAGCACCCATCGCGGCGGCGCGCATCCGATAGAGGGGCGTGGCGTGCTGGCGCAGTTTGATGCGACCGGTGCGCTGACCATCTGGTCATCGACGCAGATGTCGCATGACCTCAAGTTCATGCTCGCCGACCTGCTCGACCTGGCGGAGGACCGCATACGCGTCATCGCCCCCGATGTGGGCGGCGGCTTTGGTGCCAAGTTCGTCATCTATCCGGAAGAGATCGCTGTCGCCGCCGCGGCCCGCCTGACCGGCCGGCCGGTGAAATGGATAGAGGACCGCGGCGAGCACTTTATCGCTTCGATCCAGGAGCGCGAGCAATACTGGGATGTTGAGATCGCCGCCGATGCCGAAGGCAAGATTCTGGGCCTGCGCGGGCGCATGGTGCACGACCAGGGCGCCTACACGCCGCAGGGCATCAACTGTCCCTACAACGCCTCGACCGCAGTGACCGGCCCGTACAAGGTGCCGGCTTATTCGCTGGACGTGTTTGTGGCCCAGACCAACAAGGTGCCGACCATCCCGGTGCGCGGCGCCGGTTATCCCGAGGCGGCCTTTGTCATCGAGCGGCTGATGGATCGCGTTGCGCTCGAACTGGGCATCGATCGGGCCGAGGTGCGGCTGCGCAACCTCGTGCCGGCCGCAGACATGCCTTACGAGAAGCCGCTGAAGATCCGCGCCGGTGTGCCGGTGATCCTCGATAGCGGCGACTACCCGGCGTGCCAGAAAAAAGTGCTGGACACCATAGACTACGCCGGCTTTCGCGCGCGCCAGTCGGCGGCGCGCGCCGAGGGTCGGCACATCGGCATCGGCTTTGCGCATGGCGTGAAGGGCACCGGACGCGGCCCCTTCGAGTCGGGCACGGTGCGCATTTCACCTTCGGGCCGCATTTCGGTTTACACCGGTGCGCTGGCCATGGGACAGGGCCTGCACACGGCGCTGGCGCAAATCTGCGCCGAGCAACTGGGCGTGCGCCAAAGCGACATCGATGTGATTTCCGGCGACACCAGTTTTGTCTCGCTTGGCCTCGGCGGATTCGCCAGCCGGCAGACGGTGACCGCCGGTTCTTCGGTGCACCTGGCCGCGCTTGCGGTGCGCGATAAGGCGATCAAGCTGGGCGCGCAAATGCTCGAGGCGGCCGAAGCCGATCTTGAGTTGCGCGACGGCCGCGTGTTTGTGCAGGGCACCGACCGCTCGGTTGCGCTGAGCGAAGTGGCGCGCGTGCTGCGCGGTGTGCCCGGTTACGCCCTGCCCCCGGGCATGGAAGCGGGGCTAGAGTCGAGCTTTCACTGGCGCACCGAGGTGCTCGCCTACGCGCATTCCTTTCATGCCTGCGAGGTCGAGGTTGATGTTGAGACCGGCAACGTCAAGTTGCTGCGTTACGTCGCCTTGCAGGACAGCGGCCGGCTGATCAACCCGATGATTGTCGAGGGCCAGATTCACGGTGGTATCACCCACGGCATCGGCAACGCGCTGTTCGAATACATGGGCTATGACGGCGAGGCACAGCCCTATACCGCGACCTTCGCCGATTATTTGCTGCCGGCCGCGGTGGAAGTGCCGAAGTTTGAAATCCTGTTCCACGAAAGCCCCTCGCCGCTCAACCCGCTTGGCGTCAAGGGCGTGGGCGAGGGCGGCACGGTGCCGGTTGCGCCTACCATCATGTCGGCCATAGACGATGCACTCACGCCCTGGGGCGTGCGCGTGACGGAGGCGCCGATCTCACCGGTGCGCCTGCTGCAACTGATCGAGGCCGGCGCGCCCGCCGCCTGATCCGCAGCGATAGGCGGAAAGCCGCGCGGGGCGTGGCTTTCCGGGAGGTTTGCCGGTTTGTCGCGCCGCCTTGTCACCAGATCGGTCCCCCTGCCAACGCCGGCCCCTGGCCTTATTTGCCATCTGTCCCATGCCCACCAGGGGCAGTACCAAGGGCAATCATGCCGACTGTCGTATCGTTAGCGGTAAAGCCTGGTCCGTAGTGTGGATTGTCCATTCCCGGCGAATCCAGTAGCATCGCGCGGTTACAAATTTTTTTGACCCATCGAGCCATAGACCCATTTAGGAGCAGTCATGAAACACATCGTAATTCTGGCCGCAGGCCTGCTGGCCACCGGCGTGACCGGTGTTGTGAACGCCCAGGACGCGGCCAAACTGGCGGCGGACAAGGCTTGCCTCGCCTGCCATGCCATCGACAAGAAATTGGTCGGTCCGGGCTACAAGGACGTCGCCGCCAAGTACAAGGACAATGCCAAAGCCGAGGCGATGTTGGTGAAAAAAGTCCTCAAGGGTGGTGTGGGCGTCTGGGGTCAGATCCCGATGCCGGCGAACGCCAGCCTCAAGGAAGACGAAGCCAAGTTGCTGGTCAAGTGGGTTCTTAGCCAGTAAGCATTTAGGCGCCAAGCCGCGCCCGCTCACGCGCCGCGCGCGGGAAAAAAGCCGTCGGCGCCCTCTGGCCGCCGGGTTTTTATCGCCGCTTTGCATCATCGTATCCGGCTTATTCGATAGGGCGAATGCCCCGCCCGCGATTACAATGGCAATACCCAAATTGACAAGCTCTATTACGCGTCAGCATAATCCGTTGTCACACTCCTGGAGAGTCACCATGTCCCGATTTCGCCCGAGTCTTGTAGCCGCCACCACCCTTTCCGCACTGCTGCTGGTCGCCTGCGGCAAGGAAGAACCCAAACCCGCGCCGGCTCCGGCCGCGCCGCCGCCTTCGGTTGAAATCAAGATCGGCCACGTCGGCCCGCTCACCGGTGGCATCGCCCACCTGGGCAAGGACAACGAAAACGGCGCGGTGCTCGCCATCGAAGAAGCCAACGCCGCGAAAATCAAGATCGACGGCAAGGACGCCAAGTTCGTGTTGGTCAAGGAAGACGACCAGGCCGATGCCAAGGTCGGCACCACGGTGGCGCAAAAACTTGTCGACGCCAAGGTTGTCGGCGTAGTCGGCCACCTCAACTCCGGCGTGTCCATTCCGGCCTCGGCCATTTACAACGGCGCCGGCATTCCGGTGATCTCCGGTTCGGCCACCAACCCCAAGCTCACCGAGCAGGGCTTCAAGGTGACCTTCCGCACCGTCGGCCGCGATGACCAGCAGGGACCGGCCGTTGCCAATTACCTGGCGACAGTGAACAAACCCAAGACGGTCGCCATCATCGACGATGCCACCTCCTATGGCGAGGGCCTTGCCAACGAAGTCGAGAAGACACTCAAGGCCGCCGGCATCAAGGTGCTGCCGCGCGAAAAGGGCACCGACAAGACCACCGACTGGAAAGCGGTGCTGACCAAGATCAAGGGCAAGAAGCCCGATGCGATTTTCTACGGCGGCATGGATGCCACCGGTGGTCCGCTGATGAAGCAGGGCAGGGAACTGGGCATCAAGGCGGTGTTCGCCTACGGCGACGGCGCCTGCACCGACGAGATGGCCAAACTGGCCGGCGAAGCGGCCGAAGGCTTGATCTGTTCGCAGGCGGGCATTCCCGCAGTCGCGGCGAGCAAGTCCTTCCTCGAAAACTACAAAAAGAAATTTAATGTTGACCCTATCCTCTACTCGCCCTTTACGTATGACAGCACCATGCTGCTGGTCGAGGCGATCAAGAAGGCCAACTCACCCGATCCGGTCAAGTACCTGCCGGAACTCGCCAAGATCAGCTACAACGGCGCCTCGGGCAAAATCGAGTTCGACGAAAAAGGCGACCGCAAGGACGCCGAGATGACGATCTTCACCATGAAGGCGGGCAAGATCACCCCCGTCGCCATCATCAAGTCGGGCAAGAGCATGACTGTGGATGAGTACATCGCCATGTCGGCCCCGGCTGCTCCCGCCGCGCCGACCGGGGCAGCAGCGCCCGCCGCTGACGCACCTAAAGCCGATGCAGCCAAGGCCGACGCGCCGAAAGCCGACGCGCCCAAGGCTGAAGCCCCCAAAGCAGACGCCCCCAAGGCAGACGCGGCGAAGAAGTAAGCGGGCACTGGCGAATACCGGCCGCAGATGAAAAAGAACGGCACCGCAGGGTGCCGTTCTTTTTTTATGGGTTGAAGCTTGGACATTTTCATCCAGCAAGTCATCAATGGCCTGGTGCTCGGCTGTGTGTATGCCATCGTCGCCATCGGTTACACCATGGTCTACGGCATCCTGCAGTTGATCAATTTCGCCCACGGTGCGCTGGTAATGATTGGTGCGATGGTCGCCTATACGGTGATCTCGCTGCTCGCCGGCTCGGGCCTGCCGCCGCTGGTGGTGGTGCTGATTGGCACCGGTTGCTCCATTCCGGTGTGCGTCGTGCTCGGCTACCTGCTCGATCGCATCGCCTACCGCCCCTTGCGCAAGGCACCGCGTCTTGCGCCGCTCATTACCGCCATCGGCATGAACATCATCCTGCAATACCTCGCCCTATTGGTGTGGGGGCGCAACCCGCTGGCCTATCCCCAGATCATCAAGGTCGAGAACTTCGACATTGGTGGCGCCACCATCACCAGCGTGCAAATCGCCATCATGCTGATTTCAACCCTGCTGATGGCCGGGCTGGCGCTGCTTATCTACCGCACGCGCCTTGGCACCGCCATGCGTGCCACCGCGCAGAACCTGCAGGTGGCCGGCCTGATGGGCATAGACGCCAACCGCATCATCGCCCTCACCTTCATCATCGGCGCGGGGCTTGCCGCGGTCGCCGGCGTGATGGTGGGCACCTATTACGGCATCGCCCACTACACCATGGGCGGCAACCTCGGGCTCAAGGCCTTTGCCGCTGCGGTGCTGGGCGGCATAGGCAATGTGCCGGGCGCCATGCTGGGCGGCATCCTGCTGGGCCTCGTCGAGGCGCTGGGCGCGGGCTATATCGGTGATCTCACCAACAACGTGTTCGGCAGTAACTACCAGGATGTGTTCGCCTTTATCGTGCTGATCGCCGTGCTGGTGTTGCGGCCGCAGGGCATTCTCGGTGAGCGCGCGGGCGACCGGGCATGAACAGGGAATGGACAGGGAATGGACAATGGAGAATGGTAAATAGGGAATGGTAAATAGGGAATGGTAAAGGGTGAAAAGTGAATGAGTGAAGGGGTGAAGGAGTGGAGCAAAGCCAAATGGCTTGGCTTGGCGCTGGTTGCCATTGCGCTGATCGCGCTGCCTTTCGCACTCGCCTCGGCCGGCACGGCCTGGGTGCGTATCACCAACCTCGCCATCCTGTTCATCTTGCTATCGCTAGGGCTCAATATCGTCGTCGGCTTCGCCGGCCTGCTTGACCTGGGCTACATCGCCTTCTTCGCGGTGGGCGCCTATGCCTATGCGCTGCTCGCCTCGCCGCACTTCAACATCCACCTGCCCTTCTGGCTGATCCTGCCCATAGGCGCGCTGGTGGCCTGCCTGTTCGGCGTGCTGCTGGGCGCGCCCACGCTCAAGCTGCGCGGCGACTACCTTGCCGTGGTGACGCTGGGCTTTGGCGAGATCATCCGGATTTTTTTGAACAACCTGTCCAGCCCGGTCAATATCACCAACGGCCCGCAGGGCATCGCGCGCATCGATCCGTTCAAGCTCGGCAGTTTTGATTTTTCCAAAACCGAGACCATCATGGGCCTTAACTTCAGCGGCCCGATCAAGTACTACTACCTGCTGATCGTGGTGATGGTGGCGGTGATCATCATCAACCTGCGGTTGCAGAACTCGCGCATCGGTCGCGCCTGGGAGGCCATCCGCGAGGACGAAACCGCGGCGCGCGCCATGGGCATCAACACCACGCGTATCAAACTGCTGGCCTTCGCCATGGGCGCCTCTTTTGGCGGCGTCGCGGGCGGCATGTTCGCGGCCATACAAGGCTTCATCAGCCCGGAGAGTTTCGTGCTGGTCGAATCGATCATGGTGCTGGCCATGGTGGTACTGGGCGGCATGGGCAATGTCTGGGGTGTAGTGCTGGGCGCGGTGCTGTTGTCATTTGCACCCGAAGTGCTGCGCTACACCGTCGCGCCGGCGCAAATGGCCTTGTTCGGAAAAATGCTGGTCGAGCCCGAGGTCATACGCATGCTGCTGTTCGGCCTCGCGCTGGTGCTGGTGATGATTTTCCGCCCGGCCGGGCTGTGGCCCTCGGCGGTGCGAAAGCGTGAACTGGCCGCGCGCAAGGACCCGGCATGAGCGCGCTGCTCGTAGCCAGCGGCATAGGGAAAAAATTTGGCGGCGTGCAGGCGCTCGCCGGGGTGAGCTTTTCCATTGCGCACGGCGAGATCTACGGCCTCATTGGTCCCAACGGCGCGGGCAAGACCACGCTCTTCAACGTACTGACCGGGTTTTATTCGCTCAACGAGGGGCGCTTCGAGTTCGACGGCGCCTCGCTCGCCGGGCTTGGCACCCACCAGGTCACTGCGCGCGGCATCGCCCGCACCTTCCAGAACATCCGCCTGTTTGCCAGCCTGTCGACGCTGGAGAATGTAATGATAGGCCGCCATGTGCGCACCCGCGCCGGCGTGCTGGGCGCGGTGCTGCGCAACGCCGCGACGCGCGCCGAGGAGGCGGCCATCGAGGCGCGCGCGCACGCATTGCTTGCCTACGTCGGCATCGCGTCGCGCGCCAACGACCAGGCCTCAAGCCTCGCCTACGGCGACCAACGCCGCCTTGAGATCGCCCGCGCCCTGGCCACCGACCCCAAGCTGCTGGCGCTCGACGAACCGGCGGCCGGCATGAACGCGTCCGAGACGGTGGCGCTGCGCGCACTCATTGAGCGCATTCGCGCCGACGGCACCACGGTGCTGCTGATCGAGCACGACATGAAGCTGGTGATGAACGTGTGCGACCGCGTGCTGGTGCTCGACTACGGCCAGAAAATCGCCGAGGGCGTGCCGGCCGAGGTGCAAAAAGACCCGCGCGTGGTCGAGGCCTACCTCGGTAAGCCGGCGGCGGCATGAACGTACTCGAAATCAGCGGCCTCCACGTCAGCTACGGCGGCATCCGCGCCGTCAAGGGCATTGACCTCACGGTGAGCGAGGGCGAGTTAGTCTGTCTCATTGGCGCCAACGGCGCCGGCAAGTCGACCACGCTCAAGGCGGTGTGCGGCCTGATGCCGGCGGCGGCCGGCACGGTGCGTTACCAGGGTGCCGACATCGCCGGCGTGGCGCATTTCGAACTGCCGCGCCGCGGCCTGGTGCTGGTGCCCGAGGGGCGCGGTATTTTTCCGCAACTCACCGTGGTGGAAAACCTTTCCATGGGCGCGTATTCACGCAAGGACACGGACGGCATCCGGCGCGACATGGAGCGCGGCTACAGCCTGTTTCCGCGCCTCGCCGAGCGGCGGCAGCAATCGGCCGGAACCCTGTCGGGCGGCGAGCAGCAAATGCTCGCCATTGCGCGCGCACTGATGGCGCAGCCCAAGTTGCTGCTGCTCGACGAGCCAAGCATGGGCCTCGCGCCCATCGTTGTGCAAAAGGTGTTCGAGGTGATCGCCACCATACGCAAGGAGGGCGTGACCATCCTGCTGGTGGAGCAGAACGCCCGCCTTGCCCTGGAGCTGGCTGACCGCGCCTACGTGATGGAGACCGGCCTCATCACGCTGTCGGGCGAGGCGAAAACGCTGCTCGCCGATGAGCGCGTGAAAAAGGCCTACCTCGGCGAGTAAGTCCATGGCCACGTCTTTTCGCGCACAATGTTCGCCTCGATTCAGGCGTGCAGACGTTGTCGGGGTTACCCGAAGTCATTAGAATCAAAGGCGGGGCGAAAATGCTACTCGCCGACAAGAGTGTGAAAACAGCCTATCTCGCGGGAGTAAGTCGATGGCCCCAGTTTTTTCCGCCCACAATATCCGCCTCGATTCAGGCGTGCAGACCTTGCCGGAGGCACCCGAACTCGAGCAATCGGCCTGGTTTGTTGCGGCAAAAAAAGTGCTGGCGACGGTATTCCCCGGCGACAAGAGCGCCTACCGGATTGCCGATCTTGGCTGCCTCGAAGGCGGTTACGCTGTCGGCTTCGCGCGTATGGGGTTTCAGGTGCTGGGGCTGGACGTGCGCGAGAGCAATATCGCCGCCTGCCGCCACGTCAAAGCCGGCGTCAACCTGCCGCAACTCGAGTTCGTGTGCGACGATGCTTGGAACATCGCCAATCATGGCAGCTTCGACGCGGTGTTTTGCTGTGGCCTGCTTTATCATCTCGATCAGCCCAAGCGGTTTATCGAACTGCTTTCGCGCGTGACACGCAGGCTGCTTATCGTGCAAACGCATTTTTCCACCGAACAGCCCAACGCCAAATTCGCTTTGTCCGAGATCGCCGAGAACGAGGATATGCTCGGTCGCTGGTACACCGAGTATTCGGATGAAGCCGCTTTCAGCCGGCGCGATACGCTTGCCTGGGCGAGCTGGGACAACCGCAAGTCATTCTGGCTGAAAAAGCAGTTCCTGATCCAGGCCATTCAAGACGCCGGCTTTGACATGGTGATGGAGCAATACGACGGCCTCGGGCCGGACATCGAAGGTTCGATGTCGTTCGGGTATTACAAAACCGACGAGCGCGGCACCTTCATCGGCATCAAAACGACCTAGCTGCGACGACTCAGTCGGCAGCCTGCAGCAACATGTCACGAAACTGCGCCAGCTCACCGGCATTGAGGTCGGACACTGCCCAGTAGGCGAGCCCGCCGCGCGTCCAGTGCAGCAGGTTGTAGCCGAGGCGCGATGCACTTTTGGGCGCGTCATCGCCGCTCTTTGCCGGCCAGACGAAGAGATTGATCGGATGTGCCTTGTGCTGGTAGACCAGCGCCGCGACGGGCCGCCGCTCGAGGTAATCGAGGCGTCCGCCGGTGAGCGCATAGCCTTGCGCACCGAGGTCGAACACCGCAGGCGAAAAATCGAGCCGGCCGTTGAACCACGGCTTTACCGTATGCCGGTCCGACGAGAGGACGTCGACGGCGTGGCCTGTCATCAGCGCGCGCGTATGGCTGGCAACGAGTTCCTCCTGCAGGCGTTCCGCAGGTCCGGGCAACGCGAGGTAAAGGCCTATGCTCCAGGCGAGCGCGAAGCTCATCGCAAACGCGGCGCCGATTTGCGGCCAGCCGCGAAAGCGGCGCGCAACGCGTGGCGGCGTTGCGGTGATCTGCTCGCGCGGCAGCGCGGCGCGCACCCGTGCCGCCAGTCCTGAGGGCAGCGCATGATAGGTCGCCTGCGCGCGCACGCGGGCGCGCAACTCTGTTACGCCGGCGAGTTCGCCGCGGCATGCTGCGCAGCCCGCGAGATGGGACTCGAGATCGGTGGCGTGTGGCAATCCCAGTTCGCCATCCGCATAAGCGGCGAGCAGGGTCTGCGCATCCTTGCAATTCATCACACTTTCTCCTTGCCGTCGGCGAGGTAGGCGCCGAGCAATTTGCGGCCGCGCGACAGGCGCGACATTACGGTTCCAACCGGCATTGCCGTGACCTGGGCGATTTCGCGATAGGACAAGTCCTCCAGTTCGCGCAGCACGACGACCTCGCGAAATTCGACCGGCAGCCGGGCGAGCGCGGCATTGATGCGCCTGCGTTCGTCGCCGCGGGCCGCGAGCGTTTCCGGGTTGTCAGGGTCGATGCCGCCCACGCCGCGATCGGCGCCGTCCTCATCCAGGGGTACCGTCGTGCGGTTGGCCTCCATCCAGCTGAACGCAGTGTTGCGCACAATGGCGAGCAACCAGGGGCGGCATTGCGTGCCGCGAAAGCCGTCGAAAAAACGGTGGGCGCGCAGCATGGCCTCCTGCACCACGTCCTCGGCGTCGTGGTCGTTGTGCATCAGCCAGCGCGCAAGATTCCAGGCCGCGCCCAGATGGGGCAGCACCAGCGCCTCAAAGCTTTGCGTCCTGCTCTCGTCGTCCAAGTTTGCGTCCTGTGAAGGCTATACCGCTTGCAGCCCCGGTTTATTCCCGGCGCGGCGCGATGTTTTCAGCGCCTGCGGGAATAAGCCGGCGGCGACTGCAGTCTTGCACCTTGTCACCCCACACAAGGAGAGAACCATGCAACAGATCGATCGGCGCGATTTCCTCAAACTGGCGGGCCTTGGCGGCGCGGTGCTGGTGTCCGGCTGTGCGGGCATGGGGGCCTCAGGAGCAAAAACCGCGGAGGACTTTTATTTTGTGCAGCTTTCGGATACCCACTGGGGCTTCAAGGGTGCGCCCAATCCCGACGCTCACGTCACGCTCAAAAAAGCCGTGGCCGCCGTTAACAGCCTCAAGGTCCAGCCCGACTTTATCATGTTCACCGGCGATCTCACCCACACCACCGACGACCCGGTGGAACGCCGCCGCCGCCTTGCCGAGTTCAAACAAATCGTCGGCGAACTCAATGTCAAAAACGTGCGCTTTACCGCCGGCGAGCACGACGCCTCGCTCGACAAGGGCGCCGCCTATCGCGAGTTTTTCGGCGCGCCCAATTACAGCTTCGACCACAAGGGCGTGCACTTCATCGTCGTCGACAACGTTTCCGATCCGGCGGCGCGTATCGGCGACGAGCAAATGGCCTGGATGGAGGCCGACCTCAAGACCCAACCCAAGGATGCGCGCATCGTGGTGTTCACCCACCGGCCGCTGTTTGACCTTGCGCCCAAATGGGACTGGGCGACGCGCGACGGCGAAAAAGCGGTAAGCCTGCTGATGCCCTTCCAGAACGTCGGAGTGTTCTACGGCCACATCCACCAGGAACATCACCACATGACCGGGCATATCGCACACCACTCGGCCAAGTCGCTGATATTCGCCCTGCCCGCGCCCGGCTCGCAACCGAACCGCGCGCCGCTCGCCTGGGACGGCGCCTCAGCCGAGTACAAGGGGCTGGGTTTTCGCGGGGTGAACGCCAAGGTGAACAATGCTGAACTCGCGGTGACCGAGTTCGCGGTAGCCAAGGCCTGAACCATGCACCATGGCAGGCGCACATGGTTGGGCGCGGCGGCATCGCTCGCCATGCTCGGGCTCACCGGCGGCTACGTTGCTGCGCAAACGCCGCGGGTCATCGCCATAAAGGCAAAGAAATTCACCTTTACGCCCGACAAGATCACACTGACCAAAGGCGAGCCGGTGATGTTTGAGCTTTCCAGCGAAGACGTGTTGATGAGCTTTTCGCTACCCGACTTCAAGTTGCGCGCCGACATGCTGCCGGGCAAGGTCACGCAGCTGATGTTCACGCCGCAACGGGCCGGGGAGTTCGAATTCATCTGCGACGTGTTTTGCGGTGATCTGCACGAGGAAATGCAGGGTGTGATCACGGTGGTGTGAATCGGCGCTGTCTTGCCCCGCGGCGCTGCGCGCAATATGCTGGAAACGCCCGCCTGGTGAGGGTTTCCAGCGTATGGCCGATAGGAGTCGGGCATAAAAAAGGGCGGCCTTAGCCGCCCTTTTTGCTGCGGCGCGTGCCGCCGGCTTTGCGCTTAGTCGCCCTTGGCGCCCGAGTCCTTCGCCAGCTTGGCCCACTTTGGCCCCTGTGCCTTGAGGTAGGCGGCCATCTCGTCGGGTGTGCTGGCGATCACGCGGTCCACGCCCTGAGCTTCTAGTTTGGCGATAAAGGCGGGGTTTTTCAATAGTGTGGTGATCTCGGCGTTGAGGCGCGCGACCACCGCATCGGGCGTCCTTGCTGGTGCCCACACGCCGTACATCGCCGAGGTTTCAAAGCCGCGGATGCCGGCCGCTTCGTCCATGGTCGGTACGTCGGGCAGCGCGCGCGAGCGCGTCGATGAGGTGACGGCGATGGCGCGCAGCTTGCCGCTGCGAATGGACGGCAGCGCGCCGGCGACGGTGGGGTAGAACAGCGGCACGTGGCCGGCCAGCGTGTCGGCCAGAGCCGGGCCGCTGCCCTTGTAGGGAATATGGGTGAGCTTGACGCCGGTCATGATGTTGAACAGTTCGCCCGACAGGTGGCTGGTGCTGCCGGTGCCAAACGATGCATACGACAGGCTGCCCGGCTGGGCCTTGGCCATCGCGACGATTTCGCTGACGGTTTTGCCCGCAAAACCCGGATTGGCCACCAGGATGTGCGCCGCCTCGCCGATCAGGCTGACCGGTGCGAAGTCGCCCAGTGTGTCGTAGGGCACCTTGTTGTAAAAGCTGGCGTTGATGAGGTGGGTGGAGACGCTGTGAAACATGATGGTATAGCCGTCGGGCGCGGCCTTCGCCACGGACTCGGCGCCGATGAGGCCGTTGGCGCCGCCCTTGTTGTCAACGATCACCGACTGGCCGAGTGGACCGGAGAGCGCCTCGGCGAGGATGCGCCCGAGGATGTCATTGCCGCCGCCCGGCGGCCATGGCACGACCATGCGAATGGTTTTGTTCGGCCAGGCCTGGGCCAGCGCCGGCGTGGCGGTGAGGGTGGCAAGGCCGAGGGCGATCAGCAGGGAGGCGAGCAGGCGTTTCATGAAAAACTCCGGAATAGGTGGTGTCGGGTTTGTACGGGGCGGGGCGGAAGCCGGCGCTGGGTTAAATCAGAACTGTGTTTCGGGTACCGCAAGAACGATGCCATCGAGTGCGTCGGTCATGCGGATCTGGCACGACAGCCGGCTCGTCGGGCGGCGCTCCGCAGCGACAAAGTCGAGCATGTCGTTCTCCGGCTGGGCGATGGGCGGCAGCATGTCCATGAAGGCGCTGGCGACATAGACATGGCAGGTGGCGCAGGCGCAGCCGCCACCACAGTCGGCGGCGATGCCCTCAAGGCCGTTTTCGGTGGCGGCGCGCATCAAGGTGGTGCCGGTGGCAACCTCGATGCGCTGCTCGGTGCCATCGGGGAGCTGAAAAATAATGGCGGGCATGCTCAGTATCCAGTCTGCGGTTTGATGACGTTGAGTGCGGGGCGCCCGGCGAGCAGGCGGCGCAGGTTGCGGCAGGCGAAGTCCATGGTCTGCGTCATGTAGTTGTCGAGGTCGTCCGAGGACACGTGCGGCACGATCACCAGATTGGGTGTCTTCCACAGCGGCGATCTGGCCGGCAGCGGTTCGGGCTTGTGCACATCGAGGATGGCGCCCGACAGGTGGCCGTAGCGCAGCAGGCGGGCGAGGGCCTCGCTGTCGAGCACGCCGGCACGGCCGATGTTGATGAGACCGCCACCGCGCTTCATTGCGGCCAGAACGCGCGCGTTGACCAGGTTGGCCGTCGCTGGTGTCAGCGGCGTGGCGATGACGACAAAATCCGCGCCCCTGACGGCGGTTTTGATTTGCGCCGGCTTGTAGACCTTTGACACGCCGGGCACCGCCTTGCCCGAGGCGCGCACACCGACGATTGTGAGACCCAGTTGCCGTCCGGCCGAAACCGCCGCGCGGCCCATGTCGCCAAGGCCGATCACGGCGAGCGTCTTGCCGGCGATGAGAGGCGTGAAAATCTGCTCCCAGCGCGACTTGCCCTGGTTGGACACGATGGCCGGCAGCCGGCAGTTGAGCGCGAGCAGCGACATCAGCAGGAACTCGCGCGTCTTGGCCACGTGCACGCCGCTGTTGTTGGCGAGCTTCACGCCGCGCGGCAGCCAGTCAAGCGGCAGCGCGCCCTCGATGCCCGCGCCGATCAGCTGGATGAGCTTGAGTTTGGGCGCGGCCTTGGCCAGCGCGTCGCCGCGCGGAAAGCGCGGGTCGCGCACCACGTCGGTGGAGGTAATGAGCAGCGTCGTGGTTTTAAGATTGCGGGCGAGGTTGGCGAAATCGGCGCCGCTGCTGAAGCGCGCGCGGTTGGCCAGATCGGGGTGGCGTTTTTGTGCTTCGCGCGCGAGCGCGCCGGTCAGCCAGAAGATGCGCGGCTTGGCGCTGCAGTTTTCAAGATGGACGTGAAGCGCGGGTTTTTCCTTGCCGGCCATTAATCGAGCACCTGGTAAGCCACCGACTGCGGCGTGCAACCGTGGGCGTTGACGGGAATGAGATCCTGCGGGCAGGCCGAAAACACCATGACGCAATCGCGCAGCGCGCGGAAGGTGACACTGGCGCCCAGGGCCGGTTCGGGCGCCTCGACCACCATGTCGCGGTGATTGTTGAACTTGGTGTTCATGAACAGGTTGAGCGGCGTCGGGATGTGGTGGAGCGCGATGCCAAAGGGGCTGATCGCCGCGCGCAGGTTGTCGGCGCAGTTGTCGTGGTGGCCCGTGACGCCCATCAGGCGGTAGCGTGCCGGGTCGCAGGCGGCAAAGAGCATGCAGTGCACGCCGGGCGAGAGGTCTTCCTCGAGTTGCAGCATGGGCTTGCGCAGCTGGCTGTAAAGCGTGTCGCCGGGCAGTGGCTTGATGCGCCCCAGGGTCACCACCGAGTGCGGCATCGACAGGTGTTCGCTGCCGTTGTGCAGAAAGGACCACATGTCGACCACCTGGCCGCCGTGGGTGTTGATGATGCGTACAGCCTGGCCCTGGCGCAGTTGCACGGCGACGCCGGACCGCGCGGGAATTTCAATTGGGTTCAAGATAGTGTCCGCGGAAAAACTGCTTGTTTCAGAATGTGGGATTTTGCATATGGAAATTATTTACGACTGTTAGTATCATAACCAATCACCTGCTAAAAAACGAGCAACGCGACGGTTTCTCCTTTACTGCTGTTTCGTGCCGCGCACTTTCGTAAGCGCGAAATTTCACCACGTCGCACTCTGGCAATGGGCTGATTTTGTTTTCGCACCATCCTGTTCACGCGGGCTTTCCTGTGGGCCGTGGTCTGTGTTCTGTAGTCTGAGGCCGGCCCGCATCTGTTTAACTGCAAAAGAAAGACAATTTAATGGACTTGTTTGATCCCCGCACCTACGAAGCCGTCAGGCGCCCTTTGCTCGAAGCGGAGACGCTGCCGGTGGAGTGCTACACCTCGCCCGAATTTTTCCAGCGCGAGATCGACACCATTTTCATGAAGGTCTGGAACTTCATCGGCCGCGCCGATTACATTCCCAACCCGGGCGACTATTACACGCAGGATTTCGCCGGCGTGCCGCTGCTGATCGTGCGCGGCGACGATGGCCTGGTGCAGGCCTTCATCAACTCCTGCCGCCACCGCGGCGCCAAGATGGTCACCGGCAAGGGCAGTTCCAAGGGCATCAAGTGCGGCTACCACGGCTGGATGTACAAGACCGACGGCGCGCTGATGGCGGCCCCGGGCATGGCCGCCTCAAAGGGCTTTGACAAGGCCCACTACCCCTTGCTCAAGGTCAAGACCGGTATCTGGGCGGGCTTTATTTTCGTCAACTTTGACGCGGACTCCGAAAGCCTCGAGCACTACCTTGGCAATATCGACATGCCCTTCTCCAGCTATCACCTGGAGAACATGGTTTGCACCCAGCGCAAGGTCTACGAGGTCGACTGCAACTGGAAGATCTACGTCGAGAACGCGATGGAGGCCTTTCATGTGCCGCATGTGCACCGCGCCAGCATCAACCGCCAGCGCGGCAGCGTTGCCAATGACCGCACCTTCGACTCAACCGCCGGTGACTGGGTGGTGATGCACAAGGAGCACGAGGGCACGCGCGCGGTGATCCTGGGCGACGCGTCTTTCCCGCGCCTCCCCAGCCTCACCGGCAAAGCGGCCAAGGGCACCTACTACCCGCTGCTCTACCCCAGCACCATGCTCGGCTGCGCCATCGACTGCATGTGGTTCCTGGAAATCCATCCGGTTACGGCCACCACCATGCGCCTTGTCGTCGGCGCCTGCTTCCCGAAAGAAGTCACCCAGCGCCCCGACTTCGATGAGGTGGTGAAGAACTACTACAAGCGCTGGGACATCACCACCGCCGAGGACATCGCCATCAGCGTGCAGCAGCAGGAGGGCATCTCCAACAAGTTCTCCAAACCCGGCCGCCTCTCGGAGCACGAGCCGCTGGTGCACGCCATCGACAACTGGGTGCTTGACCATGTGCTTGGTGTCAAGAACCGCAAGCGCAGCTTCCAGGGCTTCAGCCTCACCGACCTCGATGTGCTGCCCGAGAACGTGGTTGCCTGAGCCGGTCCGGCGTCCGGCGCGCCGGCGCGTTATTTCTGTTTGCCCCAGGCCGCGATCAGCGCCGAGTAAATGCCTATGCTTTGTTCGATGCGCGAGGCGAGGCAGTATTCGTCGGTCTGGTGCGCGAGTTGCGGCTCGCCCGGTCCGAGGATCACCGTCGGCGGGTTGCCCAGCGCCGGGTTGAGCGCGGCCGCATCGGTGAAATAAGTCGCGCTGCGCGCCACCGGCCGCTCACCCAGCACCGGCTCGACAATGTCGTAGACCTGCTGCATCCACGGGTGCGATGGCTCGGTAAAGACACTGGCCACATCGAGCAGCGTCGACAGCGCCACGCCCGGCCCGAGGCGCTGGCACAGGCACTTGAGCAGCGCCGGGTGGTCGACGTTGGGCACGGTGCGGATGTCTATGCCTATGGTCGCCTCGTCGGGCACCGAGTTGATGTTGAGCCCGCCGCGTATCGTGCCCACGTTGAGCGTGGGCGAGCCCATCAGCGCATGCGGCGTCGATTCGAAGGCGAATTTTTCCAGCTCGAGCACGGCGCGCGCCGCCTTGTAGACGGCGTTGTCGCCGCGCTCGGGCATGGAGCCGTGCGCCGTCACACCGCGCGTTTTGGCCTCCAGCCAGAACGCACCCTTGTGGCCGACGTAGGGGTAGTTGGCGGTGGGCTCGCCGACGATGAGCGCGCCAATGCGGCCCATGACCTGTGGCATCTTCGCCAGGTGGTAGGCGCCGCCGCAGCCGGTTTCTTCGTCTGCGGTGAGCACCAGCGTCAGGCCGCTGGAGCGCTTGAGGTCCTTGACGTGCGGTAGCGCGGCGGTGATGAACGCGGCGATGCCCGATTTCATATCGCTGGAGCCGCGCCCGTAAAGCCGGTCGCCGGCCAGTTCGCCGGCAAAGGCGTCCTTGCTCCAGGGCGCGCTGCCCAGCGGCACGGTGTCGATGTGGCCGGTAAAGCCGAGCATGGGCTTGTCGCCGGTGCCGATGGAGGCGACGACGCTGGTGCGCTGGTCGGCAAAGGCGTGGTAGCTCACCCTGAAGCCGGCGGTCTCCAGCATGGCGCCCAGAAACTGCGCGCAGGGCGCCTCGTTGCCCGGCGGGTTGATGGTGTTAAAGCGCAGCAGTTGCTGCGTGAGTTCGATGGCCTTGGTGGTCACGGTTGCTGTCCTTGTTGGGCGCCCGGCGGTGCGCGGATGCGCGCTTGCTATGCCCCGATGATAACGGCAATTGTGCGCGCACAATCTGTGCCTCCCAACCGCCTTCGAGCGCCAGAGGCGGCAGGCTGGAAAGCCGCAGCTGGAGCGGGTTTTCAGCCTATGGGCAGGGGCGAACAGGCGGGCATATGCATCCGGCCAGGCGTGCCGCAGCGGCCTTGGCGGCTTTGTCGCTATGCTGGCGCATGCTCAGTGCCAGATCAGTGTTTGTCGTGCTGTCCTTGGTCGCCGCCTTGGTGGTGGCCTTGCTCGGCTACCAAAGCCTGCGCACCCTGCTGCGCGCACACGCGAGCGCTGGCTGGCCGCAAGTGATAGGCAGCGTGCGCAGTTCGGAGGTCAAGCGCGGCTGCGGCCGCCAGCGCGATTCGTACGAGGTGGAGGTGCATTACGGCTACAGCGTCGACGGCCTGGAGTACCACAGCACGCGTGTGGAATTCAGCCGCGGCTACTGCGGCGCCGAGGCCGGCGCCAAAGAACTGAGCCAATCCTTCGTGCCGGGCAAGGCCGTGACCGTCTACGTCGACCCGGCAGCCCCGGCCCGTGCCGTACTGCTGGCGGGCAAGGCCGATGTGCTGATGTACCTGCAGGTGGGTATTGCCTTGCTGACGGTAATCGGCATGCTGTTGCTGCCCTGGCGCGCCTTGACGGGGCGGCTGCGGGTGAGCTGGTAGGGGTCCGGCGATGAAGTGCCGACTCTTGCACACCGGCTTAATACTTTCTGACTAGGCTGTTTGGCCTAGGTGAGGATCGTCACGCTTTGCGCTAATGTTTCAAGTGGAAACGCTGCGATGGTCTCTCCGGCGAAAAGACGCCGGCCCGGAGCCGATCCGCTACCGCACCATCAGTTGACTAAGGACCGACTGCATGCTCGCTCTGGTCATATTCGGGATTCTCATCGCCTACCTCGCGATCGGCATTTTTTTTGTGCGCGCGACGCTGCGCTCTGCGCGCGAAGCCGGTCTTGCCAGCAAGCAGCGCTGGGTGCGCGGCGGGCTTGTCGCGCTGGTGTTCTACCTCATCCCGTTCTGGGACTGGATTCCGACGGTTGTGGCGCATCAATACTACTGCGCGACGGAGGCGAAGTTTGAGGTCTATAAAACGATTGAGCAGTGGAAGGCCGAGAACGCGGAGGTGGTGCCACAGTTGACATACGATCAATGGAAGCGACCCATCATGAAAGATGGGTATTTAGCATCAGTAGTGTCCGGTTAAATATCAAACAAGTTCAATTGGTTGGCGATATTTGATTGATTTTCTGGGTATTCGTGGGGCTGGAAGGCGGAAGAGATCTGTATTTTCTCGAACACCGAGACCGAAAGAATCTGCAGCAATGT
>JANXRV010000039.1:0-75890 GCA_025356665.1 Pseudomonadota bacterium
TGGGAGCCTTCGGCGGATATCCGCAAAAGGCCCAAAGTCTGCGCCTCGACGTTCAAATCGAGACCAGAAAATATTACTCGTTTCCGCATGTCAATCATCAACTTATAACCGTCTCTCGTGAAAACGTTGGGACACTACTGATCTTAAATAGATAATTCATGGCTTTTTCTGGTCTTGATTTGAACTTCATACGCAGCGGGCAGGCCGCCAGAACGTATATCAGATTGCCCTCACGCTTAGCGGCGTTTCGGCGCGGCTGCCGACTTCCGCACCGCCAATTCAAGCGGCAGCTCGATGCAGCGCGGGCCCGCCTTGCCGTCCAGGCGTTCGATCAGGTGACGCGCGGCTTCCACGCCGATTTCGGCGATCGGAAAACGCACCGTGGTGAGCGCCGGTGTGACCACGGTGGCAAATTCCATGTCGTCGAATCCCGTGACCGAAAGCTCGTCCGGCACACTCAGGCCCAGGCGCTGCGCTTCCTGGATGGCGCCAATGGCGAGCACGTCGTTGCCGCACACCACGGCGCTCACCCGCTGTTTGCGCAGCAGTTCGGCCAGAGCCTGGCGGCCTTTTTCGAGGGAATAGCCGGCTTCGACGATGCGCTCGGGCGGCAGCGTGAGGCCGGCGCGCTGCAGCGCCGTTCTCACGCCCAGCATGCGGTCGCGCGCGCGATCATTGCCGGCGAGCACGCCCGAGACCATGCCGATGCGCTTGTGGCCGAGCTGCAGGAGGTACTCGGCGATCATGCGTCCCGCGGCGCGGTTGTCGAAACCGACACTCGCATGCTTGCGCGTGCGGTCGACCGCCCAGGTGTAGACGTACGGCAGCCCGAGGCTGGGCAGCAGCCTGCGCGTTTCAGCGTTGTGCAGCGCGCCCACCAGCACCAAGGCGTCCACGCCGCGGCCGGCGAAGGCCCGCAGCATGCGCGCCTCGGCGGCGAGGTCGAACTCGTGGCAGGCGAGCAGCAGCGTATAGCCCGCCTGCTCCAGGGTTTTCTGCAGGCTGTGGGTACTGACCGCGTAGATGGCGTTGTTGAGCGTCGGGATGACCGCGCCGACGGTATGCGTGCGCCGTGTGCTGAGCGCGCGCGCGACCCCGTCGGAGACGTAATCGAGCTTCACGATGGCACGCTGGATGCGTTCGCGCGTTTCCGGCCGCACCACGTCCGGCCGGCTGAGCGCGCGCGATACGCTCGCGACGGAGACGCGCGCCAGTTTCGCGACGTCGCGCACCGTGACATTGCCGCCAGCGCGGGCGCGGGCCATCGGGTTCAGCCCCTGGGGAGGCGGGCCGCGACGAAAGCCTGGCGTTCGGCCACGAGCGCGCGCAGCGTGCGGGTGTGTTCAGCCACCGCACCGGGCGCCGGTTCGCGGCGCGCGAGTTTGCGCCCCACCAGGTCTTGTGCCACCGCCTCGGAGACCGCCGGATAGAGCGTGTCCGAGAGCGGCGTCGGCAGGATGTTGTCCGGCCGCAGTCGGGCTTCCGGCACGTCCGCGGCGATGGCGCGGGCGGCCGCGAGGCACGCTTCGTGATCGATGCGCAGCGCACCGCAGTCGAGCGCCCCTCGCATCAGGCCGGGGAAGGCGAGCACGTTGTTGCACTGGTTCGGATAGTCGAAGCGGCCGCTGGCGGCGATGGCCGCGCCGCCGGCGAGCGAATCCTCGGGCATGATTTCCGGCACCGGGTTGGCAAGCGAGAGGACGACGGGCTTCGCGTTCATGGTGCGCACCATGTCCGGTTTCATCAGTCCGGCCACCGACAAGCCGACAAATACGTCGGCCCCGCGCAGCGCGGCGGCAAGATCGCCCTTGCGACCGTCCCGGTTGGTGTGCTCCGCCAGCCACTGGCGGTGCGGGTCGGCATAGCGTTCACCGCGGTGGATGATGCCGGAGAGGCCCACGCAGAGCACGTCGCCGATGCCGAAGGCCTGCAGCAGGCGCGACGTGGCGGTGCCCGCGGCGCCGTCGCCGCAGACCACCACGCGCTGCTGCGCGGCGTCGCGGACGAGCAGCTTGAACGCGTTCATCAGCGCGGCAACTATCACGGTGGCGGTTCCGTACTGGTCGTCATGGATGATCGGCACCGACAGGCGCCCGGGTGCCTGCTCCATGACTTCGAAGCAGTGCGGCGCGGCGACGTCTTCGAGGTTGTAGCCGCCGAAATTGGGCTCGACCGCAACCAGGATGTCTACCAGCTGTTCCGGGCTTTTCACATCCAGGCACAACGGGATCGCGTCGATGCCCACCAGCAGCTTGAACATTGAGGCCTTGCCTTCCATCACCGGCAGCGCGGCGCGCGGCCCGGCTCGGCCGAGGCCCAGCACCGCCGTGCCGTCGCTGACCACGGCGATGGTGTTGTCGCGGCCGGTAAGTTCTCCGAGTGCCTCGGGGCGCGCCAGGATTTCCTTCACCGCGTAGCCTACGCCCGGCGTGTAGAGCAGGGCGATGTCGTCGAGGTCGCGCACAACCACTTTGGGCAGCACCTCGAGTTTGCCGTGCCCAACGTAGGGTTCGCGCAACACGCGCAGCGAAGCCTCCGCGTAACGCAGATCGTCCTGGTTGCTCATTTCATTGCTCCAGCCGGGGTTGCTGCATGAGGTTGCAGCACGAGGTTGCGCCCTGAAGCAGGGTCGAAGAGGTGCAGCTTTTCCGGATCGAAGCCGATCCAGACTTTCTGCCCCGCCACGAGGAGGGAGTCGGCCTTGACCTGGGCG
The DNA here is from genome assembly GCA_025356665.1 of Pseudomonadota bacterium. Taxonomy (GTDB): domain Bacteria; phylum Pseudomonadota; class Gammaproteobacteria; order Burkholderiales; family SG8-39; genus CAITSH01. The sequence continues at coordinate 2,714 of JANXRV010000039.1, forward strand.
GTGACCTGCCCTTTGGCGCCGAAAGCGAGGTCCAGCAGCTTTTCCGAACCCAGCAGCTGCACCAGCGATACCTCGGCAGCAACGGTGTGCGGCTTGGCCGACGCGTGCACGGCGACATCCTGCGGCCGGACGCCGAGCACGACGTCGCACGCATCGCCGGTGGCCAAGGGGGACGCGGCGATGGCCGCGCGCGTGCCGTCGCCGCAATCCACGCTCAGTGTGCCCTCCGACACCGCGGCGCCATTGAGGAAGTTCATCGGCGGGCTGCCGATGAACCCGGCCACAAAAATGTTCGCCGGGCGGTTGTATACCTCCTCCGGTGTCGCGTATTGCTGCACCTCGCCCTTATCCATGACGGCTATCTTGTCCGACATGGTCATGGCTTCGAGCTGGTCGTGGGTGACGTATACGGTGGTGGTTTCCAGGCGCAGGTGGAAGCGCTTCAGTTCGCTCCTCATGGTGACGCGCAGTTTCGCGTCGAGGTTGGACAGCGGCTCGTCCATGAGGAACAGCCAGGGCTTGCGAACCATCGCGCGGCCGAGCGCGACGCGCTGGCGCTGGCCGCCGGAGAGCGCCTTGGGTTTTCGATCAAGCAGGTGCTCGATCTCCAGCACTTTCGCCACTTCGCGCACGCGCCGCTCGGTTTCATCCTTGGGCGTGCCGCGCACCTTGAGGCCGTAGGCGATGTTGCGGAACACGTCCATGTGCGGGTACAAAGCGTAACTCTGGAACACCATCGCGATGTCGCGCTTGCCCGGCGCGAGGTCGCTGACTTTCTGCCCGCCGTGGAAGATCGCGCCGGACGATGCGCTTTCCAGGCCGGCGATGATGCGCAGCAGCGTGGTCTTGCCGCAGCCGCTTGGCCCCACCAGGGTGATGAATTCGCGCTCGGGGAATTCGAGGTTGATGTCCTTCAGCACCTCGACCGGGCCGAAGGTCTTGCGGATGTGCTCGAGCTTGATCGACATGGTTTCCGGTTTCAACCTTTCACTGCGCCGGCGCCGAAGCCGGCGACGAGGTGTTTCTGCATCATCATGAACAACAGGGCCATCGGCAGGGTCATCAGCACGGCGGAGGCCATCATCAGGCCCCAGTCGACGTGCACGCCCTCGAAGAAGTGCATCACGCCGACGGTGAGCGGCAGCTGCTCGATGGAATTGATGAACACGCGCGCGAACAGGTAGTCGTTCCACGACACGATGAGGGAAAAGATCGCGGCGGCGATTATGCCGGGCATAGCCGAGGGCAGCACGATATCGATGAACACGCGCAGCCTGCTAGCGCCGTCCATCATCGCAGCTTCCTCGAGCTCGATCGGGATACCGCGCAAGAACGCCCACAGCAGCCACATGCAGAACGGCAGCGTGATCGACACGTAGCCGAAGGTGAGGCTCCACAGGCTGTCAGTGAGGCGGAATTCAGCCATCACCAGGAACAGCGGGAATACCAGGATGATGGATGGAATCATGTAGCCGAGCAGGCTGAAGTAGGGAATGATCCGGCGCCCCCAGTAGCGGAAGCGTGTGATGCTGTAGGCGGCGAGCGTGCTGATGATGATGCTGATCAGCGTGCTGCCGAGGCTGACGATGACGCTGTTGGCGAACCAGGAAGTGAAGTGCTGCGGGGCAGCCGTGGAAGGCACGTAGCCCTTGCCCGCGTCGTGGAAATATTGCTCCTTGCCGGTGATCAGGTTGCGGTAGTTGGCGATCGTGACCTCGCGCGGTATCAGCGTAGGCGGGGAGGCCATCACGTCCTTTGGCAGCTTGAACGAGGTCGACAGCGCCCACAGCAGCGGGAAGCAGACCAGGAAAGTGACCATGAGCAGCACCAGGTAGGCGAGCGTGCGCCCGGCCAGTTCGGCGGGTTTCATGCCGTGTCCTCGTCGGCGAATTTGAATACGCGCATGTAGATGAGGCTGCCGGTGAACAACAGGAACATCATCACCACGCCGGTGGCGGCGCCCACGCCCATCTTCAGGCTGGCGACCGACTGCTCGAAGGAATAGATGGCCAGGTTGAAGGTCGAGGTGCCCGGCCCGCCCTTGGTGAGCAAATAGATTTCCTCGAACTTGTTGAACGTCCAGATGGTGCGGAAGATCACCACCACAGTCAGCACCTCGGCCAGCTGCGGCAGAGTGATATCGACGAAGCGGCGCACGAAACCCGCGCCGTCGACCTTCGCAGCGTCGTAGAGCTCGGGCGGAATGGTCTGCAGCCGCGCGAGCACGCAGATGGTGACGAACGGGGTGTATTTCCAGACGTTGAGCATGATGGTCGAGACCATCGCCATCGTGGGCGTGGCGAGCCAGTAGATGTTCTCGTCGATGATGCCGGCGGACCTGAGCGACCAGTTGACCACGCCGATCTCGGCGTTGAGCATCCACTGCAGCACCAGCGCAATGACCACGGTGGGCACGATGTAGGGGAACAGCAGCAGGCCGCGAAAAATCGAGATGCCGCGCAGGGGCAGGTGCAGGAGCAGCGCCAGCGCCACGCCGATCACGGTCTGCAGCACGATGGAGCAGCCGGTCCAGACGGACGCCTGCTGGAACGACTTCCAGAACAAGGGGTCATCGTAGAGGGTCTTGAAGTTCTCCAGTCCGACGAAGTGGCTGTCCTCGGGGCGCAGCGGGTTGTGCTCGAAGAAGGCGAGGCGCACCGCTTCGGCGACCGGGTAGACCATGAACACCAGCGCAGCGAGCGCGAACGGGAGAATGAAGAGGATGCCGATGCGCCGGTCGGCTACTTTCCAGTCAGTGCTGTCGGACATCGGTTCGGTTCTAAGAGCGGGCAGAAAACCGGGGCAGCCGAGGCTGCCCCGACAAGAAGGCAGGCGCTGCGCTCAGACCGCGCCGCCCAGCAGGCGCAGGTTGTCCTTGCGCACCTGCTCGAGCTCCTTGGCGCCCCATTTGGCCGCGTCGGCCGATTTCCAGCCGTCAACCACGACCTTCTGCACCGTCTGCGCGAGGATCGAGCGCCCGTGCACGATGCCGGCGAGCGGGTTGATGCCCTTCAGCAGCTCGTTGCCCGTGGACGACGAATTGGGCAGCGAGTTGACGTAGTAATTCATGATCGTCTCTCGCTTCGTCTGGAAGAAGGGGTGCGTGTAGAGCTTCGGGTTGTTGAGCACGTCCTTGTACACCGGCGAGACGTTGGGCATGAGCGAGTGGCAGTAGCGGATCAGCCATTCCTGGCTGGTCTGGTAGTAGGTGAGCGCGGCCTTTACCTCGTCCACATACTGGTTGTTCGGTCGCGGAATGCACCAGCCCTGGAAGTCGTTCCAGTTGGTGCGCCGCCCGGTCTTCGGATGGCGCGGATGGTTGTAGGACTGCAGCGCCTCGAACACCGGCTTGTTCTCCTCGGCCGCGCGGCCGTAGGGCCGGCCCCAGTAAAAGGAGATCGCGGCTCGGCCGGTGACGATGGAGTCCACCACTTCGAGGAAGCTGTAGCTCACCGCGCCCTTGGGCATGTAGGGCTGCAGCGATTTCACGTAATCGAGCGCTTCCACCGTCTCGGGCGAATCGAACACCACCTGGTACTTGTTGGCGACGTCGAACATGCGGCCGCCCGCCGAATGCAGCAGGGCGGCGAAATGGTAGTCGGTGCACAGGTTGCGGCCCATGGCGAGCGAAATGCCGGCCATGTCCTTCTTCTTCTCGCTCACCGTCTTCGCGGCATTGCGCATGTCGTCCCAGGTCCATTTGTCCGGGTCGCCCAGGCCGAGTTCCTTGATCACGTCGGTGCGTACCACCATCTGCGTGGCCTGGTGATGCGCCGGCAGCACGTACTGCTTGCCTTTCCAGGCGCCCCAGTACTCCCATTTGAGGCCGTCGACCAGGCGGTTCTTGCCGACCTTGGCGACCACGTCGTCGAGCGGCTCGAGCAGCAGGTCGGCCATCAGCTGGTAGGCGATGGGCGATTCGACGCTGATGCAGTGCGCCGGATTCTTCGCCGCGAGGTCGGTCATCAGCTTGACGTACACGCCGTCCCAGGAAAGCGTTTCGAGCTTGAAGGTCAGGCCGGGCGCGAACTGCTTCGCCCATTCGTTCATCGCGTCCACGGCCACACCGCCGTAGGGCCCGGGCTCGCCCCAGACACGCACCGTGCCGGTCTTCGTGGATTTCTTCTGTGCCCAGGCCGGAAGCGCGAGGCTCGCGCCTGCGCCGAGCGAGGCTACGTCGGTGATGAATTTCCTGCGGGTGACACTTTGCTTGTTATCCATGGTCTCCTCCTTTGATTGCATGGTTTTCTAGCGGTCCGCATAGCGCTTTTCGCGCACGTCGGCGGTGATCTGGTGGGCCAGCATGCCCTCAACCGCGCAGATGCGGCTCATGACCGGCGCGATGCGGCGGCTCGCCTCCGGGGTGAGCCGCTGGTAAGTGACGGTCTTGATGAATTTCCCGACCCAAAGTCCGCCGGTATAGCGCGCTGCGCGCGAGGTGGGCAGCGTGTGGTTGGTGCCCACGCCCTTGTCGCCATAGGCCACGGTGCTTTCCTCGCCGAGGAACAGGCTGCCGTAGTTCTTCAGGTGCTCTAAGTAGTAGTCGTTCCTGGCGGTCATCACCTCCAGGTGCTCGGCTGCGTATTCGTCGGACAGCGCAATCGCCTCGTCGTCCGAGCCGACCACCACGATCTCGCCATGGTCGCGCCAGGCCGGTTCGGCGGTCTTGCGCGTCGGCAGGACGGCGAGCTGTTTTTCCACTTCCTTCAGCACCGCTTCGCCGAGTTTTTTCGACGTGGTGATCAGCCACGCCGGGCTGTCCGGGCCGTGTTCGGCCTGCCCGAGCAGGTCGGTTGCGACCAGTGCCGCATCGGCGCTGTCGTCGGCGATGATCAGGATCTCGGTCGGGCCGGCAAGCAGGTCGATGCCCACCGCGCCGAACAACTGGCGCTTGGATTCTGCGACGAACGAATTGCCCGCGCCTGTGATCATGTCCACCGGCTTCATGCCGACGCAGCCATGCACCATGGAGGCCATGGCCTGGACGCCGCCCAGGTTGTAGATCTCGTCGGCGCCCGCGGCGTGCAGCGCGTAGAGGGTGTACGGGTACATGCCTTCGGCGTCGCGCGGCGGGGCGCAGGCGGTGACGTAAGTGACGCCTGCGGTCTTGGCGGTGCCAACGCTCATGATCGCGGAAGCCACCAGCGGGAACTTACCCCCGGGCACGTAGCAGCCGACGTGCTTCACCGGGATCATCTTTTGCCCGAGCACAATGCCCGGTTCCATTTCGGTCTCGAAGCTCTGCAGCGTCTCGAGCTGTTTTTTTGCGAAGCCGGTAACCTGCCTGATCGCGTATTTCAGGTCTTCCTTAAACGAGTCGGGCAGGCTTTTTTCCACCTTGCGAATTGCGTCCATCGATACGCGAAATTCGCCGCTTTCCCATTTATCCAGTTCGCGGGCGTATTTCTTCACCGCCGCGTCGCGGTTCTCGGCGATGTCGGCGAGCATCGCGCGCACGCCCGCTTCGAGCCGGGTCTTGTCCTGGGGCGCGGGCGGCGGCGCCTGCTTGATGTAGGTCTTCACGTTGGATTCCTCCCGGATGCGCTGCTGGATGTAACCGGTTACATTTTTCGGCGATTCTGCACAACGGCGCGACGCCTGTCAATGTGCGATGCACAACGGTGGCGCCGTGAGAATGGCGCGAAGGCGAGGGGGGGGTTGCCGGCAACGGCAGTTTCTTCTTGGCAGCCGCGTCGCGCAGCAGGTCGGGCTGGTCGCTGATGATACCGTCCACGGCAGCACCTGAGGCCCAGCGCCTGCGCTTCCTGCACCAGCGCCGCGGTGGGCTCGGCGTGGTAGGGCGACCAGATCGCGCCGCCGGCAGGCTTTGCCATCTTCGGAATCGAGCCGTGTTACTGCAAGGCCATTTCGGTGGTCCATGCGGGGACGATGTTGTTGAAAGATAGCGATAGGAAAATCCCCCCCTAATTTCACGTGCCTGGCCGATAGAAGTCGTTCGCCGCGCATTTAGCGTGTCCAAGCATGACTACGCGCGCTGTTTGCGCCCATGCCCGGCCAATCGTAAAATCCCAATTGTAAAATTCCAGTTAAGAAATTTGCAACGCCGCCACAATCAAAGCGACGCCCTTCCTTGGTCGCACGAACCGGCAGCGCAGTGCGCTATGCGACGTCCGGAACGCGGTGCTAGGTCATGGGGATGACCGCGGTTTGCGGCCGGTCGGTCGTCGCTGCCATCAAAATCAAGCTCGGCGAAATATTTTTTAGAGCGCTACACGCCAGCCCCGCCTGCGTTGACTCCCGGCAGGTATCGTCATGATTCCTCCAGCGGGATTTTTTTATATGCGACGCTATTGGCGTGGCCGCGCAGGTGCAGGCCAAGGCCAGGCACACATTAGCTGCTATGCCAGGACGGCAATGACGGGCTTTTTTTCAGCCTCGCCGCTATCTGGCGGACAAGTGGCGCTTACTGAACTGCTGCCGCCGCACGCAGCGATTCGATCAGGGCGGCATTGCGCATGTAAGCCTTCGCCGTCGCCGGGTTGTCCGCAATCTTGCGCAACTCTTCGAAATTGCGCCGGCGGCTGGCCGGATCGCGCTCTTCCATCATTTTCTTGTTGCGTATGGTCTGCGCCTGGATGTAATCGCTGGCGACCTTGCGCCGCTGGCGGCTGTAAAGGTCGAGCACCGAGTCATTCAACTCGCCGCGAATCACTGCCGGCAGCTTCTCGCACAGGTTAATCGCATCATGAATGCCGCCGTTCATGCCCATGCCGCCGATCGGATTGTTGACATGCGCCGAATCGCCGACCAGCAGGGCGCGGCCCTTGCGGAACGTCGCTGCGACACGCTGGCTGACGCTGTAGACGTTGACGTACTCAATCTCATAGCGGCCGGGCTTGGGGAAGAATTTCTGCAGCCTTGCCTCGACCGCGTCCGGATGCAGGGCCTGCTCTTCGGTCTCGTCGACCCGCGTCGGCAGTATGGTCCGCCACAGCCCGGGATCACGCTTTCCGGCCACCTTGAACAGGTTGCACCACTCATCCGGATCGGAGAGATAGTTGCGGTATACGTATTCAGGACGATATTTCTGGAAGTCGAACGCGGTGGCAATCTTGATGAAGCGTTCGGGGTAGGTAAAGCCTTCGAACTCGATATCGGCGGCGTGCCGTACGGTGCTGCGCCCGCCGTCGGCACCCACCAACCAGCCGGCGACGAAGGTTTCCTTTCCCGCCGGCCCCTGCGCCTCGACCTCGACACGGTCGTCGAGGATGCGGATGTCCGTCACGCGCCTTGAAAAACGCACGTCAAAGTCCGACTCGTCGGCGAACTTCTGCGAAATGTCGTGGGTGAGCTTGTATTGCTCGTACTGCAGGACGTAGGGGAAGGGCACCTCGTCCTTGAGCGAGGACAGGTCGAATTCAGCGACCAGTTCGCCGCTAACGCGGTCCCTGAAATGATATTTGCTCGAAACCAGTCCGAGCGGAATGATGTCCTTCGCAATACCAAGGCGATCGAGCATTTCCACCGTCGGCGGGTGCAAGGAGGCGGCACGCTGGTCCTCGACCGGCGCCGGCTCAAGCTCCAGGACGGTGACCTTGATGCCCGCGCGATTGAGGCCCAGCGCGCAGACCATGCCCACCGGCCCCGCGCCAACGATGATGACCCTGTCTTTTTCGAACTTCATCGACACTCCGTGATCCATCCGGCGTGATGCCGGCCTTGTGAAAGGGCTACAGCAGCGGCGATGAACGAAACAACGAACGGCACCGTTTCGTTCGGGACAATTGCCGGGTGATCATTTGCGAACATCCGGATGCGCGAAATCCGCCGCGACCACGCGCGGGCCAAAGTCTGCCATATCGTCCACGCGGACCCAAGTCCTTTCTGCGGCAGGCCGGCCCACCAAAACATCGGGCAAGGCAGGGTTAGGGAAATCAATCCTCCCGTAATTTCACGTGCCTGGCCGATAGCAGTCGTTTGCCGACTTCCTTTTTTCATGTAGCCGGAAAATTTGGCGGCGCTGGCCGGCGTCGGATCGAAACCGATGCCGTCGGTAATGCCCCCGGTGCAAAGGCGACGATGGCGCGTATGGATTTGGACGGGTCGGCCGGCGCTGATGCACGCAGCGACCGATCCGGCCCTTATCAATGCATGAAACATGGATTCCCTTTCTCCATGATAGGCGCTACTGGTTCGTGCGTGCGGCGAAAACCGCTGCAACATACGCGCGTCAACTTACTCGGGTTTGATGCCCGCCTGCTCGAGAATCGGCTTCCACCTGTTGATATCGTTCTGGATGCGTTGTGCGAACGCCTGTTTCACTTCAAAGATGGGGGTGATGCCCGCGGCCTGCATGCGCGCCTGCACTTCCGGACTTGCCAGCGCCTTGGACATCTCCGCGGCGATCCTGTCGACCACCTCCTGCGGCATCGCCGCCGGGCCGAGCAGGCCGTTCCAGGTTTCAACGACATGTCCCGGATAGGTTTCGGCCAGCGTCGGCACATCGGGCAATTGCCTGAGCTGCCGGTCGCTGGACACCGCCAGTAAGCTCAGCTTGCCGCCTTTCGCATGCGGGAGTACTTCGGACAGGTTGCCCGAATACATGTCGATCTGACCGCCCAGCACGTCGTTGAGGACGAGCGAACCGCCCTTGTAGGGGATCATCGCCGCTTCCAGTCCGGCGCGGCGCAGGAACAGCACCGCTGACAAATGCGTCAGGCCACCAACACCGGCATGGCCGACATTGAGCGCACCCGGATTTTCCTTGCCGAACCTGACGAGGTCGGCAATGGACTTGAACCCGCGCCTGCCGCCCGCGGCGATGACAAAAGGATTACCGCCAACATTGACGATGGGCACAAAATCACGAATGGGGTCGTACTGGATCTTGTTGGTAAAGGGCGCCGTGGAAATCTGCGTCAGCGTTCCCATGAACAGCGTGTAACCGTCGGGCTTGGCACGCGCCACATAGTCGGCGGCAATGGTGCCGCCCGCGCCCAACCGATTTTCCACAAGAAAGGATTTACCAAAAGCCTTGGCAAGATTCTCAGCCGCGATGCGGGCTATCAGGTCGGTGTTCCCGCCGGCGGCAAAGGGCACCACGATGGTCACCGGCTGCGCCGGCCAGGGATTGGCATCGGCGGCGCGAAGGCCCGCGGCACAGCACAGCGAAAGGGCAAGGGAAACGCACAGCTTGTGGGTCAGATTTTTCAAGATCACTCCAAAATGAGGGAACTCAGCGCGGTTCTTCGGCCCGCACTCAAGCCGCGTACAGGCGCCCGGGCACCAGCACATTGCGCTAGAAGATACGCCTCGCCGTGCGCAGCGGCAAAGAGATTATTGGCGTGGCCGCGCAGGTGCAGGCCAAGGCCAGGCACACATTAGCTGCTATGCCCGGACGGCAATGCCCGCATATCCAAACACCGCACGCCCGGACTGCAGCAGCAATTCGCCGATACCCGGCTGATACTCTGCTGACAGTGACGGTCCCGCCCGTCGGGCGTTTTAGTCCAGCTTCAGATTGAGCGCTTTGAGGCGCACGGCGTATTTCTCCCGGTCCGCCTTGATGAGATCGGCCAACGCAGCCGGCGCCAAGCCCATGGACTCCATGCCGACACCGAGGATGTACTTATCGCGAAATTCCGGTGCCGCTACTATGCGGAGCGCGTCGGCGGCGATTTTTTCGACGACCGCTGACGGCGTGCGCACCGGAACCATCCAGCCGAACCATGCGCCGGACTCAAAGCCCTTGAGCCCCGATTCGGAAAATGTCGGCACATCCGGTAACGCGGATGAACGCTGCAAGCCGCCGTAGGCGAGCGCCCTGATGCGGCCTTGCCGTATCAAGGGCAAGGTCGGAGGCAAACCGGTAATCGAGAACTCGATCTGAGCGCCCATCAGACCCTGCAGAATGTCAGGTCCGCCTTTGTACGGGACATGGGTCAGCCGTATTCCGGCCACCGCGCTGAGTGCCTCGGTATCGATATGCGGTGAACTGCCAAGACCAAAACTGCCGTAATTGAGCTCGCCCGGCTTGGCCCGCGCCGCTTTGAGCAAGTCCTGCACTGACTTTACCGGCGAATCGCTCCCTACCACCAGCACGTTACCCGCCTGGACGAGACCCACCACAGGCGCAAAGTCTTTTTGCGGATCGTAAGGCAGCTTGCTTCTTAAAAATTGATTCACCGCCCAGGTCACATTGTCAGTCATGAACACCGTGTAGCCATCGGCGGGAGCCTTGGCGACCATGTCGGCGGCGATAATTCCGCTCGCCCCGGGGCGATTATCAACGATGACTTGCTGACCCCAGGTCTTCGACAATTCAAATGCCAGGGCGCGAGCGAGCGCATCCTGCAAACCGCCGGGCGGAACCGGCAGCACCAGGCGAACCGCCTTCAGCGGAAAAGCGCCGGAGGGTTGCGCCTGCGCAATGCCGCAAACAAGGAGCAGCATCACGAGCACAAGGCATTTCAATTTTGCGAGCGTCATTTCATTGCCCTCTTGATCAAGCGGCTTTGGCGAGCAGGTCCGGCAGCTTGAGCAAACCGGCGGCATTTCGCCAGAATACTTTTTCGTGGTCCAGCGCCGACAGTTTGAGGTCCTCAACCAACTGGATCGCCCGGGGTTTGAGCGACGTCAGCGGTGGCGCATCACTTCCGTAGAGCACATGGTCAACACCCACGGTCTCAAGAACGCAACGGATTGCCGGCAGGTGGTAGCACACCGTATCGAGGTACATCATGCGCAGGTAATGACTGGGCGCATGCTTGATACGAAGCGGCGTGTACGATCCGAGGAAGTAAGCTTCGTCGCGCATTTCGTAGGCGTAGTCGAGGCGGCCGATAACCTCACAGATACCGCCGCCACCGTGCGACGCAACTATCTTGAGCCCGGGGAAGTCCTCAAGAATGCCTCGGACGATGAGACGGGACAGCGCCAGGGTCAGATCGAAGGGGCGCCCCACGCTGGACGCAAGCCGGTAGTCCTTCATGCGCTCCTCGCCAAATCCGACGTGAGGTGGGTGGATCATGACCGGTATATCGAGTGCCTCGGCCGCCTCCCAGAACGGGCGCGCCTCGTCATCATCAGGGTAATGCCCCTTGTGGCTCGAATTGATGAATACGCCTTTGAGTCCGAGTTCCTTCACCGCACGCTCAAGCTCCTTGATGTAGGCCGGGCCGCCACAGGGCAAAAGCGTGGCAAAACCGTAGATCAGGCCCCGGTGCTTTTGCTGGAGCTCGGCCGCATAGTCTGTCCAGCGCTGGATCGAAGTGAGCTCCTCCGCGTCGGTCTTGTACCGCATGTAATGCGCGGCATTGCTGACGACGATGGCATCCACGCCGGCCTTGCGGTTGGCCTCAAGAACATTGTCAATGTTCATCGGGCAGCGCCCTTCCCACTCGGGCGCGGCCGCCTCTTCAGGCGGATATACGTGGTTGTGCCATTCGATAATCATGGGGGTCTCCTTGGGTTTGCGTATTTTGTTGAAAGCCCTTTTGGGAGCTTTTTTTGAATGCGGTTTTGGCTGCGAAAAAGTCTAGCAGCAGTGCTATAGTTTCTTTCATTTAAATTTACAATAATAAATACCGATTTTATGAATATCAACAACACCGACCTGAACCTGCTGCTTGTCTTTGACGCGCTGATGCGCGAGCGCAGCGTGTCGCGCGGCGGGGAGGCGCTCGGACTGTCGCAATCGGCAACCAGTTACGCGCTTGCAAAAATGCGGCGCATGTTCGGCGACCCGCTGTTCATCCGGACCTCCCGTGGCATCAGCCCGACGCCACGCGCCGAGATGCTGGCCGCACCGATCCGCGACGTGCTGGAACAGATCAGCACAGAGGTCATGCCAGTCACCGACTTTTTACCCGAGACCAGCATTCGCACTTTCACGCTTTGCATGTCGGATATCAGCGAGATGTTCTTCCTGCCACTCATTGCGCGAAAACTGCGTGAAGCGGCCCCGGGCTGCACCATTGTTTCAATCTCACGGCCATTGACCCAGGCGCGCGAAGCGCTCGAGTCAGGGGCCGCGGATCTTGCCCTGGGATATTTTCCCGACTTTCCCACGGATTTCTTTCAGCAACGACTGTTTAGCGAGGAATTGATTTGCCTGTTGCGCGCGAGACATCCGCTCAAAGGCACGCGCATCAGCCTGGAACAGTTCGCCGACGCCTCACATGTGCGGATACAGACCTCCGGAAGACAGCGTCAGGTCTATGAAACGGTGGCAGCGTCGCTATCGCGAAAATGCCGCATCGGGATATCTATATCGCACCGTCTCGCCGTTGCGCCGCTGGTCGCGGACAGCGATCTGATATGCGTGGTTCCCGAAGAATTCGGCAAGACGCTGGCACGTACCGGCAAGCTGCGCACCATGAAGCTGCCCCGGGAGTTTGGTGCGTTCGACATCATGCAGCACTGGCATCGTCGCGCCCACCGCGATCCGGCCAATGTGTGGCTGCGTGCCTGCGTGTCTTCGCTATTCGCAGAAAAACGACGCGCCAGGCAGGCGGTCCAGCAATGACAGGACGCAATCGGGTGGGGACGCACGGTTGCCGAGAAACCATCGCGCCGGTGCCAATACCGTATCGGACGCGCTGCTGCTGCAAGTGGCGCAAGCGTTCAAACCCGCCGTCGACACCGTCTGCTGTATTGCCTGTGAGGCCGGCATGATGCGGCGCATACGCGACGCGCTGATCGCCAATGGCGTGCCATGCACCCGGATCCACGGCCGCGGCTACTGGAAGGCCGGCGCGACGGCATACCCGGATCACGACTATGGCGATGACGCCTGACCTCCCGGCCATCGCGCTGGAAGTAAAAGCCGCACAAGACAGCGGCGCAGCGCTGCAGCCCTTTACGTCGCGCTGGCCCGACTTTGATGAAGCGCAGGCCTATGAGCTTGCCGGCCTGGTGCACGCCGCGCGCCTCGCCGCAGGCGCGCGGCCGGTCGGACGCAAGATCGGCTTTACCAACCCGGACATGTGGGCCTTGTACGGCGTGCGCGAACCGGTCTGGGGCTACGTCTACGATTCGACGGTCGAATATCTCGCCGGCTCGCGCGGCGTGTGCCGTCTCGGCGTGTTCGCCGCACCGCGCATCGAGCCTGAGATCGTGGTGCACTTTCATGCCGCGCCGCCGCTCAACGCGAACCCGGCAGAAGTGCTCGCCTGCATCGACTGGATCGCCCACGGTTTTGAGATCGTGCAGTCGCATTATCCGGACTGGAAGTTTCGCGCCGCCGACACCATCGCCGACGCCGGCATGCACGCGCGGCTGCTGCTTGGCGAACCGGTGCCGGTCAGCCGCTTGGGCAGCGTCCTGAAGGCCGAACTGGAAAACTTCACGCTGCGCCTGTCATGCGAGGGCGCGCTGCGCGAACAAGGCAAGGGCAATAAGGTATTGGGCGGGCCGCTGCAGGCGGTGGCGCATTTGATTGCAGTGTTGGCGACCCAGCCGCACAGCCGGCCACTGCAGGCGGGCGAACTGGTGACCACCGGCACGCTCACCGCCGCGCCGCCCATACGCGCGGGCGAAACCTGGACGACGACGCTGCAGGGCATTGCGCTGCCGGGACTTTCGCTCAAGCTGGAGGCTTGACCCCCGGTCGCTGCGCTGTGCGGGCGTGCAGCCGGTGCGACTGGCCGTAGCCGAAGTGATCGTGGTCTAGTCAGGCCGCCGGAAGGTAAATCGGCTCAAAACCCGCGCTAGATAAGGGTTTTCAGCCCATAGGCATGCCCCGGTTGCGCGCCGGTCGGGGGCTGCGCTATCGTCCTACCTCAGACCTTCAACCACGGAGATGCGCGCATGAACGCCAAGGAAGAATCAATGCAGCCAAGCGACCAGGCGGTGGTGCACGCCATGGCGCGCGAGTCGCTGGGTGCCGGCGGCAAGCTGGTGTGGGATTTCCTGTCGCTGTTTGCCACGCGCCGCTATGCCGAGGCCAACGCTTTTCTCGCCCCCGGCTGCGCCATGCTGTTTCCCGGCGGCACGGTGTTTACCGACTGCACCGACTTGCCCAAGCGCTCCTCGGCCATGTACCGCTGGGTGAAAAAGGAATTCGAGCGCATCGACGAATTCGAGGCTGAGAACGGCACGGTGGTCTACAACTACGGCGGCCTGCGCGGCGAGTGGGCCGACGGCACGCCCTTCGAGGGCATTCGCTATATCGACCGCTTTCTGATCCGTGACGGGCGCATTGTCGACCAGAAGGTCTGGAACGATCTTGCCGTCGCCATCGCCGCGCGCCAGGCACCGCGCTAGCCCCACTGCGTTCCGGTATCGAAAATTAGTCGGCCGTAAGCTGGAAACCCGCGTCTGGCGCGGATTTCCAGCCTATCGCCACCCGGGAAAGCCACCTGCGAGGCGGCTTATTCGACCTTGATGGCGGTGCGCGCCACGAGGTCAGTCCATTGCTGGATCTCCCGCGTCATGCGCGCCGTAAACTCCTGCGCGCTGACCGACAGCACGCGTGCGCCCTGGCCGTTGAACAACTCGCGCACGCCGGGCTTGTCCATGATCTTTGCCAGCTCGGCCTGCAGGCGCGCGACCACCTGCGGCGGCGTGCCGGCCGGTGCGAGCAGCCCGAACCAGATCGGTGCATCGTAGTCGGTGAAGCCCTGCTCGTAAAAAGTCGGCGCATCAGGCAGAAAGGCGCTGCGCTGCTGCCCTGTTAAGCCAAGGGCGCGCAGGCGGCCCGCCTTGATCTGCCCCATCGCGCTGGCAAGACTGGAGGTGCCAAAGTCGATGCGACCAGCCACCGCTTCACTGATAGAGCCGGCGACGCCCTTATAAGGGATGTGCGTCACGCGCATTTTGGTCTTGTCAAAAAACAGCGCTGCAGCGAGGTGTGATGAGGTGCCCTGCCCGCCCGAACCAAAGCTGAGTGATTCGGGTTTGTCCTGCGCCATTCGCACCAGCGCGCGCGCATTGGCCGCAGGCAGGTCCACGCGCGCCCACATCACCGTGGGTGCTTCGGCCAGCAAGGCCACCGGCACAAAATCCTTTAACGGCTGGTAGGGCAGCTTGGGGAATAGCGCCGGATTAACCGTGAAGGTGTTCTCGGTAAAGAGCAGCGTGTAACCGTCGGCCTGCGACTTGGCCACGGCATCGATGCCGATAATGCCGCTGGCGCCGGTGCGGTTCTCGACGATCACCGCCTGGCCCAGTGGCTCGGCGAGTTCGACCGCGACGCGGCGCGCCGCCACATCGGTGAAGGAGCCGGCGAGGTAGGGCACGACAAAGCGGATTGGCTTGGTCGGCCAGGCCTGTGCCACAGCATGGCCGCTGCCGAGCAGCGATGCGACTGCGATGAAAGCCAACAACGTTCGAATGCACATCGTATCCATGCCCCCTTCTTGAGCTTGCGCTACAGCCTTACTCGGCCTTGACGCCCGAGTCCTTGACCACCTTGGCCCACAGCGCCACTTCACTGCGCAGGAAGCTGCCGAACTCCTCCGGCGTGGAGGGCGTGAGCACCACGCCCTGCGGCGCGGCCTGCGCCTTGACCTCGGGGTCTTCGAGCAGCGTGCGCGATGCCGCGTTGAGACGCTGGATGATCGCAGCTGGCGTGCCGGCCGGCGCAAGCAGGCCATACCAGGTGGTGGCGATAAAGTTGATGCCCGACTCGACCACGGTGGGGATCTCCGGCGCAAGCGGCGAACGCTTGGCACCGGTGACGGCAAGACCCTTCAACTTGCCGCCCTTGACCTGCGGCAGCGTGGTGCCTATGCCCGAAATGACCAGTTGCACATCGCCTGACATCACCGCAGCCATGGCCGGCGCCGCGCCCTTGAACGGAATGCGCGTGATCTGTATGCCGGCGAGCGAGTCAAAGAGTTCGGTGGCGAGCAGCGTCGGACTCGAAGTCGCGCCGTAGTTGAGGGCACCGGGCTTGGACTTGGCCAATGCGATGAACTCTTTCAGGGTGTTCACCGGCAGCGAGGGCGTGACGGCGATCATGTTGGGCGATTCACCCACCAGGGTCACCGCTGCGAAATCCTCGACGGTGCGATACGGAACTTTGGGGTAAAAGCTCGCGTTGATGGCGTGCCCGGCGGATATGAAAAACAGCGTGTAGCCATCGGGCGTAGCCTTGGCCACGAGGTCGCCCGCGATGACGCCGTCCGCGCCGCCCTTGTTCTCGATCACCACCTGCTGGCCCAGCACATTTCCGAGGCGCAGCGCGAACACACGCGCAATCGCGTCGGTGGGCCCGCCGGCGACAAAGCCCACCACCATGCGAATCGGTTTGGTCGGATAGGTTTGCGCGACGGCGGTCGACAACGCAAACAAGGATGCACATAGTGCAAAGGCAAGCCGTTTCATCAAAAACTCCTTCGAAGGTGTGGTGTACGGGTCGGCGCTTTCACTTGCGCACGACTTTGGCAGGGTTTTCGCCATAGGGCGGCGAGTAGATGATCAAGACCTTCATGCGCTCGGAAGTGACGCGCACGGAATGAAACACGTCGGCCGGAAAAAAGCACAGGTCGCCGGCGCGCGCCTGGTGGGTGACGCCGTCGATGATGACCTCGGCCTCGCCTTCGATAAAGTATTGCGCCTGCTCCATGCCCGGGTGGGCGTGGGTTGAAACGCCGGCGCCCTTCTCGACTTCGCCCAGCACCACTTCCATATACTGGGCGCCGTTGATCGCCGCCGATACGAGGCGGGTGTTCTTGGTGCCGGTGTGGTTGGCCGGCGAGTAGGACTCCATGTCGTCCGGGCGCAGTACATACTTTGAAGTGGGTGCAGTCGTGGTGCTCATGCGGAAAACCTCCGTGCTTTATTCGGGCGCGCTGTCGCGGCAGCGGATCAGCGCGTGCTTGTCGTTGCGGAATACTTCTTCATCGAGCTGGTTATAAACGTGGTCGCGAAACACCACCAGTCCCCGTCCCGGCTTGGAGGTCAGGCGCTTTTGCACGACCTCGACCTCGGTGCGTATGGTGTCGCCGGGCCGCACGTGGCGCAGGAACTTGGCGCCCTCTATGCCCGCCAGCGCCACCACGCTGCCCTGAAAGAGCTCCCCCGTCATGGCCGTGGAAAACGACATCACCAGGTGGCTGGGGCAGATGCGCCCCGGCAGGCCGCGCGATTGCGCGTAAGCGTCATCGAGAAACAGCGGCACGTCATAGCCCACCAGCTTGCAAAAGGCGTCCTGGTCGGCGGCGGTGATCAGGCGTGAGGTGGTCGGGTAGGTCGCACCGACTTCGAAGTCTTCGTAAAAGCGCGTCATCGCTTGGCCTTTTGGTCATGGCCCCCGGCGAGGCGAACGGCACCGCCTGCGGCAAGGCGGGCGATATCCCCGGCGGAGTAGCCTGCCTCGGCCAGCACCGCCTGCGTGTGCTCGGCAAATTTCGGCGCGACGCCGGGGTGGCGCGCCGCCTCACCGTCAAAAAACCCGGGCGAGGCGAGCATGCGTGTGCGGCCGATGCCGGCGTGCTCGCGCGCGACCAGCGTGCCGGTGGTGGCAAGGTCGGGGTCGGCCGCCACATCGGCAAGGGCGTTAACGCGTTGCGCCGGGAAGCCGAGGCGCGCAGCAAGCGCTTCCCATTCGGCCACGGTGCGCGTGCCGGCGACGGCGGCGATCATGTCGTAGAGCTCGCCGACATGGGCGTTGCGCACCACCGCGTCGGTGATGCGCGGATCGTCCGCGAGCTCGGCCCGGCCGGTCTCGCGAAAAAACTGCGCCCACTGCGCGCCGCTGTAGGGCGTCATGGCGACATAGCCGTCCTTGGCGCTGTAAATGCGCCGGCCGCGTGCCGACATCACGCGGTGGTAACCGATCTCGCCGCGTGCCGGCTCGTAGCTTTCGCCCTGCAGGTGTTCGAGCAGCACGAAGGCGGCGAGGGTTTCGTACATGGGCACGTCGATCAGCCCGCCGCGCCCGGTGGTGGCGCGCCGGTACAGCGCCGCGAGCACGGCGCAGGCGAGGCCCATGCCGGCAACCTTGTCGGCAAGCAGGCTTTGCACAAAACGCGGCACGCCGTCATCACCGGCATTGAGCGCGGCCAGGCCCGAGGAGGTCTGGATCACATCGTCGATGGCCGCGGCGTCGGCGCGCGTGTTGGCTTTGGCAAAGCCGGTGGCGGTGCAGTACAGGATGCGCGGATTGATGGCGGCGACCGCTTCATAGGAGAGGTCCAGCCTGTCCATGGCGCCACGCCTGACGTTGTGGATGAACACGTCGGCGGTGCCGATGAGCTTGCGCAACACCGCACGCCCCTCTGCATTCTTGAGGTCGATGGCCACCGAACGCTTGCCGCGGTTGAGGTTCAAAAAGATGCAGCCCATGCCATCGGACGCAACAGAACCGGCGTGGCGCATGATGTCGCCCTCGGGCGGCTCGATCTTGATGACGTCAGCGCCGTAGTCGGCGAGGATTTGCGTGGTCAGCGGCCCAAACACCACGGTGGTGAGGTCGAGCACGCGCACGCTGGCGAGCAGTGCGGCGTCGCCTGCTTTGGCGGGACTCCGGTCTGTTACTGCTGCGTTCATGAGTAGCGCTTGCGTCCTCGTCCGATTTCCAATTTACCTTTTCCCATTCCCTATTCCCTATTTCCCATTCCCCATTCCCTATTTTTCAGAGGGCGCATCGCGCAACACCGCAACGGCCGAAATTTCGATCAGCGCGTCCTTGCGCAACAGACCCGCAACCAGCACGCCCGCCGCCGCCGGCGTCGCGGTCTTGAAAAACTCGCGCCGCACGGCCGCCGTGCCCTTATAGTTTTCGGTGGTGGTGAAAAATTCCTGCGTCTGTACGATGTCATCGCAGGATCCGCCCACCGATTGCAGCAGCGCCTCGAACTTGCGAAAGATCTGGCGCGTCTGCTCGACAATGTCGCCAGGCGCGGTGATCTTGCCGCTCTCGTCGGTGCCGGTGGCGCCCGAGAGCCAGATGGTGTTACCCACGCGCATCGCCGGAGCAAAGGTGTAGTGCGCGGGCCAGGGCTTGCCGGCAGTGAGTTTTTCGCGAATCTCGGGCATGTTGTTCCTCGCTGACCTCGTTGACCTAGTTGACCTAATTAGCCTAGGTGGCCTTGTTGACCTTGTTGTCTGGTGCATCATCGTGCGGCATTACGCGATAAACGTGAAACCCTTCGAGCAAGACCTCGTCGCGCTGGTTGAGCAACCGCGTCTTGAAGCGCGCGAATTGCCTATGTTCCTCGTTCCAGAGCTTTTCCAGCTCGAACAGCGGCCGCACCGTATCGCCCACCAGTGCCGGCTTGAGAAAGCGGCAGCCCTGCTCGATAAAAATAAAACCATCCAGACGCTCGCGCTCCGACGATGCACCCAACGCCGTCAGCGATGTAAGCAAGAGCCCGTGCGCCAGCGGCTTGCCGAAATGGCTTTTCTTGGCGTATTCGACGTCATAGTGAATGGGATGCACGTCGCCGGTCACCCCGGAGAAGAGCAGGAAGTGCGCATCGGTGAGCGTCTTGGAGGGCCCGCCGAAGGTTTCGCCGACTTCCAATGGAAGTGGTTTGGATTTGTTCATAGATTGTCTTGCTTCAATTTTATGGGCGTATCAATGCCAACGGGTAGGCGCCGGTATTGCGCTGGAATGGTTAAGTGTCGATGGCACGGACTATAAACCGTGTTCAGTCCCATGGCATCCACTACGCGCTCTCGCGTTTTACCACGTCATCAAGCCAGGCGACAAAGCGGCGCACCACGGTGCGCTCGGCCGCGCCGGCTGCGGCGAGCACGAAATAGGAGCGCGAGGACTCGGTGCGGCCCGCAAAGGGCGCCACGAGCTGGCCTTGTTTGATCAACCGGCGCACCAGCGGGCTGCGTCCCAATGCAACACCCTGGCCGCTGATCGCCGCCTGGATTAGTTGATCGTAGTGGCTGAAGCGCTGTCCGCCCGACAGCACAGGCTGCTTGATCCGCATCACCTCGAACCAGACGTTCCACTGCAGCCACGGCCAGCCTGCGATCGGATCCTCGTAGTGCAGCAATAGCTGGGGCGGCAAATCCCCCGGGGCCTTGAGGCGGTGGCTGCGCAGCAGCTTCGGGGCGCACACCGGGAACACGTCCTCGCCAAAGAGCTTTATCGCCCCGGAGGGCGCCGCCTTGGACGAGCAGTAGCGAATCGCCACGTCTATGCCCTGGCGCTCCAGGTCGGAGTTGGTGTTCTCCGCGGCGATGCGCACCTCGATATCAGGATGCAGCTCGCGAAATTCATGCAGGCGCGGCACCAGCCACAGCGAGGCAAATGACACGGTAGTCGTGACCGTGAGCGTACCGCTATCGTCCGTAGTGCGTATGCGCCGGCAGGCATCGCGCAAGCGCTCCATCGCCTCACCCGCAGCGTGTTGCAACTGCCGGCCCGCCTCGGTGAGCAGCAGCGCGCGGTGGCGGCGAAGGAACAGTGGCGTGCCCAGATGCGCCTCAAGCGCCTGAATGGCGCGGCTCACCGCGGACTGGGTTACGAACAATTCCTGCGCGGCCCGGGTAAAGCTCAGATGCCGCGCGGCGGCCTCGAAACTGCGCAACAGATCGAGCGGCGGCAAGCGGCCGGGGTCTTTAGCCATTCATTAAACTCATGCCACTCATGTCCAGATGTCGTTTGAACAGGCCTGCACTTCAGCGGAATATAACTCACACAACGTATCAACAGCGGCATCCGCCGTCAACCTGAAACATGAGTTTCAATCATACATTAGGGAGCCAGACCATGAGAACCTGCACCGACGCAATGCGGCTCGAGTTCGCTGCCGGCCAGACCGTAACCCTTCAGGACGCAATAGGCACGCGCATCGCATGCCTGAGCGGATCGCTCTGGATCACCCAGGAGGACGAGGGGCGGGACGTCGTGCTCAGCCCGGGCGAGGAAGTCAGGTTGGATCGCAAGGGCAAAACGGTGATTTACGCTGTCAATCAGAGCCTCGGCCTCGCGTTCGAATCGCGCGAGGCTGCGACCGATACACCGTGGTGGAAGCGCCTGGGCCACGCCTGGCTCTGCCATTGCATGGGGCTGGGCATGCGCTGCAGCGCCTGGCGCCGCGCCTACCGGTTTTAGGGGGGCACAACACGCCTAGCGCCGCGGCAACCTCAACTGCACGCACTCGACTTCAGTCTGCGCCGCCAACACGCCGCTCTCCCCGCGCTTGACATGCACGGTGGTGTGCTTGGCCACCGCCTCGCCGGCGGCTTCACCCGTGCCCGAGAGCACGAAGTAGAAGCTGTCGTCCTCCATTGCCAGCTTGGCGCCGGCTGCAATCTTGAAGAAGGCGAGCTTGGTTTCACGCTCGGAGAACACGCCCATGAGTTTGCTCGCCACACCGGGCTGGTCTTTGACCGGCACCCAGTTGAAGTTGGCCGAGTTCATGAACACCGGGCGCTCGTAGCGTTCTTTCGGGTAGACCAGCGGCCGGCCGTGGATGTGTTCCCACACGGCTTCGTAGGCGTCCTGGTTGACCTTGGTGCCGTCTTCTTTGTGATACGTGAAGACGCCTTTTTCGAATGTGCCTTTTTTCTTCAGGTCACCGGCGGCGCGCTCCTCTTCGGACTCGGCGGTGTAGCCCGAGCCGCTGGCGCCACCGTATTGCAGCAACAGGTTCCAGGTGTTGCCACTCGATGTCTGCGGGCCGTAGCGCGTGCCTTCGGGAAAGTAGCCGATGGCGCCGGGCGTGAAGCTACCGTCCTTGTCGTAGTCAAACGTGCCTTCAAGCTGCAGGCGCACCTGGTCAAAATTATGGCGGTGGCGCGGCGAGAAAAAATCGCCCTCGATATTGACCAGTTTAAGCCCGAAGTTATCCGGGCCGGGCTCGCCCTCGAGTATGCGTACGGCGCGAATGACGCCTTCGCGAATCTGGTTGTTGAGCGTGGTGAGGGTGCGGCTCTCTATCGGCACGACTTGCATGGCGGTGTCTCCTGCGTTGTTGCGTCTTACTGGACGGTTCGGATTGGCATGTTCAACAGACTCGCGCGAATTTTTTCGTGTCGGGCGCGGCCCGGCAAGGCGGTGATATTACAACAAGCGGGCAGCTCTTGAATGATGTCTGCGGGATATTGCTGTATCGGGCGCGGCGAACGATTGCACCGGCCGGCGCCTGTACGTAAGATGTGCCGTCATTCCCATCGTTCCTGTGCTACCCGTCCTGCTTTCATTGTTCCCATAATCCAATTGTGTTTGACTCTTCAGGAGTGCCGCAATGCCCGGTTACGCCCGCCCCGCCCTTTTTTCACTTTACGTACTGCTTGCCTTGCCTGCCAGCCACGCCGCAGCCCAGGGCGTGGAGAACTTTCCGAACAAGCCGATCCACTTTGTCTCGTCTTCTGTGGCGGGCGGCCTCACCGATGTGGTGTCGCGCGTGCTGGGCGACCGACTTGCCGCCAGCCCCGAGCTGCGCGGCCAGAGCGTCATCGTCGACAACCGCCCGGGGGCGGGCGGGGTGATCGCGGCGATGTCGGTGGTGAACGCCGTGCCCGACGGCCATACGCTGTTGATCGCCGACCTCTCCAATTCGGCCATCGCCCCCTTGCTGATGGAAAAGCCGCCCTACGACACGCTGCGTGATTTTGCCGCGGTGTCACTCATCGGCACAACGCCGTTTTACCTGGCGATCAACACCTCGCTTGGGGTGAGCAACTGGAAGGAGTTTGCGGCCCTGGTGAAGGCCAGCCCGGACAAGTTCTCGTACGGCACTTCGGGCTCAGGGACGATTCACCACCTTGCCACCGAGATGATGAAAACGCGCGCCGGCATCAAGCTCGTGCACGTGCCCTACAAGAGCAGCGGGCAATCGACGCCGGCGCTGGTGGCGGGTGATATCCAGGTGTTGTTCTCGGCCTATCAGGCGGTGGTGCCGCACATCAAGAGCGGCAAGGTGAGGCTGCTGGCGGTTGCCAGCCCCGAGCGCTCGGCGCAGGCGCCCGATGTGCCGACGTTTGCGGAACTTGGCATCAAGGACATGATCTTCGTGCCCTCGGTGCATGCGCTGGCGCCGGCAGCCACGCCCAAAGCGATCATCAACAAGCTTTCGGCCGAGATCAAGAAGGCCTTGCAGACACCGGAAGCGGTCAAGCGCTTTGAGGGCCTGGGCATAGACCCGCTGGGCAGCACGCCCGAGCAGCACCTCGTGCAGCTCACCTCCGACCAGGCGGTGTATCGCGCGGCGGTAAAACTGTCGGGGGCGAAGGTCGAGTAGCGTGACCGCCGCAGCCTGGCCTAGAACTGCGGCAGGCCGATTTGCAACAGTTCGGTAGCTGTTGTGGCAACAAGACTTGCCGCTTCGCCCGCCTTGAGGTGAATGGTGGTGTGCTTGAGGTAAGGCTTGCCCTCAACGCTGCCCGCCCCTGAGAGCACAAAGAACAGGCTCGCGGCCTCAAGCGCGAGCTTGGCGCCGGCCTCGGCATTGCAAAACGCAAGACGCGTGGTGCGCTCGGAAAATACCCCCATGGGTTTGCGCATAGTGCCCGGCTGACCGTCGATGGGCAGCCACTCGAAGTGCGCCGGGTCCATCAGCACCGGACGGACGTAGCGTTCTTTCGGGTAGACCAGCTCGCGGCCGTGGATGTGCTCCCAGATCGCCTCATAGGCGTCCTGATTGACCTTGCCGCCATCGGCTTTGGCATAGGTAAAGACGCCCTTCTCGAAGCTGCCTTTTGCCTTGAGCGCCTCGGCCGCCTTCTGGGCCTCGGCCTCGGTGGTGTAGCCGGCACCGCTGGCGCCGCCAAATTGCAGCAGCAGGTTGGAGGTGTCGCTCTCGCAGGTCTGCGGGCCGTAACGCGTGCCCTCGGAAAAATAGCCCAGCTCGCCGGGCGTGAGCTTGCCGTCGGCCTCGTAATCGAACACGCCCTCGAGCTGAAAGCGTATCTGGTCGAAGTTGTGGCGGTGGCGCGGCGAAAAATACCTGCCGGCGATATTAACGAGGCGCAACGAGAAATTGTCCGGCCCCGGCTCGCCCTCGACGATGCGATAGGCGCGGATAGTGCCATCGCGGTACTGATTTTTGAGTTGGGTGAGCGGGATGGATTCGAGGGGGATGATTTGCATGGTGACTCCGGTGTCATGCGGCCAGGGCGGCATTGATGGGCGCGCTCATTGTTGCACCGGCGCGCGTGCAGTCAAATCAGGCGGCGTAGCCGAGCACGGCAAAAAAGTGACAGGCCGTGCCGGCCACAACGAAGCCGTGCCATATGGTGTGGGCATAGCGCATACGCGAGTCGAGGGCAAAGAACACCACGCCGGCGCTATAGGCAAGCCCGCCGGCAAGCAGCAGCAGCATGCCGGTGCGGCCCACGTGCTCGGTGAGGGGCACGGCCGCAATGAGCACCAGCCAGCCCATGACAAGATAAAGCCCATTGGAGAGCCACGGGCGCGACAGGCGGTTGCAGGTCTTGAGCGTGACGCCGGCGATCGCCATGCTCCACACCAGCCCGAACAGCACCCAGCCCCAGGGACCGCCCAGCGCACCCAGTGCGAACGGGGTGTAGGTACCGGCGATAAACAAATAGATGGAGCCATGGTCGAGCTTGAGAAAGACGCGCTTGGCGCGGCCGGGGGGCAATGCGTGGTATAGCGTGGAAGTGAAGTAGAGCAGCAGCATGGTGACGGCAAACACCGCCATGCCCACCGCGTTGGCCGTGCCAAGCTGGCGCGCCGCGACAAAGAGCAAGGGCAGGGCCGCAATCGCCGCCACCAGCGCGAGGCCGTGGCTCACGCTATTGGCAATTTCCTCACCCATGCTTTGCAGACGTTCAGTCATGGCGGCAGTGTGGCACGCTTCGCAAAAGCCGGTTGTGGGCCGCACAACACAGGGAGGGCCCAGGTCTTAGCCCTCGGGGTGGACAAGCAGGCGCGCGGCACGCCCTTGCCATGGGCAAACGCAGCTCGCCTCAAGGGCGGCCTGTGCGCGACGGCCTATGACTGTGGTGATACGCGCCAACGCGTGGCGGGAAAAACACGACCAACGGCCGCGCAAGAGCGCGTTGATGCGCGGTGAAGCTAAGGTTGAAGCTAACGTGGTGGGCGTTGTCAAGGGCGCGCGTGACACCTGAAAACCCGCACCAGGCGGGTGTTTCCAGCCTATCCCTGGTACCTGGCAGCTAGCCGCTAACGCATGCTGGCGTTGATTTTTTCCAGCGCGGCCGCGCCGGGGCACAAATCCTTTACGCCCATTTTGTTGAACGCGGTGTCCACGGTGTGCAGGTGGGTGTGCAAGTCCTCGGCTTCGGGATGCACGTACAACAGACCGGTAATGACCTCGCCCTTGGCGGCGTGCTCGGCGATCAGCGTCGAGGCGGTGATGCGATTGGTGGGGTCGTATTCGGGGTGGGTCTTCCTGAGGCGCACGATGCTGCCGTCGTGCTGCGGCACGTCGATGACCTCGCCCTCGTCGTAGTCAATGGTGATTTCGCTGCGATTGGGCCAGAAGTCGAGGCGGTTGACGACCTCGTTGTGCTCGCGCATGTAGTCGTAGCTCTTGGTGCTGCCGGCGTGGTTGTTGAAGGCGACGCAGGGGCTGATGACGTCGATGAAGGCGGCACCCGGGTGGGCGATGGCGGCCTTGACCAGCGGTACGAGCTGCTTTTTGTCGCCGGAAAAACTGCGCGCAACAAAGGTGGCGCCCATCATCAGGGCCAGCGACACGGTATCGATCGCGGAGTCGGCGTTGACCACGCCGCGCTTGGACTTCGATCCGCGGTCGGCGGTGGCCGAAAACTGGCCCTTGGTCAGGCCGTAAACCCCGTTGTTCTCGAGAATGTACGTCATGTTGACGCCGCGGCGCATGACGTGGGCGAACTGGCCGATGCCGATGGAGGCCGAGTCGCCGTCGCCGGAGACGCCGAGGTAAATGAGGTCGCGGTTGGCGAGGTTGGCGCCGGTGAGCACCGAGGGCATGCGGCCGTGCACGGTGTTAAAGCCGTGGGAGTTGCCCAAAAAATAATCCGGCGTCTTGGACGAGCAGCCTATGCCCGAGAGCTTGGCGACGCGGTGCGGCTGGATGTCCAGCTCCCAGCAGGCCTGGATGATGGCCGCCGAAATGGAGTCGTGGCCGCAACCGGCGCACAGCGTGGACACCTTGCCCTCGTAGTCACGGCGGGTGTAGCCGACCTTGTTTTTTTGCAGGGTCGGGTGGTGGAGCTTGGGTTTGGTGATGTAGGTCATTTTGTCTCGCTCTGTTTGTTGCTTCGCGTTGCTTGGCAGCCCCCTCTCACCTGGCCCCTCCCCCCCCACACCTAAAGGCGGGGGGAGGGGAACGGGGGAGTTGGTCGCGGTTAGCTCATAGTGTCATCGAGTGGAAAGGCACGACCGGTGGTGAGGCGGGGGTTTCCAGCATATTGATCAAGCTGCCCTACCCTTCTTTTTAATCGGTTCGACGTTCAGCGCCCTTACGCGTTCGCCGATTTCCTTGATGATGAAGCGCGCGGTGATGGGCGTACCGTCGTAGTGCAGCACGGGCATCAGGTGGGCCGGGTCGACGTTGAGCTCGTTCACCAGCAGGGAGCGGAACTGCGCATCGCGGTTTTGCTCGATGACAAACACCTGCTCGTGGCTCGTAATGAAATCCAGGACTGAATCGGGGAAGGGAAAGGCGCGGATGCGCAGGATGTCGACGTGCATGCCCTCGGCCTCAAAGGCCTCGAGGGCCTCGTGCATGGACGGGCTGGTGGAGCCGAAGTAAATGGCGCCGAACTTGGTTTTCTTTTTCGCTTCGGTCAGCACCGGCTGTGGCACGAGGGCCTTGGCGGTCTCGAATTTTTTCAGCAGGCGCTGCATGTTGTAGACGTAGTCCGCGCCCGCCTCGGAGTAAATGGCGTAGGGGTTCTTGCTGGTGCCGCGGGTGAAGTAACCACCCTTGGTCGGGTGGGTGCCAGGATAAGTGCGAAAGGGGATGCCGTCGCCGTCAACGTCGAGGTAACGGCCGAATTCCTTGCCGTCGTTGAGCATCTTTTCGGTCATGACCTTGCCGCGGTCGTACTGCTGCTTGTCGTCCCACTCGAAGGGCTCGGACAGGCGCTGGTTCATGCCGATATCAAGATCGGTCATCAGGAACACCGGCGTCTGCAGGCGGTCGGCAAGGTCGAGGCACTGCGCCGCCATACTGAAGCACTCAGTCGGGTCTTGCGGAAACAACAGCACATGCTTGGTGTCGCCGTGACCGGCGTAGGCGCAGGCGAGGATGTCCGACTGCTGCGTGCGCGTGGGCATGCCGGTGGAGGGGCCGCCGCGCTGCACGTCGATGATGGTGGCGGGGATTTCAGCGAAATAGGCAAGGCCGATGAACTCGGTCATCAGCGAGATGCCGGGGCCGGAGGTGGCGGTAAAGGCGCGCGCGCCGTTCCAGCCGGCACCGGCCACGATGCCGATGGAGGCGAGTTCGTCCTCGGCCTGCACGATGGCGAATTTGTTGCGGCCGGTGTCTTTGTCGACGCGCAGTTTGGCGCAGTATTTCTGGAAGGCCTCGGCCAGCGACGAAGACGGCGTGATCGGATACCAGGCGCAGACGGTGGCGCCGCCGTAGACGCAACCGAGCGCGGCGGCGGCATTGCCCTCGACCAGAATCTTGTTGCCTACGGCGTCGGCTTTTTTGACGGTGAGACCGATGGGGCACTTGAGGTTCTCGAGGGCGTAGCTGCGGCCCATTTGCAGCGCGTGCACGTTAGGCTTGAGCAGGGCTTCCTTGCCCTTGTACTGCTCGCCGATGAGGCCGGCGATCTCGTCGGCGTCCATGTCGAGCAGCGCGGAGAGCGCGCCGATGTAGATGATGTTCTTGAACAACTGGCGCTGGCGCGGGTCGGTGTAGCTCATGTTGCAGATCTCGGTGATGGGCATGCCGATCACGTTGATGTCGTCGCGAAACTTGGAGGCGGGCAGCGGCTTGGTGTTGTCGTAGAACAAATAGCCGCCAGGCTCGATCTCTTTTACATCGGCGTCCCAGGTCTGCGGGTTCATCGCCACCATCAGGTCGACACCGCCGCGGCGGCCAAGGTGGCCGGCTTCGGTGATGCGCACCTCGTACCAGGTGGGCAGGCCCTGGATGTTGGACGGGAAGATGTTGCGCGGGGAAACCGGCACGCCCATGCGGATGATGGACTTGGCAAAGAGCTCGTTGGCCGAAGCCGAACCCGAACCGTTGACGTTGGCGAACTTGACGACAAAGTCGTTTACCGCGGTGATTTGCTTGGTCATGCCACTCTCCTCAGCGGGGCCTTCTTGGCCGTGTCACTCTTGTGGCAGCCGGGCCCGGCATGGGTCATGTTGAGCAGGAACTTTTGCATGTCCCAGGCGCCGGTGGGGCAGCGCTCGGCGCACAGGCCGCAATGCAGACAGACGTCCTCGTCCTTGGCCATGATGCGGCCGGTCTTGAGCCCGGGCGAAACGTAGAGGTCTTGCGTCAGGTCGGTGGCGGGTGCTTGCAAGCGTGTGCGCAGGTCGGCCTCTTCACCGTTTTCGGTGAAGGTGATGCAGTCCATCGGGCAAATGTCGACGCAGGCGTCGCACTCGATGCACTGCGCGGCGTTGAACACCGTCTGCACGTCGCAGTTGAGGCAGCGCTCGGCTTCCTTGAACGCGAGCGCCGCGTCAAAGCCCAGTTCGACCTCGACCTTGATGTTTTTCAGCGCGAGCCTGATGTCCTTGAGCGGCACCTTGAAGCGCAGGTCATTGACCGGCGAGTTGTCGTAACTCCACTCGTGAATGCCCATTTTTTGCGAATAGAGATTGACCATGGGCGGCGGACGGTCGGCGGTGCTCTCGCCGGAGCAGAACTTGTCTATGGAAATGGCGGCCTCGTGACCGTGTGCCACCGCCCAGATGATGTTCTTCGGCCCAAAGGCGGCGTCACCGCCGAAAAACACGTTCTTGATCGAGCCTTGCATGGTTACCGTATCGACCACCGGCATGCCCCATTTGTCGAACTCCAGGCCGACATCACGCTCAATCCAGGGGAAGGAATTTTCCTGGCCTACCGCGACCAGCACGTCGTCGCATTCGAATATCTGGTCGGGCTCGCCGCTGGGCACCAGGCTGCGCTTGCCCTTGGTGTCGTAGATGGCCTTGACCTTCTCGAAACTCATGCCCGTCAGCTTGCCATCGGTGTGCAGGAAGGCCTTGGGCACAAAGTAATTGAGGATGGCAATACCCTCGTGTCCGGCATCTTCTTTTTCCCACGGGCTGGCTTTCATTTCCTCGAAGCCAGAGCGCACGATAACCTTGACGTCGTCGCCGCCAAGGCGCTTGGACGAACGGCAGCAGTCCATGGCGGTATTGCCCCCGCCCAGCACGATGACGCGCTTGCCGATTTTTTCGATATGGCCGAAGGACACCGAGGACAGCCAGTCGATGCCAATGTGGATGTTTTTGGCCGCTTCCTGCCGACCGGGCAGATCAAGATCGCGGCCGCGCGGCGCGCCCGAACCGACGAACACCGCGTCGTACCCCTTGGCCAGCAGGTCCTTGAGGCTGTCGATGCGTTCGCCGCCACGGAACTCGACGCCCAGGTTAAGGACGTAGCCCACTTCCTCGTCGATGACTTCTTCGGGCAGGCGAAACTTGGGTATCTGGCTGCGGATCATGCCGCCGGCGCGCTTGTCGCCATCAAACACGGTGACTTCATAGCCAAGGGGCGCGAGGTCGCGCGCAACGGTGAGTGCGGCCGGGCCGGCGCCGACGCAGGCGATTTTTTTGCCGTTGGTCTTGGTGGGCTTGGCCGGCAGGCGCGCACTGATGTCTTCTTTGAGATCGGCGGCGACGCGTTTCAAGCGGCAAATTGCCACCGGTTCGGGCTTGGCGAGATTTTCTTCCTCAACGCGGCCGCGGCGGCAGGCCGGTTCGCAGGGGCGGTCACAGGTGCGCCCGAGAATGCCCGGGAAAACGTTGGATTCCCAGTTGACCATGTAGGCATCGCCGTAGCGGCCTGCCGCGATCATGCGGATGTATTCGGGTACCGGGGTGTGGGCCGGACAGGCCCACTGGCAATCGACAACTTTGTGGAAGTAATCGGGTGCGGCAATATCAGTCGGCTTCAATATTCCATCTCCTTGGCACCCCTGTTGGCGGTTGTGGCACGCTCTTGATCAAAGTGTCACGGTCGGTGGTTTGTCGCCGCAGCTAGCCGGCGTGGGGTGTGTGTGCGCGACATATTACGCCGGAGCGGCGAACATGGAAAGGGCATGTGATTTCAACCCACTGGGCGCAACCCGAAGACCCTTAATTAGGCGGATGCTTAACAAGCTGGCGGCCACCCGCGGTACGACCGCAAAGCTTGTACGGGCACGCAAGCCCTGGCCGCTGCAGGCTACGCGTGGACTGAGCTCCGGCTACTTGATACGACGCAGGGTCGGCTTGCCGCTGGGGCGCGGCGGGATGTCGGGTGGTGTGTCGGGTGATGTGTCGGGTGATGTGTCAATCGGCATGAGTTTGTCGGCAGGCACACCGCCGGACTCTACCGGCGCGGGGCTGACAAGCGCGACACCCTCTGGTGCAAATGCGGTGGCCTGGCGCTGGTCGGGGTCAAAGGACATGCCGCGGCCGTTTTCGCGCGCATAAACGGCCGACACGGCGGCGATGGGCACAAAAATCTCGCGCGCGATGCCGCCAAAGCGCGCCTGCAATTCGACGAACTCGTTGCCTAGTTGTAGTTTGTTGGCCGCCAGCGGGCCGATGTTAAGCACGATCTCGCCGTTACGAACATGTTCCATGGGCACGCGCGTGCTGGCATCCACCACCACCGACATGTAGGGCGTAAAACCCGAGTCCATGCACCATTCGTAAATGGCGCGAATGAGAAAGGGCTTGGTGGAGGGGATGGCGGCTTCGGACATGGTTCAGGCCATCATTCCAAATGACTTGTCATTGCGAGCGCAGCGAAGCAATCTCGTCGCCTTGCTGCGACGCTAAGAGATTGCCGCGGCGCGCACGGCGCGCCTCGCAATGACGGGAGAATTGCTCATGCCACGAAATTGCCGCAGCGCGCATTGCGCGCCTCGCAATGATGCGTAGATGACGCCTTGCGTCATTTACGCATCACTTTCTCGGACGGGGTCAGCGCCTCGATGAAGGCCGGGCGCGAGAACAGGCGTTCGGCGTACTTCATCAGCGGCGCGGCCGGCTTGGCCAGCGTGATGCCGTAGTAATCGAGGCGCCAGAGCAGTGGCGAGATGGCCACGTCGAGCATGGAAAAATCGTCGCCAAGCATGTGTTTTTGCTTGGCGAATACCGGCGCGAGTTCGGTAAGGCGGTCGGTGACATGGGCGCGGGCCTTGTCCTGCTGTTTCTGATTGCCCTTTTCCAGCGCTTCGATCTGCGAAAACAGCTCGACCTCGAAGTTGAACAGGAACAAGCGGGCGCGGGCGCGCATCACCGGGTCGGCGGGCATCAGCTGCGGGTGCGGGAAGCGCTCGTCGATGTACTCGTTGATGATGTTCGACTCGTAGAGGATGAGGTCGCGCTCGACCAGCACGGGCAGGCGGTTGTAGGGGTTCATGACCGCGATGTCTTCGGGCTTGTTGAACATGTCAACGTCGATGATCTGGAAGTCCATGCCCTTTTCGTAAAGGACGATGCGGCAGCGTTGCGAGAACGGGCAGGTGGTTCCGGAGTAAAGATTCATCATGATGATCTAACCTATAAACGTACAAGACAAGACGTCTGAAATCCAAGTAGTGAAGACAAAGGGAGCCGGGCTCCCTTGGATAAAACGACCTTGCCGTCCGCGGGCGTACATTCGCGCCGCAGACCGGGCAAAGTGAACGCGCCTAGTGCACGTCTTTCCAGAACTCGCGCTTGAGCAGCCAGGTGAGCACGAGCATGAGGGCGAGCACCATCAGGACGATGAAGCCGACCTGTTTGCGCTGCAACTGGCCGGGCTCGCCCATCCAAACCAGGAAAGCGGTGAGGTCGCGCACGGTGTGGTCGTATTGAAGCGCCGACTGCGAACCGGGAACGAGGGTCTCGAACTTGGCTTTTTTCAGCTCGTTGCCGTGGCCGTCCTTGAGCGGCTCGCCGCCGGCGGTCTTGACCACTTCTTCGCTGTAGCTCCTCTGGCCCTGCAGCGTCCACAGCACGTGCGGCATGCCGACGTTGGGGAATACGGTGTTGTTCCAGCCCGTCGGGCGGCTGTTGTCACGGTAAAAGCCGCGCAGGTAGGAGTAGATCCAGTCGGCGCCGCGGGAACGCGCGATCACGGACAGGTCGGGCGGCGCGGCCCCGAACCATTCCTTGGCGTCGGCTTTGGGCATGGCGATGTTCATGTTCTCGCCGACCTTTTCCGCGGTAAAGAGCAGGTTGTCCTTGATCTGCACTTCGGTGAGGCCGAGGTCGCGCAGGCGGTTGTAGCGCATGAGCGAGGCCGAGTGGCAGTTGAGGCAGTTGTTTACGAAGGTGCGTGCACCGCTTTGCAGGCTGACGAGGTCGGCCACGTCGATCGGTGCGCGGTCGAGCTTGACCGTTTCGTTGGCACCGGCCGATACGGCGGCACACAGCAGGGTGAAAGCTATAAGGAATTTTTTCATGTTCATTACCCCGTCACCCTTTCCGGCACCGGCTTCACAGAATCGATCTTGGTGTACCACGGCATCAGCAGGAAAAACGCGAAGTAGATGACCGTGCAAATGCGCGCCACAACAGTGGCGCGCTCAACGCCGCCCAGCCAGGCGCCGGCCTGGCCCCAGACGTTGGTCGCTTCGGTGCCAAGGTAGCCGAGGATCAGGAATACCACGACGAAGATCGCCAATGCGCCCCTGCACAGCGGACCCTTGTAGCGCATCGACTTCACCGGACTGCGATCGAGCCACGGAATGGCAAAGAAAATCATCGTCGCCGCACCCATGGCGACGACGCCGGGGAACTGCGAGTTGAACAGCGGCGGCACTGCGCGCAGGATCGAGTAATAAGGCGTGAAGTACCAGACCGGCGCGATGTGCAGCGGGGTCTTCAGCGGATCGGCCGGGACGAAGTTGTTGGCCTCGAGGAAGTAACCGCCCATCTCCGGCGCAAAGAACAGGATCAGCGAGAAGACGATGAGGAAGACCACCGCACCGAAGCTGTCCTTCACCGTGTAGTAGGGGTGGAAGGGAATGCCGTCGCGGGGGATGCCGTTGGCGTCCTTGTTGTCATTGATTTCGATGCCATCCGGGTTATTCGAACCCACTTCATGCAGCGCGATGAGGTGGGCTGCGACCAGGCCCAGCAGCACCAGCGGCAGCGCGATCACATGGAAGGCAAAGAAGCGGTTGAGCGTGGCATCGGAGATGACGTAGTCACCGCGAATCCACAGCGACAGGTCGGGTCCGATGAAAGGCACCGCGCCGAAGAGGTTGACGATCACCTGCGCGCCCCAGAAAGACATCTGGCCCCAGGGCAGCAGGTAGCCAAAGAAGGCCTCGCCCATCAGCACGAGATAGATCAGCATGCCGAAGATCCACAGCAGTTCGCGCGGTTTCTGGTACGAACCGTAGAGCAACGCGCGGAACATGTGCAGATAGACGACGATAAAGAAGGCCGAGGCGCCGGTGGAGTGCATGTAGCGCACCAGCCAGCCCCACGAGACTTCGCGCATGATGTACTCGACCGAGGCGAAGGCCTGCGCCGCGTCGGGCTTGTAGTGCATGGTGAGGAAGATGCCGGTGACGATCTGGATCACCAGCACTAGCAGCGCGAAGGCGCCGAAGTAATTCCAGAAGTTGAAGTTCTTCGGCGCGTAGTACTGGGCGAGGTGGGCGTTCCAGTTCTCCATCAACGGGAAGCGCTTGTCGACCCAGGTCAGCAGGTCGGAGGCGGGCTTGTTGAGCGCGCCCAGGTCGGTAACGACGACCGGTTTCTTTTCAGTGGCTGCCATGGATCAGGCCCCCTTCGTATCTTCGCCGATCACAATCCGGGTGTCGGACAGGAAGGCGTATTTCGGAACTTCGAGGTTGATCGGCGCGGGTGCGCCCTTGTAGACACGGCCGGCGAAGTCAAACTTCGACCCGTGGCAGGGGCAGTAAAAGCCCCCGACCCAGTCTGCGCCCATTTCAGCCTTGGCCTCGCCGGACTTCAACTGGGGTGAGCAGCCAAGGTGGGTGCATACCCCGACCAGCACGGCATACTCCTCCTTGATGGAGCGAAAATCGTTCTTGGCGTATTCGGGTTGTTGCGGCACGCTCGACAGGGGATCGGCAACGATGCCATCGCCCTTCTTGATGCTCTCGAGCATTTCCTTGGTGCGGCGGATAATCCAGACTGGCTTGCCGCGCCATTCGACCACCTGCATGTCGCCGGGGGCGAGCGTACTGATGTCGGCTTCGACCGGAGCGCCGAGGGCCTTGGCGCGCTCGGAGGGCAACATGGTGGCCGCAAAGGGCAGCGCCGCTGCAACACCGCAGGCACCGCCTGCGGCTGCAGTCATGACGATCAGCCTGCGCCGACCGGGGTTCATTTCCGGAGGATTGCTCATGACAGGAAAAGCTCCAGTGAGAAGAATTCGGGGAAGAGCGCGATTATAGCGGACTGATCGTGTTTTCTCCAAATTTTAGAAGCTAAGCCACTGAAATGGAGGGGAAAAGAGCCAGATTTCCATTTACATCCGGATCCTGGGGCAAAACACCACGAAATTTGCTTGTGCGCTGATTCAACAGCAGATTTCCCGCTACGCCCGCAAAAATCCGCCACCAACGCAAGAGCAATCGGAAGATCGAGGACGGCGAGCGGCAAGCCGCGGGCCTCAGACCGGGTTGGGCACGTCAATGAAGCGGTGCTCGATACCATAGCGTGAGGCGAGGTGGGCGCCGAGCGCCTGCACACCGAAGCGCTCCGTGGCGTGATGACCGGCGGCAATAAACGCGACGCCGCTCTCGCGCGCCAGATGCACCTGCGGCTCGGAAATTTCGCCGGTGATGAAGGCGTCCACACCGAGCGCGATCGCGTCCTCGAAATAGCCTTGCGCGCCGCCGGTGCACCAGGCGATGCGCGCAATGCGCTGCGCCGGATCGCCGATGACCGTGGGCGCCCGTCCTAGGCGCGACTCGATATGCGCGGCCAATGCCGCCAGGGGCTGCGTCGCCGCAGTGCAACCGTGTGCGACGATATTTTGCTCACCCGCCCTGCCCTTTTCAGTAAAACCGAGCAGAGCGCCGAGTTGCGCGTTGTTGCCGTGTTCGGGATGCGCATCCAGCGGCAGGTGGTAAGCGAACAGGCTGATGTCATGTTGCAACAACAAGCCAATGCGGCGACGGCGCGTGCCGGTGATGCGCCCGTCCTCGCTTTTCCAGAAGTAACCGTGGTGCACCAGCAGCGCATCGGCGCCCGCGTCGATCGCCGCCTCAATCAGCGCCTGGCTGGCGCTTACTCCGGTAACCAGGCGCAAAACCCCGGCGCGCCCTTCCACCTGCAGGCCGTTTGGGCAATAATCGCGAAAGCGCGGCACTTCGAGCAACTGATCGAGGTAGCGGGCCAGGTCATCACGTTGCATCATGCTTCACTATTCAGTCTCGTTCAGATCCGGGCCATAGTCATGGTCGTCATGGCCGCCGTCGGTGCCATGGGTGCAATTATGCAATTACTCGATTGTACAATTGCACGATCGTAAAATCGTACGTTCGTACGATTGTACGATGGCGCTCAGCTTGCGCGGGTAACCGGACGCAGACTTAGGGCAAGAGGCAGGCTGCAAACCGCGTCATCAGGGAGCTTCAACCATCGTGCGCAAAATTTGGCTCATTTTCAGTCAGGCCGCAACCATCAGCCTCGCCGCGCTGTTTGTGGTGACCACGCTGCGCCCGGAATGGCTTGGCCGGCAGGGTACGCCCGGCGCGCAGGTGATAGGTTTGAAAGAAGCGAACTCCCCCGAAACCACACCCGGGCAGGGCGCGCCCGGACGCCTGAACTCTTATAACGACGCAGTGCGCAAGGCGGTGCCCGCAGTAGTGAACATTTTTACCTCCCAGGCGGTAAAGGCACGGCGCCACCCGTTTGCCAATGACCCGTTGTTCCGGCAGTTTTTCGGCGACCAGATGGAGCAGGAGCAACGCTCCACCGGCCTCGGCTCGGGCGTGATTGTCAGCAGCAAGGGCTATATCCTCACCAACCACCACGTCATCGAAGCGGCCGACGAAATCGAAGTGGCCACGGCTGACGGCAAAAAATTCAAGGCACGCGTGGTGGGCAGCGACCCGGACACCGATATCGCAGTGCTACAGGTGAATACAGAATCCCTGCCCGCAATCACCTTCGGCAACGATGGCGGGCTGCGCGCCGGCGATGTGGTGCTGGCCATCGGCAACCCGTTCGGGGTCGGCCAGACGGTGACCATGGGCATTGTGTCGGCGGTGGGACGCAGCCACCTTGGCATCAACACCTTCGAGAATTTTATCCAGACCGATGCCGCAATCAACCCGGGAAACTCGGGCGGGGCGCTGATCGACAGCAATGGCAACCTGGTCGGCATCAACACCGCCATTTACTCTCAATCGGGCGGATCCATGGGTATAGGCTTTGCGATACCGGCTTCGAGCGCGCGGCAGGTGATGGAGAGCATCATCGAAACGGGCAGCGTAACGCGCGGCTGGATCGGCGTGGAAGCGCAGGAGATCACCCCGGAGTTGGCCGAATCGTTCAAAT
Organism: Pseudomonadota bacterium; assembly: GCA_025356665.1. GTDB lineage: Bacteria > Pseudomonadota > Gammaproteobacteria > Burkholderiales > SG8-39 > CAITSH01. The sequence goes on from JANXRV010000039.1 coordinate 39,222, forward strand.
TGCCGGTGGTATCAGGCGCGCTAATCGCCGGTGTGATTCGCGGCGGCCCGGCCGACAAGGGCGGCGTCCGCCCCGGTGATGTACTGCTGCAGGTCGAGGGCAAAGCGGTGACCGACCCGCAAAGCATGCTCACACTGGTGGCGGCGCTGGTGCCGGGCAAGCTGGCCAAGCTGAAAATCCGCCGCGACACCAAGAACCTGGACGTGCAAGTCGAAGTGGGAAAACGCCCCAACGCACAACGGCAAAAACCCCGTTAGCCCCCCGGGGGCTTACTTGCCCTGCTCGGCTGGCGCCGCGGCGTCGGGCGTCTCTGTGGAAGCCGTGGAAGTCGTGGAATCAGCCGGCTTGGCCGCATCCGGATCAGTGTCCGGGCGCTTGCCAATGAAGCGGCCCAGAATGATGCCCATTTCGTAAAGCAGGCACATTGGCACGGCCAGCAGCAATTGCGACAACACATCGGGCGGTGTCACCACCGCAGCCACGACAAAGGAGCCGACGATGACGTAAGGCCGCGCCTCGTTGAGCTGCTTGACGTTCACCAGGCCCATGCGCACCAGGACCACCACAACGATGGGGATCTCGAAGGTCACACCGAAGGCGATGAACATGGTGATGACAAAGTTGAGGTATTGCTCGATGTCAGGCGCCGGGGTGATGCTCTTGGGGGCGAACTCGTTGATGAATGAAAAAATCTTGCCGAACACGAAAAAATAGCAAAAACCGACGCCGGCGAGAAACAGCACGGTACTCGCCACAATGACCGGCATGGCGAAACGTTTTTCATGCTGATAGAGGCCAGGCGCAACAAAAGCCCAAGCCTGGTAGAGCACGAAGGGCAGCGCGACCATGAACGCGACCATCATGGTGACCTTTACCGGGATGAGGAAGGGCGTGACCACGCCGGTGGCGATCATCTTGGTGCCCTCGGGCAACGCCTTCATCAGCGGCATGGCCAGCACATCGTAGATGGCCGAGGAGCCGGGCCAGAAAAACAGCACGACAAAGACCACTGCCACGGCGAGCAGCGCGCGCAGCAGGCGGTCACGCAACTCCACGAGGTGGGAGATAAAGGTGTCCTGGACGCTCACGCGCTTCCCGTCTTGGTAGTGCCGGCCGGTGTTGCCTGCGCGTCGCCGGACACCGCAGGTGTGACCGGTATCGCGGGTGCAGGTGCGGTTGCGGGTGCGGCTTCGGGCACCGGGGTGGTAAAGACCGAATCGAAGGGCTCGGCGGCGGGTACCGCAATATCGACCGCGGGCGCCTGCATCGAGGGGATGCCCTCGGCGCTGGCCAAAATGGCCGCATCGAGGCTTTCATTGCTGCCGGTCGAGTCGCCCAGGGTGTTGCTAACCGGGTTGCCGGCATCGGCGAGCGCCTCCGATAGGGGTGCGGCGATACTCTGGTTGAGATCCTGCTCGGCGGCACTCACCTGGGTTGTAATGGAACTTTCAACCTCCTTGGCCGCATCCTGGAACTGCGTCTGGATTTTGCGCAGTTCGTCGAGTTCCATTTCGCGGTTGATGTCCGCCTTGACGTCATTGACGTAGCGCTGCAGGCGACCGACCAACAGGCCGACCGTACGGGCGACCTTGGGCAGCCGCTCGGGGCCGATCACGACCAGCGCGACGACACCGATGACAACTAGTTCGGAGAATCCGACATCAAACATGGTTGAGGGGGCTTGGAAAGAGGGGGTTGCGAAGACTGAAAAAACAAACCGCGCAGGGTCGCGCGGTTTGCAGGGAACAGAGCGACGCCTGGCCGGCGCGTCAGGCCTTGCTCTCGGTCTTTTTCTGCACTTCCACGTCTATCGTGCGCCCGGTGACCTGCGCATCCGCCGGCTTGTCCGCCGCACCCGATTCCTTCATGCCGTCCTTGAAACCTTTCACTGCACCGCCAAGGTCGGATCCCATGTTGCGCAGTTTCTTGGTGCCAAACACCAACATCACGATGACAAGGACGATCAGCCAGTGCCATATGCTGAAAGAACCCATTATTGCCTCCGTTACTCCGTTACGTTTATTGGCTATTCGAATCGGGGCGTGCCGGCATCAGCCGTACGCACCCGCTCGCTATTTGTTTCTGACCAGCATCGGGCCCAAAATTTCGGGGCCGCCAATGACATGCATGTGCACATGATACACCTCCTGCCGCCCCACGCGCCCGGTGTTGATGATGGTGCGAAAGCCTTCGCCGGCGCCCTGCTCGCGCGCGAGGCGTCCCGCCACCGTCAGCATCTTGCCCATGGCGTCGCGGTGCGCAGGGCCGGCCTCGTACAAGCTGGCGACGTGCGTTTTCGGGATGATGAGGAAATGCACCGGCGCAATCGGATGCAGGTCGTGGAAGGCGAGCACCTCCTCGTCCTCATAGACTTTTTTTGACGGAATTTCACCCCTGACGATCTTGCAGAACACGCAGTCCGGGTCGTGCGCGCCGGTTGACATCAGTGCTTCTCCGATTCGCTGCGGACATTGTCCTTGCGCGCGGCTTTTTCGTCTATGCCGGAAATGCCCTCGCGGCGGCGCAACTCCATCAGCACATCGGAGGGCTTGAGACCGTAGTGCGCCAGCATGACGATGCAATGAAACCACAAGTCGGCGGTCTCGCCAACGATACGCAGCCGGTCGCCGTCCTTGGCCGCCATGACGGTCTCGGTGGCTTCTTCGCCGATTTTCTTGAGGATGGCGTCCTCGCCTTTGGCGAACAGGCGCGACACGTAAGAGGCTTCCGGGTCGCCGCCCTTGCGCGATTCCATCAATTCGGCCAAGCGCGTAAGGATGTCGCCCAGATGCTGTTCATTTCCCATAAATCTCCTTCGGGTCCTTCAGGACCGGATCGGTGACCAGCCACTGGCCATTGTCCAGTTTCTGGAAAAAGCAGTGATGGCGGCCGGTGTGGCAGGCAATGCCGCCGACCTGCTCGACCTTGAGCAAAAGCACGTCCTCGTCGCAGTCGAGCCGGATCTCGAGCACCTTTTGCACATAGCCCGACTCTTCGCCCTTGTGCCAAAGTTTGCGGCGCGAGCGCGACCAGTACACCGCCTTGCCGCCTGCGGCGGTAGCCTCCAGCGCATCACGGTTCATCCAGGCGAGGGTCAGCACCTTGTTGGTGGTCGCCTCCTGGGTGATGACCGGCACCAGGCCGTTGGCGTCCCAGCGGATCTTGTCGAGCCAGTTCATATGTTGGGAAATGGGAAATGGAAAATGGGAAATAGGGAATGGTAACTGGTGAATAGCAAATGGTAACCCCGCGCACTCGCGAAAGGTCGCAGGCCTACCATTCCCCATTCCCTATTTCCCATTCCCCGTTCCCTATTCTCCATTCACCATTCACCATTCACCGCCCCTCAAAGCCTCACCTCGATGCCGCGCGTTGCCATGTATTCCTTGACCTGCCTCACGCTCAGTTCGCCGTAGTGGAAGACGCTGGCGGCGAGCACGGCATCGGCCTTGCCCTCAAGTATGCCGGCGGCGAAGTGATCGAGCGTACCGACACCGCCAGAGGCGATCACCGGCACGTCCACGGCCGCGGCCACCGCGCATGTCAATGCAAGGTCGAAGCCCGACTTGGTGCCATCGCGATCCATGCTGGTGAGCAGGAGTTCACCCGCGCCCATTTGCTGCATTTTTCGCGCCCATTCGACCACGTCGAGGCCGGTGGCCTGGCGTCCGCCATGCGTGAACACTTCCCAGCCCGCCCCCGCGGCCTTTTTTTTCGCATCAATGGCGACCACGATGCATTGCGAACCGTAACGAGCGCTCGCCTCTTGAACAAGGGCCGGATTGTGCACCGCGGAGGAATTGACGGAGACCTTGTCGGCGCCGGCGTTGAGCAGTCGCTGCACGTCCGCCACTTCGCGCACGCCGCCGCCGACGGTTAGCGGGATGAACACCTGGGAGGCGACCGCCTCGATGATATGCAGGATCAGGTCGCGCCCATCGGAGGTGGCGGTGATGTCGAGGAAGGTCAACTCGTCGGCGCCCTGCTCGTCGTAGCGACGGGCGATCTCGACCGGGTCGCCGGCATCGCGCAATTGGACAAAGTTCACCCCCTTGACCACACGGCCGCGGGTGACATCAAGACAGGGAATAATGCGCTTGGCTAATGGCATGGGGAATGGGGAATGGGGAATGGGGAATGGAGAACGGTTTCAGCCCTTCACCATTTCCTATTTACCATTCACCATTCACCATTTACGGCTTCTGCCATTCACTCCTTGGCCGCCAGCTTGTCGGCCATTTCCTGGGCCTTCTTGAAATCGAGCGTACCCTCGTAGATGGCGCGCCCGGTGATGACACCGTTCACCCCCTCGGACTCGATCTTGCACAATTCATTAAGGTCGGTGAGGCTGGTGAGGCCTCCCGATGCGATCACCGGAATGGTCAGTTCGCGCGCAAGCTTGACCGTGGCCTCGACGTTGACGCCGGTGAGCATGCCATCGCGGCCGATGTCGGTGTAGATCACCGCTTCGACGCCGTAATCCTGAAACTTGTGCGCGAGGTCGACGACATCGTGCCCGGTCATTTTTGACCAACCCTCGACCGCAACCTTGCCCTCCTTGGCATCGAGTCCGACGATGATGTGGCCGGAGAATGCGGTGCAGGCGTCGCGCAGGAACCCGGGGTTCTTCACCGCCGCCGTCCCGATGATGATGTAGCTCACACCGGCGTCGATGTAGCGCTCGATGGTATCGAGATCGCGAATACCCCCACCCAACTGCACCGGCAGGTCGTCGCCCACCGCCTGCAAAATGGAGCGGATCACCGCCTCGTTCTTGGGCTTGCCGGCGACCGCGCCATTCAGGTCGACAAGATGCAGGCGTCGCGCGCCCTGGGCCAGCCAATGCCTGGCCATGGCGGCCGGATCCTCGGAGAAAACCGTGGACTGGTTCATGTCACCCTGCTTGAGGCGAACGCAATGCCCGTCTTTGATGTCGATGGCCGGAATGATCAGCATGGGAGTTTATAAATAAAGAGGTGCATGGGACCAGCGCGATGCTTTGGCGCGGGAAGGAAGGGGTTCAGGGTTTCCAGTTCACAAAATTGGCCAGCAACCGCAGACCGGCTGCCTGGCTTTTTTCCGGATGAAACTGTACTGCGAAAATATTATCCCGCGCCGCTGCGCAGGTAAAGGGAAAACCGTAGGTAGTCGTGCCGGCAACCAGGTCCGGGGCGGTGGTGTCGGCGTAATAACTGTGTACGTAATAAAAACGCGATCCCGGGGGAATATCCGCCCACAGCGGGTGATCGTTGGTCTGCACCTGGTTCCAGCCCATATGCGGCACTTTCAGCGGGCCGCCGGGCGCATTGCGCATGATCGCCGCCGGAAAACGCCTGACCTTGCCCGGGAGCACCGCGAGGCCGGGCGTATCGCCCTCTTCGCTTGCTTCGAACAGCATTTGCAGGCCGATGCACAAGCCAAGAAAAGGCTTGCTGCGCGTCGCCTCGAGCACCGCAGGGCGCAGGCCGCGCGCATCGAGCTCGCGCATGCAGTCGGGCATGGCGCCCTGCCCGGGAAACACCACACGATCGGCCGCCGCAACCTCGCGCGGGTCAGAGGTGACCAGCACCCTGGCACCTGGCGCAACATGCTCCAGCGCCTTTGAAACGGAGCGCAGGTTGCCCATGCCGTAATCGATAACGGCGATGCTCACGGCTTGGAGACGATCAGAAAATAATTGGACTGCATTACGGTTTTCCCCAGCTAGCGCCTGGAAAGCCGCTCCAGGCGGGGCTTTCCGGTTGGTTCGGTGTTTACGGTTGGTTTTTCGAGCCGCCGCAAAAGGCCTATAGGCTGCCCTTGGTGGAGGGCACGGTGCCGGCGGCGCGCGGGTCGTCCTCGACCGCCATGCGCAGCGCGCGGCCAAAGGCCTTGAACACCGTCTCGCACTGGTGGTGGGCGTTGTGTCCGCGCAAGTTCTCCACATGCAGCGTCACCAGGGCGTGATTGACGAAACCCTGGAAAAACTCGTGTGCCAGATCGACATCAAACTCGCCGATCAGCGGCCGGGTGAAGGGGACGTGAAACTCAAGTCCAGGGCGCCCGGACAGGTCGATCACCACGCGCGACAAGGCTTCGTCGAGCGGCACGTAGGCATGGCCGTAGCGGCGCACGCCTTTTTTGTCGCCCAGTGCCTTGGCCACAGCCTGGCCCAAGGTGATACCGATGTCCTCGACGGTGTGGTGGGCGTCGATGTGCAAGTCCCCCTTGGCGTTAATCTCAAGATCGATCAGGCCGTGACGGGCAATCTGGTCGATCATGTGATCCAGGAAGGGCACACCGGTCGCCAGCTTGGCTGTGCCGGTACCATCCAGATTAACGCTGACGCTGATCTGGGTTTCAAGGGTGTTACGGGTGACGCTGGCCGTGCGCATGTTCAAAGATTACCTTAATTGCTGCTGATGTTCATTGAGGGATCCATGGCGGTGCTCAATTCAGGCCATGGGCCAGCGCCTTGAGCATGGTCGCGTTTTCTTCCGGGGTACCAACAGTAAGGCGCAGGCAGTGGGCCAGCATCGGGTGCGAGCCATGAAAATTTTTCACCAGTACATTCTGCGCCTTGAGCGACTCAAACAGCGCCGGCCCGTCGGAGAAGCGCACGAGAATGAAGTTGGCCTCGCTCGGGTAGATGTGCACACCGCTGAGTTTGGCCAGCCCGGCTGCCAGCACCGCGCGCTCGGCGCGGATTTTTGCCGCCTGGTCGTTGAGCAGGTCAATGTGACCGAGCAGCGCGGTGGCGATGAGCTGGGTGGCGATGCCAACGTTGTAGGGCGGTCGCACCTTGTTAAATTCGGCCATCAATTCGGGGGCGGCCGCGGCGTAACCCAGACGCAATCCAGCCATGCCGATCTTGGAAACCGTGCGCATGACGATGAGGTTGGGGAATTCGGCAAGGCGCGGCATGAAGCTTTTCCCGGCAAAGGCGAAATAGGCCTCATCCAGCACCACGAGCCCGGGGGCGGCGCGCAGGATGCGCACGACATCGTCTTCGGGGTAGAGATTACCGGTGGGATTGTTCGGGTAGGCAAGAAACACCAGCGCCGGTTTGTGCGCCTCAAGCGCGGCGATGAAGCGCCCGGCATCGAGGGAAAAATCGGCGTTGAGCGGCACGCCGACAAAGCGCATGTGCGAGAACACCGCATTCATGCGGAACATCGCAAACGAGGGGTCGGGCGCGAGCATCACCGCCCCGGGTTTGGCCAATGTCTGTGTGACGATGGTGATGATTTCATCCGAACCGTTGCCAATAAGCAGGCCGGCGCCGTCGGGTATATGGAAGCTGCGGCGCAACGCCCCGGCCAGCTCTGGCGCGGACGGATCCGGGTAGCGGTTGATCAGCGCGTCGGCGACGACGCGGCCGATTTCCGCGCGTACCGCATCGGGCAGGCGGTAGGGGTTTTCCATGGCATCGAGCTTAATCATGCCGGCGGCGCTCGGCACGTGATAGGCCGACAGCGCGCGGATTTCCTCGCGCACCAGTTGCTGCACCCAGGCTGCGGCCTTGTTCATGGTCCGACCCGGTAGCGCGCCGACTGGGCGTGCGCCTGCAGGCCCTCGCCGGTGGCAAGTACGTCGGCGATGCGGCCCAGAGTCTGCGCGCCTTCGCGCGACACGTTGATCAGGCTGCTGCGTTTCTGGAAATCGTAGACACCCAAGGGCGAGGAAAAACGCGCCGTTCGCGCGGTGGGAAGCACATGATTGGGCCCGGCGCAGTAATCGCCCAGTGCCTCCGAGCTGTAGCGGCCCATGAAAATCGCACCGGCGTGGCGGATTTTTTTCGACCATTGTTCGGCATTCTCGACCGACAACTCCAGATGCTCGGGGGCGATACGGTTGGCCAACGCGCAGGCTTCATCCAGGTCGCGCGTCAGGATCAGCGCGCCACGGCGCGCCAGCGATGCCGTGATAATCGCCTTGCGCGGCATGCCCCCTAGCAGTGTGTCCATGCTGAGGGCGACGCGGTCCAGGAATGCGGCGTCGGGCGACAGCAAAATGGCCTGCGCCGCCTCGTCGTGTTCGGCCTGCGCGAATAAGTCCATGGCAATCCAGTCCGGATTGGACTTGCCATCGCAAATAACGAGGATTTCCGAGGGGCCGGCGACCATGTCTATGCCGACGGTGCCAAAGACGCGGCGCTTGGCCGCGGCAACATAGGCGTTACCCGGCCCGACGATCTTGTCCACTTGCGCAATGCTCTGGGTGCCGTAGGCGAGTGCGCCTATGGCTTGGGCGCCGCCGATGGTGAACACCATGTCGATACCGGCGATCGCCGCCGCGGCAAGCACGAGGTCATTTTTTTCGCCATCCGGCGTGGGCACCACCATCACCAGCTCGGCCACGCCGGCGACCTTGGCCGGAATGGCGTTCATCAGCACCGAGGAGGGGTAGGCGGCGCGGCCACCCGGTACATAAAGGCCGGCGCGGTCGAGCGGGCTGATGCGCTGACCCAGCACCGTGCCATCGGCTTCGCGGTACTCCCAGGACTGGGCGACCTGACGCTCGTGATAGCCGCGCACCCGCGCAGCGGCCTGCTCGAGTGCTGCGCGCTGCGATGTGCCAATGCGCGCAAGGCTGGCCTGCAACTCTGCGGCACCCAGCTGGAGATCGGCCATGGACGCGGCTTTCAGGCGATCGAAGCGCGCCGTGTATTCGAGCACGGCGGCATCGCCGCGTGCCCTGACATCGGCGAGAATAGCCGCGGCGGTGCCCTCGATCGAGGCGTCGAGCGAGGCATCAAAGGCCGTCAGCGCGCCAAGTTCGACGTCAAAGTCGGCTTGCGCCGTGGAAAGGCGGCGGATATCAAGCATGGGATTCAGCCACCGGAGACCGCCCTGGCTATGCTGTCGATCAGCGGCTGCAACGCGTCGCGCTTGAGCTTCAAGGCCACCTGGTTGACGATGAGCCGCGAACTGATGGGCGCAATTTCCTCGACCGCGCGCAAACGGTTGGCGCGCAAGGTGTCGCCCGACGAGACCAGGTCGACGATGGCGTCGGCAAGCCCGACCAGCGGCGCCAGCTCCATCGAGCCGTACAGCTTGATCAGGTCTACATACACGCCCTTGGCGGCAAAGTGCTCACGCGCGGTCTGTATGTACTTGGTGGCGATGCGCAGGCGCGCGCCCTGCTGCACCGCACGCTCGTAGTCAAAGCCCTCGGGCACCGCAACCATCATGCGACAGCGCGCGATGCCAAGATCCAAAGGCTGGTAAAGGCCGCCGCCGCCATGTTCCATCAGCACATCCTTGCCGGCAATGCCCAGATCCGCGGCACCGTACTGTACGTAAGTCGGCGTATCAGAGGCGCGCACGATGATCAGGCGCACATCGGGCCGGCTGGTCTCGATGATGAGCTTGCGCGAGGTCTCCGGGTCGTCTTTCGGGACGATCCCGGCGCCCTTTAGCAGCGTGGCGGTTTCGTCAAAGATACGACCCTTGGACAGGGCGATGGTGATAGTGGACACGGTACGGCCTAGGCCTGGTGCAAAAACAGGATTTTACCGCAAACACGCGCTTGAACGCGAAGGAAACCCTTACTTTTCAGGGTGTTCTGACCGGCCGCGCCAGACCCCTCCGATCGGTTTTCCGGATCAGTGGATGCGCCTGATGCGCGCCCCCAGTTGCGACAGCTTCTCCTCGATGCATTCATAGCCGCGGTCCAGATGGTAAATACGGTCGATGGTGGTCTGGCCGTCGGCCACCAGCCCGGCAATGACCAGGCTGGCCGAGGCGCGCAAATCGGTCGCCATGACGCCCGCACCGGTAAGTCGCGGCACGCCGCGCACCACCGCGGTGTTGCCGGCGATTTCGATGTCGGCGCCAAGGCGCTGGATTTCCTGCACGTGCATGAAGCGGTTTTCGAAAATGGTCTCGGTCATCATGGCGGTGCCCTCTGCCACCGTGTTAAGAGCCATGAACTGCGCCTGCATGTCGGTGGGAAAGGCCGGATAAGGCGCCGTGCGCAGGCTGACGCTTTTGGGCTTTGCCTTCATGGCGAGGCTGATTTCCCCCGCTGCCGCGCTGATCTCGGCGCCTGCGTCGCGCAACTTGGCCAGCACCGCATCGAGTATGCCGGCGTCCGTATTGAGCAACCTCACCGAGCCGCGAGTCGCCGCCGCGGCCGCAAGAAAAGTTCCGGTCTCGATCCGGTCGGGCATGATGCGGTGCGAGGCGCCGTGCAGGGACTTCACCCCTTCTATCGTTATGACATCGGTGCCGGCACCTTTTATTTGGGCGCCCATTGCAATCAGGCAATTGGCGAGGTCGAGGACTTCGGGTTCGCGCGCGGCGTTTTCAATCACGCTGGTGCCCTCGGCAAGACAGGCGGCCATCATCAGGTTTTCGGTGCCGGTCACGGTGACCAGGTCGGTGACGATGCGCGCGCCCTTGAGGCGCTTGGCGCGAACGCTGATATAACCCTGCTCGACCTGTATTTCAGCGCCCATCGCCTGCAAACCCTTGAGGTGCTGATCAACCGGGCGCAAGCCGATGGCACAACCACCGGGAAGGGAAACACGCGCTTCGCCGCAACGCGCAACCAGCGGACCGAGCACCAGGATGGATGCGCGCATGGTCTTGACCATGTCGTATTCGGCAACCGGCGCGTCGATTTTTGCCGCGCGCAGCACGATGCCCAGCTTGTCATCAAGCGTGGCCTCTACGCCCATTCCCGCGAGCAGGCGGATCATGGTGCTGACGTCGCGCAGATGCGGCGCGTTGGCAAGATGCAGTGGCTCGTCGGTAAGCAGCGCCGCGCACATCAAGGGCAGGGCGGCGTTTTTGGCGCCAGACATGCGTGCCTCGCCGCGCAGCGGCAGACCGCCCTCGATGACCAGCTTATCCATTGCCGCCCGCGGCGCCGGCCTCTTCAGGCGTGAGCGTCTTCATCGACAAGGCGTGGATTTCTTCGCGCATGCGCTCGCCCAAGGCGGCATAGACCAGTTGATGGCGCTGCACGCGGCTCTTGCCGGCAAAGGCGGCGCTGACGATCAGTGCCTGGAAGTGCTGTCCGTCGCCATCGACTTCGACCTGGTCGCAGGCAAGACCCTGCTCGATGTAGCGTTTTACGTCCGCGGGTTCAACCATTAGCGTGTCAGCCTTTGATAAATGGAATGTTCATGATTATAGAAGACGTGCGGTAATTAACCATGCACACCAACGCTCAGCCGCGCAGCTTGTAGCCCGAGCGCAACATGACGAGGGCAAGCCAGATCAGGCCCGCGAGAGAGGCGCAGACGATGCCCAGCGAAACAGCCGGATTGATATCGGAGACACCGAAAAAACCGTAGCGAAATCCGTCGATCATGTAAAAGAACGGATTCAGGTGTGACAATTGCTGCCAGAAGGGCGGCAAGGAATGAATCGAATAGAACACGCCCGACAGAAAGGTCAGCGGCATGATAATGAAATTCTGGAACGCGGCGATCTGCTCGTACTTGTCGGCCCAGACAGCGGCGATCAGCCCCAGTGAGCCGAGCAGCGCGCTGGCCGCCAGCGCGAATGCAAAAATCCACAGCGGGGACTGGAATTGCAGATCGACGAGACCCAGAGTGCAGATGAGCACGCCCAGCCCCACCACGAGCCCGCGCACCACGGCGGCGAGTACATAGGCGGCAAAGAACTCCAGGTAGGACAATGGCGGCACCAGCATGAAAATCACGCTGCCCGATATTTTTGACTGGATCAGACTGGAAGAGGTGTTGGCGAAGGCATTTTGCAGCACCGACATCATCACCAGACCGGGCACCAGAAACGCGGTATAGCGCACCCCTTCGTACACCTGCACGTGTTCTGCGAGGACGTGCGAAAAAATAAGAAGATAGAGCAGCGCGGTGAGTATTGGCGCGGCAACGGTCTGAAAGCTCACTTTCCAAAAACGCAGCAGCTCTTTGTAGAGCAGTGTCGGGAAACCGCTCATGCCGCCGCCGATTTTTCTGCCGCGCTCTCGCGCTGCATGATTTCAACAAACACTTCCTCGAGATCGGGCTGGGCGACCTCCATTTCTTCGATCCGGCACCCGGCCGCACGCAGGGCGGCGAGCTGCGGCTCGACGTCATCAAAGCTTTTGAGCTTCAACACGTGTCCGCGGTCATCGGCATGATGCACCAGCGCGGCGAGTTCGGCTGGCAGCGGATTGCCCGAAATACGCACGCGCAAATGAACATGGTGCTGGAAGCGATTGAGCAGATTGCGCGTCGAATCCAGTGCAACGACACGTCCGGAACGCAGCATCGCGATACGCCCGCAAAGCGCCTCGGCTTCCTCGAGGTAATGGGTCGTCAGTACAATGGTGTGGCCGTCGTTATTAAGGCGGCGAATGAACTGCCACAGGCCTTGCCGCAATTCGACGTCAACGCCTGCCGTCGGCTCATCGAGCACTATGACCGGTGGTTTGTGCACCAGCGCCTGGGCCACCAACACGCGTCGCTTCATCCCGCCCGAAAGGGCGCGCATGTTGGCATCGGCCTTGTCGGTAAGATCCAGATGGTGCATCACTTCGTCAATCCAGGCGTCGTTTTTGCGCAGACCAAAATAGCCCGACTGAATGGACAGTGTTTCCCGCACGGAAAAAAACGGGTCGAACACCAACTCCTGGGGCACGACGCCCAGCGCACGCCGCGCCGCGCGGTAATCCGCGGTGACATCATGCCCCATGACGCGTGCGCTGCCGGCGTCTGCGCGGGTCAATCCGGCCAGCACGCTGATGAGCGTGGTTTTCCCCGCGCCATTGGGTCCGAGCAGGCCGAAGAACTCGCCACGCTCGACGGTGAGGTCGATACCGGCCAGAGCCTGAAGCGAACCGTAGCGCTTGCCAATCTGGCGGACTTCTATAGCTGCGGTCATGCGAATGGAACCGCGACAGAATCGCGATTCGTATTGAATGGGTCTATTGGAGGAGTTCGGTAACGGCGTACAGCTTTGCCATGTTACGCATTGATTCGGGCAGATTGGAGAATTTCAACACCCGATCCGAAGCAGCCGATTGGCGCATCCACTCCACCGCCAGGGCAAGTGCCGCCGAGTCGGTAGTGGTCACGCCGGAAAAATCAACGACTGTAATGCCGTCAGCCAGAAAAGCTTCGCTTTCCACGAGCATTCCGGCGGCCACAGCCAGCGTCACCGGCCCCTCAAGCAGCAAACGCTCGCCATCACGACGCATCACGTTTTTGCTTCAAGCTGCTTGTTTTTGCTCGATAGCGTCTTGATCAGGCCGTCGATCCCTGCGTTGCGAATCTCGTTGGTGAAGGTTTCGCGATAGTTGGCGACTAGGCTCACACCACCGACCTCAACGTCAAATACCTTCCAACCAGCGGGGGTCTTTTCCATGCTGTAGTCGAGGGTGATGGCCTGCGCGCCGCTCTGCTTGATCTCGGAGCGAACTTTCACCTCGGTATCGCCCGCTTGCGCGCGCAGCGGCTTGAAATCGATAACCTGGTTCTTGTAGGAAGCCAGCGCAGTCGAGTACGTGCGCACGAGCAGGGTCTTGAACTCGTCGATCAGCAGCTTTTGCTGCTCGGGGCTGGCGCGGCGCCAGTTCACGCCTACGGCATAGGCCGTCATGCGATTAAAGTTGAAGTGCGGCAGGACCTTGGTCTCGACCAGGTCGAAGATCTTCTTGGTGTTGCCCGACTGGATGTCCTTGTCCTTGCGGATGATTTCCACCACCTCGTTCGAGATGCCTTTGACGAGGGCATCGGGCGTGACTTCCTGCGCGAGGGCGGGCGTCGCAACGAGGGCCAGGGAAACGGAGAGCAAAAAAGAGGCTAATTTCATTTTTATCGGGTCTGGAGAACTACATCGTCAGCAAATCGGACAACGGGCGAGACAGGCAAGGATTCGGGCTCGGCCTTGGGCGTCTGGAGGGCCACGCCATCGGCGAAAACGGTATAGACGGCGACTGCGCCGGGAACCTCTGCGCGGGTTGGTGTATTGTCTGCCATGACTGCGGCGTCCGCTGCCCGCGCCGGCACCGCGGCAATCTCGGGCTGGGCACCGGGCATGTCCGCCGTCTTCGAATCCGCATCATCATCATCGCCCAGGCTCGCGCCTGACTCACGCGGAGCGTTGCCGTCATAGATGAGGCTGCGCCGCAACTGGAAAAAGGCGTCGCGCACGAAAGTGTATTTGTCCAGGGCCGCCTGCTCGAGCACATCGGTCGCACCCAACAGGTCGGCACGCGTATCGATGGTGCGCAAGGTGAACAGCGTGTTCCGTACCGGAATGTTTGAAACACGCAAAACAGGGTCGTAACGCCAGTCAACCAAAAGTCCGCCGCCGTCGCGTAAGGAACTCGGGCCAACGAAGGGCAGAACCAGGTAAGGACCGCTTCCTATGCCCCATTTGCCAAGGGTCTGCCCGAAATCCTCGTTGTGCTTTTGCAGACCCATGTCGCTGGCGATATCCAGAACGCCGCCAAGACCCATGACCGTATTGACCGCAAAGCGCATCACATCCTGCAGCGCCTCGTCTATTTTTCCCTGGAGCGCATTGTTGACCGCTTCCCAGACGTCGTCCACGTTCGAAAAGAAGTTGGACACGCCGGCGCGGATCAGCGGTGGCAACACAGACTGATACCCCTGCGCGACAGGCTTGATGATCGCGCCGTCAAGCGCATCGTTAAAGCTGAACATGGCGCGGTTGAACCCCTCAAGCGGGTCGCGAGGATTATTTGAGGTTGTGGCGCATCCGGATACCGCCGCCAGCACAAAGGCGAAGAATACGGCTCCCAGCAGGCGCAGTGCGCTTTTATTCACAATTACTTTCCGCCTTCCTTACTGTCCTTACTGTCAGCAGCTTTACTGTACAGAAATTGACTAATTAGGTTCTCAAGCACAACCGCTGACTGTGTCAACTTCAGCGTATCCCCGTCCTTCAGGTTCACCGTATCGCCCCCTGCGGACAAGCCGATGTACTGCTCCCCGAGAAGCCCGGATGTCAGAATCTTGGCCGACGTGTCCCGGGGAAACTGGAACCGTTTGTCGACGCTGAACGACACCACCGCCTCAAAGGTCTCGTTTTCAAAACGCACATCGTTGACCCTGCCGATAACCACGCCCGCGACTTTCACCGCTGCGCGAATTTTCAGCCCGCCTATATTATCGAATTTAGCCTTGATCTGATAGGACTCAGCCGCCGAAAAGGAGGCTAAATTGGCCACTCTTAGGGAAAGAAAGAGCAAGGCGCCGAGGCCGATCACCACAAAAACGCCCACCCACATGTCAATTGTCCTGCGATTCATCATTTTTTCAGGCTCCTCGAAACATCAGCGCAGTCAGTATGAAATCCAGCGCCAGAATGGCCAGGGACGAGGTCACGACAGTGCGTGTAGTCGCCCCGGAAACACCCTCCGCGGTAGGTGGCGCATCATATCCTTCAAACACGGCAATCCAGGTCACCGCAATACCGAAAACAAAACTCTTGATGACGCCGTTCATGATGTCGTCGCGGATGTCCACCGCGGCCTGCATCTGCGACCAGAACGATCCCTCGTCGACCCCGATCATTTTCACCCCGACCAAGTAGCCGCCGAACACGCCCATGGCGGAGAAAAGCGCGGCAAGCAGAGGCATGGAGATCACCCCCGCCCAGAATCGCGGTGCGATGACCCGCGCAATAGGGTCCACGGCCATCATTTCCATGGCCGCCAGTTGCTCGGTGGTTTTCATCAGTCCGATTTCGGCGGTGATGGCGCTGCCGGCGCGACTGGCAAAAAGCAAACCAGCCACCACCGGTCCGAGCTCGCGCACCAAGGAGAGCGAAACCAGCACACCCAGGGCCTCCGAAGAGCCGTACCGGACCAGCGTGTCGTAGCCCTGCAATCCGAGCACCATCCCAACAAACAACCCTGAAACCAGAATGATGATCAAAGACAGCACCCCCGCGAAGTAAATTTCGCGGATGGTCAGGTGAAAGCGCCGGAAACTGGTGCCCGAATGCCTTAGGATCAGCCAGAAAAAGCGGCTGGCAAACCCCAGCCGCCATACCGCCCCGGTGATGCGCGACCCCAAATGGGCCAGAAAATCGGCTAATTTCGTCATGCGGTCGCCTGCAACAGGTCGGCACCATAGGCGCCTCCCGGATAGTGAAACGGAACCGGACCATCAGGTTCGGCGTTGATGAACTGTTTCACAAACGGCTCAGCCGAGGCCCTGACGGCCTCGGGAGTGCCCTCGGCCACGACCTTCCCCTCCGACATGAAATAGACATAGTCAACCAAAGCCAGCGCGTCAAGTACGTTGTGGGTGACGATGATGGACGTGGTGCCAAGCGCGGAATTGAGGGTGCGAATGAGCTCGGAAGCCACCCCAAGGGAAATAGGGTCGAGCCCGGTAAAGGGCTCATCATAGAGCATCAGCAGAGGATCAAGGGCAATGGAGCGAGCCAGCGCAACGCGGCGCGCCATTCCCCCGGACAGCTCGGAGGGCATCAATCGCGCCGCACCGCGCAAGCCAACGGCCTGGAGCTTCATCAGCACGAGATGATGGATCAGGCTTTCCGGCAACCCGGTGTGCTCACGCATCTGGAAGGCGACATTGTCATACGCAGTCATATCGGTAAAAAGTGCGCCAAACTGAAACAGCATGCCCATTTTGCGGCGCAGTAGGAATAACTGCTCATGGTCAAGCTTATGTACCGCTTCACCATCGATACGCACCTCACCCGCGGTGGGTCGCAGCCAACCGGCCATCAGTCGCAGCAGGGTGGTTTTCCCGCAGCCGCTGACCCCCATGATGGCAACCATTTTCCCGCGCGGAATCTGCATGCTGATGCCTTGCAGCACCTTGCGAGAAAGGTCATAGCCGAAGTCCAGATTGTCGACTTCAACCAGATTTGCGGAGTTTGCGGAAGACACTGGGAATGGGGGCGTTCTGACACGTCATTGGCGACCGAAGCGGGCATTTTAAACCACATCTTCGCAGCGCACCATGCAGGCGGTCATTTAAGGCGACTCGATGCGCCACTGAATCACAACTCTCTTTGCGCTATGATGACTCGGCCCATCTACGCAGAACAACAACGTATGACAGAACCGGTTATTCGATTTACCAAAGTCGACAAAAGTTTTGGGCAATCCAAGGTTCTGCGGGGCGTCGAATTCGAAATCGCCGAGGGCGCGTTTTTCGGGCTTGCGGGTGTCAACGGCGCGGGGAAGACCACGCTTATCAAGTGCCTGCTGGATTTTTGCGCGCTCGACGGCGGTCAGATCAGCCTGTTTGGGACAAGCCATCGCGATCCGGCATCCCGGGAACGATTGGCCTTCCTTCCAGAACGCTTCACCCCACCGTATTACCTCACCGGAGGCGACTTTCTACGTTACATGCTTTCACTGCACCGGCAGCCTTGGAACGAATTGCGGCTTGCGGAGATACTCGATCAACTGGGTCTTGACATGGCGGCTCTTGCAAAACCGGTGCGCTCCTACTCCAAGGGCATGACACAAAAACTCGGACTTGCCGTCTGCTTCCTATCCGAGCGCGACCTGTACATACTGGACGAACCGCTTTCAGGATTGGATCCAAGTGCGCGGATTCGCGTAAAAAACCTTCTGGAAGGGCTCAAAAAAGCCGGGCGCACGCTATTTTTTACCTCCCATGCCCTTCACGATATCGGGGACATCTGCGACCATATGGTCATACTGCACGAGGGGCAACCGCGGTTTCGCGGCCCGCCCCAGCAACTGCTTGATACTTACGGTGAGATATCTATGGAGCGGGCCTTCCTGCGTTGCTTGGACGCATCACCCCCGGTGAAAGATGACTGATCCCATGTCCGAAAGTCCAAAGCCCTCCCTGCTAATCGTCGATGACGATCCGCTCATTACTGACACGCTTTCGTTCGCACTCGGACGGGATTTCGAGGTGATTACGAGCGACTCACGTGCGCACGCTGTGAGCCTGCTGCGTCAACTCGATGAAGCGCCGCAACTGGCGCTCATCGACCTGGGGCTGCCACCATCGCCGCATCGGCCTGATGAGGGATTTCAACTGATCGCCGACCTGCTTGCCCATTCACCGGCGATGAAGATCCTTGTGCTATCGGGGCAGAACGACGCCGCCAATGCGCGTCACGCGCGCACGCTTGGCGCTGCGGAGTTCGTCGCAAAACCGTGCAACCCGGAAAGCCTCAAAAAAATCCTGTTGCACGCCCTGGCTTTCCGCTCAGCCGAAATTCAAAGCACAGCCGCCGCTGACCCTGACCTGCTCATCGGGAAAAGCCCCGCGCTGCAAAAGCTCAAAAATCAAATCAGCCAATATGCCGATTCCCCCTTTCCGGCGCTGATTGAGGGTGAATCGGGCAGCGGCAAGGAAGTGGTGGCGACACTTTTACATGGTATTTCCATTCGCAAGTCCAAGCCTTGCCTGGCTTTAAACTGCGCCGCAATCGCGCCCACCCTGGTCGAACCAACCCTGTTTGGTTACGTCAAGGGCGCGTTTACCGGGGCGGCCGCGAATAAATCGGGCTATTTTGAGGATGCTGCAGACGGCACTTTGTTTCTCGATGAAATCGGCGAACTGCCGCTGGAACTCCAGGCGAAGCTGTTGCGCGTGCTGGAGAACGGCGAATACCAGCGCGTCGGAGAAACGCAGCAGCGTTTCAGCCGCGCACGCGTCATTACCGCCACCAACCGCGACCTTCGCCAAGAGGTTAAAAACGGCCGCTTCCGGGCGGATCTGTATCACCGCCTTTCGGTATTCACCATCAGTGTTCCGCCGCTGCGCGAAATGGAGGATGACCGCATATCGCTGCTCAACCATTTCAGTCATTTCTACGCTCAACAGGCGCGACTCGCCCCATTCAGCTGCGACGAAAGCGCGCTGGCGCTTTGGCGCAGCTATCACTTTCCGGGCAATGTCCGCGAACTGAGAAATATCGTCATCCGCCTTACCACCAAATACGCCGGGCAGCGTCTTTCCGCCACTGAACTTGAACCCGAGTTCGACACCCGCGAGATGCTCAATAACGAGGTCAAGCCGACCTCCGCCAATGCGGAAACCATGATCGAACAGGCGCAGCGTCACTTGCAGCGCGAGCGCGGGTTCAACCTTGATCAGATGCTCAAGGAATGGGAGCAGGGTTATATTGAAGCGGCGATGAAGCTCACACGCGGCAACGTCAGCCAGGCTGCCAAGATGCTCGGCGTCAATCGCACCACCTTGTACAGCCGTATGGAAGCGCTACAAAAGGAACCGGCGGACAAGTGAGTCATACACAGCGCACCTTAACACCATGTTTGGCCGGGTACCGGCCGGATGGAGAGCCCATGCAATCGTTTGCCAGAATCACGTGCGCCGCTCTTTTTGCCGGCACGCCAATCCCAACAACAGCCTTACACTCAACGCGGCAACGTCGCCAAGCCGGGCAACCCTGACCATGTATTTAAGTCATTTCGGGCTCAATGAGCCCCCTTTCAGGATCACCCCGCACACCGACTTTTTTTTCGAGGGCGCCAATCGCGGCGCCACGCTAGAAGCCCTGTTATACGCAATTCTCCACGACGAAGGCATCGTCAAGGTCTCGGGCGAGGTCGGTAGCGGCAAAACCATGCTTTGCCGGATGTTAATGGAGCGCCTTCCGGACAAGGTGGAAATGATCTACCTGTCCAACCCGTCCCTCAACCGGGACGAGATTCTCTACGCCATCGCCGAGGAATTGGAAATCGCCCCCGGAGAGGCGCGGGCCACGCTGCTGCTACGCACGCTGCAGGATCATTTGATCAAACTATTCGGCAACGGCCGCCGGGTTGTGGTGTTGATCGACGAAGCCCATGCCATGCCGGCGGAAACGCTGGAAGAAATCCGCCTGCTTTCAAATCTCGAAACCAACCGGCATAAATTGCTGCAAATCGTCCTTTTTGGACAACCCGAACTGGACGAGCAGTTGAATACGCCCGGGATGCGGCAATTAAAAGAACGCATCACCCACAGTTTTCGGCTCGAACCGCTGGTACGGAACGACATCGAAAGTTACATCGACTTTCGCATGCGTGCCGCAGGATATCGCGGCCCCAACGTGTTCGCGCCGGCCGCCATGCGGATGATCGCCAAGGCATCGGAAGGCCTGTCGCGCCGCATCAATATCCTTTGTGACAAATCGCTGCTCGCAGCGTTCGCAAACAACGTCCATCATGTCGCCGCAAAGCAGGCTAAGGCCGCGATCCGGGACTCGGAATTCTACAAACCCGCCAGTCGCATTCATCACCGCTGGTGGATCGCCGCCGCGGGCGTGCTCGCGGGACTGGTGCTGGGTTATGGCACTCAATTCATCTTTCAGAACGAGCGTGCTCAGATCCCTGCACAGGTAAAGGCACCTGCCCCCTTGGCCGGTAGCACAGCCCAGACCATCCCCCCCCCAGCGACCAGCAACACGAAGCCGCAACCCACCACTCAAACTACACCGCTTGCGCCGCTGCCGAAGAACGACGCGGGGCTTGGGCCTGGCGGACTTCCGTCAGCAGTCACTCCGTCGACCGCAACGACCATAAAGCCTGCCAACCGCCCGCTTGCAGCCGGCGCAGCAGCCGCACAAACACCAACCCCGCCAGCCTCAGGACAACTCACCCAAGCTCGTTTCGCGGCGACGCAACAATGGCTGCCGTCAACGTCAGGGGAGCAGTATGCGATTCAGTTGCTTACCGTGACATACAAGGATGTGCATCGTATCGAAGACATGCTGGTACGCGTGCCTGGGCGCAAACTAAAGCTCGAAGATTTTTATGTTTACAGTGTAAAAATCAACGATTTGCAACATTATCGGGTGGCCTACGGCCTATATCCCTCTGCGGAGGAGGCGAACAGGGCGATACGGGATCTGCCGCAGGTCTATAAAGCCTTTGGCCCGTTTCATCGAAGCGTTGAGCGTATGCGGAGCCAGAATAGGCAATAAAAGGGGTGCGTCAAATGGGCGCGCAGAGCCTCATTGAGGCGTCAGGCGCAAATGATACGCAGTTAAAAACAACGAAAAAAATCAGCTAATTAGGGACTCATGCTACACTAAGCCTCAATTCTCATTGGTGTGCTCAGCTCCTTGAACCGACGAACAAGACAACTAGCCCCGATCATGACGGCGTTGTTGCTGACTGCCTGCGCAACGCCGGCCATGAAACCTTCAGTCGCGCACATCAAGGCTGAGCCAGAAACACCGGCTGCGAACATTCCGCCCCCGGTGCAGTTCCCCACCTCACTCCCGAAGCCCAAACCGGCGGTAAAAGCCGAGACTTATAGCGTCGTGGTCAACAATGTTCCCGTAGCGGAACTGCTGTTCGCCCTAGCCCGCGATGCCAAGATCAACGTCGATGTGCACCCGGGCATACGCGGTTCGGTCACGCTCAACGCCATAGACCAGACCCTGCCGCAACTGCTGTCGCGAATCTCAAAGCAGACCGACATGCGCTGGGAACTTGACGGACCCAACTTGCTGGTGATGCCGGACTCGCCGTTCCTGCGCATCTACAAGATCGACTACGTCAATCTCGAGCGCACCAGCACCGGACAAATCGGTGTTTCAGGCCAGATTTCGACAGGCGCCAGCTCTTCGGGCGGCAGTGGCTCTTCCGGTAGCAGCAATGCGTCATCGGCGCAGGTCCAGAACCGTTCAGACAACAAGTTCTGGCTCACGATGGTCAACAACGTGAAGGATATCCTGCACGAGACGGACAAACTAATCCCGGCTTCTGGCGCGCAAGTGGCGGCACCAGCACAACAATCTCCTGCGGCACCTCCTGCTGGCTCCGCCGGCGCCCCCGTCGCTCAACAAGCACCTGTGTCGCCTGGATCCACGTTCCGCGAAGCGGCCGCCGTTATCGCCAACGCCGAGGCCGGCGTGCTAGTCATCCGCGCCACAGGCCGCCAGCATGAAAAGATCCAGGAATTCCTTGACCAGGTCATGGTCAGCGCCAAGCGGCAAGTCATGATAGAGGCGACGATAGCAGAAGTAACTCTGAATAATAATTACCAGTCTGGCATCAACTGGAGCCTTTTTCGCCGCGGCCCAACCGGAACGCGTACGGCGCAAGCTTCCACCGGCACAACCACGGCAACACCGGTCGGAAGTTTCTTTACGCTTAACTACGTGACCGATTCATTCACCGCCTCGCTGCAGCTTCTGGAATCTTTCGGCACGGTGCGCGTGCTTTCAAGTCCGAAAATCAGCGTAATCAACAACCAGAGCGCGATTCTCAAAGTAGTCGACAATCTTGTTTATTTCACGATCAAGTCCGACACGATTGCGGCCACCGCAACAGGCACCGCACAGACAAGTTTCACCGCCACGCCGAACGTCGTGCCAGTCGGCTTTGTCATGAACGTCACACCGCAGATATCGTCCGACGACACCATACTGCTCAATTTGCGCCCTGCAGTAACGCGCATCCTCAGTTACGTCGAAGATCCCACGCCGGGCTTGGCTGCCGGCGTCAAAAACAGGATTCCACAAATCCAGACGCGTGAGATGGAATCGCTGATCAAAGTGTCGAGCGGGGAAACTGCGGTAATGGGCGGGCTGATCCAGGATTCGATCAACAGCCTCGAGGACGGCGTTCCCGGGGTCAACCGCATTCCCATTTTCGGGGAATTGTTTTCGCAACGCAACAAAACCAATGCAAAAACGGAACTGGTGATTTTCCTGCGCCCTCTGGTGGTCCGTGACGCAAGCCTAAGCGGTGACTATCGCGCCTACCGCACATTCCTTCCCGGCGAAGACTTCCTGTCTGCACCCAACCCCGGGAAACCGACTATTGAAGGACCCGACAAGTGAGCCTGCTGCTCGAGGCGCTGAAGAAGGCAGAACTGGCCAAACAGGGGAACCAGGCTTCGTCCAGTGCTTCGTCCAAAATTGAACTTGCGCCTGCCGCTGCCAGCGCGCCGGCAAAACCGATTATTACGCGCGAAAATCTTCCAGACATAACGCAACAGCTTGAAATACTATCGGAAGATCTGCCCTCTTCCTCAGCGCCCCAAGGGCTTGACGGAATGTATTCCCTCGCGTCACAAGAACCAATCCCGGCGACCACGGAACCGAGTTTCGCCGACAAGCCGGTTGAACCGGCCCGCAATCAGGCCGCAGCGAAACAAATGTTTGAAGCAAAAGGCCTCGAGGACTACAACCCGCGAAAGCCCTTTTATTATACGGTTGGGGCCTTGGCGGTGTTTGCAGCCGGCTGTATCGGCTATTTCTGGTGGCAATTGCAACCTCGCTATATCGTGGCACCAACCGCCGTTGCGAATGCGCCGTCGAAACCCCTGGAACCGATCACGCCCGCGCCCGCTGCCGCCGCGCCCATCGATCCGCTTGCCAGCCCCGGACCAAGCACAGCCCCCTCCACCATCGGCGCATCACCGGCAAGCGCCGCGCAAAACAACAAAACGGGCATTCAAGCTGCAAAACCGACGATTGGCGCAAATCAGCCTTCAGCCAGTGGGCCATCCGCGCCGGCAGCCATAACGCCTACGGCCGCAGCGAACGCCCCTGTGACGATCACACGTTTGGCATCCAATCCGGCTGAGCGCGCCACGACTGCATCAACACCAAGACAGGCTGGGGCCGCGCGGGTCACACCATCGGCGTCAACGGCAACGCGAACAGACCAACAACTTGAACTCGCGTATGACGCCTACCAGAAGAGTGATCTCCCAGTCGCGCGCCAGGCTTACTCCGATGCACTAAAACTCGAACCATCCAACAGGGATGCCCTTCTGGGGCTGGCAGCAATCGAAGCTCGCAGCGGGCAGCATGAAAACGCGGAAGCGCGCTACCTGAAACTGCTTGAATCTGATCCGCGTGACGCGCATGCGCTCGCCGGTCTCATCGCGTTGCGCGGGCAGGCAGATCCGATGCAATCGGAAAGCCGTCTGAAAAACATGATTGCCACCCAGCCGGAGGCGGGATTCCTGCACTTTGCCCTGGGCAACCAAATGGCCCTGCAAGCGCGTTGGCCGGAAGCCCAGGTGGCCTATTTCAAAGCCTTGTCAAACGAACCGGACAACGCTGATTACGCCTACAATTTGGCGGTAAGCCTGGACCATATCCGCCAGAGCAAGCTCGCTCTGGAGTACTACCAAAAAGCGCTCGCCCTAAGCGACGCACGGCCCTCGACCTTCGACCGTACCCGCGCCACCGCGCGCC
This sequence comes from Pseudomonadota bacterium, assembly GCA_025356665.1. Taxonomy (GTDB): domain Bacteria; phylum Pseudomonadota; class Gammaproteobacteria; order Burkholderiales; family SG8-39; genus CAITSH01. The sequence goes on from JANXRV010000039.1 coordinate 63,338, forward strand.
TGCGCGAACTTCAGCGGTAGAGCACTTGGCGCCGCCCGCTATGCCTTCAACGGCTCCAAGCGCAGCCCCGCAGGCCAAGCGCCATATCGGCCAGATCCTGATTTCACAGGGCATTCTGACCGAAGACCAGCTGCGCATCGCGCTGCTTGAACAACTCAAGTCGAACCAACCAGTCGGCCGGCTCCTGGTTCAACTGGGCTTCGTCTCGGAAGCAACCCTGCGCGATGCGCTTTCCGAAAAGCTCGGACTACAGAGTGTCGACTTGTCACAAATCGTGGTCGATGCCGCCGCGATCAAACTGATGCCGCGCGATTTTGCAAAGCGCCACCACATCTTCCCGGTCGCCCTGGATCGTGAAAAACGCCTGCTTATCATCGCAATCGCCGACACGAACAACGTCGTCGCCCTTGACCAGGTGCGGGCGCAGTTGCGCGGCGAAATGGAACTCGAGGCGCGCCTGGCCGGTGAAACAGAAATTGCCCGCGCAATTGAACAGTATTACGGACTCGAGCTTTCGATCGACGGAATCCTGCACGAGATCGAAACCGGTGAAATCGATTACCAAAGCCTGCACTCCTCGGGCGACGAATACAGCCAACCCGTCGTCAGATTGATTTCCTCTTTGCTTGCTGACGCGGTGGAGCAAGGCGCTTCGGACGTGCACTTCGAGCCGGAACAGAATTTTCTGCGTATCCGTTACCGCATAGACGGTGTGTTGCGACAGATCCGCTCATTGCACAAGACATACTGGCCGGCCATGACCGTGCGCCTCAAGGTTCTGGCCGGAATGAACATCGCGGAGACACGCGCGCCACAGGATGGCCGAATTTCTCTGACCCTCACCGGACGACCCGTGGATTTTCGTGTCTCGTCGCAGGTAACGACACACGGCGAGAACGTCGTATTGCGGATTCTCGACCGGCAAAAGGGCATCGTGCCTCTAGACATGCTGGGGCTTGAAGCCTCGCAACTCGCACTCCTGAAAAAAATGCTCGCCCGACCCGAGGGCATCATTCTGGTGACGGGCCCCACGGGAAGCGGGAAAACCACGACACTCTATTCGGTGCTCAATCACATCAATCATGACGGCATAAACATCATGACCCTGGAGGATCCGGTCGAGTATCCAATGACCCTTATCCGCCAGACTTCCGTATCGGAAGCGGCAAAGATGGATTTTGCCAACGGCATCAGGTCCCTGATGCGCCAGGATCCTGATGTGATCCTGGTGGGGGAAGTGCGCGACGAGGATACGGCGCAGATGGCCTTTCGCGCTGCAATGACCGGCCACCAGGTCTACTCCACGCTTCACACAAATTCCGCGCTTGGAGCCCTGCCGCGACTTGCGGACATCGGTATCGTGCCCGACATCCTCGCGGGCAATATCATAGGCATCATCGCGCAGCGACTGATGCGAAAACTCTGCCGACACTGCCGGCAGCCTTACGAGGCCAATGCCTCCGAATGCCGCATGCTTGCCGTGCGCCCGGACAGGCCGCCGACACTCTACCGCTCGGTCGGCTGCGATCACTGCGACTATCAAGGCTACCGCGGTCGGGTCGCCATCATGGAATTGCTAAAGATGGATCCTGACCTAGACGAAATGATCGCAAATCGCGCAAGCGCGCGGGAAATCCATAAGGCGGCGATTGCCAAAGGATTTCATACGCTGGCCGACGATGGTGTGCGCCGCGTTCTCGACGGAACGACGGCCATCGACGAACTGATGCGTGTCGTCGACCTTACTGACCGCATGTAGGCGCGCTCGCAGGCGCTCTTCTCTGAAGACCAACAACCATGGCGCTGTTCAATTACAAGGCAATCGATACCCGCGGCAAGGCGATCATGGGGCAACTCGACGCCGTAAACATCATCGATCTGGAGTTGCGCCTCAAACGCATGGGACTCGATCTCATCGCTGGTGCCCCGTCCAAACGCGGTCGAACTTCGTTTTTTTCCGCCTCCTCGGTGAAACGCAGCGATCTGATCAATTTCTGCTTCCACCTGGAGCAGCTTTCGTCGGCCGGTGTCCCTATGCTAGAGGGCCTTACCGATTTGCGCGACAGCACCGAAAACCCGCGCTTCAAAGAGGTCATCTCCGGGGTAATTGAAAGCATCCAGGGCGGTCAAAATCTTTCGCAATCGCTGGGGCTGTATCCGGACGTTTTCAATCCGGTTTTCGCCGCCCTGATCCGCGCCGGCGAGAGCACGGGACGCATGGCCGAGGTACTCAAAAGTCTCGCTGACACACTCAAATGGGAAGACGAACTGGCGGCCCAGACCAAAAAACTGGCGATGTATCCGGCCTTTGTCGGCAGCATTGTGCTGACTGTGACCCTGTTCCTGATGATCTACCTGGTTCCGCAAATGGTCGGCTTCATCAAGGGCATGGGCCAGGCACTGCCCTTCCACACACTGCTGCTCATAGCAGTGTCGAACTTCATGATTAACTATTGGTGGGTTGTCATTGCCGCGCCCTTCGTTCTGTTCTTCACATTAAAATTTCTCGCGGCGACGCGGCCGGGGGTGCGCTACAAGATTGACCAGATCAAGCTTGATTTACCGATCCTCGGGCCGATCTTGAGAAAGATCATCCTGTCGCGTTTCGCCAGCATTTTTGCGCTGATGTACTCGTCCGGCATCACCATCCTCGACTCGATCCGAAATTCAGAGGAGACGGCGGGGAATGTCGTCATCCGCGAGGGGCTGCGCGTGGCGGGCCAGCAGATTGCCGATGGAAAAAATGTGACGTCGGCCTTTCAGGACGTCGGCCTGTTCCCACCCCTGGTCATTCGAATGCTCCGCATCGGGGAGACGACAGGCGCGCTGGACACCGCACTGTTAAACGTGTCGTATTTCTACAACCGCGAGGTCAAGGAGTCCATAGACAAGGTGCAGGCGATGATCGAGCCGGCTCTGACGATCGTCCTGGGTGCGATTCTCGGCTGGGTGATGTTGTCCGTGCTCGGCCCCATTTACGACACCATCGGCAAAATCAAGATCTAGTGCAAACCATGCTAAAGAAACGCCTTCTTTATTTCGCCGCCGGCAGCGTTTGCGCGTTTCTCTGGAAACGCGGCGAACTGACCGTGGAAATCCGGCTCGAAAACAACGAGAGCGGCCTTGCCGCCTTCTCCGAATACACGTCCGCCAATCGCGACAGCCTGTTCTATCTGCTCGCCGACGTTGTCGAAGAGGATTTTTTCCAAGAAGTGCTCCCCAAGGTCAGCGGCAAGGACAGGGTGTTGCTGCTGGGGCGCAAACTCTCGCAACGCTACCGCGACACCACATTGGCGTTGACCGCCACCCTTGGCACTGAATCGGGTGCGCGGCGCGAAGAGCGCTTGCTTTTCAGCTCCTTCACCAACACGCAACAATTCCAGCCCTGGTTGGCGGTGCTGCAATCGCACGAGGTCAGGCTAGTCGGCGTTTATTCCGTTCCCTTCATCACGCCCCAACTGGTCGCGCGCGCGGCAATTAAAACGCCACGCTGTCTGGTTGTAAGCGAGCAAAGCGGTGGTTTGCGCCAGACCTATATCGAGGGCGGCCGCATGCGCTTCTCCCGGATCGGTCGCCTTGACGCGGCCGATCCGGCAAGAGCCGCGCAAAATTTCGTAGCTGAATCGGGACGCATTCAACAGTATCTAACCAACCTCAGGCTGCTACCGCGGGACATCGGCGCGCTCGATGTCATCGTTCTCGCACCCGCAGGCCAGAAAGCGGTCTACACCGATACTTGCGTCAGCAACGCGCGCCTGCATTTTCATGTCCACGACACGGGCGAACTGGCAACGCAACTGAAGCTACACGCGTATCCGCTGGAATTGAAAAGCGAAGCGATATTCCTTCATCTGCTCGCCGAGCACCAGCCGGCCGAACAATATGTCGCCGAGCCCATGAGACGCTTCTATCGGATCTGGCAGGCACGCCTCGGATTGATTGCCGGGGGCATCGCGGTCTTTGTCTTTTGCGCGCTGTTGGCTGGGCTAAAAATGATCGATGTCTACAGCACCGAACAAATGGTCGAGGCTGAGAGGAACCAGGAGTCCACCGCCGCGCAGGAGTACTCGCGCCTGACGCTGTCTTTTCCTAAAACCCCGACCAGCACAGAAAATCTCAAGGCCGGCGTGAAGAGCTACAAGCTTCTGGTCAAACAGACGGTCTCCCCAACGGGATTGCTTGCGGATGTGAGCGCGGCACTCACTTCCTCAGCGCTGATAGAAGTCGACCGAATAAGCTGGGAGATCAGTCCGGTCAGGACCGGTTCAGGCGGAGGAAGTTCACGCGCCCCCCTCCCCACGCCAACGGGCCCCGCTGCGGCCACAACACCCGTGTCGGCCGACACACGCTATGAAGTCGCTGAAATCAACGCCCGCATCAACACACCGCAGGCGAGCGACTACCGCTCCGTCGCAAGCCTGGTGAACCAGTTTGTCGATATGCTGAAAAAGCGCCCCGGGTGGGACGTGGTTTCGATCCGGCTGCCCTTCGACACCGATTCGACAAGCGCGCTGCGCGGAGGTGCGGGGGAAGAACGAACGAACGAAGCGCCGCGTTTCACGATAACAGTGAGCAGGAAGGTCGGGGCATGACCATCCATCGGGAAGACATCAAGAAACTAAGATTACCGATCACATTTTGTCTGCTCATGGTCGGCGCAGGGGCCGCATCTCTTTTCATCGCCGAACGCGCCAAAGATCGCGCTGAAAGGGACAAGGACACGGTGCACCGGTCCAAACTGGCGGCACAAGACCGGGTCGCAAAAGCAACTGAAGAAGAACGCGAAATTCGGGAAAATCTCACTCAATTTGAGCGACTTGTATCCTGGGGGATTGTTGGCGAGGAAAAACGACTCGATTGGGTGGAGTCAATTGCGCGAATCCGCGAGCAGCGAAAATTATTTAAAATAAGCTACGACATTGAAGCGCAAAAAATCCTCGACTATCCGGGCGTCATGCCCGCGGCCGGGGTGGAGTTCATGTCAAGCCGCCTCAAGGTTGATATGCCGTTGCTGCATGAAGATGATCTGCTTCATTTTTTTGAAGACCTGCAGGTGGCTGGAAAAGCCTATGTTTCCATACGCCGGTGCGTGCTGGAACGAACGGAGCGCGAAGCCCCCCCGGGCGGGCGCGGCATGGCGCCAAGATTGAAGTCGGAATGTCAAATGGACATGATCACCATCAGGGAGAAAAAGTAGTAATGAATCACGGCGCAAAATTTATCCTTGCCCTGCTCGCCCTCGCACTGACTTTGACTGCATTGCCGGGGACTGCGGCCGATGGCTTGGGCCGCCTGTTCATGACGCCGGCACAACGGCTTGATCTGGACAGACGGCGCCAGGCCGATGCCCAGGAAAGCCTTATTTCCATCGATAACTTCGTTACAGTGAACGGTCAAGTGTCCCGCTCCAGCGGGAAAACAACATCCTGGATAAACGGCCAGGCGCAGCACGGCCAGGCAGGTCGCGTCGATCCGTCAAAGGTGTCCGTACCCATGGGGGAAGATCAGCCTCCAGTCCCGTTGAAAATCGGCGAGACGCTCGACAAGGTACGAGGCGAGAAACGCGATGTTGTGGGCGATGGCCAGATCCGCGTGCCCTCCGGCAAGCGCTAATTTATGGGAGCACGGCCTATTCGATCACTGCGGCATCGCCAGGGCGGCATGGCGATGCTCGCGCTGGTCGTTCTCATCACCCTCATCGGCACCTACGTAATCAGCGACGCGCTTACGCGCATCACCGCCCAGGTGAAAATCGAGCGTGACAGCCGGTCGCTCGACGCCATGCAGGAGGCCAAGGCGGCGCTTGTTGCGTGGTCGGCATCCCAGGCATGGACCGGCAACACGACCGACCAGCCCGGCTCGCTGCCCTGCCCGGATACCACCAATGACGGCTCGTCCGACATCAGCGGCGGAGCCTGCCTCAGCCAGGTCGGCCGCCTGCCGTGGAAAACGCTGAACGCCCGCGAGTTGCGCGATGCCAGCGGTGAAATTCTATGGTATGCCCTCTCGCCGAATTTGCGCAATGCAAGCGGCGTCACCGTAATCAACAGCGACACGCAGGGCCAGCTTGTACTCTACAGCGACAAGGACAGCACCACGACTGCGACGCTCAGCAACGTGGTGGCGTTTGTCATTGCGCCGGGCGTCGCCGTCGCCGGGCAGACGCGTGATTCAAGCGGCGTGAATACCGCCGCCAATTACCTTGAAGGGCGCAATTCCGGCGCGACGGGAAACTACACCAGCACCCCGCAGTCCCCGGCAAGCTACCCCGACACGTTCAACGACCAGATTTTGCCGCTGACGCACGCCGACCTGTTTTCGGTGGTCGAGCAGGCGGTCGCCTCGCGCATAGAAAGTGACATCAAGCAATACATTGCCCCGGCCTCCGGATCATCCATCACTTCATATTTTTCACAGTGGGGCGGATTTCCCTTCCCGGCGATATTCTCGAACGCCACCTACACCAACGGACCGGGGACAAGCGCGCAGCGCGCGCAATCCGCGTACATCGGCAGTACGACAACGTCGACATCGGGCGGACTCCTCCCGCTCACCACCGCGGGCACCTACACCTGGACCACCGGCTCGGCAACCGTCACCCTGACCGGCGGCACGGCCAGCTCAATCAGCGGAACCACATGCTCCCTCGTCTCCGGGGGGATGCAATGCGACTTCAATATCAACCCGCAACTGACCGGCTGCTGCAGTTACAGCATGGTCAACCCCCAATTCAGGGTATCGGCGCCGATCGCCAATGTCGGGCTGGGTTTTGTCGATTTGCCAGACGACGTGAGTTCCGGCTTGTCGCCGCGTGTGACGGTAACCAACCTGACGGGTACCACCCGCACCATGTCCGGAACAAGCACCACAGGATCTTTGAGCGCCACCGGCGCCGGTACCGTGATCTTCCAGGGAACCCATGTCCGGAACAGCACCTCCTCTGCCGCGCGGGCGATGCGGGTGACGATTCCCGATGTAACCACGAGTTCACTCACCAGCAGCAGCGACCCCTTCGCCGGCTGGTTCATACGAAACGAATGGTACCGGCAGGTCTATTACGCGGTATCACCCGGCTTGCAGCCTGGCGGCGGCGGCAGCTGCAGCGCGCTGCCCGCAACGCCCTCGTGCCTGACGGTCAACACCCTGCCCTCGAGTTACGCCTCAACAACCGACAAGCAGGCCATCCTGATATTGACCGGCCGCTCGCTCAATGGCTCCAGCCGGCCCTCCGCAACGCTTGCGAACTACCTGGAGGGCCAGAACACCACGCCGACCGATTTCATTTACGAACACCGGGCAGGGGTGGCTTCGTCCATCAACGACAGGGTTGTTGTCATTGCGCCCTGAACCTGCCAAATTGGTCCGTCGCCAAAAAGGCTTTTCGCTTGCCGAACTGGCCGTGGCCTTCGTCATTATCGGGCTGCTCCTCGCCGGCGCGCTCGTGCCCATATCCGCACAAATGGAGGTGCGCAGCGTCGCCGACACCCGCCGCACCATGGATTCGATTCGCGACGCCGTCATCGGATTCGCCCAGTCGAACGGACGACTGCCCTGTCCGGCCAACGGCGCCCTCGCGATGGGGGCGGTGGGCGCCGGCGCTGAGCAATGGGACAGCACCAACAACCGCTGCACCACCGCGCTGGGCGTCGTGCCCTGGAGCACCCTTGGCGTGGCGGAAGTGGATGCATGGGGCCGGCGTTTCACCTATCGCGTCACCAGCGCATTCGCCGACGCGATCAGCAACGCCACCTACGCCGCAACGACCACGATCACGCCGGCCAACGCCGCGCTGGCCAGCCCCGCCAACCAGTCGCCGGCTTGCAGCGTCCCAGTACCTACGCCCGCGCTTTCCACATTTGCCCTGTGCAGTCTCGGCGACATTGCGGTGTTCACGCGCAGCGACTCGACGCACGCCACCAGCTCGATTGCCGCTGGCATTCCCGCGATCATCATTTCCCACGGCAAGAACGGCTACGGCGCATTCCAGCCCAGTGGCACCCGCGTCATCGGATCCGGCGACGGCAACAGCGACGGCGTGCCCGACCAAAACGTCGACGAGGCATCCAACATAAACGGCACAACCCAGATCGCGGTGGTCGCCGTCACCGGGTCTAGCAGCTACCTTCATAACGCCTACTTCAGCCGCAATGCCAGCACGGCCACCTCGTCGTGCAGCGACAGCACGGCCGGCTCACCATTCTGCGAATTCGACGACATTGTGCTGGCCATTTCACCCTCAACGCTGATAACCCGCATGATCAGCGCCAGCCGGCTGCCCTAGTGCTAGACAATCCCAAAACCACCGCCAAAGAACCTTCACAATCCCGATGAAACGCAACCAGACCATTCTGATCACCGTTGCAACCGTGAACCTCGCGTTGATGCTGGCTTTCCTGCCATATGACACGCTGTCGTTGACCCGCGGCGGGACAAGTTTTGACGCCTTTTATTTCGTGCTCGACCAGCAGTACAACAAACAGATTAATTCCAACCTGCTTTATCTTGAAGTGATGTGGATACTGATAAATGCTGCGGCCGGCTGGCTTTTTTTGCGCGATGGCCGAGCCGGTGCCGCATCACTGACGGCCAGAAACGGGGTGTTGATCTTCGCGGCGGTGAACCTCGCCTTGCTGCTGGTCTTTGTCCCGTTTGAGACCTATACCTCGCTGCAACGCAATACGCCGCTGAGCTTCGATGGCTACTATTTTTTGTTCGGAGACAAAGCAAAACGAAGTATTTATCTACCCCTGCTGTTTCTCGAATTATTTTTGCTCGCCATCAATACCGCGATTCTGTGGCTCACGTTCAAGCTTGCCGTACCAGCCCCCGCCAGAAGCCACAAAAACTAAGCGCGCCGGACGTCACCGCGCAGCAGGAAGCGGACATACCCCTCTTTATTATCGGACAACCGTAACGCGAACCCCGAGATCTCCGCATGCCGCGCCGCCTGATACAAGCCGATGCCATAACCGGAGGCGGAGGGAACCGGCCCGAGCAACAAGCCGCGCAACACCTCTGGGGCAACCATACTACCCGTGTCGGACACGGAAAATTCGATCGCCTCTGCACAACTGAATCTGGCGACGATCCGCACCCCGCCCTCAAGACGCAGTTTCCGCATGGCATTCTGGATCAGGTTGTCCGCAACGCTGTCAAAAAGTTCCTTCGGCAGCAACACCGTGTCGACGACAGCTCCCGCCTCAAACTCGACTGGCTGCCCTTTGTAGCTGCGTCTCAGGTCTGCCCACCAGACATCGGCGCGAACAAAGCGGCCGCTTTCCATCTCGGGCCGGCGTAATTTATCTATGGTCGCCTGCAAGCGGTGCGAGATGGCCGGCAGTTGACGACGCATCAAGGCTTGCAATTCAGCCGGGTCGTGTTGTGCGCTGCTTTCCGCCGCAGAAGTAAGCACATTTAGCGATTGCAAAAGATTTTTGACATCGTGCGCCACCCGCGCGCCGGTTTCATGGACTGCCTGCACGTAGGTCTGTTGCTGAAGTTTCATCTCGCGCAGCTTTGCGAGATAAAACTCCCCGAGCAGCTGGCCAAGTAAATGAAAATGCCATATGAGCGAAGGGCTCAGCGCATGCCGGCTATAGACCATCACATAAAACTGCTCATTCGCGAATTCCGCCGAATACTGCGTCCGATGACCGAATTCCCCCGAGTCCTCTCCGGCACGCCATTTTCCGCCCGTCACCCAAGGCAGCTTCTGCAGACCGTCACAGGCCTGCCTCAAGAACTGCTCCGCGCGTGCCTCACATTGCGAGAGCTCGGCAAGAAAATACAGCCATTGCTCGAAAGGCAGCCCGATGGAGAGCAGATAACGCGAAAAAAACATGGCCAGACCGCCAAAACCGCCGCGCGGGTTCCACGCCAAAGACAAGGCCAGTAACACGCCCGCGATAATGATCAGGGTGTAGGCGAGCGACAGCAAGTAATACAGGCGAGCAACACTCATAAATGCAAACGTGCCAAGTACCAGCACCACGAGCATCAAAAACAACAGGGTTGCATAGAGAAAGTCCACTATCTGCGGTGTTTCTGCGCTGTCTTTCTCGACCGGCAACAAGGCCATCGGGATAAAGAGCAGGGGAAGGCCGTAGCGCACGGAGAGCCCGATTTCCGGCGGAAGATTAATACCCATAAAGCTGTTGGGCACTATCCAGACCAGCAGCATGGCCACAAAATAAAGCAGCACGACCAAATAAAACCGTCGCAGCCACGGAGCCTGGAACAGGAACACCTTGCCGCCGACAATGCCGGCAAGTACGCTCACCCATAGTCCGAGCAGCCACCAATTGAGCGTGAGCATTACAAGGATGGCGATCAACAGGATGCCCAGCACCTGTCCGGTCGACATGCGCTGATCGGCGCGCATGAATGGCTGCCACATAATGAACAAACCAAAATGGGCCAGCATCAACACCCGGCCCAGGTAGGACTCGGGGCCGATCACTGCGGCAAGATGGAAAAGCACCACCATGGCGATGAAAAATAGCCGCCAATTACGCAGCCTAGCCAACTGGAAAAGCGGGAGGAAACTCGCTATTTGCATGAAATTGGGGGTAAGGGCTTGCTCCGCGAGGTCTCGCGCTTTAACCTCCCGAAGGCAGGATTTATGCCATCGTGCACCCAGTCATGATAACCAAACGCCCAAACACCTCCACATCCAATTTCCCGCATACGGCGCTGCACTCCGCGTTTGTGATCGCGCGATACACCCTCATCGAGGCGCTGCGCAACCGTTTGCTGTGGATCGTAGCCGCAAGCATTGGCGGCAGCCTTATCGCCGCCGCCTTTTTACAGGCGGTAGCGATCACAGAAGCCAAACAAATACAGGCAGCCATCTTGGCCGCCCTGTTGCGCCTCAGCGCAGTATTCATTGTCGTTTCGTTTATAGTGACCAGCATGGTACGCGAGGCCAACGACAAAGGGCTTGAACTGATCCTCGCCCTGCCACTACCACGCGCCAGTTATTTCTTCGGCAAACTCGCCGGATTCGCAGTGTCCGCCATCGTCCTGGCAGCACTCTTTGGCCTGCCGCTGACTTTGTTTGCGCCCTGGCTACAAGTGGGCGCGTGGACTGTGTCGCTTGCCTGCGAACTTCTCATCATGACTACGCTAAGCCTGTTCTGCGTCATGTCCCTCAATCAGGTGACATCAGCGCTGGCAGCCGCAGCCGGATTTTACGTGCTCTCCCGCAACATCGGCGCCATCCAGGTAATCGCTGCAGCGCCGCTGGACACTGCCGGCAGCCTTGGCAATGACGTCATACGCTTGCTGATCGACGTTTTCGCGCTGCTACTCCCCCACTTGGACCGCATCACCCGCACCGAATGGCTGCTGTATGCCGCCCCTGATGCCGCGTCCATGGCCGCAGCCGCTCTGGACGCCGCTATCTACGGGGGACTGTTATGCGGCGCAGCGCTGTTTGATTTTTATCGCAAAAATTTCTAGCCGTGAATGAGCGCCCACTATCGCATGTCCCCAAACCTGTCGCAGCCTTGCTCGTCATCACGCTCGCGCTGCAATTGCTGTCGCAGACATCCGGGAGCGCGCCCAAGCCAAGCGCAGAAGAACTGTCGACACCACCAACGGCCATGGTCACACGCCTGGTCAGCCTTGGCGAAGACTTGGCTGCGGCAAAGATCCTGATGCTGCAACTACAGGCCTTTGATTACCAGTCAGGCAGCCGGGTGTCTTATCAAGCACTCGACTATGGGCGCGTACAGGACTGGCTTGCACTAATTCTTGAACTGGATCCCCGCGGGCAGTATCCACTGCTGGCCGCGAGCCGGCTGTATGCCGAGGTCAGCGACGAAGCCAAACAGCGCAGCATGCTGGATTTCGTTTATCGGCAGTATCTACTTGACCCAAACCGACGCTGGCCCTGGCTGGCCCACGCCACATTTCTCGCCAAACACCGACTCAAGGACATTGCTCTGGCGCGCAGCTACGCCGCAAGCCTGCAAACCCACACCACCGCTAAAAACGTCCCGCCATGGGTCACTACCATGGAAATTTTCATTCTGGAGGATCTGAATGAGCTTGAAGCCGCCCGCGTCATGATAGGGGGGCTGCTGGCTAGCGGGCGAATCACGGACCGCGGAGAATTGCACTTTTTAAACGGTCGCCTAGAAGAAATCGAGCTCCGCATGAAGACGCGCGCTAGCGCCTCAAAACCCAACTGATCTGTCAAAAAATCAACATTACTGGCGAAATATCAACAAAACCAGTCTGAAATCATAGCAAAAATGCATAAATCAATACTTCTACGCAGGTATGGAATTTGCATAAGTTTACGAACCACATCTCGTATGGGCTAGGAACTACTATGAAAACAAAACAATCAGGCTTCACGCTGGTCGAGATTGCGATCGTCCTGGTCATCATCGGCCTGCTGCTGGGCGGCATCCTGAAGGGCCAGGAAATGATCACCCAGGCCAAAATCAAGAATATCGTCAACGACTTTAACGGCATCACCGCGGCCATGAACTCCTATCAAGACCGCTACCGTGCCCTGCCGGGCGATGAAAACAACGCCGCAACC
>JANXRV010000052.1:0-5410 GCA_025356665.1 Pseudomonadota bacterium
GTCAACGCCGAAGGCCGCGTCGTCGCCGAAAGGCAGTAGCCCCGCGCCCGTAGCTGGCCCACGCCGAATGCAGCTATCATCAGAGTGCCCCGGCGCACGGAATGGTTTCCGCGCGGGCCAGCCCAAGGAATCCCACTGTGACGCAAGACGCCGTCAAGCTTACGCAGCAATTGCTGCGCTTTAACACCATCAATCCGCCGGGCAACGAAGAGTCCTGCGCCAAGTTTCTCGGCATCGCGCTCGCGGCGGCGGGGTTTCGCGTCAGTTACCACGCTTTTGCCCCGCAGCGCACCAGCGTCATCGCCAGCATTGGCACGGGCGACAAGCCCATGCTCGGCTTTACCGGTCACATCGACACCGTGCCCCTCGGGAACGCACCCTGGAGCAAGAATGCCTTCGAGGGCGAGCGCGATGGCGACAAGCTGTACGGGCGCGGCGCTAGCGATATGAAGTCGGGCATCGCCGCCTTTATCGCCGCGGTCATGCCGCACATCGGCGACCTCAAGCGCTCGGGCGGCCTCACGCTGATCCTTACCGCCGACGAGGAAACCGGTTGCGGCGGCGCCTACCACCTGGCCAAAACGCCGGCCATCATGGGGCGCATCGGCGCGCTTATCGTCGGCGAGCCCACGGCCAACTATCCTTATGTCGGTCACAAGGGCGCGTTCTGGCTGCAGGCGAAAACACGCGGCGTGACGGCCCACGGCTCGATGCCCGAGCGCGGCGACAACGCCGTGTACAAGGCGGCGCGCGCGGTCAGCGCACTGGAACAATTTGCCTTTGACTCGGCGCCGCATGCGCTCATGGGCTCGCCTACGCTCAACGTCGGCACCATACATGGCGGGCTCAACATCAACTCGGTACCCGACGAGGCCACCATAGGCATAGACATCCGCACCGTGCCCAATGTCGATCACCCGGCGCTGCTCAAGTGCCTGTGCAGGCACCTGGGGCCGGGCGTGGAATTGTCCACGCTGCTCGATGTGGGCAGCGTCTACACCGAGCCTTCGCACCCTTGGATGCAGCAGGTCTACGACATTGTCGAGCCGCTGCTGGGCGAGCGCCCGGTGGCGCGCAGCGCGACCTACTTTACCGACGCCGCCGCGCTCAACCCGGCTCTTGGCAATCCGCCGGCGGTAATCCTCGGGCCGGGCGAGCCGCAGCTTGCGCACCAGACCGACGAGTACTGCCTCATCTCGCGCATCAACCAGGGTGTGGACATTTACTCGAAGCTGATCGAGGCCTGGGTGCGCGCGAAGTAGGCGCTACAGCGCGCTCAGGCGACGATATTCTCCGGCAGCACATCGAGGTCGGTCAGGCTGAAGCCCTGGAAGGTACGCGAGCGGTTTTTCACCCCTAGTACGTGGTCGAGTACCCAGTTGTCTATGGCGTGCACCAGCGGTTCGTGCTCGGACAGGCGACCCGGCAGGCTGAACGGCGAGGTCACGCCCTCCTGCTGCTTGACGCTGATATCGATGTCCTCGGCGGTGGTGATGTCCCAGCGCCTGTAGTAGTTCTGCACGATTTCGTCAAAGTCCGGCCGTAGCGTGGTCTCTTTGGGGAAGCACGCGCCGACGATGAGGCGCATGGTCGTCGCCGTCACCGGGTGGATTTCCAGGAACCACATGCAGTCGATGGCGCAGCCGAGCATGGTGCTGGGGTAGATCAGCGGGTAATAGGTGCCCTTGGCCGCCTTGCCGGTCAGCGTGGGAATGCGCGGGAAGGACTTGTCACCCAGGATGACGGCGCGGGTACCTTCGTGTTCCTTGTGCATCACCACCCAGTCGCCGGCAGTCGAATCGAAAGTGCGGTCATTGGCGACGCTGCCGCGCTGGCGGTTGATGCTGGCGCGGTGCACGTGCGGCACATGGAAGGCCTCCATGGCGTTCTCGACGTAGATTTTCCAATTGCACGCTACCTCATAGACCTTGCGCTGCGTGCAGACCATGTTCTCCAGGCGGTAGCTCTCGAAGGGCAGGCCGATGTTGCCGAGGTAATGCTCCAGCGTGTCCGACTTGGGATCGAAGTTGATGAAAATGAAACCGCCCCACATGGCGGTCTTGACCTTGAGCAGCGGGTAGTTGGCTTTGTCGAAGTTCTTCGAGGCGGCCATGCCCGGCGCGGCCATCAGCGTCCCGTCGGTCTTGTACATCCAGCCGTGGTAACCGCACTTGATGCCTTTTGAGCTGCCCTTGCCCACGACCATCTTGGCACCGCGGTGGCGGCAGGAATTGACGAAGGCCTGCACCTTGCCGTCATCGCCGCGCACGATCAGCAGCGGCACGCCGGCAAAGTCCTGGGTGTAGTAGTCGCCGGCGTTGGGAATGTAATCGCCGCGCCCGATGAAATTCCAGACCTTCATGAAAATGGTGTCAATTTCGCGCTGGAAGAATTCGGGCGAGGTGTAGCACTCGACCGGCAGCGTCTCGGCCTCGAGCAGCGGGCGCCTCACGGCTTCGTAGGTGCGGGGATCAAACAGGTCCATGGTTGCGTCTTTCAGATGAGTGCGACAGGGTGCTTGTCATGGTGCAAAAATCGCGCCGCCGCACTGTGCGGGTGCGCGCCTGATTTTGCGATTGGGTTCTAATTACAAGAATGAGCGTGCTCGTTTTTCGAGGAGTGATTGGTTATGATACTAACAGTCGTGTTTAATTTCCATACGCCAAATCCCACATTCTGAATGTCGAGCAGGTTTTTCTAGCGAACCCTATTGTTACTGTCATTGTGAATCTGAACCCTATCGAAATCCCCGCGCGCTCGGGCGCCGCGGTACAGCTGCGCAAAGGCCAAGCCGTGCGCATCATCAATACCCACGGCGGCCAGGTGGTCGACATGTGGTCCTTCCTGCACAACGCCAGCGAGCACCTGTCCATGCCGCACTCGGTGGTGACGCTGGGGCGCATCAAGCCGCTTCCTGGCGACCTGCTCTACACGCAGTTGCGCAATCCCATCCTGAAACTCGAGGAAGACAAATCCCCGGGCGTGCACTGCATGCTGTTTGCCGCCTGCGACCAGCCGCGCTACCGCCTGATGGGCCACCAGGGCTTTCACGACAATTGCGCCGACAACCTGCGCAAGGCCATCCACCCTTTCGGCATTCCGATCGCCCACATCCCGACGCCGCTCAACCTGTTCATGAACACCAAGTTCAACAATCACCGCGACATGGTGGTCGAGGCGCCCGAGCCGGCGGTCGGGGCAAGCGTGACATTTCGCGCCGAACTCGATTGCGTAATGGTGTTCTCGGCCTGCCCGCAGGATCTCATTCCCGTCAACGCCCACGGCTGCACACCGCAGGCCGTGGCTTACCAGGTACTCGATTAATGGCCGCCAAGAAAGCCGCACCGGTGCCCGTGCACCATGTTCACCTTGAGAATTACACCGCCAAGCCGAAAATATTCTGGCTGACCTCTGCGCTCGCGCGTGCGGCGCAGCAGCGCCACCCGGCTCTTGCCAAACGCGCACGTTTTACCAGCGGAGCGGATTTCGCCAATCTCGCGCGTAACCTGAAAACCGCGACCATGCTCATCACCTCGACCGATGTGGTGCGCGATGCGCGCTGGCCGCGCGGCGAGGCCCTCGCCAAGGCGGCGCCCAATCTCAAGCTCATCCAGCTCATAGGCGCGGGCATAGAAGGCGCGCTGCCCCTGGACTGGCTGCCGCGCGGCGTCAAGCTTGCCAATAACAGCGGCGTGCACGTCGCCAAGACGCGCGAGTTTTTGCTCATGTCGCTGCTCGCGCTCAATTGCCGGCTGCCGGCCATCGTGTCCAACCAGCGCAACGCGCGCTGGGAACAGATTTTCACGCCCACGATTAGCGGCAAAACCCTCGCGGTCATCGGCGTGGGTGACATGGGTGGCGCCGCGGTCTCCGCCGGCAAGTCGCTCGGCCTGAATATTGTCGGCGTGCGCGCCTCGGGCAAGGCGGTACTCGGCGTGTCAAAAATGTACAAGCCGGCGCAAATCAAAACCGCCCTGCGCGGCGCCGACTTTGTCGTCATCGCCACGCCACTCACCCCGTCCACCGCGAACCTCGTGGACGCAGGCGCACTTGCCGCAATGAAGCCCGGCGCCGGCATTATCAACATCGGCCGCGCCGGCGTACTTGATCACGACGCCCTCGCCGCGCTGCTGCGCTCGGGCCGCATCTCGGGAGCCATACTCGATGTGCACAAGCCCGAACCGCTTCCGTCCGGCTCGCCGTTGTGGTCCGTACCCAACCTGGTGATCGTGCCGCACGTTTCCTCGGACGACCTCGACAACTACATGACGCAGACCATGGACTTTGCCTGCGCCAACCTCAAGCGCCTGCTCGCCGGCCGTCCGGCGCGCAACGTCATCAAAGCGCACACCGGATACTGAGCGGATACTGAACCATGCCTGAAATCGTTTTTCATCTCGCCGACGGCACGGAGCAGCGCGTACAAACCGAGGCCGGCACAACGCTAATGCGCGCCGCACTCAACAGCGGCATAGAGGGCATCGCCGCCGATTGCGGCGGCGGCTGCGCTTGCGCCACCTGCCATGTGTACGTCGATGAGGCCTTTGCCGGCACGCTGCCGCCCGTTGCCCAACCGGAAAACGACATGCTCGATTTTGTCGCCGCAGAGCGCCGGCCGACCAGCCGGCTGTCCTGCCAGATTCGCATGACCGATGCGCTCGATGGCATTGTTCTTGCACTACCCGATACACAGTTCTGACCCGCGACTGTTGCACTGCCCCACTACCCGGAGACCCACCATGACACGCCTGCTCGCCGCATTCCTGATGGTCCTTGGCCTTGGCGCCTTTGGCACCTCACCCGCGCTGGCGCAGGCCTGGCCGAACAAAACCATACGCATGGTTATTCCATGGCCTCCGGGCGGAGGTAACGACATTCTGGGGCGCATTCTTGCCGAGGCGCTGTCGGGCCCGCTCGGGCAACCGGTGATTGTCGACAACAAGGGCGGCGCCAACGGGCTTATCGGCGCCGAGGCCGTGGCCAAAGCCGCACCCGACGGCTACACCATCATGTTCCACAGTGTCTCGACGCACCTCATCAATGCCAGCTTCTACAGCAAGGTGCCCTACGACACCCTCGGTGATTTCGCCCCGGTGAGCCTGATCGGCGAAGCGGCGCACATCCTGGTGGCCAATCCGGCCTTCGCCGGCAAGACCGTGAGCGAGATCGTCGCCATGGCCAAGGCGCAACCGGGCAGCCTGTCGTATGCGTCCTTCGGCACCGGCAGCACCAGCCACCTGTCGGGCGAACTGCTCAACATCATGACCGGCATCAAGCTGACCCACATACCGTACAAGGGCAGCGGCCCGGCGCTGACCGACACGCTCGCCGGCCACGTGCCGCTGTTCTACCCGACGGTGGCCGGCGCGCTGCCCTCGATCCGCAGCGGCAAGCTGCGCGCCATCGCCGT
>JANXRV010000053.1:0-9585 GCA_025356665.1 Pseudomonadota bacterium
CTCGCCCAGCTGCTTCATGCCCAGGGAGACGCGATTCTTTTCCTGATCGAACTTGAGGATTTTGGCGGTGACTTCATCACCAACAGCCAACACCTCCGACGGGTGCTTGACACGACGCCAGGCAAGGTCGGTGATATGCAGCAGGCCGTCGATGCCGCCGAGGTCGACGAATGCGCCGTAGTCGGTGATGTTCTTGACGATGCCCTTGACCACCGCGCCCTCGGCGAGGGTCTGCAGCAGTTTTTGACGCTCTTCACCCTGGCTCGCTTCGAGCACAGCGCGGCGGGAAACCACCACGTTGTTGCGCTTGCGGTCGAGCTTGATGACCTTGAATTCCATTTCCTTGCCCTCAAAGGGCGTGGTGTCCTTGACCGGGCGGATGTCGACGAGCGAACCGGGAAGGAAAGCGCGGATGCCGTTGGTCATGACGGTCAGGCCGCCTTTGACCTTGCCGCTGATCAGGCCGGACACCAGAGCGCCCGTTTCCATGGCTTTTTCCAGATCCATCCAGGCGGCGAGGCGCTTGGCCTTGTCGCGCGACAGGCGGGTTTCGCCGAAGCCGTCTTCAAGGGCTTCGATGCAGACCGAGACGAAGTCGCCCGGTTTGGCTTCGATTTCGCCCTTGTCATTGCGGAACTCTTCGAGCGCGACAAACGACTCGGACTTGAGGCCGGCGTTGATCACGACAAAATTCATATCGACACGAACCACCTCACCGGTGATCACTTCCCCAACACGCATTTCCTTGCGCGTGAGGCTGTCTTCAAACATTGCCGCAAAACTTTCCATGTCGTCGGAAGGTGCGGACGTGGCTACGTTGGACATAAGTACCTGCTTTAAAAACCGCCAGTTACAGCGGGTCAGTTAACAAACCGGCATCTTCGCCTGCGGGTCAGCCGCAAGGTCGCCTATGCCACCGTTTTGCTGCTCTTTTCCTTTTATCGTTTTGTTGCCACGTTCCGGTACCATTCCAAAATCAGCTGCGCAACCTCTTGAATTCCAAGCGATGTGCTGTCAAGGAGCCTGGCATCGGCCGTTTGAGCGAGTGGTGCAACGCTGCGACTTGCATCGCGCGCATCGCGCTCGCGCAACTCCGACAAAAGGACGTCGATGTTAGCAGGGATTCCTTTTTGTTTCAACTGTTTATACCTGCGCTCGGCCCGTGCTTCGGCAGTCGCTGTCAGGAACACCTTGAGCTGGGCATCGGGAAACACGACAGACCCCATATCACGCCCATCGGCAACCAGCCCGGGGCTCATCCGGTAGTCTCGCTGCCGCTGTAGCAAAGCCGCACGCACGCCCGGCAAGGCCGCCACCCTGGAGGCGGCCAAACCGACGGCCTCTGCCCGGATCTGGTCGGTCACCCGCTCCGTGCCTAGACTAATTTCCCCCGCTTCAAATCGGGCCTCAAGCGTAGCGGCAATATTTCCCAATTTCTCTTCACAATCAGGGGGGATATTGGATTTTTGCGCAGCCAGCGCGACCAGTCGATACAAAGCGCCACTATCCAGATAATGGAAACCCAAAGTCTTGGCTACGATCTCGGCAATGGTACCTTTGCCCGAAGCCGTTGGTCCGTCTATGGTAATAACAGGAACCAGATTCATCGTTGGGAAATGCCCTCAAGAACCTGAAAATACTCAGGAAATGTTTTGGCAACACAGCCCGGATCGTTAATGCGTATGAGCACCCCGCCCAGTGCAGCCAAAGAGAAGCACATCGCCATGCGATGGTCATCATAGGTGTCGATCGCCGCCGGCCGCAGTTGGCTTGGCGGTGTCACCCGCAACCAGTCCGCGCCCTCCTCGGCACCCGCCCCCAGCTTTCTGAGTTCCGTCGCCATGGCGGCAATACGATCGGTCTCCTTGACCCGCCAGCTGGCGATGTTGCGTAAGGTGCAGGGGCCGTCGGCAAACAATGCCGCCACCGCCAGTGTCATCGCCGCGTCGGGAATGTGGTTGAAGTCGGCATCAAAAGCTTTGAGTTTGCCCCTTTGCCTGACCTCTGCAGTCACACCGGCCTCTATCCAGTTATCGCCCATTTCGACCCGGGCGCCCATGGCCTGCATCGCCTCGGCAAAACGCAGGTCCCCCTGGACGCTGCCCTTGCCAACCCCCTCAACTCTCACCGGCCCGCCGCCGCGCAGTGCGCTAATCGCACCGGCGGCGATGAAATAGGACGCCGACGAGGCGTCTCCCTCAACCCAAAGGTCCCCGGCAGCCTTGTAGCGCGATCCGGCAGGCAGGGTGAACGCGGTCCAGCCTGCGCGCTGCACTTCAACACCAAAGCGCGCCATGGTGTTGAGCGTGATCTCCACATAAGGCTTGGAAATGAGCTCGCCCGTCACCGCCACCGTCACCCGCTCTCCGGTCAGCGGCAGCGCCATCAACAAGGCACTGAGAAACTGGCTCGAGACATCGCCGCGCACGCTGACGCCGCCCCCGGCACGAATTTGGCCTGCATGAATGGCCAGCGGCGGATATCCGGTGGCGCCACGATAATCAATACGCGCGCCAAGCGCGGTCAATGCATCGACAAGGTCGCCGATCGGCCGCTCGTGCATGCGCGGCACACCGGACAAGGCATATTCACCGCCGCAAACGGCCAGTGCCGCGGTAAGCGGGCGAAACGCCGTCCCGGCATTGCCCAAAAACAGTTCGGCCGACTTGACGCCAAAGGGGCCCCCGGCGCCGTCAATCACAACTACGCCGTCGGAGCGCTGCTGCACCGCCACGCCCAGTTTTTCCAGCGCGGCCAGCATGACGCCGGTGTCATCCGAGGCGAGCAGGCCGTGCAGTCGCGTCTGCCCCGCCGCAAGCGCGGCCAGCAACAGCGCACGATTGGAAATGCTCTTGGAACCGGGCAGACGCACCGTACCGGCGACGTTGCGAATGGGCTGAAGGTCAAGGTAGTCCACGTCGATGAGCCCTCTACTTGGCCAAGCAAGCCGAGTTTGCCGACTGCGCCATTTGTGTCCCGTGCATTCCGTGCATTCTGTGTGTCCTGTGCGTCCCGTGCGTCCCGTGCGTCCCGTGTGTCATTTTGGCTATTTGGGCTTAATAGGCTTAATCGGGCGAACAGGCCTACTGGCCATTGCCTTTGAGCCAGCCATCACGCGCCGAACGCGCCCGCGTGAACACAGTCTCCAATCCTGCGCCATCGCCAGCCTCAAGCAGGGTTTGCAAGGCAGCCAGTTGCCCCTGATAGCGCTTTAGTTCGGCCAGGATCGCCGTGCGGTTGGCCACACAAATGTCACGCCACATTTCCGGACTACTGGAGGCGATACGCGTGAAATCGCGAAACCCGCTTGCCGCATAGTCAAACAAGGTTCCCGCGTTGTCATGCAGCGCCACGTCGTGCACCAGGGCGTAAGCGAGCAGGTGCGGCAGATGGCTTACCGCGGCAAATACCGCGTCATGCTCGGACGCTTGCATGCTGCGCAACTGCGCACCGCAGGCAAGCCAGGCGGCGCGGACACGCTCAAGCGCCGCCGCCGCCGTTTCGGGCAGCGGTGTGATCACCACTTTGCGTCCCTGGTACAAGTCTGCGCGAGCCGCGGCGGCACCGCTATTTTCGGCACCCGCGATCGGGTGGGCGGGGACAAACTGCCCGATCTTCGTACCGAGGCAGGCGCGGGCCAGCGCAACAACATCCTGCTTGGTGCTGCCCCCGTCGCTGACGACGCAGCCGGGCGCAAGCTTGGGGGCAATCGCGCGCAACACCGCTTCGGTCTGCGCCACGGGAACCGCCACCAGCACCAGGTCTGCCCCGACCACAGCGGCAGCCGGGTCATCGGCGAGTACGTCGATAATACCCAAGGCCTTGGCCGCCTCCAGATTGGCGGCAGAACGTCCCACACCGACGACCCGCCCGACAACGCCGGCCTTTTTCAGCGCCAGTGCGAACGACCCACCTATCAGGCCGACGCCGATTACCACCAGGGTGTCGATGCGAAACGCAGTCGTTGTCATGCGGCGACCGCGCACGAAAAAGCCGGGGCCAGGGCAAAAAGGGGCCCGCACGCAGGCGGCGATACCACCTGGAAACGCCCGTCTGGTGCGGGTTTCCAGTCGATGGCCCCGCCCAAGAAAGACCTGTTCACGCGTGTCACAGCCACCCCCGTCAGCCCTTTAAGGCCTTGGCGAGTGCCGCCAAAAAACGTTCATTTTCTTGCGGCAGGCCGATGGTGACACGCAGATGCTCGGGCATCTCATAGCCGCCACCCACAGGACGCACAATGACGCCCTGACGCAGCAATTTCTGAAACACCGCAGCCGCATCGCCAACCTTGATGGTCAGGAAATTGGCGAAAGAGGGGATGAAATCGAGGCTGAGCGCTTTGCAACCGTCGATAAGTTGCGCCATGCCGGCGCGGTTGTTGTCGTAACTGCGCGCGATAAAATCAGCATCATCGAGCGCGGCAATCGCAGCCGCCTGCCCTACGCTGTTAACGTTAAAGGGCGCGCGCACGCGATTGACCATGTCGCAGATCTGGGGGTTACCCAGCATATAACCCACCCTGAGCCCGGCGAGGCCGTGGATTTTGGCAAAGGTGCGGGTGATTACCAGGTTTGGGAAAACCTTGAGCCAAGCCACCGTATCGACGCGCAAGGCCGTGGGCAGGAAATCGTTATAGGCCTCGTCAAGAACAACGATGACCCGCTCCGGCACGCGCGCGAGAAAGGCCTTGAGCTCATCGTAAGGCAGAAAGCTGCCGCTGGGATTGTTCGGATTGGCGATAAATATCAGGCGCGTGTCATCCCTTACCGCCGCGAGCATTGCCTCCAGGTCATGACCGAAGTGCTTCGCCGCCACCTTGATCCCGGTGGCACCGCGCGCCTGCGTGGCCAGCGGATAAACGGCAAAGCAGTGCTGCGAGTAAATCGCACTGGTGTCGCGCGACAGGAAAGCCATCGCCAGGTACTCGAGCAGGTCGTTGGAGCCATTGCCCAGCACAATCGAATCGTTGCCAAGGCCAAAGCGCGCACCCAGCGCGGCCTTGAGCGCGAAGCCGTTGCCGTCCGGGTAGATGTGGATGTCCTGCAGCGCCCCTAGCATCGCCGCCCGCGCTTTTTCACCACAGCCCAGCGGGTTTTCGTTGGAGGCGAGCTTGACGATGTCGGCCTCGGCGATCCCCAGTTCGCGTGCAACTTCTGCGACCGGCTTACCCGGTTGATACGGCGCGATGGCGCGCACATAGGCCGGCGCCAGTTCGGTGAAATCCATGGACAAACCCTTTTCAGTACTTGTTGCGTTATTGCTTCGTTTGATTGCTTCGTTTGATTGCCTTGCCCAGCCGTGTCCTCAAGCGCTTGGCAGCGCCTCACTCCATCTGCGCGTCAATGCACCGCCGAAGGATACGATCCGAACACCTTCAGGAACGGCGCCAGCGACTTCAGTTCGGCAATGGCAGCGGCGACATTGGCGTCCTGCTGGTGGCCCAACAGGTCGACATAAAAATAATACTCCCACTGCCCGGTGCGCGATGGCCGCGACTCGATACGCGTCATGCTCACACCATGCTTTGCCAGCGGTGTAAGCAACTCGTGCACCGCCCCCGGCCGGTTGGGCGCCGACATCACCAGCGAAGTGTGATCGTGTCCGGTGGGGCCCGAATCTTGCGAACCGAGCACCAAAAAGCGCGTCATGTTGTTCGGTTCGTCCTCGATGTTCTCTGCCAGCATCTGCAAACCGTAACGCTCGGCCGCAAGACTGGGGCCGATGGCCGCCGCACCCGCCTCCCCGGCGGCCAGTCGCGCGGCCTCGGCGTTACTGGCCACCTGAACCCTCTCGGCTCCCGGCAGATGCTGCGACAGCCAACTCTGGCATTGCCCCAAGGACTGGGCATGCGAGTACACGCGCTTGATCTGCGCCATGGGCGTAGCCTTCACCATCAGGTTCTGGTGCACGCGCAGCACGACCTCGGCGCAAACCTTAAGCGGTGTGGTGAGCAGCAAATCGAGCGTGCGACCGATGGTGCCCTCGGTTGAATTTTCCGCCGGCACCACGGCATAAGAGGCCGCGCCGGTCTCGGCGGCATGAAAAACCTCGTCAAACGAGGCGCATGACAGACTGTTAGCGCTTTTACCGAACTGCTTTACCAGCGCCATCTCGCTAAAGGTGCCCTGCGGTCCGAGATAAGCAACCGACAAGGGCTGCTCCAACGCGCGGCAAGCCGACATGATTTCGGTGTAAATGCGTGCCACCGCATCGTTCGGGATGGGACCGGCATTAGCGGAAGTTACATTGCGCAGAACCTGCGCCTCGCGCTCCGGCCTGTAGATCGGCCCGCCCTGCTTCAGATGGCCGATCGTCTGCGCGTGCGTGGCACGCTCGGACATAAGCCTGAGCACCTGCTGGTCGATTGCATCGATCGCCTCGCGCTGCTCAAGCAGTGTTTTGCCGGGAACATTTTGCTCGGGAACATCTGCGCTCATCATGCCCTCTCACTAAACACCGAAAAATCCGGCCTGCGCGGTAACAGCCGACAGATGCGCAAACCACTGGCGCGTGCGTCAGCCATGTTTTGCCTCGAACTCTTGCATATATCCGACCAGGGCCTGCACCCCTTCGAAGGACATGGCGTTGTAGATCGAGGCGCGCATCCCGCCCACAACCCGGTGTCCCTTCAGTTGCACCATGCCGCGCTCCTCCGCGCCTTTCAGGAAAGCCGCGTCCAGCGCGGTGTCGCGTAACCTGAAGGGCACGTTCATACGCGAGCGGTCGCGCTTTTCCACCGGACTGCTGAAAAAACCGCTGTGATCAAAAAAATCGTAAAGCAGTTTCGCCTTGCTGATATTGCGCTGCTCCATCGCCACAAGCCCACCCTGGCGCTTAAGCCACTTGAACACCAGGCCGGCGATGTAAATGGCATAGGTCGCCGGCGTATTGAACATCGAATCGGACTCAGCCTGCAGCTTGTAGTCAAAAGCCGAAGGCGTGCACGGTAGCGCCTGGCCGATGAGATCGTCGCGAACGATCACGATGGTCAGGCCGGCCGGGCCGATATTTTTTTGCGCGCCGCCATAAATAAGGCCGTACTTGGCCACATCCACCGGTCGCGAAAGAATATGCGAAGACATATCGGCGATGAGCGGCACATTGCCCGTATCGGGAACCCAGTGATATTCGAGTCCACCTATAGTTTCGTTGCTGCAAATGTGAACATAGGCGGCGTTGCGGTCAAGTTTCCAGGTTTCGCGCGCCGGGATATAACTGAAATTGCGATCCTCACCCGAGGCGGCGACATTCACTTTGCAATATTTGCCCGCTTCCTTGATCGATTTTTTCGACCACTCCCCGGTATGGATGTAGTCCGCGCCATCACGCCCGCGCAACATGTTCATCGGCACGATGGCATTCTCTGCAATCGCACCGCCCTGCAGAAACAACACCTTGTAATTGACCGGAATGGCGAGCAACTCGCGCAAATCGGCCTCGGCTTCGGCATGAATGGCGATGAACTGCTTGCCGCGATGACTCATTTCCATCACCGACATGCCGCTGCCGTGCCAGTCGAGCATCTCTGCGGCGGCAAGGCGCAACACTTCTTCGGGCAGCGCCGCAGGGCCGGCGCTGAAGTTGATCGCGCGTTTTACGCTTGCTGTCACTGCGTATCGCCCGTCCCGGCGTCAGCCTCGGCGACTTTCTCAATGCCCGCAAGCTTGGTCCCGGCGTCAAGGTTGATAAGAACCACGCCCTGGGTCGAACGGCCCATTTCGCGAATCTGGTTGACCAGCGTACGAATCGCCACACCACCGGTGGAGATGAGCATGAGTTCGTCCTCATCACCCACCAGCACCGCACCGACCAGCTTGCCGTTGCGCTCGTTGGTCTGGATCGCGATCATGCCCTGCGTGCCGCGACCGTGCAGCGTGTATTCGGCGATGGCCGTGCGCTTGCCGAAGCCGTTTTCCGTCGCCGTGAGCACGGTGAGACTTTCGTTGTCGGCCACCAGCATCGACACCAGGCTCTGCCCCTCCGGCAGTTTCATGCCGCGCACGCCGCGCGCATCGCGACCCATCGGACGCACATCGTCCTCCTTGAAGCGCACCGCCTTGCCGCCTTCGGAGAACAACATGATGTCGTGCTTGCCATCGGTTATGGCGGCGCCGATCAGATGATCGCCATCATCAAGGCTGAGGGCAATAATGCCTTTTTCGCGTTGGTTGGAGAAAGCCGACAGCGGCGTCTTCTTCACCGTGCCCATGGCCGTCGCAAGAAACACGAAATGCTCTTCGTCGTATTGCTTGACCGGCAGCACGGCGTTTATTTTTTCACCCTCGGCCAACGGGAACAGATTGACGATCGGCTTGCCGCGGCTGGTGCGCGTGCCCTGCGGCACGTTGTACACCTTGAGCCAGTAGACTTTGCCGCGCGACGAGAAGCAAAGCATGGTGTCGTGCGTGTTGGCGATGAACAGGCGCTCGATCCAGTCGTCCTCCTTGGTCGCGGCCGCCTGCTTGCCGCGCCCGCCGCGCCGCTGCGCGCTGTAGTCGGCGAGGGGCAGGGCCTTGATATAACCGGTATGCGAGAAAGTCACCACCACGTCTGCGGGAGTGATCAAGTCCTCAATGCCGATTTCCTGGGTGTTCATCTCGATCACGCTCTTGCGCGCGTCGCCGTACTGCTCCTTCACAGCGGTCAGTTCATCGGTGATGATCACGGTGATACGCTCGGGCTTGGCCAGGATATCGAGAAAATCAGCGATGATTTCGATCAGTTCGCGATACTCCGCAACGATTTTATCCTGCTCGAGACCGGTAAGGCGCTGCAGACGCATCTCCAGAATGGCCTGGGCCTGCACGTCCGACAGCATGTAGCCGCTGTCCTTCAGTCCGAACTGGACGGACAGTCCGATCGGGCGCGAGGCATCGGTGGATGCGCGGCGCAGCATTTCCTCGACCAGCGGCGAGCGCCAGGCGCGCTCCATCAGCTTGATCTTGGCTTCGGGCGGCGTCTGCGCCTGTTTGATGAGGGCGATGATCTCGTCCACATTGGAGAGCGCGACCGCCAGGCCTTCCTGTATGTGCGCGCGTTCTCGCGCCTTGCGCAGCTCAAACACCGTGCGCCGCGTCACCACCTCGCGACGGTGGCCGAGGAAGGCGACCAGCATCTGCTTGAGATTGAGCAGGCGCGGCTGGCCGTCCAGCAGGGACACCATATTGATGCCAAAAGTGTCTTGCAACTGCGTGTGCTTGTACAGGAGGTTGAGAATGACCTCGGGAATTTCGTTGCGCTTGAGTTCGATCACCACACGCATTCCCGACTTGTCGGACTCGTCGCGGATTTCGCTGATGCCCTCGACCTTCTTGTCGTTCACCAGTTCGGCAATTTTCTCGAGCAGCGTCTTCTTGTTAACCTGGTAGGGCAGCTCATCGACGATAATCGACTGGCGGTTGCCCTTCTCAAGAGCCTCGAAATGGGTGCGCGCGCGCAGGCCGACGCGGCCGCGGCCGGTGCGGTAGCCCTCGTGCACACCGGTGATGCCGTAGATGATGCCGGCAGTCGGAAAATCCGGCGCGGGAATGATCTTGATCAGGTCATCGATGGTGAGGTCGGGATTTTTCAGCAGCGCGTGGCAGG
>JANXRV010000119.1:0-9232 GCA_025356665.1 Pseudomonadota bacterium
TTTGTCGGGGACCGCTTTTGCCAAGGATTTGAGATGTCAAAGGAACTGAGACTCAGGTTAACATCGCGCCTTGGCGTTTACAACCAATCCCTACGCACTTCTCAAAAAGATGTGGGTAATGACAAGCGTCAAGGGAGAGGGAGTACCACGCAAGAATAATCAGTATTGCAATAGGCTGGAAATGCCCGTCTGGCGCGGCTTTCCAGCCTATACCCCTGCAGCCGCCAGCCCCGCTCAGGGCATCACAATCCGCGCAGCGCCGTCACCGGCCATACCCAGCATCAGTGCATTCATGCGCTTCACAAAGCCGGCCGGATCCTCGAGCTGGCCGCCCTCGGCCAGCAAGGCCTGGTCGAACAGCAGCTTGGACCAGTCGGCAAAGTGCGCCTCCTCCTGTTTCAAGCGGTTGATCATGGCGTGATCGGGGTTGATTTCCAGGATCGGCTTCACGTCCGGCGCTTTCTGCCCCACCGACTTGAGGATGCGCGCGAGGTTGCCACCCGGATCGTGTTCGTCGGCAACCAGGCAGCACGGCGAATCGGTCAGCCGGTGGGTGATACGCACCTCCTTGACGCGCTCGCCCAAGGCCTCCTTGATCTTTTCGACCAGACCCTTGTATTCGCCGGCCTGGGCTTCCCGCGCTTTTTTCTCCTCGTCGGCAAGGCCACCAAGGTCCAGTTCTCCACGCGCCACCGAGGCGAGGGGCTTGCCTTCGAATTCGTGCAGGTTGGACACCAACCACTCGTCCACGCGCTCGGACAAAAGCAACACTTCCACGCCTTTTTTGCGGAAGAACTCCAGGTGCGGGCTGTGCTGCGCGGCAAGGAAAGTTTCGGCGGTGACATAGTAGATCTTGGTCTGCTCGGGCTTCATCCGCGACACATAATCGGCCAGGGACACGGTCTGCTCTTCGCTGTCGGTATGCGTGGATGAAAAGCGCAGCAGCTTGGCAATACGGTCCTTGTTGACAAAGTCCTCGCCGACACCTTCTTTCATCACGCGGCCGAACTCGTGCCAGAAGGTGGTGTATTTGTCTTTCTGGTTCTCCGCCAGTTCGTCCAGCAGGCCGAGCACGCGCTTGACGCAACCGGAGCGGATAGCCTCGATGTCGCGGCTTTGCTGCAGGATTTCGCGCGACACGTTGAGCGGCAGATCCGCCGAATCGACCACGCCGCGCACAAATCGCATATAGGCGGGCAACAGCTGCTCGGCGTCGTCCATGATGAACACGCGCTTCACATACAGGCGAACACCGTGGCGCGACTGGCGGTCAAACAGGTCAAAGGGCGCCCGCGCCGGGATGTAGAGCAATTGCGTGTATTCCTGCCGGCCCTCGACGCGGTTGTGCGTGTAGGCGAGGGGTGGCTCGAAATCATGACCGATATTTTTGTAGAACTCGTTGTACTGCTCTTCGGTGACATCAGACTTGGGCCGCGCCCACAGTGCGCTCGCCTGGTTGACCGTCTCCAGCTCTGCCGCCGCCGCGGTTTTCTCGGCGGCGTCGCCAGCCTCTCCGGCCTTGGCCTCCGCCGGCTCCGCCGCCTTGGCCATCAGAATCGGAATGGCGATGTGGTCGGAGTATTTGCGCAGGATGGATTTTAGCTTCCAGTCGTTAAGTAGCTCGTCCTCGCCCTCGCGCAGGTGCAGCGTGACTTCGGTGCCGCGCGAGGCTTTCTCGGCCGGCTCCAGCGTGTACTGGCCGCTGCCCTCGCCCATGTTGCATTCCCAGCGCACGGCATCGGTGGCGCCGGCGCGGCGCGTCAGCACGGTCACGTTGTCGGCAATGATGAACGACGAATAAAAACCCACGCCGAACTGCCCGATCATGCGCGCGTCCTTGGCCTGGTCGCCGGTAAGGGAGGACAGGAATTCGCGCGTGCCGGAGCGGGCAATGGTGCCTATATTGGCGATCACCTCCTCGCGCGACATGCCGATGCCGTTGTCGGCGATGGTGATGGTGCGCGCGGCCTTGTCGAAGGCGACATGAATCTTCAGGTCGGCCTCATCACCATAAAGAGCCGGGGCTTCCAGCGCCTCAAAGCGCAGCTTGTCGGCAGCATCGGACGCGTTGGAAATCAATTCGCGCATGAAAATCTCCTTGTTGCTGTACAAGGAATGAATCATCAATTGCAGCAGTTGTTTGACTTCGGCCTGGAAACCGAGGGTCTCCTTGGCCGATTCCGGTGCGGATCCCTTGGCTGCGGTGCTTACGGTGTCACTCATGCAAAACTCCCTAATTTCCTGTTGTTTCTGATGGACTGGATGGACTATGTGAAGCAAATCAACCGAATGAACTGAATAAACTTGACGGCAAAGCGCCGGGCCGCTTGTTTAAGCCCGACCACGGATAGCGCCAGTCGCGCATTATATTGGGTCGGGCCGTCCGCGATTCAAGAGCCGCCACCAGCGTCTTAGCCACCCTGCGCTACAATGCGCAGCCAGCCACAAAGGGCTGTTTTCCCCGACTTTTCCATCAGCCCCCAAACTCCGCTTGAAGCCAAGCCCGCTATTCGTCTCCGGTGCGAAAGCCACCCTCATCGCCATGCCCGGCATCCTGTCCTGGGGGGTCATCAGCGGCGTAGCCATGGTCGGGGCCGGTCTGACGCCCTTCGCCGCGCTCGCCATGTCGGTGCTGGTTTATGCCGGCGCGAGCCAGCTCGCCGCGCTGCAACTGATCAGCGCCGGGGCGCCGATCGCGCTGGCTTTGTTGGCCGGTTTTGTCATCAACCTGCGCTTCATGTTGTTCAGCCTGTCGCTGTCCTCCTACCTGCGCCACCTGCCCTGGCTGCGCCGTGCGCTGCACAGCTACGCCTTGTCTGACAACAGCTTTGCCGTTGCCATCAACACCTTCCACAAGCACCCGAATGACCCGCAGCGCCATCAGTATCTGGCCGGCTCCTCGACCATGGTCTGGATCGCCTGGCAGGTGGGCACCGGCGCCGGCATCGTCCTTGGCGCCAGCGTGCCGGCAAGCTGGTCGCTCGAATTCACTATCATCCTGACCTTTATCGCGCTGGTGGTGCCGCACATCAAGGATCGCGCCAGCGTGGCCGCCGCCGCCACCGCCGGCATTGTCGCGCTGGCCACCGCCGGACTGCCCTTTCGCCTCGGCCTGATTGTGTCGGCCGTGGCCGCCATCGGTGCGGGCATGCTGGCCGAACGCGGCAAGGCCGCAGCCTAGACACTGGAAACGAGACAATGGATACCCTGACCATCTGGCTGCTCATCGCCGGCCTCACGCTGACCAGCTATTCGTCGCGCGCATCGTTTATCTCGCTGCTCTCGGGGTTTGTACCGCCGGCGCCGCTGCAGCGCGCGCTGCGCTTTGTGCCGGTGGCGATTTTTGTCTCGCTGGTGGTGCCCGAACTGCTGCTCAACGCCGGCCACCTCCAGCTGTCGCTGGCCAACGCCAAACTCTTCGCCGGACTCGCCGCCATCACCGTGGCATGGCACACGCGCAACACCCTTCTCACGCTGCTGGCGGGCATGGCCGTGCTGCACCTTGTGCGCATGCTAAACGGTTAAGATGCTTGCGACCGCATGATCAAGCCGCCGAACTTCGGCATGCCGACGCGGTCTTAATCCTGCACGCACCGAACCACCCCTTCTTTCCTCCTTCTTGCGCCCACCTGATTACCCTCTCCTTTCCCCCTTTTTTGTCCACGCAACGAGACACCACGACACCCGGAACGCCATGAAACTTCGCCTGCCCTCCCTCCTTGCCATGCTGTCCTCGCTGGCCTGTTTTTCACTCGTCGGCACAGGCAGCGCACTCGCCCAGAGCGCCGATCCGGTCAAATTCACAACGGTCGAGGGCATTTCCGAATACCGCCTCAATAACGGCCTGAAGGTGCTGCTGATGCCCGACGGCTCGCTCGACACCGTGACCGTCAATGTCGTCTACCTCGTCGGTTCGCGCGACGAGGGCT
Source organism: Pseudomonadota bacterium (assembly GCA_025356665.1). Lineage (GTDB taxonomy): Bacteria > Pseudomonadota > Gammaproteobacteria > Burkholderiales > SG8-39 > CAITSH01. The sequence continues at coordinate 3,930 of JANXRV010000119.1, forward strand.
ACGGCGAGTCGGGCATGGCCCACCTGCTGGAGCACCTGTTGTTCAAGGGCACCACCCGCCACCCGGATGTCAAGGCCGAGTTCACCGCCAAGGGCGCGCGCTGGAACGGCACGACATCGCTCGATCGCACCAATTACTACGAGACCTTCACCGCCACGCCGGCCAACCTCGACTGGGCGCTCGAGATCGAAGCGGACCGCATGATCAATTCGCGCGTCTCCCGTGCCGACCTTGACACCGAGATGACGGTGGTGCGCAACGAATTCGAGTCAGGCGAGAACAGCCCCTTTGGCGTGCTCGGACAGCGCATGGCCGCCGCCGCATTCATCTGGCACGGCTACGGCCGCTCCACCATAGGCGCGCGATCGGACATCGAAAACGTGCCCATCGAACGGCTGCAGGCGTTTTACCGGCATTACTATCAGCCGGACAACGCGGTGCTGGTCATCGCCGGAAAATTCGACGAAGCACAGACGCTGGCAATGGTGGCGCGCCACTTCGGCCCCATCCCCAAGCCGGCGCGCACGCTGCAAAAGACCTACACCGTGGAGCCGACGCAGGACGGCGAGCGCAGCGTCACGCTGCGCCGCGCCGGCGACGTGCAAATTGTCTCGGCGCTCTATCACATCGCCCCGGGCGCCAGCAGCGACTACGCCGCCATCGACCTGCTCACCGCCATCATCAGCAACGTGCCCGGTGGCCGCCTGCACAAGGCGCTGGTGGACGGCAAGCTCGCCACCTCGATCTGGGGCTATGAACGCCAGCAGCGCGAAGCCGGTTACGCCAGCTTTGGCGCCAGCCTGCGCCCCGACATGTCACTGGACGCCGCACGCGAGGCCATGCTCAAGGCGCTGGAGAACATCGCCACCGAACCGCTCACCGCCGACGAGCTCGAGCGCGCGCGCACGCGGCTGCTCAACGAAATTGAGAACATGCTTGCCAACACGCGCGCCTTGTCGACCTCCATCACCGAGTACATCGCCATCGGCGACTGGCGCCTGCTGTTCCTGCACCGCGACCGCATCAAGCAGGTCAGACTGGCCGAAGTACAGGCGGCCGCCGCGCTTTACCTCAAGGCGAGCAACCGCACGCTGGGCGTGTTCATTCCGACGGCAAAACCGGAGCGGACGGAAATTCCCGCCGTGCCCGACCTCACACTCGCGCTCAAAGACTACAAGGGCAAGCCCGAAGTCGCCGCCGGCGACGCCTTTGACCCGACCCCGGCCAATATCGAGCAGCGTGTGATCCGTCGCACCCTGCCCGGCGGCATGAAGCTGGTGATGCTGCCCAAGAAAACCCGCGGCGGCACCGTCATCGCGGCGCTGGGCATCCGCTGGGGCGACGAGCGCAGCAAGGAAAACCGCGCCACCGCCTGCGGCATCGCCAGCGCCATGCTGATGCGCGGCACGCAAAAACACACGCGTGAGCAACTGCGCGACGCTTTCGACAAGCTGCGCGCGCAAGTGGGCATAGGCGGCGAAGGCGCATCCGTCGAGACGGTGCGCGCCAACCTGCCAGAGACCCTGAAACTGGTGGCCGAGGTGCTGCGCACCCCGTCCTTCCCGGAAAAGGAATTCGAACAACTGAAGCTCGCATCGCTGTCGGCGATCGAGACCCAGCGCAGCGAACCGGGCGCGCAGGCCGGCCTGCTGCTCGGCCGTCACATGTCGCCGTATCCGCCGTCGCACTGGTTTTACATCGCCACGCTGGACGAGCGCCTCGAACGCATCAAGGCGCTCACGCTCGATGAGGTGAAAAAATGCTACGGCGATTTTTACGGCGCATCGGACAGCGAGCTGTCCCTTGTCGGCGACTTCGATCCGGAAGAAATTACCAAGCTGGCGCAACAGCTTTTCGGCGACTGGAAAAGCCCGAAGTCCTACACGCGCATTCCCGGCCCTTACGTCGCCGTTGCGCCCATCGACCGCGTCATCGAGACCCCGGACAAGGCCAATGCGGTGCTGCGCGCCAGCATGAGTCTGAAGCTGCGCGACGATCATCCGGACTATGCCGCCCTCATCATCGGCAACTACCTGCTCGGCGGCTCGGCTGATTCGCGCCTGTGGCGGCGCATCCGCGAAAAAGAAGGCCTCTCCTACAGTGTCGGCTCTGCGCTTTCGGCCAGCGCCTTTGACGAGCGCGGCGAGTTCAGCGTATCGGCCATTTACGCGCCGCAAAACCGCTCACGCGTCGAATCTGCGATAAAGGAAGAACTCGAGCGCGCGCTGCGCGAGGGCTTTACCAAAGAGGAGGTCGAGAATGCCAAGTCCGGCTACCTGCAGGCACGCCGCGGTGCCCGCGGCCAGGACGGCGCCCTCGCCGCCCGCCTGGCGAGCTACGTCGTGCTCAAGCGCGGCATGCAATGGGATGCCGACTTCGACGCCAAGATCGCAGCGCTCACGCCCGAGTCCATTCTTGCCGCGCTCAAACGCCACCTTGATTTCAGCCAACTGAGTTCAGTCAAGGCCGGCGACTTTGCCAAGCCGGACACTGCCGTACCGGCGACCAATCCGGGCAGCAGTGCGAAAGCGAAATAAGCGCCTCCGCTTGAAGTAAAAATTTAGGGGCGCCCAATGCATGCAACCGCGAACCCGCCGGCATCCCCCTCTGCCGCAAAGGGCTGGGGCTGGGGCTGGTGCAGGATCAAGATACGCATAGAATCAGTCCTGCCGCCACGGCACTTCAAGCGTGGTAAAGCGTGGCGATGCGTGCTGATGCGCGCTGAGTGCCTGGTCAGTGCTGAGTGCTGAGTGCTTAGTGCTTAGCGCGTACCAGACAAGTCGCAACAAGGAGAGCTAATTTGCGCAACACCCAGCACCAGACATACGAAGTGCAGGCCAAGTGGGTCCATGTGCGTTTTTCCGAGGCCACGAGCTTCACCGAAGTCTATGGCTTTTCCGGCAACCAGGGCACGGTCAACCTGGAGGGCGTGCGCTATATGCCCAAGGGGCGTCCATCGAAAACCCTGGCCGTGTACATGCACCCCTCCTCAACGCTGCAGCTATTGCCGATGCCGCGCGCGATGGCCGAGCACGGGGCGCATGTGCTTTGCGCCGGCAGCCGCTACGCCAAGAACGACACACCCTTGATCATGGAAAAAGTCGTGCTTGATCTGGGCGCCTACATTCGACACGCCAAAGAAGTATGGGGCTACGAGAAAGTGCTGCTGTGTGGCTGGTCTGGCGGCGGCTCGCTATCGCTGTTTTACCAATCGCAGGCCGAAAAGCCCACCATCACCGCCACGCCCGCTGGCGATGCCATCAACCTGGCCGCAGCCGGCCTCATTCCCGCCGACGCGATGATCTTTCAGGCCGCGCATCTGGCGCGCGCCATCACGCTCACTGACTGGCTAGACCCGTCGGTGCTCGATGAAAATGATCCGGACCGGCGCGACCCCGAACTCGACATCTACGACCCCAAAAACCCCAACCAGCCGCCATACTCAAGCGATTACATTACGCACTATCGCGCCGCGCAGCGCGCGCGCATGCGCCGGCGCACCGCCTGGGTAAAAGAAACGCTGGAGCGGCTGAAAAAACGCGGCGGCAACGAACTGGAGCGCGGCTTTGTCACCCATCGCACCATGGCCGACCTGCGCTTCCTCGACCCGGGCATCGACGCCAACGACCGCAAGCCGCGCTGGTGTTACCTCGGCAACCCGGAAACCGTCAACAGCGGCCCGGCCGGCCTCGGACGCTACTCGACCTTGCGCGCCTGGCTGTCGCAATGGTCGCTGGAGGATTCACGCGCACTCGGGCCGCTGTGCGCGGCATCGGTCACGGTGCCCTTGCTGGCGATAGAGAACACCGCCGATGACGCCGTGCCGCAACCGGACACCGGCCTCATTCATGCCGCCGCCGCAAGCCGCGACAAGACTTTCAGGGCCATCAAGGGGGCGACGCATTATTACCAGGGGCAACCGGCGCAATTACAGCAAGCTCTGGCAAGCTGCCTCGACTGGATGGGCGAGCGAAATCTGCTTGATTAATCGGGAAAGCTGACGGGCCGCGCCAGGTCCGCGCCTTCCCGCGCTTTGGACTAACATGGTCGTGATGACCCGCAAGCAATGCGGAGAAGCCGCCCCAAACAGGAGGAAGCATGCCCATACAGTCGCTGCATCACGCCGCCTATCGCTGCAAGGACGCGCAACAGACGGTGGATTTTTATACCCAGGTCCTCGACCTGAAATTCTCCATGGCCATGGCCGAGAACAACGTCCCCAGCACCGGCGAGTTCTCGCCTTACATGCATATTTTTTTCGCGATGGCCGACGGCAGTTGCGTGGCGTTTTTCGAGCTGCCCGAAGCCCTGCCCATGGACCGCGACCACAACACACCGCAGTGGGTGCAACACCTCGCCCTGCGCGTCGATGACGAGGCGCAGCTGCTCTTTTACAAGGCGCGCCTGGAAAAGGCCGGTTGCAGCGTCATCGGGCCGACCGACCACGCCATTTTCAAATCGATTTATTTCTTCGACCCCAGCGGCAACCGCCTCGAACTGACGTGCAATATCGACGCGCCGGTGGAACTGCACAAACTCGCCGAACTGAGGGATCCCATGCTCAAAGAGTGGAACATCACCAAACGTCCGCCCCAGCTGGCCGGCTTCGTGCACAAAAAAGCCTGATCCCGCACCCGCCGTCCGCCAGCGCCGCAAAGTTTCGCGGGCGGAACGGCCGGAAATCGGGAATACTCATTGCAGCCCGGCTGTCAGTCTGGGCACCAACCCAAGGAGGATTAAATGAAAAAAACCCTGTTGACCCTGTTGACTCCGCTAACCCTGGTGGCCACCGCCGCCCTCGCCCCGCTTGCCGCTAACGCCCAGGCACTGGTCAGCGAGCGCAGCCTGTCGCTCACCGCCGCAATGGAACTGGCCACGGCCGCACTCGAGCATTGCCGCAAAGACGGCTACAAGGTGACCATCACCGTGCTGAACCGCCATGCCCGCCCGGCGGTTATCTTGAGCGATGATGGTGCCAACCCGCACACCGCCGAGAACGGCCTGCGCAAGGCCTACACCGCATTCACAACACGCTCCCCGTCGGTGGAAATGGGCAAGCGCACAGGCGCACCGCTCGCCGGCTTCCTGCTGCTGGACAGAATTACGCCGCAAGAGGGCGGGCTGCCGATTTTCGCCGGCAAGGAACTGGTCGGCGCGGTCGGCATCTCCGGCGCACCAGGCGGCGAGAAAGACACCGCCTGCGCGCAGGCCGGCATAGACAAGATCGCCAAAGGCCTTAACTAGAACCAAGGCCGGCTACAGCGCCGGCCACAAATCCACGCCCGGGATTAAGACGGGGCGGG
>JANXRV010000123.1:0-72403 GCA_025356665.1 Pseudomonadota bacterium
CGACGGGGTGGCGGCATGACGCAAATCGCCCGGCTGCATATTCAGCGCGGTTCGCCCGATAGCGAAACAAGGGTGGAGACCTTCGATGTGCCCTTCGAGGACGGCTATTCCCTGCTCGACGGTTTGCGCTGGATTCGCGCCACCAGCGACGCCACGCTCGCGGTGCGTTACTCGTGCATCAACGCCAACGCCTGCAAGGAATGCATGATGGAACTGGACGGCGATGTCGTCTACGCCTGCACCGCGCGACTGCGGCCCGGCGACATGCACGTGGCGCCATTGCGAAAAAAAGCCTTGATAGAAGACCTCGTCACCGAAATCGCACCGAGCGACGAGCGCCTGGCGCCCTGACATGTCGAAGCTGCGGTTTTGCTGCGGCTGCTTTATGTCAATCGGCTGGAAAGCCGCTGCAGACGGGCATTTCCAGCCTATGCCTGATGCAAAATCAGCATGGTTCGGCGGTGCCTAGTGTTGTTTGTCCTTGTTTTAGGGCGCCGAACAGCAGCAAGGCTGCGCCGAGCGCGACAGCGGCCCCTGCGGCGAGCAGCGGCACGTCAAAGCCGCGGCCCTCCCCGGCGATGAAGCCGGCGGCGACCGGGCCGAGGATCTGCCCCAGGCCGAAGGCGATGGTGAGCAGGCCGATTACGCGTCCGCTTTGCGCCGGCGCGATGCGCACGGCGAGATTGAATGAAAGCAGGGTTATGCCGACAAAGGTGCCGCCGAAGCTGAGGGCGGCGCCCAAAGCGGCGGCAAGGCTGCCCGACAGTACCGGCAGCACGATGCCGGCGGCCTGGATCAGGTGCGCGGCAATGAGTGCCTTGAGCGGACCGGTTTTTTTCATCACCGCGCTCCAGGCCAACGCCGAGGGCGCGGCGGCAAGGCCTACCGCAACCCAGGCGTACTCGCCGAAGGCCGAGAGGCCGGGCGTGGTCTTGATGATGGCGACAAGGAATGTGCCGCTGACGATGTAGCCCAGGCCCTCGCAAAAATAAGCCAGGATCAGCAGACTCATCGGAAAGGCCAATGCGGCGCGTGGTGATGGGGTGGACGCCGACATCGCGCCGGTTGCGGCCATCACCGCGGGCGACGCCTGCGCCTTGGTGGCGGGCGTTTTGGGAACAGTCCAGCACAGCGGCAGCAGCACGAGGCTCAAAAGCGCGAGTGCCATCCAACCGCCGCGCCAGCCCAGATGCTCCCCGGCTTGTGCCAGCAGCAGACCCGACAGGGCAATGCCGGTGCCCACGCCGGCAAAGTGCACACCCATGCGCGCTTCGTGACCCGTCGCCTGCAAGGCCTGCGTCACCAGTGTGCCGGCGATGACGAACACGCCGGCGCTGGCAATGCCGCCGGCAAAGCGCAGCGCGAGCCACGTCATGCTGGCGTCGCTCCAGGCGATGGCGCCGGTGCTGATCACGCTGGCCACCAGGCAGATGCGTAGCAAGCGGCGCTTGTCCAGGTGCGCCGGGATGACGGTGGTGGCGATTGCGCCGATGAGATAACCGAGGTAATTGGCTGATGCGATGAGTCCGGCCATTTCATTGCCAAAGCCGATGGCGCGCTGCATCGCCGGCAGCAGCGGTGTATAGGCGAAGCGCCCTATGCCCATGGCGATGATGAGACTGCAGACGCCGGCGAGCAGGGCTTTGTTCTGGATTTGCTGTTGGGCGCGGCGGTTCACGCTGTCTTTCACGTCATTTTCGAACAGGTGTGGCCCATCAACGGGCAGCCAGCATGGGACAGGTGTGGCCCATGCCTATCGCGCTTATCGTGCTTATCGCGCTCAGCGTGCTCAATACGCTCAACACCTCAACACGCGCGATGCCCGGACACACTCAGGCGGTCCGCAGCAGGGCTGCGGCGAGCAGCGCCCAGGCGACAATCCAGGCGGCGCCGCCCACCGGTGTGATGGCGCCAAGCCAGCGCGTGCCGGTGAGCGCCAACAGATAGAGGCTGCCCGAGAACAGCACGATGCCCGCGGCCATCAGAGCGCCTGACCATTTGACCAGGTCCGACTCGGGCAGATGCGCCGCGATCATGCCCAGGGCGAGCAGGCCGAGGGCATGATAGAAGTGGTAATCGACGCCGGTGCGGTAGACCGCCAGCATGTCGGCGGAAAGTTTGTCCTTGAGGCCGTGCGCGCCAAAAGCCCCCAGTCCCACGGCGAACATCATTGCCAGGCTGCCGAGCAGCAGGAAAATCTTGGCTGATTGCGGCATGGCCTAGAACTCCAGCGCGTCGGCGATGGCGGCGATGCCGGCTTTGGCGCAGGTGTCGTCGTTATCGCCCCCGGGTGCGCCCGAAACGCCTATGCCGCCGACCACCTGCCCGGCCGCCTCTATCATCAGCCCGCCGCCGACGGCGACTACGCGCGGCAGGTTGCGTATGCCGCTTGAGGCCTGCCCGGGCTGGGTTTGTGCCGCGAGTTCGGTGGTGGGCGTGCGAAAGCTCACCGCAGTCCAGGCCTTGCCCGTTGCGGTCTCTGGCGTGTGCGGACCGGCAAAGCGGTCGCGCAGCATGACGATGGGGGTGCCGCTGCGATCGACCACGGAAACGGCCGCCTGCCAGCCGCTGTCGCGGCATTTTTTCAGCGCCGCCTGCGCCGCCTTGAGGGCGGTGTCCGGGCTCAGCGTCTTGAACGCCAGGGTGGCGGCGTCGGCCTGGGCGAATGCGCTGCCGCAAAGCGTCAGCGCAGCCAGCGTCAAAGGAATAATTGCGATAGCGTGTATGAGGGTTTGCACCGTGGCGTTAACCGGGGCGTTCACCGGGGCTCGTATCAGGGCTCGCATGGGGGGCTCCTTTGAAGGTTTGCCGCGGGGAACAAATCCCTGCGGCAGGCCATTGTGCGGTTTCATGGGAAAATACGCCATGCCCCCCGTCATCATTGCCAGCCTGGCTTCGCTCAAAGAGTTTGTGGGCAGCGAGGTCGCGCTCACCGAGTGGGTGGAAATTTCACAGGCGCGCATAGACCAGTTTGCTGCGGCGACCGGCGATCACCAATGGATACATGTCGATCCGGCGCGTGCGCTGGCCGAGTCCCCGTTTGGTACGACCATCGCCCATGGCTTCCTGACATTGTCGTTGCTGCCGCATTTTCTTGCGCTGGCCTTGCGCATGGAGGGGGTGCGCATGGGGGTGAACTACGGACTCAACCGCGTGCGCTTTACCGCGCCGGTGCCGGTCGGATCGCGCTTGCGCGCACGCTTTACGCTTGCCAGCGTCGAGGACATCGAGGGCGGCGCGCAGACCGCCTGGAACGTGGCGGTGGAACGTGAGGGCGCGGATAAGCCGGTGTGCGTGGCCGAGTGGCTGACGCGACGCTACGAATAGCCGCACCGCGCGGCTGATTTTTTCACTCATTTACTTTTCACTTTTCCCGCAAGGGCACCATGAATAAAAACCCCAATGCCCTGCTGATCGAACGGTTTTACGAAGCCTTTCGCCGTTGCGACGCGGTTGCGATGAGCGCGTGTTATCACGCCGATTGTTCTTTTTCCGATCCGGTGTTCCAGCTATTGAAAGGCAAGCAGGTTGGCGCCATGTGGCGGATGTTGTGCGGACGCGTGCGCAACCTGTCTCTTGACTATTCGGGCATCGAGGCGGGCAATGGCAGCGGGCGGGCGCACTGGGAGGCACGTTATGTTTTCTCACCAACGGGATTGCCGGTGCACAACGTTATCGAGGCGGCATTCACCTTCAACGACGGCCTGATCCTGCGCCACGTCGATCGGTTTGACCTCTGGCGCTGGGCCGGCCAGGCGATGGGCGTCAAGGGCAAGCTGTTCGGCCGCCTGCCTCTGGTACAGAAAAAAATTCGCGCCGAGGCCCTCGCCGACCTGGCGAAATTCATGAAGGAAGAAACATGAAACGCAACAAGATAGGCAATTTGGACGTGTCGGAAATCTGCCTGGGCAGCATGACCTGGGGCGAGCAGAACAGCGAGGCCGAGGCGCACGCGCAACTCGACTTGGCCGTGGGCAAGGGCGTGAATTTCATCGACACCGCCGAGATGTACCCGGTGCCGCCGCGTGCCGAGACCGGCACGCGCACGGAGAGTTACCTCGGTACGTGGCTGAAAAAAAAGGCCCGCGACCAGCTGGTGGTGGCGAGCAAGATCGCCGGTCCGGGGCGGCGCGACTGGCTGCGCGGCGGCAAGACCGCACTTATCGTCGAGAACATCACCGAGGCGGTGAACGACAGCCTGAAGCGTCTGCAAACGGACTATATCGATCTTTACCAAATTCACTGGCCGGCGCGCAATGTGCAGAGTTTTGGTGCGACCGAATACGAGCCGATCAAGGAAAAGGACGCCTCCCCCATGCTCGGGCAGATCGAGGCGATGGCGGCGCTGATCAAGACGGGAAAGATCCGCAACTGGGGCGTGTCGAATGAGACCTCATGGGGCATCTGCCAGTTCTGCATGCTTGCCGACCGGCACGGCCTGCCGCGTCCGTTGTCGACGCAGAACGTCTACAGCTTGGTGAGCCGCCAGTTCGATCTTGATCTGGCCGAGGTCAGCTATCGCGAAAAAGTGCCGCTGCTTGCCTACAGTGCGCTGGCCGGAGGCAAACTCTCGGGCAAATACCTGAACAACGCCAGGCCGGCGGATGGACGTTTCTCGCTGTTCCCGGAGTTTCAATTGCGCAACCAGCGGCCCGCGGTGGATCCGGCTGTGGCCGAGTACGCGGTGATCGCCGCCGAACGCGGCCTCGCCCTCGATCAGATGGCGCTGGCTTTCGTGCGCCAGCGCTTTTTTGTCGCCGCCACCATCATCGGCGCCACCACACTGGGACAACTCGAGCGCAACCTCGCCAGTGCGGCGGTGACGCTCGACGCCGGCACGCTCACCGCGATCGAGGCGGTGCATGCGCGTTACTCCAACCCGGCGCCCTGATGGAGGAGCTGCTTGTGCTGTTGCTGTTCGCGGCGCTGGCCTGGCTTTGGTGGGACAGCATGAGCGCGCGCGAGCGGGCCGTTGCCGCCGGCAAGTCGGCCTGCGCGCGCGACAACCTGCAGTTCCTCGACGACACTGTCGAATGCGTGTCGCTGCGCCCTGCGCGCAACGAGGCGGGGAGGCTGGTATTGCGTCGCGCTTATCGCTTTGAGTTTTCTGATGACGGCGCCAGCCGCCGCGCCGGCAGCGTGGCGATGCTCGGGGCCGAGGTCGAGTCGATTTACACCGAGCCCTTTCTCGTCCAGTAAGCGCCATGGCCGTAGCATCGAAATGGCTTGAAGCCACCGTCACCGGCCACAAGCGCTGGACAGAGCGGCTTTATTCGCTGCAGCTTGTGGCTGAGGGGCCGGCGTTCCAGGCCGGCCAGTTCGCCAAGCTGGCGCTCGAAATCGACGGTGAGATGGTGGCGCGGCCGTATTCGTTCGTGAACTCTCCGGGCACGCAGCCACACGAGTTTTATTACATCACCGTGCCGGGCGGGCCGCTGACGGCTCGGCTGCTTGCGCTCAAACCCGGCGACCGTATCGGGCTGGCGCCGACGGCGGCGGGGTTTCTCGTGCTCGCCGAGGTGCCGGATGCGCGCAACTTGTGGCTGCTGTCCACCGGAACCGCGCTCGGTCCGTTCTTGTCTATTCTGGGCACGGCGGCGCCGTGGCAGCGCTATGAGGAGATCGTTCTGGTGCACGCCGTGCGCCAGGCCGCGGAACTAACTTACCGCGAAACCATCGAATCATTGATGAAAGCCCATCCCGGCCAATTGCGCGTGGTTCCCTTTGTCAGTCGTGAGGACTGTAGCGGCGCGCTGACCGGGCGCGTGCCGCAGGCGATCGCCGATGGCCGCCTTGAGGCGGCGGCGGGTGTGCTTCTTTCAGCGGCCGATTCGCAGGTGATGATTTGCGGCAACCCGGCGATGGTCGCTGACACCGTCGAGGCGCTCAAGGTGCGCGGCATGAAAAAGCACCGTCGTCGCGACCCGGGGCAGATTACCGTGGAGAATTACTGGTGAAACTGTTATGGCCTGAGACGCTGTGCGCGAAGAACCGCATTGCGCGCGGCCTGCGCATCGCAGCGGTGATACTTGCCGTCGCGACGCTTGGCGCCTGCACCATGGTGCGCCTGGCCTACAACAACGCCGACACCGCGGTGCGCGTCATGGCGCAGGATTATTTCGACCTGTGGACGGAGGACAGCACCGAGCTGCGCCTGCAGATCGCGCGTCTGCACGAGTGGCACCGGCGCGAGGAGTTGCCGGCGTATGCCGAGTTGATGCAGGCGGTGGCGGGTAGGGTGGCCGCCGGCCTTAACAAGGCTGACATCGAATGGGCGGCGGCGAAGGGGCGCGAGCGTTACCGCAGTTTCGTCTCGCGTGCCGCCGAAGAGGCGGCGCCGCTGCTGGCCAAGCTTGGGCCCGACCACCACGCCGCGCTGGCCAAAAAAATGGCCGACAACAATCTTAAATTTGCCAAGGAGTTTCTTGGGGACGATCCGGCGGCGCGTGAAAAGGCGCGCGTCAAGCGCGTCACCACTTATGTCGAGGATTGGACCGGCCCGCTCTCGGATGCGCAGCAGGCGCGCATCACGTCCACGGTGCGCGCCTTTCCGCGTCTTGCCGAAGCGCAACTGGCCAGCCGGCAGGCGCGACAGCAGGAGTTGCTCTCCCTGTTGAGGCGCAATCGTTCGGCGGCCGAACTGGCGCCGGCCTTGCGCGCTTATTTTCTCGACTGGGAGTCGCGCCGTGGCAGCGATTATGGCCGCATGGCCGCCGAGTGGGAGGCGCAGCTCACGCAGATGCTGCTTGACCTGGATCGCACGTTCACGCCCGAGCAGCGCAGCCGTGCGGTCAAGCGCGCCGCGCAGTTTGCCGAGGATTTTCGCGTGCTGGCGGCGGGCAAGTCCCAGGGGTGATTCGCGTCGGGAGTGATAAGTCCCGGGGACAATTTCAGCGGTGATGGCTGAAAACTCGCGCTGGACGGCGCTTTCGGGGCGGTGCCATAGTCGGCGCGTGCGCCAAGGCGGCTTGTGTTACGGGCGACGGGCGACGGGTGATGCAGGCAAAACCGATACCAAAGTCGAAGTCGCCGTGTGGCAAATTTCCTCATTCGCCCGGAATAAAATTGGCGCATTGCACGTTCGCAAGTTAGTGTATCCCTCGATTTGGCACCCGCTGTTTTTCGGATGCTGCCCCGCGCGCAAGACTACCCTGCCAACGAGCACGATGTGATGAATGCGAAGCCCCTCCAAGTCGATGCTGCAGCGGTAAAACACGAACCGGTGACCGGCTGGTGCCTGCACGCTTTTTTCCGCATGCGCCCATGACGATGAATCGCGCACGGCGTCAGCTGCTCGCCGGGATGACCTCGGGGGCCTTGGGTAGTTTAGGTAGTCTAGGTAGCCTGGGCAGACTAGGTTCCCTAGGTACCCTAGGCACCCTAGGCACCGTAGGCACCGTAGGTACCCTAGGCGGGTGCGCAAGCGGCGTGCCGCTGCAGTCTGTCGCCGGGCGCCGCATCCTGATCATTGGTGCGGGCTTCGCCGGCCTGTCTGCGGCCAATGCGCTGCAGGCCTCCGGGGCCGAGGTCATCGTGCTCGAGGCGCGCGAACGCGCCGGCGGGCGCGTCCTGACCGACCGCAGCCTCGGGTTTCCCCTAGACCTCGGACCGTCCTGGTTGCATGGCGGTGCGGGCAACCCGCTCAAAGCCATCGCCGCGAGCGCCGGGGTGGCGACGCAGGTGACCGATTATTCGAACCTGCGCTTCACCAGTTCGGTTTCCGGGGGGGCGCCAGGTCATGGCCACGCCCCAGGTGTTGGGCTACGCCGGACGCATCAATACGTCGATGAATTCACCCTGGATGTGGATGCGCCTGCGTTGGCGCGCCTTGCTGTCCAGCGGCGACCTTTCGGCCGCCGATGTGTTTGACGAGGCGATACGCGACGCCGAGCGTCGCGCTGGTCCCATCGACCGTGGCATGGTGGCCCTGCAGCGCTGGGTTCTTGAATCGACCCTGGCCGCGCCGCTGAACGAGGTCAGCGCCAGCGCGCTGCTCGACACCTCCGGCACCGGCGATGATGGTGATGTGCTGCCGGCGGATGACCGCTATCTTGTCGCCGGCATGGACAGCCTTGTGACCATGATGGCGCGTGGCATCGACATTCGTTATGGCGAGAAAATCAGTGCGATAGACTGGAAGCCCGGCTCCGTGCGCGTCACCACCGCCGGCGGCGAGTGGGCGGGTGATTGCGCCGTCGTGACCCTGCCGGTGGGCGTGTTGCGCAATGGCGACGTGCAGTTCACGCCGGCCCTGCCCGCGTCGTTTACCGCCTCTCTGGGGCGTCTGCGCATGGGGCTGTTCAACAAGGTCTGCCTGAGCTTTCCGGAGGCCTTCTGGGATACCAAGCTTGATTTCCTGACCTATTACTCCGACCCGGCGCCGCTTTGCTATGCGTGGCTGAACCTCACGCGCTACAACGGCGCGCCGGCGCTGGTGGGCTTTACCTCCGGCAGCGCGGCGCGGCAACTCGAGTCCATGACTGACGATGCGATCGTCGCCAATGTGATGCAGCGCATACGCACGCGCGGTGGCAGCGCCGTGGCGGGAAGTCGCAGTGTTCCGGACCCGGTGCAGGTGCGCATATCGCGCTGGGCGGCCGATCCGCTTGCGCGCGGTTCCTATTCCTTCCTGGGTCTGGGTGGCTCGGGTTCTGATCGCGACCGGCTCGCCGTTCCGGTCGGCAACACACTGTTTTTCGCCGGCGAGGCCACGCATCGCACCGACCCGGCGAGCGTGCACGGTGCCTGGTGGTCGGGCCAGCGTGCCGCGGCGCAAATCCGCGCGTTGGCGTAGCGGCGTCCCGGCGGCCGCTTCGCCGCCGATTGCCGCTGGAGTGTCAGTGAAATCTGGTGCAATGGCTCGAAAGCCTCGCCTCGCCTCGGCAGGGCGGTGCTGCGCACGCGTGACCTTGTCGGTGCCCGCGCCCAGGCTGCGATAGCCGAACTGCGACTTCACCACGCGCAGGCCGTAGACGTCGCGCGCGGGCAGGCCGAGCGAACGCGCCATGCCGACGTAGAGCGCATTGAGGTCGGCGCACTTGCCGCCCAGGTTGCCCGTTTCGAGCATGCTCTTGATGTCGCCGACGCCGCAGCCGCGTGTCTTCGGGTCGCGGAAAGTGTTGTCGACGATCCAGTCGTAGAGGGCGCGCGCCTTGTCCAGGTCGGTCTTGGCGCCGCGCGTGGCTTCGCGCGCCTTGGCGCGGACGATGCCGTCGGTGGGCAGCAGTTCGGTGGGGGCGGTATAAAAGGCGCGGTCGGCGGGCGACAGCGCTTCGACCTTGCCCGGCTTGCTCAGGTCGATGGCGCGGTCACGCGTGGCGAAGCTGCTGGTCATTTCGATGACCGGGTCTTTCACCGACTCGTTGCATTCGGCGTAGAGCATGGCCGCGCCGTATTTTTTGTCGTGCACGAGCTCGCTGCGCGTGGCGTTGCCCGACCAGGTGTTGCCATAGGTGCGCTGCCATGCCGCGTCGATCGAGGGCGCGGGCAGCCACACACGGTTTATGCCCTAGGGGAACACCAGTTCGACGCGCATGGTGGTTTCGAAGCGGCGCCAGGTTTTGGCGGCTTTGGGTTCGAACGGCAGCTGTTGTGCGAAAGCCTGCCGCGGCAGCGCGCAGGCGAGGGGCAGGCTGGCGCCGGCGAGAAGGACGGTGGGTCTTTGCATGTTTAGTCTCCGCGGACAATGGCAGTAAAGGTGCCGGTTGTGTAAGTCCAGGCGTTCACCCCGGGGGGGTAAAGGCCTCGCGCGGAGCGCAGCGTCGGAACCGCACCCGCAGGGACGGGGCGCGCGAAAGGGCGCCCTGACTGTTTGTCTGTTCCGCTGCTTGGCTGGCTGGAAAAGCCCGGTGAAACGCGGGTGCGAGGCTAATTCACCGGTTTGAGCAATTGTTCGATTGCCGTTTTTATCTCGGCCGAGTCCCAGGCCAGTTCACCGTAGGCGGCGTGGCGTATGCGCTGGGCCCGGTCGATGATCAGCGTGGTCGGGAGCAGTTTTACCTTCCACGCCTTCGCCACCGCGCTGTCGCGATCGAGTAGCAGCGGGAAGCGCACCGGCGTTTTCTGCAGGAAGGCGCGCACCCTGGGCTCGCTGTCGGCCATGTCCACGCCCAGCAGCACGAAGGGGAAGGGCCGACCGGCCATGTGATCGGCGAGCCGTTGCAGCGAGGGCATTTCCTCGCGGCAGGGCTCGCACCGGCTTGCCCAGAAGTTGATGACCACGACCTTGCCACGATAATCGGCGAGGCGGTGCTCGCGTCCGTCGAGGTCGCGCAGCGCCAGCGGCGGCGCGGCGCCCGGGCCTTTCCAAGGCAATAGTTCCGCGGCCACGGTATTGCCCGGCGTGAGGAGCGTGACTAGCGTTGCCAGCGTGAACAGGCCAAGCAGGCACAGCAGCACACCGGCCGCGCCGGCTCGGATACCATAGCGCAGCACACCATGACAGCCCATCCCGCCCATCCCGTCCAACGCATGCATTGCGCCCACGTCAAGGGTTTTGCCGTGGCTTGCTACCAGAAGGTGTTTGATCATCGTGGGGGCGAAGTTCGCATCATGGCGATCAAGCTGCTCGGCCATGATGTGCGCTAGCTGGAGGCCAAAGGCCAAAGGCCGGCCATCCCTGCCGCACGAGCGTGTCCGGGTGAGCGCATGAGCGCGGGCGGCTTTTTCGGCGGAAGCCGCGCCGCCCTGCCGGTTGTGCTCGGTTACCTGTCCATCGGCTTTGCCGCCGGCGTGGTGCAGCGCGCGGCCGGCCTTTCAGTGGCCGAGGTCATGCTGCTGTCGCTGCTGCTCTACGCCGGCTCGGCGCAGTTCGTGGTGGCGAGCCTGATCGCAACGGCGGTGTCGCCTGCAACGGCCATTGTCACGGTGTTTTTCGTCAACCTGCGCCATTTGCTGCTGGCCTCGGCGCTGGCGCCGCATTGCCGCAACTTCCCGGTGTGGCAGAACGCGCTGATCGGCGCGCAGCTCACCGATGAGACCTTTGTCGTCGCCTGGGGCAGGCTTACCGCCGCAGGCGCCACGCCAACAATGGCCGGGCCGGATGCATTCACGGCACGCTGGATGTTTGGCCTCAACGTGTCTGCCTACGCCGCCTGGGCGCTGGCGAATCTGGCCGGGGCGCTGTTGGGCGGGCGCGTCGGCGGTACGCGCGCGCTTGGCTTTGATTTTGCGCTGGCCGCGATGTTCGGCGCGCTGCTGGTGTTGCAACTGGCCGCGCAGCCTCGTGCGGCACGAACAACCGGCCTTGCCGTCGCCGCGCTGGCGGCGCTGTTTTCGGTCATGGCGGCGCTGGCGCTGCCGGGCAACTGGAATATTCTCATCGCCACCCTTGTCGCGGCCACCGCCGGGCTTTTTTTGCAAAAATGGAAATCCGCGAATACGTCCTGCTGATCGCATTCGGCTGTGCCGGCGTGACGCTGCCGCCACGGGTGCTTCCGCTGGTGTTGCTGGCGCGCGTGGCGCTGCCGCCATGGCTGCGCATCTGGTTGTCACAGGTTCCGGTTGCGATCATGGCGGCGCTGCTGGCGCAGGAGCTCGCGATCGGGGGAGGGCGCTTGCTGCCCCTCGCGCATAACACGGCGCTGCTCGCCATCCTGCCGGTGCTGCTGGTGGCGGCCCTGACACGCAGCCTGATAGGGGCGGTGGCGGCGGGTGTCGCGTCTATGGCCTTATTGCGGGCCTTGGCCATGAGCTGAAGCGGGTCGTATGCCCGCCCAGAGACCAGCCATCGAGTTCGACACGCTTGCGCGCAGGCATCGCGGCGCGCACGAATCTCTCGGCGAGGCCGGGCTGATGGTCAATGATCGGACCAGGGCGGATTAAGGTGGACTAAGGTGGACTAAGGCGGACTAAGGTGGACTAAGGCGAACCCAGGCGAACCCAGGCGAACTAAGGCGAATTAAGGCGAACCCAGGCGCTTTGTGCGGAGCAGCGGCCTGCGGCGATTTTTTGCCGTTTCCCCAATGAAAAAGGCGTCGCCGCTCCCGCGGGGACGCCTTTTTTTACCGGCTTGCTGCTGTTACTTGAGCAGCTTGCTGACCAGCTTGGTCAGTTCGAACATCGAGACCTGCTTCTTGCCACCGAACACGTCTTTGAGTTTATCGTCGGCGTTGATGTTGCGACGGTTCTTCTCATCTTGGAGCTTGTTCTTCTTGATGTAAGCCCAGACTTTTTTCGTCACTTCGGTCCGCGGCATCGGGGTCGAGCCGATGACTGCAATCAGAGCGCCTGTCGGGTTGACCGGCTTCATGAATGCTGCATTAGGCTTTCTCGCCGTTTTTTTCTTTGCGGGCTTTTTTGCAACCGTTTTCTTTACGACTTTTTTTGCAACCGTTTTTTTCGCAGCAACTTTTTTCTTCGTGGCCATGAGAATCTCCCTCTAAAAATTAAATCGAACAAGAATCATGCTAGTGGATTCAAGCAAAATATTCAACTGAGAACCCCCCCAGTGAAATCGTGCATTCGGAGGATGCTTCACTCTGTGCACCTTGTCAATCGCCCAAAGCGGGTATTTCATAGGGGGCGCAGAGGGCGGAACGACCGGGCAAGGCGATATGCGTGTCCGCGCCCTCCTCTGGTGAGTCCTTTTTACAGGCTCTGTTTCATGGGCGAAGCATCGATTCTCCCTCTATAATCTTGCGCAGCCATACGGCAGTCGCGGCTTTGCCGCGCCCGCAGTGGCCCCGGAACGCATGGACGCCACCAAGAAGAACGTCTCGCTGCTCGCCGCCTGCCAGGCGCTGCTGTTCACCAACAACTCCACCGTCATCGCGCTCAACGGCCTCGCCGGATACGCGCTTGCGTCGAACAAGGCCTTCGCCACACTGCCGGTGACCGGCTGGGTGGTGGGGGCGGCGCTGAGCACCGTGCCCGCCTCGATGCTGATGCGCCGCTTCGGACGCCGCGCCGGTTTCACCGTCGGCGCGGTGACCGGGATACTGGGGGCGCTGATCTGCTCGCTCGCGCTGTGGCTCTCCAGTTTCTGGTTGCTGTGCTGCGGCACGATAGTGTTCGGTGTCTACAACGCCTTCGGGCAGTATTACCGCTTTGCCGCCGCCGACGCTTCCAAGTCCGATTTCAAGGCGCGGGCGATTTCGCTGGTTCTTGCGGGGGGGCTGGTCGGGGGCATTGTCGGGCCGCAGTTCAGCCAGCGCACGGTCGACCTCTTCACGACGCAATATATGGGTGCCTACCTGTCGCTGATTTTTTTCCTCGTCATCGTGATCGTGTTGTTGCGCTGGCTGGACATTCCGCCGCCGAGCGAGGCAGAACTGGCCGGACCGGTCAGGCCGATGCGCGAGATCGCCGTGCAGCCGGCGTTTTTTGTGGCGGTGACCGCCGCCACCGTTGGTTACGGCGTGATGAACCTGCTGATGGTTTCGACGCCCCTCGCGATGGGCTTTTGCGGGCATCCGTTTGGTGATGCGGCGACGGTCATAGGCTGGCACGTCATCGGCATGTTCGGGCCTTCGTTCTTCACCGGCTCATTGATCAAGCGCTTTGGCGTGTTGAGCGTCATGTTCGTTGGCGCGCTGATCCTTTATGTCTGCGTCGCCATCGCGCTCTCGGGCATCACCGTCGCGCATTTCTGGGCGTCGATGGTGCTGCTGGGCATTGGCTGGAATTTTCTCTACATCGGTGGCACCACGCTGCTCACCGAGAGCTACCGCCCTTCTGAAAAGGCCAAGGTGCAGGGTATCAACGACATGATCATTTTCGTGACCATGGCGACAACCTCGTTTTCCTCCGGCCTGCTGCTCGATCGAAACGGTTGGGACACGATCAATTACCTCGCGCTGCCCTTCATTTCCATCGCTGTCGTAGGCTTGCTGTGGATGATGATCGTGCGTCGCGGGCAGGCGATGGCGGCCTGATTTTCCGGCCTTGTTTTGCTCTTCGGTGTGTTCAAGGAGATGACGGTATGAAGCAACTGGACCCGCAGGTGCGGGCTCTGCTTGAGGCGGCGGCGCGCTCGGATGCCCCGCTGTTGCAATCGCTCAGCCCGGTGGCGGCGCGCGAGCAATATCTGCGTTCGCGGGCGCCGGTGCGCCCGCCCACCCCCGATGTTGAGTCGGTGCGCGATCTTCTCATGCCGGGGCCGGGCGGGGCGCTGGCGCTGCGCCTTTATCGCGGACTCGGAACGGCGTCCGGCGCCAGGCTGCCTGCGGTGGTGTATTTCCACGGCGGCGGCTGGGTCGTTGGCGACCTGTATAGCCATGATGTAGTTTGCCGGCAGCTTGCCAACGCGGCGCACTGTGCCGTGATCGCGGTCGATTACCGCCTGGCGCCCGAGCACAAATTTCCCGCCGCGGTTGATGACAGCATTGCCGCCGTGCGCTGGGTTGCGGCGCAGGCGGGCGAACTGGGCCTGGACCTGGCGCGCATTGCCGTTGCCGGCGACAGCGCCGGCGCCAATCTCGCCGCGGCGGCGGCGCTAAGCTTGCGCGACCAGCCCCAGCCCGGAGATCCGCAACTGATAATGCAACTGCTGGTCTATCCGGTGACCGACCAGGGGCTGGACACGCCGTCGGTCAGCGATTACGCCGAGGGTTACATGCTCACTCGCGCCGACATGGTCTGGTATCGCGGGCAGTATCTGCGCACTGACACCGACATCGACGACTGGCGCGCCTCACCCTTGCGTGCCGCCGACCTGTCCGGGCTGCCGCCCGCCTATGTCATCACCGCCGGCTTTGACCCCTTGCTCGACGAGGGGCGCGCCTATGCGGACCGGCTGCGCGCCGCCGGCGTGGATGTGACCTACGAATGTTTCGAGGGCATGGTGCACGGCTTTCTCACCATGGGCGCCGTGCTCGCCGCGTCACCCCACGCCATTTCTCGCCTGGCGCAGGGTTTGACGCGGGAACTGGCGCGAACGGCCGAAGGGGTCAGGCCGCTGCGGCCATAGGCATGGGCAGGATGGGCGAGTCGGCGTCGTAACGCTTGCCGGCAAGCAGGCAGAACACCGGCGAGAGATAACGCTCCGCGGTGACCTTGACGCGCAGGTTGTCTTGTAGCGTGAACTTGCCCGAAAGCAGGTCGATCACGCTGACGTCGGCGGCGCGGCCGACCGCAAGAGAGCCGATACTGTCGGACATGTTTACCAGCTCGGCGGCGTTGCTGGTCACCGTCTTCACCACGTCGTTGAGCGCCACGCCCAACGTCAGCAGTTCTGTCATGGCGTGCGTCAGGCCGAATGCGGCCACGCCAAAGAAAGGATTGGACTGGCGGTCGGTCTCGCTCATGCGAAAGGCGTTGTCCTCGGGCGGGCGCACGTTCAGGCCGTGCAGGTCGGCGCCAAGGGTGTAGGGGATGATGCCCGCTTCGAGGGCTTTGCGTGCCATTTCGAAGGAAAAATGCGAGCCGTGGCCGACGTCAACGCGCACGCCCCGTGCTATCGCCTCCCAGACGATGGGATGAACCTTGCCCTCGGCATTGATGAAGCCGCCCGGATGGCGCGTGAACGGGTGGGCCAGCACGTCGCCGGCCTTGACCAGGGGCACCATCTGGCGCACCAGTTCGTCGGCGTCCATCACCATGTGGTCCTTGGTCGGCCACAGCTGGCCGAGGTGGACGTAGACCGGCAGCTTGGCTTCGCGGCCGATCTGCGCCGAGAGCTTCATCACCTCGACGCCCCAGCGCGACGCGCCGCCGATTTCGGCGTGGGCCTTGACGCCCTTGACGATGTCCGGGTTCTCGAGCGCGACGCGCACGGTGTGCTCGACATTGACGCAGGAGGGCTGGTAGAGGTCGGGGTAGAGGTGGCCCTCAAGGCCGCCGGCAAGGTAGGACGAGATGAATGCGACGACGCGGCTCTTGGCCGGTTCGACGATGAATTTGCGGAAACCGGGCAGCGTCATGCAGCTGGGGCCGCCCTGGTCGATGAGCGTGGTCACGCCCGAGCGCACGCCGACCAGATCGGGGTTGAGGCCGAAGGTGCCCGTCACGTATTGGTAGACGTGGGCGTGCGTGTCGATGAGCCCGGGCAGCACCAGCTTGTCCTTGACGTCGATCACCGTCGTTCCTGCGCCTGGTGTCGGTGTCAGGCCGGCGGCGAGCGCGGCGATTTTGCCATCGCGGATGCCCACGTCCAGCAGGGCGTCGATGTTTTGCGCCGGATCAATGACGCGGCCGCCGCGCAGAATGGTGTCGAATTGTTGGCTCATGCTTGTCTCCGTTGCTGGTGGGCAGAAAATCCGGGCGCTGCCGGTGTTTGGTCGGTGTTTGGTCGACGTTTTGGTCGATGTTTGGTCGATGTTTGGTCATTGTACTAACAATATTGCCGCTTGCTCAATGCCCGGCGCGCACCGCGCCTGATTTCGGGGCTGCTGTCGTGTCGCGGCAGGCATGCGAGAATGCCACCCTACACTACTCTTTGCAGCGGGCGGCCCCTACCGCCAATGAAAACCTCCCGAACCATGAAGCAAAAAACAGCCCTCCCCCCGCCGCTTGTTCCCAGGCGCTCCGGCAAGCCCGCGCGCGAAGTGCTCAAGCGCCGCCCCGGTTTTTTGATCCGGCGGTTGCACCAGATCCATACCTCCTTGTTTGCCGAGGAATGTGGGGAATTCGGCATCACGCCGGTGCAGTACAGTCTCATGACCGCCCTCTTGCTCCACGGCGAGGCGGACCAGGTGTCGCTTGCGGGCGAGGTGGGCATAGACCGCGCCAACACCACCGATGTGCTGCGCCGGCTAGAGGAGCGCGGCCTCATCGGCCGCAAAATGTCGGCCGAGGACAGTCGCGCCAAGCTGTGTACGCTGACGCGCGAGGGACGCAAGATGGCGATGGCGATGGAAAAGGCCGTGCGGCGCGCCCACGGGCGCACTGTGGCGCTGCTGCCGCCGGCAGAGCGCAAGGCGTTCTTGGGAAGCCTGCGCCGGCTGGTCGACGCCTATAACGATCTGGGGCGCACCAGGCTGCGTCTCAAGTAATGTCGCCAGGTAGGACGTCGGGCTTGAGGCATTCAGCCCGTGAGTTGTGATCTTAAGTATGTACACGAACCAAATAATCGCAGGGCAGTGCAACATCGGGCATACTTGTCGCGGTGCTTTTTTTCGATCGTCCCGCCGTTGATCGCAGGCCGGGTATGGTTTGCAATCCATTCATTCCAGGTTTGAGGTTCGTCGCGCATGAGCATTGATCTCAAGGCTTCTCCCGCAGCAAAGCGTAACGCCCAGGGTGGCTCCGGCGGTTCCGGAGGCAAGGGCGTGGGCGCGCGCCTGGAGCGCAAGGAAGACGAGCGCTTCATGCGCGGTCGCGGCCAGTTTGTCGGTGACATGCGCATGGAGGGCATGCGCGAAGTAGCATTCCTGCGCTCGCCGCTGGCGCACGCCCGGCTGGGCGCAATCACCAAACCGGCAGGACGCGAGGGCGAGGTCTTTGTTCACGCCGACCTGGTTGGCGTGGCGCCCATCACCGCCAATTCCGCTCTCAAGGGTTTCAAGAACTCATCGCAGCCGGTGCTTGCCAGCGGCAAAGTGCGCCAGGTTGGTGAGATGGTGGCGATGTGTGTCGCCGCCACGCGCGCCGACGCCGAAGATCTCGCCGCACTGGTGGAGGTCGATTACGACGCACTGCCGGCGGTGTCCGACATGATCACGGCGGTCAACGCCCCGCCCTCGCTGGTGCATGAGCAATGGGGCGACAATGTTTTTCTGGAAACCCTGGTCGATGCTGACCTTGGCGACATCAAGCGCACTGCGGCCATCCGCGTGCAGCGGCGCATCCGCACCGCGCGCCAGTCGATGGCGCCGATGGAAGGTCGCGGCGTGCTCGCCTGGTATGACAGCCGGCTCGAGCAACTCACCGTCTACACCGCGGCGCAAATGCCGCACATCGTGCGCGCCGGTTTGTCCGAATGCCTGGGCATAGACCAGGGCCGCATCCGCGTGGTGGCGCCCGATGTGGGCGGCGGCTTTGGCTACAAGGGCATCCTGCTGCCCGAGGAAGTCTGCGTCGCCTGGCTGGCAATGAAAAGCGGCCGGCCGATACGCTGGATCGAGGATCGTTACGAGCAGCTCTCGGCCAACACCAACTGCCGCGAGCACTATTACGACATCACCGGCTACGCCGACAAGGATGGACGCCTGCTGGCCCTGGACTGCGACGCCATGGTCGATTCGGGCGCGTATTCGTCGTATCCGTTTTCGGCCTGCCTCGAGGGCGCGCAGGTGAGCTCCATCCTGCCCGGCCCTTATCGCATGGAAAAATACCGCTGCCACACCTGGTCGGTATCGACCAACAAGCCGCCCATCCTGCCTTATCGCGGCGTGGCCCGCACCGGCGTGTGCTTTGCCATCGAGTTGTTGATGGACGCCATTGCGCGCGAGGCCGGGCGCGAGCCCTGGGAGGTGCGGCTGTTGAACCTGGTGCCGCCCGAGGCCATGCCTTACACCAACATCACCAACAAGTATTTCGACAGCGGCGATTATCCGCAGGCCTTGCGCCGCGCGGTGGCGATGATAGACCTGCCCAAATGGCGCGTGCGGCAAAAAACCGGCGAGGCCGATGGCCGTAAAATCGGCATCGGGCTGTCCATTTTTTGCGAGCAGGGCGCGCACGGCACTTCGGTCTATCACGGTTGGGGCATCCCGATGGTGCCCGGCCATGAGCAATGCCAGGCGCGCTTGTCGCCCGATGGCGTGCTGGAGTTGCGCATAGGCGCGCATTCGCACGGCCAGAGCCTGGAGACCACGCTGGCGCAGGTGGCCAACGAGGTGTTGGGCATAGACCCGGATCGCGTGCGCCTGATCCACGGCGACACGGCGCTGACGCCCTACTCGACCGGCACCTGGGGTTCGCGCTGCGCCGTGATGTCCGGCGGCGCTGTCGCCGCCGCCTGCCGCGAGATTGAAAAACGCCTGCGCCACATTGCATCGCGCCTGATGGAGGTGGCCGGCGCTGACCTGGAGTTCACCGAGGGCGATGTGCGCGTCGCCGGAACCGACAAGAAAATGACGCTGCAGCAACTGGCGCATGTCTGGTACCGCCAGCCGCAACTGCTGCCCGTGGATGTCGATCCGGGCGGGCTCGAAGCCACCGCCGGGTACAAGACGCTCAAGGATACGGGCACCTTCAGTTATGCCTGTCACGCCGTCGCCGTCGCAGTTGACACCGAGATCGGCCACGTCGAGATCCTCGATTACGTCATCGTCGAGGACGGCGGCACCATGATCAACCCCATGGTGGTCGATGGCCAGGTCTTTGGCGGCACCGCGCAGGGCATAGGCACGGCGCTGTATGAAGAAATGCCCTACGACGAGAACGCCCAGCCGCTCGCCTCGACGCTGGCCGATTACATGCTGCCAGGCCCGACCGAAGTGCCCGAGCCGCGCGTGGCGCATATGGAGACGCCCTCGCCGCTCACCGCCTTCGGGCAAAAGGGCATAGGCGAGGGCGGCGCCATTGCACCGCCTGCGGCCATCGCCAACGCCGTCAACGACGCGTTGAAGGACCTTGGCGTCGAGATGCTCGAATCGCCCATTTCGCCGCGGCGCCTGCTGGCCGCGCTGGCGGCGGCGAAAGTGAAGGCGGCATGAACAATTCTCGCAACGCCGTCATTGCCCTCACTGTTGTCATTGCGAAGTCCCCTCCGGGGATAAACTTCGCGAAGCAATCTCGTGGCCATTGCGGGGTAGACAGCCAAGCGACGAGATTGCTTCGTCGCGTTGCTCCTCGCAATGACATGCCTTGGATTGCATTTTCCAGGATGAATGTTGCATGAAATCCGCCAAATTCAACTACGAAAAACCGCGCGCACTTGCCGACGCGATCAAGTTGCTTGCATCGGGCGGCGGCATGGCCAAGGTCATCGCCGGCGGCCAGTCCTTCGGTCCCATGCTCAACCTGCGCCTGGCGCAACCGGATTTGCTCGTTGATGTTCGCGGCCTGCCCGAACTCGCGGCTGTGAGCGAGGACAAAGACGCCGTCAGCCTCGGTGCCTGCACCACGCACGCCGCCATCGAGGATGGTCGCGTGCCCGAGGCGACCGGCGGCATGATGCGCTTTGTCGCGCGTGACATCGCCTATCGCGCCATCCGCAACCGCGGCACGATCGGCGGCAGCCTCGCGCATGCCGACCCCGCGGGCGACTGGGTCAGTGTGCTGATGCTGCTCGATGCGACCGTGATCATCACAGGCCCGGCCGGCGAGCGCCGCGTTCCGGCGAGCGAGTTTGTCACCGGTGCGCTCGCCACGGCGCTGGCCGAAGACGAAATCCTCACCGCCGTGCGCATCGCCAAATTCTCGCCCAAGGCGCGCTGGAGTTATTACAAGTTTTGCCGCAAGACCGGCGAATTCGCCGAAGCCATCGCCGGATTTGTCCTTGACCCCGCGCGCGGGGTCACGCGCGCGGTCATCGGCGCGGCCGAGGGCGCGCCGGTGGTGATAGCCGACGCCTCGGCGCTGATCAATGGCTTTGATCAGGCTGTCGCCTCAAAAGCCACGTCCAGCGCGGGTTTTCAGCCCGGTAGCTATGAATTCCAGGTGCACATGGCGGCCTTGAAGCGCGCCGCAATCCGTATTCAATAAGACTGCTATGAAACCGATAAAACTTTCCGTCAATGGCAAAACCGTCGAGGCCATGGTCGAGCCGCGCACCCACCTCGCCGATTTCCTGCGTGAAACCGAGCGGCTCACCGGCACCCATGTGGGCTGCGAGCACGGCGTCTGCGGCGCCTGTACCATTGAGATTGACGGCGCGCCGGCGCGCTCGTGCATCAGCTTCGCCGTGGCCTGTGACGGCGCCAGCGTGCGCACCATCGAGGGTTTTGATGATGACGCGGTGATGGCGCAATTGCGCGCGGCCTTTTCCGCCGAGCACGCGCTGCAGTGCGGTTACTGCACGCCGGGCATGCTGATCACCGCGCGCGACATCGTCATGCGCATCCCCGATGCCGATGAGGCGCGCATTCGTCACGAGCTGTCGGGCAACCTGTGCCGCTGTACCGGCTATGTCGGTATCGTGCGCGCCATCAAGCGTGTGCTGGCTCAAAAAGCAGTCTGAATGAAAAATCAAAATGGACAACGAATGAAAAATCAAAATGCACAAGGAATGAGAACCCTCATCAAGGGCGGTTGGGTCGTCAGCTACAAGGGCGGTGCGCATTGCATGGACCGCGACTTCGAGGTCGCTTTTGAGGGCGACGAGGTCATTTATGTCGGGCCGAAGTTTGACGGCCATGCCGACACGGTCATCGACGCCGCCGGCAAGCTGGTATGTCCCGGTTTCATCGACACCCACGTGCACACCGGCCACCGCGCGTCGCATCGGCTCATCACCGACGCTGGCCGCGGCGAATTTTTCGGCCAGCCTTTCCTGGAAATCAGCGTGCCCAAGGAAGGTACGCGCATTGAGGGCGACGTGCGCTACCTTCGCCCCGACGAGGCCGGTGCGGAAGAGGAAATCGAATTCAACGCCGCCTTCACCGTGGCCGAGATGCTGCGCAACGGCATCACCACCTTTGTCGAATACGGCAGTCAGCTGCGCATCCAGGAGGCCCTCGCCAAGCAGTGCGCGCGCCTTGGCGTGCGCGGCTACCTCGGCCCCGGCTATGATAGCGGCCGCTGGGTCGGCGATGAGCACGGCCGCCTCAAGCGCATCACCGACGAGGCGGCCGGCCTGCGCGGTATGGCCGACGCGGTGAAGTTCATCGAACGCATGGACGGCGCCGAGGGCGGGCTGATACGCGGCATCCTGGTGCCGCGCGAACTCGAGACAACGAGTCTTGCGATCATGCGCCGTACGCGCGAGCTCGCCGACGAGATGAAACTGCCGATGGCAACGCATGCCGCCTACAACATTCTCGAGTTCCACGACATCGTACGCGAGCACCGCATGACGCCGATCGAGGTTCTCGACAGCCTCGGGATGCTGCGGCCCACGATGAACATTGGCCACGGCAATTTCATTTCCGACAATCCCAAGCTCAACTACTCCGGTGCGCGCGATTTGAAGCTGATGGGCGAGGCCGGCGTGTCGATTTCGCATTGCGCCATCAATATCGTGCGCCGTGCCCGCGCCCTGGACTCGTGGAAAAAATACGCCGAGGCCGGTGTCAACATCGCCCTTGGCACCGACACCTATCCGCGCGACCTCATCCTCAACATGCGCACCGCCTCGTATCACGGCAAGGTCATGAGTTCGGATTACCGCGCCGCCACCGCGGCAGATGTATTTTCCGCCGCCACGCTCAACGGCGCGCGCTCGCTCGGTCGCGATGACCTCGGGCGCATCGCCAAGGGCAGCCGCGCCGATATGATCATCGTCGACCTCACCGGCGGCGACAGCCTTCGTATGGGCCCGATACGCGATCCGGTGAAAACCCTGGTCGAGTGCGGCGTCGGCAACGACGTGGATACCGCCATCGTCGCCGGCAAGGTGCGCATGCAGGGCGGCAGGATTCCCGGCGTGGATTTCGCCGCGCTGCGCGCCCGCGCCCAGGCCAACGGCGAAAAAATCTGGGCCGGCTGGCATCAGTCTGACCCCCTTGGCCGCACTGCGTTGCAGGCCAGTCCCTGGTCATTCTGCCCGGCTTGTGACCGCGATGAGTAAGGCCGTAGCAGACGCGGCCCGGCAACGCAGACATAAGGTACGGGAGAGGCACGACTCTTGCTCGAGACTTGCCCTGATTGTTGCGATGGCTGTCCGATAGTTTCGTGCGGCCAACTGCATAGAGCAACGCATTCGTTCCTTTGGCGAGCGCCTGCGGTGATACTCGCGGGCTGTGCCGCCCCGCCCCGTCATCGGCCCGTCATTGCCCCGTCGTTCTCACCGTTGTCATAGGAAACAGGAGTTCTCATGTTCACTCGTGTTCTTTCGGCGCTCGCGCTCGGCCTCGCCGTCGCGCTGCCTGGGGCTTCCCTCGCGCAATCCGACTACCCGTCCAAGCCGGTGCGCATCATCGTCCCCTTCGGTCCTGGCGGTGCGGCCGATACCTTGCCGCGATTGATCGGGCAAAAGCTCACCGAGCTGTGGGGCCAGCCGGTGGTGGTCGAGAACCGCACCGGTGCCGCCGGCAACATAGGCATGGAGGCGGGTGCACGCGCCGCGCCCGATGGCTACACGTTGACCTCAGCACCCGTGGGCAATCTTGCGATCAACCCGCACCTTTACGCCAAGCTGAGCTTTGATGTGTTCAAGGATTTCACGCCCATCACGCTTGTCGGTTCGGTGCAGAACGTGCTGGTGGTCAACCCGGC
Source organism: Pseudomonadota bacterium (assembly GCA_025356665.1). Classification (GTDB taxonomy): domain Bacteria; phylum Pseudomonadota; class Gammaproteobacteria; order Burkholderiales; family SG8-39; genus CAITSH01. Next base: position 23,200 of record JANXRV010000123.1, read on the forward strand.
AGTGCCGGCTAATACGGTTAATGAATTGGTGGCGCTGGCCAAGGCAAAGCCAGGCACGCTGACGTTTGCCTCGGGCGGCAATGGCACCCAGGCCCATGTCGGCGGCGAGTTGTTCAAGGCCATGACCGGTACCGACATGACGCATATCGCCTACAAGGGCGTCGGCGACTCGGTGCGCGACCTGCTGGGCGGTCAGGTATCGATGATTTTTGCGCAAGTGCCTTCGGTGATGCCGCACATTCAGTCGGGCAAGCTGCGCGCACTGGGCGTGGCGAGCGCGCGGCGCATCGGCGTGTTGCCCGCCGTGCCGACCATCGCCGAGGCGGTCGGACTTGCCGGTTTCGAGGCGGTGTCCTGGTACGCCCTGGTCGGGCCGGCCGGCATGCCCGCAAGTATCGTCAACAAGATCCAGGCTGATGTCGCCAGGGTTTTGCAACTACCCGATATCCGCGAAAAGCTGCTGGCCCTGGGCGCGGATCCGGTCGGCAGCACCCCCGAGCAACTGCTCGCGGCCATGCGTGCCGACTTTGAACGTTACGGCAGCGTGATTCGCAAGGTCGGCATCAAGGCTGAATAGACGGCTGCCATGCCGCGGCCGGCGCCAAAATGATCGTCAACGCCCGCATGTATTCGGTCACGCCAGCCAGCACGGCGGCGTGGCGGGAATTGCTGTCGTGGGTTATGGCGCGCGCCGGCGTCCGTTGGGGTTTTGTCGAGCACAATCCGCCGCTGGCTTTGTCCGACCTTTGGTCGCGCGACGACCTTGGCCCGGTACAGATGTGCGGCCTGCCGTTTTCACGGCGCACGCCGCAGGCCGCGGCGATTGTCGCGACCGTGCCCTCGCCGCCGCAGTACGAGGGCAAATCCATTTACATGTCCTACATCGCCGTGCGCGCTGATGCCGATGAAGCGCGCATTCTTCACGAGCTGTCGGGCAACCTGTGCCGCTGCACGATCTTGGGGTTTTCGGGGCGCTAGCGGCTGAGCAGTCCGACCAAGGGGGCGGTCAGTCCGCACACGCCGGTTACCGCGACCAAAATCCAAAGCTCGCTTTTTAGCAGTGCAAGCGGAGCGCCGGGATTCAGGCTGAGCTGCTGCATGCGTGGCAGCAGGATGATGGAAAGGCAAAGCGTAGAGGTGCCCAGCGCCGCCAGCGTGAAGGCGCTGGTAAAGAACGCATGCCGCCCGCCGGCGACCTGGTCGACGAGCAAGCCGGTGACCAGCATTGCATTCCATGCGATGACCCAGGTCAGCATGAAGCTGGTACGAAAATGTTTGTGCAGCGTGAGTGCGGGGGGTGTCTTGAATGCCATCGGGTGTCTATGCTCTAGCGCGGGCGGTCACGCTAACACAGTTCCGGATCCACGCGTCTGTGGCAGGACAGCGTGGCGATGCAGAGCGGGCCGGACTGATACTTGATCGGGCTCGGCAGGGGCGGGCGCGGCGTCTTGTTGCCGATCTGCTTTTGCGAGGCGGTGACAGGCGGCCGCCCTGTTTTCAGCTAAAAAACTGCTCCGGCGTACCGGTGGTGCCGTAGCGGAGTAGTTGGTAGGTACCTAGCTTGAACTGATAGCGCGTGATGCCCGTCGAATCGGCGGCGGTCTCTAGCTTTTGCCTGTGCGCGCATTTTGCCCTGCGCACGGCATGGACCCAAGCTTGGGCGTGGCTTAGCTTGGAGGGCTTAGGTGCGCATGATGGCCCGCATGGCGCGAGAAGTGGCGATCAGCCGGTTTGCGGATCGCGCTGTCCCCCGGCCCGCCATCGATCATCGGCCAGCACGACGGAGGTTTCGACCTGTCTCGCCGGGATAGCCCAGTATTTGCGCAGCAGGGAATCCTTTTGTTCGCCGCGGATGACGGTGAAATCGTGCTTCTGGTAGAAGGCGATCGCCCACGAGGCATCCGCCCAGGTGCCGATCAAAAAGGGTTTGGTCGTGAGCCCTTTCACATGGCGCAGCAGGCTTGCGCCCACGCCGGTGCGCTGCGCGCCGGGCGTGACGTAGGCATGGCGCACCAGTACGACCTCGTCCTTGTCCTGTATGCCCATCACGCCGCGCATTTGTGCGCCCTCTTCGGCCACCCAGAACGCGATGCCATCGTCGATTTCGCGTTGCAGTTCGGCAGCCGGCATATACGGGTCGTGCCAGCGATCGGCGGGAATGACGCCGCGATAGGCGAGGGCGGCGGCGTTGATGATGGCCAGGATCGCCGGCGAATCCGTATTGCGGCTTTTTCTGATCAGCGTCATGGTGTGCGCAATTGTGGCAGCGGTGGCAGCGGCGGCAGCGGCGTCAGAATCGCGATCCGGGCTGTTTCAGGAACGCGATCTCCTGCGCGCTCGATGCGCGGCCGAGGATGGCATTGCGGTGCGGGTAGCGGCCGAAGCGCTCGATGATGGCCTTGTGGCGCAGTTCGAAGTCATGGTTGTCCTTGGGCGCGTAGTCGCGGAAAAGCGCTTCCGCCTGCCGGTGTATCAGCGCCGATTCGCTGTGCATGTATGGCATGAAAAGGAACGCGCATTCGATAGTCGTGAGTGCGCGATGTGCGCCGGCGGCAAGCGCCTCCTGCGACAGCGCCAGCGCCATCGGGTCTTGCGCAAATGCCGCGGGCGTATCGCGAAAGGCGTTGCGGGAGAACTGGTCGAGGATCAGGATCTCGGCGAGGCGGCCCCCGGGGCTGGTGCGCCAGTCGGAAAACTCGCCCTGTGCGGCCCGGCGCAACAGGTCCCCGAACCTCGCCCGCACCAGCGCGTCAAACTCAGGCGCCGCGCTCCACCATGACTTGGGCGCGGTTTCTGCAAACCAGAATGTGAGTATGTCCTGATACATGATCGATTCCTTGCGACGGGCGCCGCTATGCGCCGCTACGCGCCTTCGCCTGCGCCGCATTGCCGGGCAAAGGCCATAGACTATAGGCTAACGCGGACCCGGCGGAACGGTCGCGACGAGCGACGGGCGGACTGCGATTTGGTCAAACCAGACAGACAGCCGCGGGTGTCCGGGTCGCCAATGGAAATCGGGCACCCAGGCTGCGAAGCCGAAGGCGCAGGCGAGCGTTAGCTGCGCCATATTGAGCTCGCCGCGCATCAGCGGATGGTCGATCTCCGTCTCCCAGAGCCCAAGCAGCCGTTCGCTACGGCCCGCCTCGTGCAGGAGGACGGTGGGCGAACGCTCGTTTTGAGGCCGCGTGATCTCGCGCGCCCAAACCGCGAGTCCGTCGAGCATGCTTCTGGCCAGCGCTTCGAGACGCCGCCCCTGCCATGCCTGCTCGCCCTCCGGCCAATCGAAAACCGGTTTGCCCTCGAGCTGATCAAGAAAGGCGCAGATTACGGAGGATTCCTCCAGGCCGACACCGTCATCACGAATCAGGTAGGGCACGCGGCCCGAAGGATTGATCTTGAAGTACGGACTGCCGGCAAGACGGGTCTGCGCGGTGATGATCTGGACGCGGGCCTGCAATTGCTTTTCGATAACGAGGACACGCGCGATGCGTGCGTAGGGTGAGGCCGGGGTGATATACAGTTTCATGGGGTAGGGTCCTGCCGGTTCCGTTGCGCCGATCGACGGATATTGCCCGGTTTTTCACTGCTCAGGCCTTCGCCTGTGCATCGTCCATTCTGCGCCGGGTATCGCCCGGACTCAAGTGACAATGCGACAGACAATGCGACAACGCAACAGTAGGCGATAGCGTTAGTGTGGCAGTGGTTTTGACTTTCCTCCCCTTCGGCACCGCCGAGCAACGCAGGCGAAGCGAGATACCGTAGGCTGGGTGGATCACGGTATGCGAAAAGATTGCCGCGTCGGCTTCGCCTCCTCGCAATGACGGACTGGGCGATATACTGGAAACCCGCACCAGACGGGCGTTTCCAGCTTATTGTCCCGCTACAAGCCGAGATAAGCCTGGCGCACCCGCGGGTCGTTGCCCAGTTCGTCGGTGCCGCCATGCATGGCGACCTTGCCGGTCTCGATGACGTAGGCGCGGTCGGCGAGGTCGAAGGCGGTGAAGACGTCCTGCTCTACCACCAGGATGGCGAGGCCCTTCTTGTTGATGGCGGTCAGCGATTCGCTCAGCAACTCCACGGCGCGCGGGGCGAGCCCCAGCGACAACTCGTCTATCATCAAGAGCTGCGGGCGCGACATGATGCCGCGGCCGATGGCGCACATTTGCTGTTCGCCGCCTGAGAGCGTGGTGGCGTCCTGGCTTTCGCGTTCTTTGAGGCGCGGGAACATCGTGAACACCTCCTCGAGGTCGCGGGCGATTTCGGCGCGGCCGGCGTTGCGGCTGTAGGCGCCGATCAGCAGGTTGTCGCGCACCGACATGCCGCGAAACAGCCGGCGGCCCTCGGGCACGTGGGCGATGCCGGCGGCGAGTACCGCGTCAGGATCGGCACCGGTGACTGTTTTGCCGCCAAAGCTGATAAGGCCGCCGGTGGCGCGCACCAGGCCGGAGATGGTGCGCAGCAGTGTCGATTTGCCCGCGCCGTTGGAGCCGACGATGCAGGTTATCTCGCCTGGCCGCACCTCAAGGTCTATGCCCCAGAGCACCTGCACGTCGCCGTAGCCGGCGGTGAGGCCTTCGATTTTCAGCAAGGGGGCGGTCATGGTGCGGTTCCGGCCAGTTGCTTTTGTCTTGCGGCGAACTTGCTGCCAAGGTAGGCCTCGATCACTTTCGGGTCGTTGACCACCGACTGCGGATCACCGGAGCTGATGAGTTCGCCGTGATGCAGCACGAGTATGCGTTGCGACAGTGACAGCACCACCTTCATCAGGTGTTCGATGATGATGATGGTGACGCCGCGTGCGGCGATGGCGCGGATGAGCGTGAGCGCCTGGTCGATCTCCGATGTGTTGAGTCCGGCGTTCACTTCGTCGAGCAACAGCACCTTGGGTTTCATGGCGAGGCTTTTGGCAAGTTCGAGGCGCTTGCGCGATGGCAGGGTGAGGGAAGCGGCGGGGCGGCGCGCGAGGTCGGCCAGACCGACGAACTCAAGATGCGACAGCGCGTCAGCCTCGGCCTGCGCGCGGCTGCCCGCGGCGCCGGCAAATAGCGAACCGGCGACGACGTTCTCGAGCACCGTCATGGCCGGGAAGGGCTGCACGATCTGGAAGGTGCGTGCCAGGCCGCGTCGTGCCGCCTGGAAAGGCCGCTGGTTTGTCACATCATCGCCGCGATAGACCACGCTGCCGCTGCTGGCCGGAAAAACGCCGGTAATGAGATTGACGAGTGTGGTCTTGCCCGCGCCGTTGGGGCCGATGAGGCCGACGATCTCGCCCTCGTTCAGCGTGAAGGACACGTCCTTGACCGCCTGTATGCCGCCAAAGGACTTGGATAGGCGGTCAACTTTGAGCAGGACTTCACCCGAGCCACCCGAGCTAACTGAACTAACGGCGCCGCTCATGCCGCACCCTTGCGCCAGCGCAGGCGTAGCAGGCCACCGGGCAGGAAAAAGATCAGCACCACGATGACCAAACCGAGCACGCCCTGGTTGTAATCGAGGAATTTCGCCCAGATGGTCTCTTCCATCAGCACGAACAGCGCCGAACCGACCACCGGTCCGAACACCGTGCCCGGGCCGCCCAGCAGCACCATCACCGGCGCCTTGAGCGTGAGCAGTATCGAGAACGAGTCGGTGGGCGAGATATAGGCTACCCAGGACGAGTAGGCCGCGCCCACGGCGCCGCAGAACACCGCCGAGAGGACAAAAGCGTAGATCTTGTAGCGCGTGGTGTCTATGCCCACCATGTCTGCGGCATCCTCGTTTTGCTGGATGCAGCGCAGGCCGAAGCCGAGCTTGCCCTTGTCGACCAGCACGGTGGCGACAAAGGCGAGCAGCATGATGACGATCATGGTGTAGAGGAAGACCCGTCCGATGAAGTCCGGGCCGCCGGCGAGGAACTTGACGTTGAGACCCTCGCCGCCGCCGGTGAGGCTCGACCACGAGGAGGCAAGCTGCGACAACACCTCTACGATAGCGATCGAACCGATGGCGAAGTAATGGCCCTTCATGCGCAATATGATGAGGCCGATGATTGCCGCGAACAGTGCGACCACTGCGGCGCCGCCCAGCCAGGCGAGCGGCAGCAGCGCACCCGAGACCCCGGCGTTTTGCAGCAGCGCGCCCGAATACGAGCCGAGGCCGACAACGGCCGCGGTGGCAAACGACGGGTAGCCGGTAAAGCCGCCGATGAAGTTCCACGACAGCGCGATGGCACCGTACATGGCGAGGAAGGTGGCGATCTTGACGATGTAGTTGCTGGCCACCCAGGGCGTGGAAGCGAGGGCGAGCACCCAGAGGGCGAACAGGATGTAGGGCAGGCGCGCTTTCATTCGTAGCCCTTCTTGCCCATCAGGCCGGTCGGGCGCACCACCAGCAGCACCAGCATGATGACAAAACCAATGAGGATGGCGTTTTGCGGGCCCCACCAGTGGCCGGCAAAGCTCTCGATTACGCCGAGGGCCAGCCCGCCTACCAGCGCGCCGGGCACCGTGCCGAGGCCGCCGATGACGCAAATGACAAAGGCCTTGCCAAGGAATAATCCGGTGACGCTGGTGGTGATGGGGAATACCACCGACACCAGCGCGCCGCAGGCGCCGGCCATGAAGGCGCCGAGGCCGAAGGTGATGGCGTAGACCTTGTTGACCTTGATACCCATCAGCGCCGCGGCATCGCGGTCCATGCGCACGGCGACAATGGCGCGGCCGGTGCGCGAGGTGCGCAGGATCAGGTACAAGATACCGGTAAGGGCAAGGGCGAGCACCATGGCGGCGACACGGTCGAGGGACATGATCACGCCGCCGATATCAATGCGCCCCAGGTCAAGCACCACGCGCCGCGGCGTGGCGGTGAAGGCGATGTTCATGGCGTTGTACAGGATCATGTCCAGGCCGAAGGTGAGCGTCAGCGTGGTGAGTACCGGGCGCATGATGACGCGGTTGATGACGCCGTACTGGATCATGTAGCCGAGCAGGAACAGCAGCATGGCGATAGGCAGCATCATCACGAAGGGATTGATCCCCAGGTGCAGCCAGGCGAAAAATGCGATGTAGCCGCCAAGGATGATGAAGGCGCCGTGCATCATGTTGATGACGTTGAGCACGCCCCAGACGAGCGAAAAACCGACCGCGATGCACGCGTACAGCGCGCCCAGCATCAGGCCGTTGGCGAGGACTTGACCGTATACCATGGGTTTTTCTGTGTAGGGATCGTACGTGAATAAACTCTACTGCTGCGAAAAGGCTGCCGTGTAAAACAACATGGGCGGCGCGACGCACCGCCCATGCCTGGCAAAGGAAATTACTTGACCGCCTGCAGCGCGCTCTGCTTAACGCTGTCCGGGAACACCATCACAACCTTGCCGCCCTGCACCTGGATGATGGGCAGCACGCGCGTGCCGTTCATGCCGTTGGGGCCGAACTTGATCGGGCCGTAGAAGGTCATGATATCGAGCGATGCGAGCGCATCGCGCACCTTGGCCTTGTCGATGGTGCCGGCCTTTTCGATGGCTTTTTGCAGCGCCACCAGGCAGGCGGCCGAGGAGGCGTGCACGTAGTCCGGGTCGGCCTTTTCGCGCGCGACGAACTCGTCGTAGAAGGCCTTGGTCGAGCCCCACGGATCGTCACCCTTGAATTGCGCGCCGTGGTACCACCAGGTCGCGCTGGTGATGCCTTCGGCAAGCGGGCCGACGGCGTCGATGTATTCCTTGTAGACCGGGCCGGTGATCATGGTGACGACCGGCGCCTTGAGGTTAAGGTCGGCCATTTGTTTGCGCGCAAGCACCAAATCCTTGCTGTAACCGGTGATGTAAATCCAGTCCGGGTTGAGCGATTTGATCTTGGCGATGGGCGTGGCGAGGTCAAGCGCGCCGACAGGGTAGAACTCCATCGACACCACCTGCAGGCCGGCTTTTTTGGCCGAGTCGTCCATGATGGTGGCCATGGACTTGGGGAACACGTCCTCGCGGCCGAGGATGGCGATCTTTTTAACTTTGGGGAACTCCTTGGTCACCACGGTGAGCAGGTTGTCGATGCTGCCGCCGTTCGGGGCCAGCGTGCCAAACAGGTATTTGTAGCCCTGGTTGAAAATCGACTCCGAGGAGGCGCTGGTAGCGAGGACCGGCACGCCGTAGCGCTCGGCCACGCCGGCCACGACCTTGGTGTGTCCCGAACCGAAGGGGGCGAGGAGGAAATCAACTTTGTCATCGACGATCAGCTTTTCCGCGAGTTGCTGCACGCGCTGCTCGTTGGTCTGGTAGTCGTACTGGATGATTTCGACGCGCATTTTCTTGCCGCCGACGCTGATGCCGCCCTGCGCGTTGACGCGCTTCAACCACATGTCATAGGCGATCTGCTGTTTCTTGCCCTCATCGGCGAGACCGCCGGTGAGCGCCAGCGGCGCGCCGATCTTGATCGTCTGGGCCTGTGCTACGCCGGCGACAAGGCCGACGGAGACCAACAGCGCCGAGGCGAACTGTGTAATTGCCTTCAATTGTTTCATGGTGCCCTCCCGAGTTAGGTCGTTATTGTACTAACAAGTATACTAACAATTTTCTGCGCAAGGTGCAGCAAAAGGCGTCGAGAATATTGAAAATCGCAATGTCGGCCAATTGGCCCGCTTGCAGCGAACCGGTATCGGCCTCCAGCCCCGGCGCCCGTGACAATTCAGTCGGCGTTGCGGATCAGGATGCGGCTCAAGTGTCCGGTGTCCGACCTTCGCTTCTGGGTGGATGAGGCAATCGGGTGGATGAGGCAATCATCAAAGGCATCCAGTATCCGCAATGCCGCAGGGGCATGGCAAACATTTTTGCATCGCGGCGTAGAGTGCGGCGCAGGGCAGTAGTGGCGCTCTTCTGCAAGCGGCGCGGGTTTTGCCTAATGTAGGGCGGTACGGCGCTACGGCGCTACGGCGCGCTGCGCATTTGCCCGAAGAGGTCATCGTGCGCGTGCCGGTCAGGCAAGAGGTGCTGTTGTTTCCAATGTACAATAAAAGCTTGGAGAAAAAGGTGGTTTGAATTCTCTACGCGCGCACTGATTGTCGACCACCGGGGAAGCGCAGAGGCCCTCCTGCCGAGACGGCTCGTAACTTTATGTACGAGCCGGTAAGGTGATACGGCTACCTACCGATCGGCGCACAGCCGCTTTAAGTTCATTACGGAATAGGGACTATGCATGAAGGCTGCTGTCATCGAACGCCAGGGTGGCCTGGAAAATCTGGTCTATCGGGACTGGCCAGACCCTGAGCCGCGATCCGGCGAGGTAGTGGTCCGGATTCGCGGGTGCGGCCTGAACCACCTGGATATTTTTGTCCGCCGCGGCATGCCGGGGTTTCCGGTGCCGACCCCCTTCATTTCAGGCGGCGATATGGCGGGTGAAATCGCCCTCCTCGGTCCAGGGGTGACCGGTTGGGCGACTGGCGACCGCGTCGCGCTGCATCCGGTCACGCACGAGGGCATGATGGGCGAGGAGATCCCCGGGGGCATGGCCGAGTACGTTCGCGTGCCTACCGAGAACCTGATCCGACTTGCCCCGCACGTTGATTTTGTCACCGCAGCCGCGGTACCGATTGCTTACGGCACCGCAATCCGCATGCTCTTTGAAATCGGTTCGGTAAAAGCCGGCGACCTGGTCCTCATCCTTGGAGCCAGCGGCGGCGTCGGCATTGCCTGCCTTCAACTATGCAAGATGATCGGGGCCACCGTCATCGCCGCCGCCGGATCGGCGGAAAAATGCCGGCGCCTTGCCGAATTGGGCGCCGACCATACGATCGACTATGTGAAAGAGGATTTCAGCAAGGCCGCCTGGCTGCTGTCCGGGAAAAAAGGCGTCGATGTCGTGGTGAACTATACCGGGGGGGACACCTGGAACCCGTCACTGCGCGCCCTCAAGCCCCGCGGGAAACTGCTCACCTGCGGTGCGACCGCAGGCTACGAGACGCAAAATGACATGCGCCTGCTATGGGTGCGTGAACTGCAACTGCTCGGATCAAACGGCTATTCCAAGGCCGATGTTGCGGCCGGCCTGGACCACGTGGCCCAAGGACGATGCAAGCCCGAAGTAAGCCGCGTCATGCCCTTGTCTGAAGCGCGCGAGGCCGAGCGACTGATCGAGTCAAGAGACTTCATCGGCAAGATTGTCCTGGTGCCCTGAACCAAGACACCAAGACACCAAGACACCAAGACTAAGCGCTCTGCGGCCGCTTTCGCGACGGGCGCCCGCCTTATCCGCCGGCAAGCGTGGTGCGAATAAGCGCCTTGTCGGGTTTGCCCGCCAAACCAATCGGGATGGCATCGACGATCATGATTTTGCGCGGATGCGCATAGGCCGGGCCGTTTGCGAGCGTACACGCCTTCAACGCCTCGACACCAACCGATGCGCCCGGCCGCAACACCACCATGGCGGCGGGCACGTAGCCCTTGACCTCATGGGGGATGGGCACAACGCAGGCATCGGTGACGTCCTGGTGGTTAAGTAACAGGCTCTCCACCTCACGCGGATAGATGTTCTCCCCGCCGCAGCTGAACATGTCGTCAACGCGGCCGCGGAAAAAGAAAAAACCATCCGCATCGACGCGGAACAGGTCGCCGGTACGAAGCCAGCCCTCGACAATGCGTTCGCGCGTGAGTTCGGGCAGATTCTGGTAGCCGTCGGTGACGCATGGACTGCGCGTCCACAATTCGCCCTCTGGCGTGGTGTCACGTCCGTCGGCCGTCACCAGCTTCACCTCGTAGCCGCTGGCGATCAGCCCCGCGCTGCCCGCCGGCGTTTTGCGACCGTCGGTTGGCACGCGAAGCGGCCCGCCGGCTTCAGTCAGCCCGTAACTCTCTTTTACCTTTACCCCGGGGAACAAACGTTCCAGGTTGCGCACAAGCTCGGTCGGCACCACCGCGGAGCCGATGACAAACAGTTTGAGCGCGCTGAAATCAAGCGATCGGATGAGGTCCTCGTGTTGAAGAATCATCGAAAAAATCGCCGGCACACCGCCGCAGAACGTCGTCTTCTCGCTTGAAAGCGCGGCGAGAAACGCCTTGGGCTCGTAACGCGGCAGCAGCACTGCGCGGGCCCCGGCAAACAGATTGGGCTTGATCGTTCCGCGCATGGCGTTCTTGTGGAACAGCGGCACGGTCACAAGTCCCACTTCGCCAGTGCCGGTGGGCCAGGACGCCTCGGTTGAGCGAATGCTCCAGAGCATTCCGCTATGGGTCAGCCTCGCCCCCTTGGGCTTGCCGGTCGATCCGGCGGTGTACGGTTGAAACGCGATGCCATCGGGTGACAGCCGCGCCACCGCCTGGGGCAGGCCCGCGTCAAGCGCCGACGCATAGCCAACCCAGCCGGCTGGCGGCGACTGGTCGAGAATCACCCGGTGTCTCAAACCAAGCTTTTCGGCCAGGGCAAGCCCAAGCGGGCAGGCCTCGGGATCCAGGATCACCGCACTCGCTCCGGAATCGCGCAACATGAACTCCAGGTTCGCCTCGACCTGGCGCACATTCAGCGGAACGGCAACCAGGCCGGCGCGCATTACCCCGAAGAACGCCTCCAGATATTCGCAGCGATTGCCCACAAGAATGGCGACGCGCTCCCCGGCTTGCATGCCAAGGGATTGCATCAGAGCGGCGACAGCCTGCGTGCGGCGTTCCAGTTCGGCATAGGTGAATACGCGACGCTGCGCGTCCCACAAGTCGACGATGGCGGTGTTTGCCGGCAGGCGCGCAGCGGTGCCTGCGGAAAAATAACCAAGATTGTCCTGAACGGCATCAACCACCGGAATCTCCCTTAATCTTCTCTATGAGCCAATAGGCTTTCAGCGCCCTTGCGGCAGTCGCAATGCCACCGATTCGGAGGGCATCGCAACATGTTAGTATTTCGGCGGAACGTGAAGGCACGCGATGCGCACCTTAGCGGTTACCGGCCACCTGCTTTTCAATTCTGATTTTACGCCGGAAGCGTACGCGAAGACGACAATCCGGCACAACCCCAATAATGCCAGCGCCCACCCGATCCAGTTGCGCGACAGAACAATTCTCCACCAGAAACGGCTTCCCGTTCACGGCGGTCTGGCAGCACGGTGAAAGAATTACGCTATGACACGCCCTAACGATAGCAGCCTGATCGGTCAGTCGATCGCCCGGCCCAAGGCCCGACAATTCACATCGGGCCGCGGCCGCTACACCGACGATGTGCGCGTTCCGGGCCTGTTGCACGCGGCCTTTTTGCGCAGCCCCCATGCGCATGCACGCATTGTTTCGATCGCGCTGGACCAGGCCCGTCTGTTGCCCGGGGTCAGCGCGGTGTACACGGCCGATGAGATTCTCTCCGTCTGCAAGCCCTGGACTACGACCTTCAAACTGATACCGGGTCACCGCTCCCCGCCCCAACCGGCGCTGGCTCAGGAAAGGGCGCTCTGGCAGGGACAACCGGTTGCGCTGGTTATCGCCGCATCGCGCGCAATCGCCGAGGACGCGGTCGCCTTGATCGAGGTCGAATGGGAAAGCTATCCGGCGCTCACGAGCGCCGCCGACGCGCTCGCCGAGGGCGCGGCAGTGCTGCACCCCGAACTGGGGTCCAATCTGCTCTTCGAGCACCGGATCCGCAGCGCAGACGCGCAGACGGCCTTTGACAAGGCTGACCATGTGGTGCGTCGTCAACTGCGTTTCCCGCGCCACACCGGCGTTCCGCTTGAGGGTCGCGCGATCCTGGCTGAATTCGACCCGACACAAGAAACCCTCACGGTCCACGCATCGACGCAGATTCCCCACCAGCTGCGTGCCATCCTTGCGGCGCAACTTGGCTTGGGAGAGCACCGCGTGCGCGTTCTGGTCCCCGACGTCGGCGGCGGTTTCGGTATCAAACTTCACACCTACGATGACGAGATGGCGGTTTGCGCCGCCGCCGTGCTGCTTGGCAGGCCGGTTAAATTTATCTGCGACCGCCTCGAAGCGTTCGCGAGCGACAACCATGCCCGGGGGCATCAGGTCAGCGCGGCGATCGCCTGCGATGAGCAGGGCATCATCCGCGGCTTTTCCACCGACGACGTCATGGAAGCCGGCGCTTTTTCCGCCTATCCGCGCACCAGCGTACTCGAGGGACTTCACGCCATCACGATGGTCGGCGCGCCCTATGCCGCGCCTTCACTGGACGCCCATCTTCGCATTGCCTTCCAAAACAAGCCCCATGTCGGATCTTACCGGGGCGTCGGGCAACCGATAGGCTGCGCGGTTACCGAGATGCTGGTGGATGCCGCTGCGCGAAAACTCCAAATCGATCCGGCCGAATTCAGGCGGCGCAACTATCGCAACGCAGCGGTCTGCGGAAACATCTCTGCAGGCGGCGTTGACATGGGTGGCGAGCTGACGTTTATCGCCTGCCACGACCGGCTGCTGGAGATGATGAACTACCCGCAATTGCGCACCGAACAGGCGGAGGCAAGGCGGATGGGGCGCCACCTTGGCATCGGCTTCGCGTGCTTTGTCGAGGCCTCGGCAACCGGGCCGATGTTTTACGGCAACGCCGGCATAGCGATAGCAGCCAGCGACGGCTGCAGCGTCCGGCTGGAGCCAACGGGCTCTGTCACCTGCATCACCAGTTCGCAGTTTCAGGGCCAGGGCCTTGAGGTCGGCCTCGCACAACTTGCTGCGCAAACGCTTGGCGTACCGTTCGATTCGGTCAGCATCGTGCACGGGGACACCGCAGTCACGCCGATGGGTGGCGGCACTTACGCTTCGCGCGGCCTTGCCATCGGCGGAGAGGCCGCGCTGCTCGCAGCGCGAGGATTGCGCGAACGCATTCTTGCTGCGGCGGCAAGCATGCTCGAGTCGTCGGTGGGGGATCTGGAGCTGATCGACAGTCAGGTGCGCATACGCGGCACCGACCGTGCGCTCACGCTCGCCGAGATCGGCTTCACAATGCATTACCGGCAGCATCTGATGCCCCCTGATGTTCCGACCGATCCCATGGTCACCGCGCACTACGCCTCGAAACGCCCCTACCTCGTGGCCAACGGCATTCAGGCAAGCCTTGTCGAGATTGATCCGGAATCGGGGTTTGTGCGCCTTCTTCGCCATTGGGTTGTCGAGGATTGCGGGCGTGTCGTCAACCCGATGCTGGTTGACGAACAGATTCGCGGCGCCGTCGTCCAGGGCATAGGTGCGGCGCTGTTTGAGGAGTGCCTCTATGACGAGCAGGGCCAGCTGCTGTCGGCCACGATGGCCGATTACCTCGTACCGATGGCCGCAGACATGCCGGATATCGAAATCGGCCATATTGAGACGCCAGTCCCGGACACCTTGCTTGGCGGTAAGGGTGTGGGTGAGTCCGGTATTGTCGGGGCCGCTGTGGCGGTGGCAAATGCCGTCAATGACGCTCTGGCGCCCCTCGGGGCGGAAATAAGCGACTTGCCGATCACACCTGAACGCATGTTGCGTGCCCTCGGCCGGGTGCCGTAAAGGTTCCAATGCAAGTTTCAGCTTGACCACCGGCGCCGGTAAGCGGCGTGCGATACGCTTGTGTGCGACTTTTTCTGACCCGCGTGACTTTTTCTGACCCTATTGCCTCGCCAACGCGCTTGCCGTGCCAGTGCGAGCCTGCCCCGGTTTGTCAAAGACGAGTTCGAGGCCGTTCTGCGCCAGTCTTTGCCAGGGCTCCGGCGAGGGGCGGCAAAAAGGCGGGCCGGAGCGGGCGGTAGTAGAATCGGTCGCCATGAACGCGCGCATCCCGATTATCGACCGCAAAGTAGTGCGCGGTGCCTGTCCGCACGACTGCCCCGACACCTGCGCGCTCGCCGTGACGGTGGAAAACGGCATCGCCATCAAGGTCGAGGGCGGGGACATGCCCTTCACCGCCGGCACGCTTTGCACCAAGGTGGCGAAATACCTTGAGCGCACCTATTCGCCCGACCGCGTCACGCACCCGATGCGGCGCATCGGCGGCAAGGGTCCGGGTCGGGGCGGCTGGGAGCGCATCAGCTGGGAGGAGGCCCTCGCCATCATCGTGACACGGTTCAAGGCGGTCTGCGCCGAGGATCCGCAGGGCGTGCTGCCCCTTGATTACGCCGGCACCATGGGCCAGGTGCAATGGCATTCCATGGGCAGGCGCCTGTTCAGCCGCATGGGCGCCTCGTTGCTGGACCGCACCTTTTGTTCCTCCGCGGGGAAGGCCGGTTTCAAGATTTCACTCGGTGCTACGGTGGGCATGGATCCGGAGCGTTTCGAGGATTCCAGGCTGATTATCATCTGGGGTTCCAATCCCATCGTCTCCAACCTGCACTTGTGGACGCGCATCCAGGAAGCCAAGCGCCGCGGCGCCAAGCTCATCGCCATCGATCCGTATCGCAGCCTTAGCGCCGAGAAATGCCACCAGCATCTCGCGCCGCTGCCAGGCACCGATGGTGCGCTCGCCCTGGGCTTGATGCACGTCATCATCGGCGAGGGACTGCACGACCGCGACTATGTCGCCAGTCATACGCTGGGGTTTGAGCCCTTGGCGGAACGGGTCAAGGCATTCACGCCGGACAGGGTTGCCGCCATCACCGGCCTTGCGGCGCAGGACATCATTGCCCTTGCGCGCGAGTATGCCGCGACCAAGACCGCGGCCATACGGCTCAATTACGGCATGCAGCGGCACTCGGGCGGCGGCATGGCTGCGCGTAACATCGCCTGCCTGCCCGCTCTCACCGGGGCCTGGCGTGAGGCGGCTGGAGGCGTCACCATCGGCACCGGCGGTTTTTTTGGCATCAACGAGGCGGCGGTGCAGCGCCCCGATTTGCTCCAGTTGTCGGCGCAGCCCAAGCCGCGCACCATCAACATGAGCGCGGTGGGCAACGCGCTGCTCGCGGCCGATCCGCCGGTGCGCGCTACCTACGTTTACAACACGAACCCGGTTGCGGTCGCGCCCGATTCGAGCAAGGTCATCGCCGGGTTTTCGCGCGCCGACTTGTTTACGGTCGTGCATGACGTGTTCATCACCGACACCGCCGAGTACGCCGATATCTTTCTGCCGGCGACGACGCAACTCGAGCACTACGATGTGCACACCGCCTACGGCCATCTTTACGTCACCGCCAATAACCCGGCGATCGCGCCGGTGGGTGAATCGCTGCCCAACTCCGAGGTGTTCCGGCGCATCGCCGCGGGCATGGGCTATACCGAAGCGTGCTTTCGCGATTCGGACGAGGATATTTGCCGGCAGGCGCTCGATTCGAACAATCCGCGCATGCAGGGAATAACGTGGGACAAGCTAAAAGAGGCGGGCTGGATACGCTTGAACGTGCCGGTGATATTCGCGCCCTTTGCGCAAGGCAATTTCCCCACGCCCTCGGGCAAATGCGAGTTCTACAGCGAGACGGCAAAACAGCAGGGCCTAGACCCGCTGCCGGCGTGGACGCCGCCGCGCGAATCGGTCGGCTCCAATCCGGAACTGGCGAAGCGCTTTCCGCTCGCGATGATCTCGCCGCCCAACCGTCATTTTCTTAATTCAACTTTTGCCAACCTGCCTTTCGCGCTGGCCGAGGCGAAAGAGCCGATGCTCGACATCCATCCGGAGGACGCTTTTGAGCGCGATATCGTTGATGGCGCAATGTTGCGCATCCACAACGACCGCGGTTCCTTTCAGGCGCGCGCCCGCGTCAGCGACAAGGCCCGCCGCGGCGTGGTCATCGCACTTTCGGTGTGGTGGAGAAAACTCACGCCGGACGGAAAAAATGCCAACGAGGTGACCTCACAGGCCACCGCCGATATGGGCGGCGCGGCGACCTTTTACGATTGCCTTGTTGAAGTGGAGTGCGCGGCATGAAGGCCCGCGTCAGCGCGCTTGCACGCACCGGGGCGCGCGCCGGTACGCAATTTGGCGGCAGGGTCCATGCTTTTGCGCGCCGCAGCCTCGATGGCGAGGCGCATTTGTGGAAGGTATGGTGGCTGGGGGGTATCCCGGTTGCGCTGTCCGCCAGCGCCATCACCGTTGCGGCGGAACTGGCGCGCGACCAAACCCATCACGGCACCGGTGCGCTGCTCGATACGGTGAAACTGCTGATTTACCTCTTCTGGTTTTGCGCCGCCTGGCGCTGCGCGCGCAATGTCGAGCGTCCGCTGTGGACGCCGGTCGGCCAGCTTGCCATCGCCACCAGCCTCGTCTTGACCGCCATTACCTTCTAAAGCGGACGGCGCGAGCTTTGCGCTGCGCGCTTTGATCCAAATCACCGTGGCAAGATGTACGACGACTGCTGTTTTCTTCAGGTTTGACAGCAGCGGCGCAAGAACCTATTGTGGGGTGCGCAGTCACCCAGTCAACATAAAAGGCATAAGCCAAATACATCAGACTGCCGTCCGTCACCATAGGAGGAGACATGAGTAAATCCACGTTTGCAAATGGCTTTCGTGCGGCCGTCGCCGCACTGGCCATCGCCGCACTGGCCATCGCCGCGTTCAGCCTGCCCGCAACAGCGCAACAAGTCATCACACTTCATGGCGCAGTGCAGTTTGCCGATGACCACGCCTTCAACCGGTCGCTGCTCAAGTTCGAGGAACTGGTGAAGAAGTACTACGGCAAGCCGATCAACTTCGTGCTCCATCGCAACAGTGAACTGGGCCTGGAAAAGGATTACGTCGCCTACATGAACCAGGGCATTTCGGTGGACTACGCCATCGCGTCCCCGGCGCACATGTCGACTTTCTCCAAGGCGGCGCCCTTTATCGACGCGCCTTTCCTGTTCCGCGATCTGAACCACTGGAACAAGGTGCTGGACCTTGACCTGCTCAAGCCTATCGCCGAAGAGATCGCGCAAAAGGCCGACGTGATGCTGATCGGCTACGCCGGTGGCGGCACGCGCAATATTTTCTCCAACAAGCCGGCCAAGAATCTCGCCGAGCTGAAGGGCCTCAAGGTGCGCGTGCAGGGTGCGCCGATCTGGAGCAAGACCTTCGGCGCCATCGGCATGTCGCCGACGGTGATCGCCTACAACGAAATCTACAACGCCATCCAGAACGGCGTCATCAACGCCGGCGAGAACGAGGCGGCGGGCGTGGAGGCGATGAAGTTTTTCGAGGTTGGCTCCAATTTGCTGATGACGCAGCACGCCATCACCATCCGGCCTATCTGTTTTTCCGGCAAGACCTTCAATAAGCTGTCGCCGGACCTGCAGGCCGCCATCATCCGGGCGGGCAAGGAGGCGGGCACCTACGGCCGCCAGGTCGAGGCCGGCGAGGACACCGCCAAGCTCGTCGCGCTGGAGAAGGCCGGCAAGCTGAAGCGCGTCCCCTTCACCCAGCGCGCGGAAATGCAAAAAATCGTCGACCCGATCATGGCCGCCTACGCCAAGGAAATCGGCGCCGACGCGATCCACGCCAAGATTCTCGCCGTCAAGTAGTCCCTCTGAGCTTCGATCGCTGACTTTTGATTGTTTATATTTGCGCCTCTTCGGGTTTCCCGGAGGGGCGCAAGGTTTGTTCGGGCCTCGCATGAAAAACATACTCGATTGGTATCACCGACTGCTCACCTGGTTGCTGGTCGGCACGGTGGCGATTCTCATCATTCCGGTGACGCTGCAAATCATTTCGCGCTACACCGCGCTGATCCCCTCGTGGATCTGGACCGAGGAGTTGTCGCGCTTCATGTTCATCTGGATGGTGATGATTGGCGCGATGATAGGCGTGCGCGAGGGCTCCCATTTTGACGTCGACGTCTGGCCCGAGCTTGGTGCGCGCGGCGCGGCGCGGCTGCGCATCGTCTCGCATCTGTTCGTGCTGGTCTTTGCGCTGGTGTTTGTCTGGTGGGGCATACAGTTCGTGCGCTTTGGCTGGAACCAGGAGTCGGAACTGGCCGAGTTGCCGATGATTTATATTTTTCTCGCCTGGCCGGTAGCCGGGTTCACCTGGGTGTTGTTCCTCGGCGAGATCTTTGTCGCCGATATCCGCACCCTGCTCGCGGCCGATGGTAAAACCGCGGCCGCGCCCGAAGCGCGGCACGACCTGAAAGGCCATCAATGACCCAGGCCGCCCTGACGCCCGGATTGGCGGCGCTGCTGCTGTTCGGCACTTTTTTCGCCTTGCTGGTGGCGCGCGTGCCGGTGGCCTTTGCGCTTGGCCTCGCCTGCCTGCCCTCGCTGATTTTCGAGCCGCGCCTGTCGCCCATGGTTTTGTTCAACGAGACCTTCAAGGCCTACAACTCCTTCATCCTGTTGTCGGTGCCGTTTTTCCTGCTCACCGCCAACCTGATGGGCATAGGCGGCATCACCGACCGGCTGGTCAAGTTGTCGCGCACCATGGTGGGCAGCATGCCCGGCGCACTGGCGCAGATCAACGTCGTGCTGTCGGTGTTTTTTGCCGGCATCTCGGGTTCGTCCACGGCCGACGCGGCGAGCCAGAGCAAGATTTTCATCGACGCGCAGACCAAGGAGGGCTATGACTTGTCTTTTTCCATCGCCATCACCGCAGTGTCGGCGGTGCTGGCGGTAATCATTCCGCCCTCCATCCTGATGGTGGTGTGGGGCGGTGTGATCTCCACCTCGATAGGCGCCCTGTACCTGGCCGGCATCGTCCCCGGCCTGCTCATCGCCGGGGCGCAAATGGCCACGGTGCACGTCTACGCGGTGCGGCGCAAATACCCGGTGTATCCGCGCGCCACGACGAAGGAGTTTTTCACCTCCATGCTCGAATCGGTGCCGGCATTGATGACGCCTTTCATCATCGTCGGTGGCATCCTGCTGGGCTGGTTTACGCCGACCGAGTCGGCGGCGGTGGCGGTGATTTACGCGCTGGTGCTGTCGATGTTCGTCTACCGCGAAATGGACAGGAAGCGTCTTTACACCGCGCTCTCAGAGACGGGCAAGCTCTCGGCCATTGCGCTGTTTTGCGTCGGCACCGCCTCGGCCTTTGGCTGGCTGCTGGCCTACTACCAGATTCCGCAGGCACTGCTCGCCAATGTCACGACCTGGGGGCTGGGCATCATAGGCGTGGGCATGTTCATCGCGTTCGCCTTCCTGGTGGTCGGCTGCTTTCTTGACGCCATCCCGGCCATCATCATTGTCGGCACCACGCTGCAGCCGCTGGCTGCATCGGTGAACATGCACCCGGTGCAGTTCGCCATCATCGGCATCGTCGCACTCGCATTTGGCCTCGTAACGCCGCCCTACGGCCTGTGCCTGATGATCGCCTGCGCGGTGGCCAAGGTGCGCCTGCGTTACGCGCTCAAGGACACCATGATCATGCTGGTGCCCATGCTGCTGGTACTGATTGCGCTGATCATCTGGCCCGAGGTCTCGTTGTTCCTGCCGCGGCTGATTTCACCCGAACTGCTGAAGTGACCCGGCAATGAACACCACCGACCGCTTCAGTCTGCGAGGCAAATACGCCCTGGTCATTGGTGGCACCAGCGGCATAGGCAAGGCCATCGCGCGTGGCTACCTCGAGTCGGGTGCGCGCGTCATCATCGCCGGGCGCAATGCCGACAAACTGGCCGGGGCGCTGGCCGAACTGCAAGGGCTGGGCGCGGTGTTCGGCTACACCGCCGATGTCAGCGACGAAGCCGGCTTGCGCGGCCTGGTGGGTATCACGCTCGCGCACCACGGCCGCATCGACGTGCTGGTCAATTGCCAGGGCATTACCCTGCTCAAGCCAGCCGAGGATTTCACACCGGCCGACTGGGACAGCATCATCAACACCGACCTGAAAAGCGTGTTTTTCGCCTGCACCGAGGTCGGCCGCCACATGCTCGGGCGCGGGCAGGGCGCCATCATCAATATCGCCTCGCTCGCTTCGCACCGCGGTTGGCCGCGCAGCGCGCTGTACGCCATCGCCAAGACCGGCGTGCTCAGTCTGACGCAGACCCTCGCCGCCGAGTGGGCCGGGCGGGGCGTGCGCGTCAACGCCATATCGCCGGGATTTTTCATGACTGAACTCAATCGCGACAAGATGTCGGCCGAGCGCAAGGCGCTTGCCCTTGCGCGCACGCCGGCGGGGCGTTTTGGCGAAGTCGACGAGCTGGTTGGCGCGGCGATTTACCTCGCCTCTGGCGCTGCGGGCTTTGTCAGCGGCGAGAGCATCGCCGTGGACGGCGGCTTTCTAGCCACCGGACTTTAATACGGAGGGCGCATGCTGCGAATCGAGCCCCTGTCCGATGTCGCCGGCGCTCGGGTTTCCGGACTCGACTTGTCACAGCCTGTCAGCGCGAAAGCATTTTCGACTATCGAACAGGCGTTGCACACGCATTGCTTTGTGGTGTTCCCGGGGCAGACGCTCTCTTCGCGCCAGTTTGTGGCGTTTGCCCGCCTGTGGGGCCGCGCCGAGCCGCATGTCATCGACACCTTTCACCATCCGGATGACGCCAATATCCTGATGCTCTCGAATGTGTCGCGCGAGGGCAAGCCCATCGGCTTGCTCGATGCCGGCACCTATTTCCATACCGATTACTCCTACCTTGGGGTGCCGGCGCGTTGCACCATCCTGCATGCGATACAGATGCCGCGCGAAAAAAGCGGCACCACATTCGCCAACCAGACGCGCGCCTATGCCGACCTGGCCGCGGCAATGAAGTCGCGCATCGAGGGCATGCTGGTACGCCACCACTACGGCAATCGAGACGACCTTGATGAGTCTTCTCGCACCGTCGCCTCGGTATTGAGCGAAAGCCAGAAGAAAAAAGTCGACTGGGTGCGCCACCTGCTGGCGCGGCCGCATCCGCACACCGGCGTGAAGTCGCTCTATGCGGTGTCGGGTTCGTCCTTTGGTATCGACGGCATGGATGATGCGGCGGCGGTCAGTTTGCTCGACGAACTCAAGGCGCATGCGACCGCCGAACGCTACCGTCACACCCACAACTACAGCATCGGCGATGTCATTGTCTGGGACAACGCGCAGTTGCTGCACGCCGCGCCGCTCACCGACCTCAAGCATGCGCGCACGCTGTGGCGCATCACCGTCAAGGAAGCGGCCTGAGCGCAGTGCGGGCATTCGGGCGCCGATAATGCGCGGCCACGCTGCGCGGCGGCAGCCGCCTGGCGAGGGCCTGTATGACCTGGCGAGCCGCCCGCTCTGGCGTATGCTGCGAATCAGGCTGTGGCTGACGCAGGCCTACAGTGGCTGCGGCTTGACCCGGTGGATGCCCACAGCTTCGGCGCCGGAAGTAAATGTAGGCGATGTTGCTCAAGTCAGCCTTTCAATCGATGCTGGCACAGCCTTGCCTTGATTTAACAATCAAGATTGATCAATTAAGGGATATCCAATACATTGCGCATCGTACAAACAGAGATTTGCCGTCGCGAGCGGGCGCAGGTGCACACTTGCAGCCAAGATCGGGCGACCTGTAACAGGAGGATTCACCATGCTGCAATCTCAGTGCTTGCCACGCCGTCGCACACTTGCCGCGGCGTTCGCGTGCGTTTTTGCCTTACTGCTTTCGCCCTCGGCCGCCTGGTCGCAGGCCTGGCCGAGCAGGACGGTGAAGATCGTCGTGCCCTATCCGGCCGGCGGCGGCACCGACGTGATGGCGCGTTTTCTCGCGCAAAAATTTTCCGAAATGTGGGGCCAGCCTGTGGTGGTCGAGAACAAGGGCGGGGCCGGCGGCAACATCGGCGCCGACCAGGTCGCCAAGTCGGCGCCAGACGGCTACACGCTGGTGATGATGCCCAGCAACCTGTCCATCAACCCCTCGTTGTTTGACAAAACCCCCTGGGACGCGGTCAAGGACTTTTCACCGATAGGCACCGTGGCCACCTCACCCATCATGGTTGGGGTCAGCGCCGGTGTGCCGGCCAACTCGATCAAGGAACTGATCGCGCTCGCCAAGGCCAAGCCCGGTTCGCTCAATTACATTTCCTGCGGCGGCGGCTCGCCCCAGCACATCGCCGGAGAAATGTTCAACGCCATGGCTGGCGTGCAGATGCAGCATGTGCCCTACAAGGGCTGCGGCGCGGCGATTCCCGATGCCGTGGCCGGCGTGGTGCAGGTGCTGTTCAGTACGGTCGCGAACATGAATCCACACATCAAGTCGGGCAAGTTGAAGGGCTTTGCCGTGGCCGGAGCAAAACGCAGCGAACTGGTGCCCGATGTGCCGACGGTGTCCGAAGCGGGTCTGCCGGGCTACAACTTCGACGTCTGGTTCGGCCTGCTCGCGCCGGCCAAGACGCCGCGCGATGTCATCGTCAAGATAAACCGCGACATCAACTCGCTACTGGCGCAAAAGGATGTGAAAGAGCGACTGCAGGGGCAGTTCTATGACGTGATGCCGGGCACGCCCGAGCAGTTCGCGACGCTGATCGAAAAAGACCTCGTCCGCTTTGGCAAGGTTATTCGCGATGTGGGCATCAGGCCCGAGTAAGGGGCGGGCGCATGGGCGAGAAGCGATTCGATGTGGCGGGCCGGGTGGTGATTGTCACCGGCGGCGCCTCCGGTATAGGCAAAGTGTATTGCGAGGCGCTGGTTGAGGCCGGGGCGAAGGCGGTGCTGGCCGACCTCGATGGCGAGCTCGCCGCTGCGACGGCAAAGGCATTGAGCGCCGATGGCAGCCTCGCGCTCGGCGCCGGATGCGATGTCGCGGATGCGCAATCGGTGCAGGCCATGGTCGATGCCACGGTAAAAAAATTCGGCCGCATCGACGGCCTCGTCAACAACGCCGCATTGATGAGCGCGCTGCCGCGCGGCCCCTGGCATGCCATCGAGGAATCCGATTGGGATCGCGTTATGGGCGTGAACCTGCGCGGTCTCTTCCTGTGCAGTCGCGCCGTCTACCCGCACATGAAAAAAGCCGGCGGCGGGCGCATCGTCAATATTTCTTCCAATCGCGTATGGGAAGGCACGCCCAACCGGCTGCACTACACCACCTCCAAGGCGGGCGTGATCGGCTTTACGAGGGCGCTGGCGCGCGAGGTCGGCGATGACAACATCACCGTCAACGCCATCACGCCGGGCTTTACCGCGAGCGAAACGCAGGTGGGCGGCAGCGACCCGGCCTACATGGCGCGCATGGCCGCCCTGAACGAGCGCAAGGCGCTCAAGCGCACGCAACTGCCCGAGGACCTGGTCGGGGCGCTGCTGTTTTTGTTGTCGGACGCGAGCGCCTACATCACCGGCCAGACCGTCAATGTCGACGGCGGCGCGATGATGCATTGAGAAATGCATGGAGCAAAAATCGGCAATTCGAAGGGTAGGGAAACAAGGAGGCGGTATGAACACAGTGGCGGCGGCAGGCATACAGGTAAAGCCGGTTTCACCGGCAATCGGTGCGGAGGTGAGCGGCGTTGATTTGTCGCAACCGCTCAGCGACGCCGAGTTCAGGCAGATAGAGCAGGCCTGGCATGACGGCCTGATCCTGCTCTTTCACGGCCAGCATCTTGAAGAGGAAGAGCAGGTGCGTTTTGCCGAACGCTTTGGCACCCTCGCCGGCGTGCTCAACAAGCACACCGGGCGCGGCCACCATCCGTCGGTGATGTACATCTCCAATATCAGGGAAAACGGGCAGTTGATTGGCGCGCTGCCCGACGGCGAAATGTTTTTCCATTCCGACCAGTGTTACGTCGAGCAGCCGGCCATGGCGACCATGCTCTACGCGATGGAAATACCTTCAAAGGGTGGCGACACGCTGTTCGCCAACATGGTCAAGGCCTACGACACGCTGCCCGCCGAGCTGAAGAAAAAACTCGAAGGCCTCAAGGCTGAGAACGTCTATGACTACGAGGCGAGCGGCACCACGCGCGGCTCCAAGATAAAGGAGGGCGTGAAACACTTTGCCCATCCGGTGTTCCGCACCCACCCTGTGACCGGCCGCAAGGCGCTTTACGTCAATCGCCTGATGTCCGATCACATCGTCGGGATGCCGATCGAGGAGAGCAACGAGATACTGAATTTTCTGTTCGATCACGCCGAAAAGCCCGAGTTCGTCCATGCCCACCAGTGGAAGGTCGGTGACCTCATCCTGTGGGACAATCGCTGCAGCCTGCACGCGCGCAGCGATTTCGATGCGAGCGAGCGCCGCAAGTTGCGGCGCATTACCGTGCTGGGTGAAAAGCCGTATTAGATTTAGTTGCTCCACGTAATCGGTTCGCCGGTTCAAATAAGCAGGTTCCGGCAAACCCGCGGGCAGTGCAGTGATTAGCAGGTCCCCTCCCCCCCTGGCGGGGGAGGGACAGGGAGAGGGGGAAAGCCCGCAAGCTCGTGTATCGTCGCGCTTGTGCGGATTCATCCTCTCCCCAGCCCTCCCCCGTCAAGGGGGAGGGGGTAAGACGCAGGAATCGGGCGGTGCCTCATTTGCCGTTCCCGGTTTGAAACCCGAGTAAAACCCGAACCAAAGAAAGACGTAACCCCCATGTCCAACATCAAACTCAGTCTCGCCATCGGCGATTACGATCATGTGCGCGACCTGCTCGATGGCAGCGTCCGCGCCGAGGGTATAGACCTCACCGTGCTGCGCCTGCCGATCGAGGAGATTTTTTATCGCTTTGTCAAAAACCGCGAATGGGATGTGTCGGAGACCTCTTTTGGCAAGGTGGTGTCGCTCGTCTCCCAGGATGACAAGGGCCTGGTGGCCATCCCGGTGTTCCCCTCGCGCGTGTTCCGCCACTCGTCGATTTACGTGCGCAGTGAAACGGGCATTACCAAGCCGGAGGAGCTCAACGGCAAGCGCATCGGTGTGCCCGAGTGGGCGCAGACCGCCTCGGTCTACTCGCGCGGCATGTTGGCGCACGAATACGGCGTCGACCTCAAGTCCATCCACTGGCACCAGGGTGGCGTCAACGAGGCCGGGCGCATCGAGAAGGTCAAGCTGAAGCTGCCAGAGGGCATGAAGTACACCGTGGTGAAAGACAAGTCGCTGTCCGACATGCTGCTGGCCGGGGAGCTCGACGCGGTGCTGTCGGCACGGCCGCCGCATCCGTATTCCAGCGGCGACCAGCGCGTGCGCCGCATGTTCGAGGATTACCGCACGGTCGAACTGGCTTACTGGAAAAAAACCGGCATATTCCCCATCATGCACGTCGTGACCATGCGCCGTGAAGTCTATGAGGCCAACCACTGGGTGGCGATGAATCTGCTGAAGGCCTTCACCGAGTCGAAGGATCGCAGCCTCAAGCGCATGGCCGATATCACCGCGTCGTTTTATCCGCTGCCCTGGATGGACCAGAACACCAATATCTCGCGCGAACTGCTGGGCGAGGATTTCTGGCCCTACGGCATAGAGGGCAGCCGTAAGACCCTGGAGGCCTTTACGCAATATGCCTTCGAGCAGGGCGTGTGCCATCGCAAGGTTGCGGTGGATGAAATGTTTGCGCCTGAAGTGCTGACTACCTTCAAGGTTTAATCGGCTGAAACCCGCGCCAGTCGCGGGTTTCCAGCCAATGCTGTGCCCGTTCAAATCGCCCGCAGGGGCTTTTAATCCGTGTCAATCATCCAGTCTGAGGATTCCATGTCAAAGCTGAAACTTACGATGGCCTGTTGGGACTACGACCGTACCAAGGCCATCGCCGACGGCACCGTGCAGCCCGACGGTATCGATGTCAATTACCTGAACCTGCCGGTGGAGGAGACCTTCTTTCGCATGCTGCGCAACCAGGAGTTCGACTGCGCCGAAATGTCGCTCTCTTCGTACAGCGTTTCGCTGATGCGTGAAAAGCAGCCCTTCATCGCCATACCGGTATTCCCCTCGCGCATGTTCCGCCACAGTGCTATCTACGTGTCCGCTAAAAGTGGCATCCGCGAGCCCAAGGATTTGATTGGCAAAAAAATCGGCACGCCCGAGTACCAGATGACCGCGCCAGTCTGGATACGCGCCATCCTTGAAGAAGAATACGGCGTAGACCATACCAGCGTGGAATACCACACTGGCGGCGAAGAGGAGCCCGGTCGCAGCGAAAAGCTCAAGCTGGACCTGCCGCCCGCGGTAAAAATCCGCCCCATCGGGCCGACGCAGACGCTCTCCCAGATGATTCTTAACGGTGACATCGACGCGCTGGAAACCGCGCGCGCGCCCTCGACTTTTTATTCACATCCGGACCGCGTCAAGCGCCTGTTCCCGGATTTTCACACCGTCGAGCGCGACTACTACCGCAAGACGCGCATTTTTCCGATCATGCACACCTTTGTAATCCGTCGCGAACTCTACGAAGCCAACCCCTGGATCGCGCAGTCGCTGTACAAGGCGTTTGTCCAGGCGCAGCGCATCACCTACGATTCGCTGCGCGAAACGGCCGCGCTCAAGACCATGCTGCCCTGGCTGGGCGCGCATGTGGACGACCTGGTCGCCGATTTCGGCCCCGACTGGTGGGCCTATGGTCTTGAACCCAACCGCCACGTGCTCGAGACCTTTTTGCGTCATCACCACCGCCAGGGGCTGTCGAAGCGCCTGCTCAAGCCCGAAGACTTGTTCGCGCCGGAGACCTTTGAGGCCTTCAAGATCTAAGGGGTGAGTGGCTGGAAACCCGCTCCAGGCGCGGGTTTCCAGCGTATCTGCTAATCTATTTTAGCGCCGACGTCTTTGACGACCTTGCCGTACTTCTCATAGTCGGCCCTCACCATCGCGGCGAATTCCTCGGCCGTGGTGATCAGCGGCTCGAGTGCGCCCGAGCGGGCGAATTTTTCTTTCACATCGGGCAGGGCGAGTGCCTTGTTCACTTCGGTGCGCAGTCTGGCAAGCACCGGTTCCGGTGTCCCTTTGGGCGCGCACAGTCCGAGCCAGATGCTGTTGGCGAAGCCCGGATAGAACTCGCCTATCGTCGGCACGTCGGGAAAGCCCGCGAGGCGTTTTTTGCCGGCAAGGGCGAGGGCGCGCAGCTTGCCGGCGCGAATTTGCGGTCCTGCGGTTGACCCGGCGAATTCGATAGTCACTTCTCCGGCCATGGTGGCGGTGGTGGCTGGCGCCGCCCCCTTGTAGGGAACGTGCACAAGATTGATGCCGGCGCGTGTCTTGAGCATTTCCATTGATAACTGGTGCTGGCTGCCGTTGCCGCCCGAGGCGTAGGCGAGCGGCGGGTTGGCCTTCTTGGCGAACTCGATGAATTCCTGGAAGGTCCTGAACGGCGCATCCGGATTAGCGGCGAGAAAAAATTCGTTTGAAGCGATGCTCACAACGTGCGCGAGGTCCTTCATCGGATCGAAGGGCATCTTGCTGTAGACATGCGGGTTGATGACGATCTGGCTGTCGGCGCACAGCAGCAGCGTGTAGCCATCGGGCGCGGCCTTGGCGACGATATCGCCGGCGATGTTGCCGTTCGATCCGGTGCGATTCTCTATCACCACCGGCTGGCCGAAAACTTCGCCGAGTTTTTCGCCAATGACGCGGGCGGTGATGTCCGGCGCGCCGCCCGGGGGGATGTGCACGAGAATGCGAATCGGCCGGGTCGGCCAGCTTTGCGCTTGCGCGCCGCCCGCGGCCAGCGCGAGTAGCAGGACTGCCAGCAGTTGCCGCATGCTCAGCGCCGCGTGAGGGCGCCTTCATCCGCGCCCTTCATGTTGTAAAAAGTCCACATCTTGGCGATGACCTTGGGGTGCCAGATCTGGCTTTTCGCATCCGCCAGTTCCTGTCCGCTTATGGCTTGCGGCGTGCCTATCTGGCTGGCGCGAAACAGGCGCAGCGCGTTGTCTTCCAGCATCACCGATGCGGCAAAGGCCTGCTCAATGCTGTCGCCGACAATGACCGCACCGTGGCCGCGCAGCATCATCGCCTGGTTTGATCCGAGGGTGCGGGCGAGCGCTTCGCCCTGTTCGGGACGCTGTATCAGCGTCGGGTCCGGATCCACCGGCACCGTTTCGCCAAAGGCCGCGCCGGTGACGCCGACCGGGTACAGCGGTTTGCCGACGATGCTGAACAGCGTGGCGTAGGCGAGGTGCAGGTGGAACACCGCCATGACGTCGGGGCGCGCCTTGAACACACCGGTGAAGATCGGCGTTTCGCTTGGCGGATTGTTGCTGCCCTCGACCTTGTTGCCCTGCGGATCGACCACAACAAAATCATCGCCCTCCAGCAGCCCCGGATGGCGGCCCTGGGTGCCGCGCATCTCGCGTGGATTGAGCAGCAGGTTGCCGGTCTCCGGAATGCGGGCGCCGACCAGGCCGCCGTGGTCCATCAGGCCCTCCATGTAGAGCAGCCGGCAGGCATCGGCCAGTTTGTCGCGCAGTTCCTTGCTTCCTTGCATGGTTTTTCCTTGTTTGGTCGGTGTGGTGTTCAGTCTATGGTCGCGCCAACTTCTTTGACCACCTTGCCGTACTTGTCGTAGTCGCGGCGCATTATTGCGGAGAATTCCCCCGGCGTGGTGATGTAGGGTTCCAGGCCGCCGGCACCATGCAGCCTTTGTTTTATTTCAGGCTTGGCCAGCAACTTGTTTATTTCGGCACGCAGTTTGGCGAGCACGGGTTCGGCCATGCCCGGCGGGCCGTACAGCGCCAGCCAGATGGTCACTTCATAGCCCGGATAGAACTGGCCGATGGTCGGTAACTCGGGGAAGGTGTCGGAGCGGTGGGCGCCGGTCACGGCGATGGCGCGCAGGCGCCCCGATTTGATCTGCGCGGCGTTAGAGGTGCCCGAGAACACCGCCATGGTTTCGCCGGCGACGGTGGCGGTCGCCGCCGGCGTGCCGCCCTTGTAGGGTACGTGCACGAGCTCGATGCCGGCGCGCGCTTTGAGCATTTCCATCGACAAGTGGTGCTGGCTGCCGTTGCCACCCGAGGCGTAGGCGAGGGGCGGGTTGGCCTTCTTGGCGTAGGCGATGAATTCCTCGAAGGTTTTCACCGGTAGCGCAGGATTCACCGCCAGAGCGAACTGGTTGGAGGCGATGGTGGCCACCGGGGTGAGGTCCTTGAGCGTATCGAGTGGCATTCTGTTTTTGTACAGATGCGGGTTGATGACGATCTGGCTGTCGGCGCAAAGCAGCAGCGTGTAACCGTCCGGCGCCGCTTTGGCGGTCACTTCAGAGGCGATGTTGCCGTTGGAACCAACGCGGTTTTCCACCACCACCGGCTGGCCCATGGCCTCGGACAAGGCCTGCCCGAGTACGCGCGCGACGATGTCGGGGGCGCCACCGGGCGGGATCGGCACCAGCAGTTTGATCGGGCGCGAAGGGTAGGACTGGGCCAGTGTGGCGGTGGTGAACAACGCCGTGCAAAGCAAAGCGGCGATCGTCGCGGCAGCCCACGCAAAAATGCGTCTCTTCATGCGGCCTCCTCTTTGGTCATGCTCTTTGGTCGCCGGTTCCCCCCTCCCGCAAGGGGCGAGGGGGCCTGCTGTGCTTTTCTTTCTGGAACCGGTTTTGCCCTTGCTTAACTGCTTAACTGCTTACTCTTGACTGCTTACTTTTTTGCGCGCGCCGCTTCGGCGACGCGTTCTTTCCACAAAGCCCATGGGCGCTCGACGGTGTCGTCGTTGGCCTTGCTCGAACCCAAGGCCTCGCCTTCTGTAAGAAAGCTGACATCGCCCAGTTTCATCGCCTCGACCTGGATGCGGGCGTTGACCTCGGCGTAAATGCCGCGGTAGACCGCCTGCTTGATCGAGTTGCCGACGGCGACCGAGCCGTGGCCGCGCATCAGCGCGAAATTGGATTTGCCCAGAACCCTGGCGAGGGCCGCGCCCTGTGTGTTGTTCTGCACCAGCATGTTGGTGTCGGGGCCGCTCTCGTCGCGTATCTCGTACACCGGCGTCGAGAAGCCGAGAAAGCCACTCATGTGGCACACCGGCAGCAACTTGGCCTTGGTGATGCCAAAGGGGATCACCGCTACCGAGTGGCTGTGCACCACCGACATCACCTCGGGGCGCGTGCGGTAGATCTCGCTGTGGATGAAGCGCTCGAGGTAGGATTTGCGGCCCTGTGCGTCTAGGGGCTGGCCATCGGCGACCTTGTATTCGAGGATGTCTGCTGCGGTGACGGTGGCCGGCGCGATGCTGCGTGACAGGAAAAAAGTGTCCGGATTGTGGTTGTTGCGCACGCTGATGTGGCCGTAGCCGTCAACGACGCCTTCGAGAAACAGAATGTGATTGGCGGTGACGAGATCATCGATCAGCGCGGGATCGGGGGTTGCTGTGCTCACTGAGCCTCCTATGGCTTTTTGATGTTGCGGAATTCCGGCAGCGCGTGAAATGCGTGCGACGGGTGCGCAATTATGCGCCATGCCGGCCGCAAGGGCATGGTTGAGCATTGAATCAACATGCACGCAGGGCGATCGCGCCATGGGCTTGAGAAAATCACCGGCCGCCGTAGCCTAATTCTCCTAAAATGGCATCCTTGAAATTCTCAGACCGGCGACGCCCGCCAAGGTGTCGCGCGCGCCAGTTCCCATGTCCGCACCATCCCCGGTAATTTCTCCATTGTTGAGCGCGGCGGTCATCGTTGTCGGTGCCGGCCCGGTCGGCCTGACGCTTGCCAACGTGCTGGGCCAGGCGGGCATTCACACTATCGTCATCGACCGCGAGGAGGGCACCGTCGCCGAGGCGCGCGCGGTGTCTATAGACGACGAGTCGCTGCGCTCCATGCAGGCCATCGGCCTGGGGCCGGAGATACTCAAGGATGTGGTGCCCGGTTACGGCAGTCATTACTACACCGGGCCGCGCGGCCGCCAGT
Organism: Pseudomonadota bacterium; assembly: GCA_025356665.1. Classification (GTDB taxonomy): domain Bacteria; phylum Pseudomonadota; class Gammaproteobacteria; order Burkholderiales; family SG8-39; genus CAITSH01. The sequence continues at coordinate 54,712 of JANXRV010000123.1, forward strand.
TCGCCATGGTCGAGCCGACGGTCAGCGACTATGGCTTTCCGCGGCGCAACGCCTTTCGCCAGCCCTTGTTCGAGGCCTCGCTGTTGCACGGTTTGCTGCGCTTTTCCTGCGTGCGTGTTTTGTTCGGGCATACGCTTGAGACCATCACCCAGGACGCCGGCGCTGTGATTGCCGGCGTCACGGCAGCCGATGGGACAAGCCTGCGCATTGGCGCGCACTGGCTCGCCGCCTGCGACGGTGGCCGCAGCACAGTGCGCAAGCTGCTTGGCGTGGAAATGGCCGGTTCGAGTTTCCGCGCGCGTTGGCTGGTGCTGGACACCGAAAACGACAATGACAGCTACCGCCATTCGCGCGTTTATTGCAATGCCGCGCGCGCGGTGCTCGATATTCCCGGGCCGCAGCACACGCGCCGCTTCGAATTTTTGCTCAAAGAGGGCGAGGACGAAGAGGCGATCATGGCGCCCGAGTGCGTGCGTGAACTGCTGCGTCCCTACCGTGGCGAGCAAGCCACCAACATCGTGCGCAAGATCGTCTATACCTTTCATGCGCGCATGGCGGAAAAATGGCGCGTCGGCCGCGTCTTTCTTGCCGGTGATGCGGCCCACCTCACCCCGCCCTATGCAGGGCAGGGCCTGAACAGCGGCGTGCGCGATGCCCATAACCTTGGCTGGAAGCTTGCGGCCGCATGTCGCGGACTGCTTGGCGACAAGGCCCTCGACTCCTACGAGTCCGAACGCCGCGACCACGCCTGGTCGCTGATTCAACTCGCGCTCAATCTGGGTGTGGTGATGGCGCCGAAAAACCGCCTGCATGCGGCCGCCGTGGTGTGGTTTTTTACGCTGGTGGGCTTGATTCCACCGCTGCGCGATTATTTTTTGCAGATGCGCTTCAAGCCGAAACCACGGTTTGAGCAAGGCCTGATCGTTGCTGATGCGGCTGCGGGCAAGGCCTCTTTGGTAGGGCGCATGCTGCCCCAGCCCATGGTTTGCGGCGCCGACGGCCGCAGCCAGTTGCTTGACGAGTTCATCGGCGCGGGTTTTGCGATCATTGCCACCGGGACGGCTGGTGAGGCGGCGCTTGCGGCCTTGGTTGATCCCCTGTGGAGCCGCCTGGACGTCCGGCGTATCGTCATCGTCGAAGCCGGTGAAATTCCAGGCGGCGTGGTCGCAAACAATGCGCCCAAGACCGTCGACTGCCAGCGCGTCGTTGACAGCGCTGGCGCGATGGCCGGCGTGCGCGCCGCCGCAGGCGGGCGCCTGATCCTCGTGCGCCCTGATCGCTATGTCGCCGGTGTTTTTGAGGCTGCCGATGAGGCGGCCTTTGCCATCCGCTTCCGGCGCCTGCTCGATGGCAGCGCCACAGTTTGAAACAGCCGAAAGCCACGATCATGTCCCGACTGCAGACGTCCACTCCGGCGCGCCTTCACCACCTGCATCTCACCAGCGAGGATCCCAAGGCCCTTGCGCGTTTTTATGTCGATCTGATGGACCTTACCCCGACTGAAATTGACGGCGGCGCGATCTTGCTGCGGGGTGGTCTGCGCAGCCTTCAGGTGAGCCGCGGGCCGTCGCGCGCGCTGGCCTGGAGTGCCTATGCCCTTGCCGACGATGCCGCCCTGGCCCGGCTGCGCGCGCGACTCGCGGCGGATGGTTTCGGTGCAAGGGACATGCACAGCATGCAGCCTATTAAGGCCCCGCTGTTTGGCGATGGTGCGTTTGTCGTCGCCGACCCGCAGGGCAGGCGCGTGGTGTTCGGTGTTCCTGCCGACGATAACGCCAGCCCTGTAGTTCGCGATGGGCGTCGCGATGCGCGCCCTGCGCGCATGCAGCACGTGGTGTTCCAGACCACAGAGCTTGACGCCATGGTGGCGTTTTACTCGGGCAGGCTTGGCTTCACGGTTTCGGACCGCGTGGTGGAGGAGGATGGCAGCCTCGCCGTGTGTTTCATGCGCTCGGATGACGAGCACCATAGCGTGGCTTTTTTCCGCGGCGTGCGCAACGAGCTCGACCACCATTGCTATGAGACCGACGGCTGGATGGACATACGCGACTGGGGTGATCGATTCGCCAGGGTTCGCATTCCGATATTTTTCGGCCCCGGCCGCCACGGCCCCGGTGACAACCTGTTCTTCATGGTCAACGATCCGGATGGCAACAAGGTGGAGTTGTCCGCCGAGATCGAGATCGTCAAGGCCGACAAACCGGCCGGAGTCTGGCCGCAAAGCGAATACACACTCAATAGCTGGGGCCGTGCCTGGATGCGCAGCTAAGAGGTGGCGCAGATGGGGTGGCTGGAAAGCCGGATAAGGGTTTCCAGCCAATGCCGGTGGGTTTTTCTAAAAACGTCCGCCCAGGGCGTAAAAAGCCAGCTTGGCTACTTCAAGCAGCACGTTTCTTGCAGCCTGCTGGTCGGTCCACCACTTTTCCGGAAATTCTTCAAAGCGTGTGGCGACGATACGGATGTCGGCCTCGGGCATGGTGCGGCGAAATATGTTGCCGGTGCGCCGGGTGTGGAAGGGCGAGGTGATGACCAGAATGCGGCGTTCGCCGCGTGCGACCAGCGCCTTGGCCGCCTGCGCTTCGGTGGCCGTGCTGACCATGTCCTTCGCCAGCCATGCTATCGCGTCCGCCGGCACGCCTTTTTTCAGCAGGATCTGACGGCTGATATCCTCTATGAACGGAAATGCGATGCCTTCGTCATCAAGCAGACGCAATGACGGGTCGCGCACCGCGGCGCTGATATACACTCTGGGGGCATACCCTTCGCGATATAGTTGGGCCGCCTCGAAAACACGTGTCAAATCGCCGGACAGCAGGACGATGGCGTCGGCTTTTTGTGGCGCGTCGGCATGATGCAACCAGCGCCCGGCAGAATATAGTGCCGCCGATGCGACGAACGATGCGACAACAACAAGCCCGACAATGAACAGCAGGCAACGCTTGATGCAAGACATGATGGTCATTTCCTTTTCTCTTTCGCTATTTTATCCATGAAGCTGCTGCGCAAGTGGCTCGGTGGCGAATATGTCGAGGTCAGCGAATCGGCGGGCGTGCGCTCCTTGCATCTGGGCGGCGATGCCATACAAAGCGCGATGCGCTTATCGGCACCGGACAAACTCGAGCTGCATTACACGCAGGCGATGATGGCCTGCCTGCTGTTCCGGCCCGATCCGGGCGCTATCCTGATGATCGGCCTTGGCGGCGGATCCTTGGTCACATACGTGCGCGGCACCCTGCCCAAGGCGCGCATGACCGTGATCGAGATCAGCGCCAAGGTGGTGGCTGCTGCGCGCAGCTTTTTTTCGCTGCCCGGTGACGATGAAACGCTGCGTGTGGTGGTGGACGATGGCGCGAAATACGTCGCCAGGGAGGCGGCCGAGGTCGATGTGCTGCTGCTCGATGGCTTTGACGACGGCGCGCAGGCCAAGCCGCTTTGCACCGCGTCTTTTTACCAGTACGCCTACGAGGCCCTGTCTGCGGACGGGGTGCTGGTGGTGAACTTCATGGCCGAAGACCCGAAGCTTGAGCTTTACCGTTCGCGCATCGCCCAGACCTTTAACGGCCGCCTGGTGTGCATGCATGCGGCCGACCGGGTCAATGTCATTCTGTTCGCCTTTCGTGGCGCCGACACCCGCGTCGCCTGGGAGACGCTGCGCAAGCGCGCGAAATCGCTTAAGCGCAACCATCCCAACCTGCCGCTGGAAAAATTCATCACCCTGCTGCGCGAGGGCAACGCGCATACGGCGAACTACCTCAGCATCAGGGGAGAACGGGCGGCGTAAGGGTAGGGTCGATTGGCTCCCCTTCCTGCGCACGTATGGAACTATGTGCGTGGTTCCAGATCCAGGATTGCGGCTACTGCTGGAGGGTGTCCCCGCGGCAAACCCGCTACGGTGCAGCGTCTTCAATGATGAGGCTAACCTCGTCATCGTTCACCGTCACAGGAAAGGTCTGCACGGGTTTTCCCGCATTTCCCTTGCCCTTCCACACATCGACTCGAAAACTGTGCAGGGGGCACTTCACTGTGGTCCCATCGAACTCGCCCTCGCCTAGGGAAGCACCGCGGTGCGGACACCGGTTGTTGATCGCCGCACACCGCTCGCCCACCCGGAATACCGCGACGCGCAGTCGTTCGCTAACCTCGACGATCTTGCAGCCGCCGTCCGGGATTTCGTTCCTGCTGATCTTGATGATTGCCACGGTCTAGCCTTTCCACGTTTTTTTCCACCGTCGCCAGTGTTGGAAATTTTCATTATTTCGAGAGACCGTATTCTGTCGTTAGTCGTCAATAAATTCCACTCTTATGATGAGCTCCTTGCAAAAGTCTAAATTCGCGAACTAAATTCGTGAATATTGCGGCGTGCCGTTTAGTCCACGTGGGACATTTTCCAGGTGATTATGATCAGTGTGTTAGTGTTCTGTGTGTTTTATGCGCTGGCTGGTTTAAATAAATACTTTGCGCACTCCACTGCGCACTGTTTGACATACGTCTGAGCACAATTTTCTATTAGGGACAGATATGCGTTTGAATTTTTTAACCTTCGTTTTTCAGATTTTGAGTGTTTTGAGTGTCGTGCTCCCCTTTTCGAATGCGTATGCCCAGAACATTTGGCCGAATAAGCCCGTCAAGCTGATTTTGCAAAGTCCTCCCGGTGGAACTAGCGACTTGATTGCGCGGCTCCTACAAGCACCGCTCCAGGAAGCGCTCGGGCAGCCCGTGATAATCGAAAGTCGCCCCGGCAGCTTTGGCATTCCGGCAGGGATCGTGGTCGCGAATGGAGGATCCGACGGGCATACCTTCGGGCTCTTTGGCAGCAGTTTGGCGAGCAACGTAGTGATGCAGAAGAGTCTGCCTTACGACTCATTGCGTGACTTTACGCCGGTTAGCTTAGTAGCTCGAACTCCGAACCTGATTTCGGTAAATGCATCCAGTCCGATAACCTCTATCCAAGATCTGGTGGCGGCGGCAAAGGCAAAGCCTGGGAGCCTAAGTTTCGGCACGCCGGGACCCGGGCTGACGCAGCACTTTGCTGGTGAATGGTTGAATTTTCTGGCCGGTATAAACATGGTGCACGTGCCCTACAAGGGGGCTGGGCCGGCAATGAACGACACGATGGGCGGGCAAATTCCGGTTGTGATAACCGTAGCAGGGTCCGCTACTGCGCTGGTGCAATCGGGCCGTTTGCGTGCGCTGGCCGTAACAGGCCTCGAGCGGTTACCACTGTTCCCGAACGTGCCTACAGTTGCGGAGCAGGGTTATCCCGGCTTTTCCATAGTTGAGTGGTTCGGTATCGTGGGGGCTCCGGGTATCCCAGTTGAAGTCACAAGAAGGCTTAATGTCGAGGTCAATCGAGCGCTCAGAATCCCCGCAATTGCGGAGCGGCTTCGAAACCTCGGGTTTCAGCCGGGTTCACAGAGTCCCGGGGAATTCCAAGCATTTATAGAGGAAGAGGTGAAGATTATCCGCACTATCGTTCGCAGCGCGAAAATCAGCGTCGACTAATGGCATGCGCCTGTGCGATGTAGTCCGCGTGAGCCTGAATCTGCCGCAGCTGTTTCCATCCTGACGTTCTTCAGGCCTCTTTCGCCGCACGAGAGGTTTCTGCGTAGGAGAGCTTTTGTAGTACTTGGTCGCGCTGCTTTCGCACGTGACCTTGTATGGATACCGACAGTGCCTTCAAGTCCGCCCTGAGGTACGCCTGCCCGATTTCGTGATGCTCCTTCAACATCATGAGAGAAGGATCTTCTTCGCCCAGGTACAGAGCCGAGAGCCAGCGCCGATATTTTTCAAAGTCTTTTAAGACCGAGATTAATTGATCATTATCGCAGCGATTGTGTAGTAGATCAGGGAATGCAATTGCCAGAGATGCGTACTCACGAGCGCGCTTTGCGTTAAGGGCATCCTTCATCTGAGCAAGAACCTTGACGATTTTTTCATGATCTCCGGGCTTGGCGTTAAGGCTGGAGATAAACGTCCGATTGATTTCGAGGATTATCCAGGTCTCGTAGGTATCGAATACAAATTTCTTCGTTGGTGTTGCCACCCTCCGATCTCGGGGGCCCAGGCGCTCGGCAAGGCCGTCCCTCTCTAGAGCCGCCAGTACATCGCGAACAGGCGATCGGCTGGTCGCGTATTCCTTTGCAATGAACTCCTCTGAAAGCCTACTTCCCGGAGGAAGTTCTCCAGAGACAATTCGTAACTCAAGATTCTCGTGAAGTTGTTCGGTGAGGCTTCTGCGTTGCAGCTTCAGTAGACGGGAGCCAATGGGCTTTTCCGCCACTTCAGCTATGGGTTTTATTAGTGCTACTTTTTTTGATTTTTCCATGTGCTGGTGTTTCCACGCGAATTTTTAAGCGGTGTTACCCGTGCTCAGGCAATCCGCGCGGGCAGGGCTAACCACTGCCGAGCACGTATCACCCATTCTGAATGGGCATCCCGAGCGGCCTCATGTGTGCCGAAGTGAGTAAGCCCCTTTAATTCTAACAGTTCCACCCTGCATCCTGAGTTGGTGAGTGCCTCTGCCATATTCCGAGCTTGTGGGAGGAGTTCGGGCAAATCTTGTGTCCCAAAGGCGATAAGAAATGGGGTGTGATTTCCGCTGGTATGCAGCACAGGACTCGCAGCTTCCGTGTCTGCCAGATCATCCAGGAAATTCGAAACCTTCATTCTGCGGACAGGATCGTCGCTGCGTAGGTCAAAGGGCGCGCTGATGGGCATGCACGCCGTCGGGATATTTTTGGGAATGCCCCTGCTTGTCGAGAGATCTGACCTTACTGTGGCCAGAGCGGCTAGGTGACCTCCTGATGAGTGCCCCCCGAGAAAAATTCGATCCGGGTCCCCGCCGTGCTTGGCTATGTTTTCAGAGACCCATTTTAGTCCGTCGAGAACATCTTCCAAGGGCTTCGGAAATTTCGCTAACGGTGCCAGCCGATGCGATATCGACACAAAAATCGCCGGCAGCGAACAAAAAGCAGGTGCCATAAATCCCATCCATTCTTTGTACCCGTTCGCCCACGCTCCGCCGTGTACAAAGCACAGCACCGGCACGTCACGGGCAGAGGAGTCCGCAGGCAGATACACATCGAGTTTTTGCCAGTAATCATTGCCAAAGGGAACATCGAGCAGGGTTCGGGACTGTTCTTGTGCCAGTCGTGACCACTCGAGAATGCGCGCAGAGTAGGCAGGACCATCCGGATGGATCAGGGGGGGGAGTTCTGGCAAATCTTCAAAGGACATTGGTATTCCCTTTTGCGAAATTAGTGTGTATCGTGCTTTGTACACGATAATGTAATTCTGATTACTGGCTAGTGGATTGGGTACCGCAGACGCCGCCAGCCTCCCACAATTCTCATAGAAATTTTTTAATAGGGGTAACCATGTCTCTTACTGCTTCAGCGGTGCTCGAGGAAATCAAGAATATCCACAAACGCAAGCCGATGTATGGTCATCCGCTTTGGACCGGCATGGTGGATGGTACCTTCAGTCTCGAGCAGGTGCGTTATTTCTGTCTGCAGCACGGTGTCATCCCTTTGCACAATCACAACTACCATGGTCGCCTGTACGTTGTTTGTCCGGATGCTGCATGGCGCGAGAAAATTGCGGAAGTCGCATACGAAGAGGCGACCGGTCGGATTCATGCCGACGGCGTGTCGCACCATAAGCTGTATTTGAACTATGGCAAGGCGTTGGGCCTGTCACGAGAAGAGATGCTCAACGCCGATTACTGCGGCGGCGGATTGGCATTCAAATCATTCTTCCAAGAATTATGCGGTAAAAATTTTCTCGAGGGTGTTTCTACGCACATGTTGGCGGGCGAGGCGCCGATCCCCGGTTTGTACATACGCGTTGCGAAGAAGTTGCAGGAGAAATTTCAACTCTCGGACGAAGGCATCGCGTACTGGACGGTGCATGACAGTGCGGACGAAGATCACTCCGATGTCGGCCGAGAACTCCTGGATCAGTTTGCACCCACCGACAAAGACAAGGAACTTGTCCTCAAGACCGTGCGTACTACCGTTGATGTCATGCATCTGATGTATGACGATTTTTATGCAAACATGATGCGTATTACCACGGGGAAAAGCAAATAGCTGCTGCCGACCTCTTTACCAGGAAAGTCAAAAATGACTCAACAAACCATTCTCGCGCCAGGGGTACCCGCGGGACCAGCGGGAAGTTTTTCCGCCTGCAAAAGGGTGGGCGATACGGTATACATTTCGGGGACGGTTGCTTGGGATCAGGATATGAAACCCCTGGGGGGCAACGATGCCTACCAGCAGTCAAGAATAATTTTTGATTACTTGAAGCGCATCATGGAGGCAGCCGGAGGAGAGATCGACGACATTGTGCGGATCACCGTATTCACTACCGACATGCGTCATCAACCTGCGTTCTGGAAGGCGCGAAAGGAATTTTTCTCTGGTGATTTTCCCTGCTCTACGCTGGTGTGTGTGTCGGCACTATTCCTGCCCGAGCTTTTAATTGAAGTGGAAGCGACCGGCGTGATCGGTTCGGCGAAGCGCAATTGAGGTACCTGGCCCAGGCGGCGAGTTACGTAGTGATTAGAAAAAAAAGCCAATGAAATATATCGGCCGACCGCTCAAACGGCGTGAGGATGTTCGATTTCTCACAGGTGGCGGGAATTTCGTGGATGACGTCAAGCTACCCAACACGGCTTGGATTGGATTTCTGCGAAGCCCGCACGCACACGCGCGCATTCTCTCAATCACATCAACGGCTGCGAAAGACATGCCTGGTGTGCTTAGAGTGCTGACGTTCGCCGACTGGAAAGAGGCGGGGCTGGGTGAGCTGACCTGCGTCCATCCGATGCCCTTTAGTGATGGGCGCCCCATGAATGAAGTCCTGCGTCCATGTTTCGCGTCCGATTGCGTGCGGCATGTCGGCGACGTGGTCGCTGCCGTTGTGGCCGAAGACCGCTATGCGGCCCTTGATGCGCTGGATGCCATCGAAGTGGACTATGAAATTTTGCCCGGGATTGCGATTACGGCGCAGGCGCTCGATTCAGAGGCGCCGGTAATTCACGACAGCTTGCATTCCAACCTGGTTAACGATGTTGTGCGCGGGAACAGGGCGGCGACAGATGCTGCATTTGCGACCGCGGCGCACGTCACGGAGCTGACCTTATCGAGCAACAGGGTTGCAGGCAATCCGATGGAACCGCGCGCCTACATTGCTGACTACGATCGCGCTACAGCACGTAGCACACTGTGGGCAACCACGCAGGTTCCGCACATGCTCCGGCGCTGGATCTGCAAATACACCCTATTTATTCCAGAAAACAAGCTGCGTGTAATCGCCCCCGATGTTGGAGGCGGGTTCGGGGTCAAATGTCACTACGCCGTGGAGATTGCTTCCGTGGTGTGGGCATCCCGACTTCTGGGACGCCCAGTCAAATGGACTTGCACGCGATCAGAGCTAATGATGTCCGACGCACAGGCGCGCGATCACTACACGCATGCGAAGATGGCATTCTCCAAGACCGGGCAGATCCTCGGCATGCAGGTTGATACGCTCGCGAATTTTGGAGCCTACTGCAGCAATTTTGGTCCGAGCATTCCCGGTAACTCGTATCCGCAGACAATCACCGGTCTTTATATGACGCCCAACCTGGATCTGCGGGTGCGCGGCGTGTACACCAACACCGTACCTATTGACGCTTATCGCGGCTCGGGGCGACCCGAGGCGACCCTGGTGAACGAACGGTTACTCGAGAATGGGGCCCGTGAAATGGGCATTGATGTGGTGGAAATGCGCCGACGCAATCTGATCCCGCATGAACTCTTCCCGTACAAGACACCGGTTGGGCGGGTCTATGACTCCGCTAACCCGCCGCGGATGCTCGAAGAGTTGGTTGTGCTTTCTAGTTACGCGAAGTTGCGTGAACAACAACTACGTCGACAAAACGCCGGCGAACTAGTGGGAATTGGCCTTGCCGCATTCCTGGATAAATCAGGCACAGGCCCCAGCGCGACGCTTGCCTCTAAGGGCGGTATGCACGGCGGCTACGAAAGTGCGTTGGTTCGAGCCCACAGCGACGGGAAGGTGACCATATTCTCGGGAAGCCATTCGCACGGGCAGGGCCACGATACGGCGTTTTGCCAGGTGGCGGCCGACCGTCTGGGTCTGCCGCTTGAGGACATTTCCCTGGTGCAAGGTGATACCGATAGCGTTCCATTCGGCAATGGCACTTGGGGTTCACGCTCTTTATCGGTGGGCGGCATTGCCATCTACAAAGCCTCCAACAAAGTTATAGACAAAGCCAAAAAGATTGCCGCCCACATGTTCGAATGCGCGGTATCAGATCTTGACTATGCCAATGGACTATTCTCAGTGGCTGGGACGGATCGCGTTGTCACGTTTGCCGAAGTTGCCGACGCCGCTCACCACGGGGCGAATTGCCCGACCGAAGCAGATTTCGAACCCGGGTTGGAAGCCACAGTGTTTTACGATCCGCCCGATACCAATGATCCCTCTGCCATGCATTTGGCCGTGGTCAGCATTGATCCCAAAACTTGGCGTGTGCAAGTCGAGTCTTATTACACGCTCGACGATTGTGGCCTGGTGGTTAACCCGCTCATTGTCGAGGGCCAAGTCCATGGCGGGCTGGCTCAGGGTATCGGTCAAGCGATGATGGAAAAAGTCTCCTACGATGCGGAGTCCGGTCAGTTGCTCACGGGTACTTTCATGGATTACGCGATGCCGCGTGCGAGTGACATGCCACCTTTGAAGCTTGGGTTTATCTGCACACCTGCGCCAGGCAATCCACTCGGGGTGAAGGGCGGAAGCGAGACAGGTACGATAGGTCCGCCTGCGTCTATCGGCAATGCCATTGTCGACGCACTTTGGCACCTTGGCGTCCGTCATGTCGATGCGCCGTACACGCCGCATGCGGTATGGAAGGCGGTAAGCGGACAATGAGCGCTCGAGTTTTTAAATCTGTGGATATAACCGTCAACGGGGCGACGCTACGCGCAGAAGTTGAGACACGGCAGTCTTTAGCCGAATTCCTGCGTGCTCATGCCGGGCTGACAGGTACCCACATCGGTTGCGATACCAGCCAGTGCGGTGCATGCACGGTGCACGTCGATGGCGTAGGCCTGAAGTCCTGTACTCTGCTGGCCGTACAAGCCAACGGCGCAGTCGTAACTACTATTGAAGGTCTTGCGGTGCGGGATGCCATGCATCCGATGCAGCAGGCGTTTCAGGAACATCATGCGCTTCAATGTGGATTTTGCACGCCCGGCATGGTAATGAGCGCACTCGATCTGGTGCGGAGAAATCCGCAGCCGACGGACGATGATATCCGGCACGCGCTTGAGGGAAACATCTGTCGCTGTACCGGCTATTACAATATTGTGAAAGCCATCTCTGCGGGCGCCAAAGCAATGCGCGAATTGCGCCCCGAATAGCACGAGAATTATTTCCATACCATGCATTCATTTGAATATAGAGATCCCCGATCGCTCGTCGATGCCGAGGCCACCCTGCGCGATGTGGGTGGCGCGAAATTGCTCGCTGGCGGTATGAGCCTTATCCCGGTTATGCGACTGCGGCTGGCCGAGGTTCCTGCTTTGGTTGACCTCAACCGGATCGAAGTCCTCGCCGGTATCACTGTTTCAAATGGTGTGGTCAGAATCGGATCGATGACGCGGCACGCCACAGTCGCGGCATCCGCCGAGGTGAAGGCGACGATTCCGGCCCTGTCCGTCCTTGCCGGAGGCATTGGCGATCCCCTTGTGCGCAACCGCGGAACTATCGGAGGGTCTCTTGCGAATAACGATCCGTCGGCCTGCTATCCATCTGCCTTGTTGGGGCTCGATAGCACCGTGATTACCCAACGACGTCGTATTGCGGGTGACGCTTTCATTACCGGCATGTTCCAGACCGCGTTGGCTGCAGACGAAATTATCACGGCCGTGGAGTTCTCGGTGCCGCATTGTGCGGCGTATGTGAAATTTGCTAATTATTCTTCGCGATTCAGCATCGTCGGAGTCTTTCTATCGAGATATCTCTCGGGTGTACGAGTTGCCGTCACAGGTGCGGGGGCGCATGCGTTCCGTGCTACCGAACTAGAAAAAGCGCTGAGTCGTGATTTCTCAGCCACAGCGATCGAGGACATTACACTTGATCCAAAAAACCTGATGTCCGATCTTCACGCGAGCGCTGAATACCGGGCTCATCTCATCAAAGTGCTTACCCAACAGGCGGTGATGGCATGCATCTGACACGAGTTTTTGGGACCACAATAATCTACGCGAAGGTCAGTCGATGAACCTCTTTCTGACCTGCACATGGCTCGTACTCTCAACTCTTGCCGGAACCGCGTTTGGACAGACTCCGGCGTATCCCAGCAAACCGGTGCGAATCATCATCTCGTTTCCGGCCGGGGGGAGCACCGATTTTCTCGCGCGGATTCTCGCCGAACGGCTTCAATCGGGGATGCAGCAAACGGTAATCGTCGAAAACCGACCCGGTGGTAATTCAGTTATTTCCGCGGAAATGGTTGCAAAGGCCTCGCCCGACGGATACACCTTGTTTATGGCAGTGGATTCGGTTATGTCCCTTAATCCATTGCTTTACTCCAAACTTTCCTACGACCCGGAGCGTGACTTCATACCAATCTCGCATGTGGCATCGCAGCCGTTTTTCATGGTTGCCGGCCCGCGCTCCCCGGTTCGAGACTTGCCAAGTTTGATTGCCTACGCAAGGGAAAACCCGGGTAAGTTGACTTATGGAACATCGGCCATGCTTCAGCAACTGGCGGGTGAGAAATTGAAACTCGATAGCAAGGTAGATATGTTGCATGTGCCCTTCAGGGGTTCTCCCCCTATGCTGCAAGCTCTTTTGAACGGCGAAATAGACTTTGCTATCACGGCGACGACACCGTATGCCACCTACGTGAAAGAGGGGCGATTGTTCGGAATCGCAACATCGGGTGGTCAGCGCGAGATGGTCCTGCCGACAACACCAGTCGTGAGAGAGGCCGGTTTTCCCGATCTGGAGTTTGGCAATTGGAACGGTCTTTACGCTCCGGCAGGAACGCCCACCTTTATTCTTGAGAAACTCAACGCTGAAGTCCGAAAGGCCATGAGCGATCCGGCTGTTTCTGCAAGGTTGATTCCTGCAGGTATTTATCCGAGTACCGGCACACCTGAGCAACTCAGAACCCTGAGAAAGTCTGATATCGAACGCTGGGGGCCCGTGATTAAGGCCGCCAGAATAAAGCTGGATTGAGTTTGCAGGCGGTGGAAATGCCACGCGATTGCCTAGCGATAGGCACTTGCTAACTGAAAGGACTTTGCCATGGCTTTACTCAAGCATGTCGCAATTGTTGTCTCTGATCTGGAAAAAGCAGCTTCGTTTTACGAGGAAGTCTTCGCCTTAGAGCGCGTTGGTCGCGATGATCTCGAATTTGGGTCGGGTATTTACCTTTCAGATGGTGTATTCAACCTGGCGTTGCTCCGCTACAAAGGGGCGAGTGGGTCTGGATTGTCAAACGCCGAAACATTTATCGGGACACACCATTTCGGTTTTGTCGTTGAAAACCTAGAACGAGCGGAAGAGAGGATAAAAGCTGCCGGTGGAACGTTCTTTTTTCAGCTTGGCGAGGGCGAAGACAAGATCAACTTCGAACGAAAGTTCAAGGATCCGGACGGGATCATTTTTGATATTTCACGGCATGGTTGGGCTACGGCGGCAACTCCTGCGACTAAATCCAAACTTCGCCATGTGGCCATCGTCGTTAAGGATCTCGAGAAGGCTGCCCAGTTCTATGAGAATGTCTTCGAACTAAAACGGGTTGGCCGGGATGACCTTGAGTTTGCCTCTGGCATTTATCTGTCAGACGGAACCAGCAATCTTGCACTGCTTCGCTATAACGGAACGAAAGGTTCGGGTCTGAAGGACGCGAACAGTTTTGTTGGGGCTCACCATTTCGGTTTTATGGTCGATGATCTTGTCGCAACGGAAAAGCGCATTAAGGAAGCCGGTGGCACCTTCTTTTTTCAGCTCGGGGACGGAGAGGAAAAAGAGAACTTCGAACGCAAGTTCAAGGATCCTGACGGTATTATTTTTGACCTATCAAAACATGGCTGGGCGGGAACGCGGTAGCTATACGCTACGTCTTCTATTTTTGTTTCGATCCGCCCTCGTCGGCGCATTGTGTGTTCTCTTCGTTAATGTTGACGCGATTTGCTGTTGGGTAAAGCGCATGGTGCGGGGAATGGCGGTGGCAATGGAAATTTTCTTCCTCTCGCGGGAGCGAGTTGTTTCCTTGGAGCTGGCAGGGGAGGTGGTACAAGTTTTATAGATGGAAGAGTCCATTGGGTGCCTGGCGGGCTAATACACTCCCAACTTTGGCATGTAATATTTTTTTCAAGGTAATCAATTAATGAGCTTTTACGCCCACCACGTTTTTTTTTGCTGCAACCAGCGACCCGATGGGCAAGCCTGTTGCGAAGACTACGGTGCGACCGAGCTGCGTGCTTATGCCAAAGATAAGGTCAAGGCGCTCAATCTATCAAGTCAGAGCAAGGTCCGCATTAACCAAGCTGGCTGTCTCGACCGCTGTGAGTTGGGGCCGGTCATGGTCATTTATCCGCAAGAAACCTGGTACACCTATGTAGACAAATCGGATGTCGACGAAATTATTGAAGAGCACCTCAAAAACGGCCGTATCGTCGATCGTCTTAAGATTTAGAGTCCCGTGACGCTCTTTGACATTACGGTGGATCCGCCGGCGTGGTGGGCGGAGCAACGGCGGCGGATGAAGGAGCTGAAGGTTTTTATTCCTGTGGCCAGACCAGAAAGACAACCCGCATTGTTTCTTGGGACTACTTATCCGGCGATGCCGTTAGCTTATCAATCAATTCTGAGTATCCGAACGGCTTGGGCAAGATGTCGTTAAAACCAGCTTCGAGAAAGGTTTGCCGGTGTATCTCATGTGCATGCGCGGTACAGGCAATGATGTGAGCATGGTTATTCGTTGCGCTAGATCGAAGAACTTTACAAGTGTCCATACCGTTGATACCCGGCATACTGATGTCCAAAAGTATCACGTCAATGATATTTTTTTGGGCCAATTGGAGACAATCAAACCCATTCGTTGCTTGAAACACCTTGGAATAACCAGCCTTCCGTAACATCCTGATTACGATCTGAAGTAACGCGGGATAATCATCGACGATCATCACAGCCTGATTCTTGGCCATGGGATTTTCAACAGTCTTCATTGCCGACCTCAACGAATGGCAAAGTGACGTTGAATTTACTGCCAATCCCAACAGAGGACTCAAGTCCAATCTGCCCCCCGAAAGATTCGACCAACTGAGCCGAGAGGTACAAACCAAGCCCGGTGCCTGATAAGGGTCGTGAACCAAACTCTTCCAATTGGCTAAATTGCTTGAATAATTTCGGAATATCTTCCGGACTTATTCCCGCGCCAGTATCCTCAATCACAATTTTCACGAACTTTCCGTCCAATTTGACCTCGAATGCGACACCACCTCGATCGGTAAATTTGATTGCGTTATTGACCAGGTTTTGGAGCACCTGAATCAATGCGGTTCTGCTTGCTGCGACAAAAGGCAGATCCATATCAGGATGCTTGAGGCTGAGCGCCAAGCCCTTCTTGGATGCTTCAGCTTGGTTTATCGCGATGACCGTTTTAACGACATCCACTACATTTACCTTTTCTTTTTTTGCTAAAGCTGAAGATGAACCAACAGAACTGAGCATCAGCAGGTTATCGACGATGTTCTTCAGATGATCGCCTGCCGAAAAAATGGACTCCGCGGTCTTCCGCGTTTCTTCGTCATCTGTAAAAGTTTTAATATAGTCCGCCCCCGCTTTAATTCCAGCCAATGGCGTCCTCAGTTCATGCGACATATTGCGTATAAACACTTCTTTGACACCAAGGGCCAAGGTGAGATGTTTACTCTGCAACTGCAGACTATCTTCAAAGGCTATAGATTTGCGAGATGAAAACTCGATCACAAAGAAAAGAATGCATAGCATGACGGACATTAAGATGGCCGCCAGATATCTGGATCTATCAGCAGCCAGGTTATCCGAGAACATTTCGTCGTTCGAGGCGGAAATGACCACCATCAGGGGCAATCCGGGAACGCGCTGATAGGCGTAATATTCCGAAAGCTGGTTTTCATCCGAAACCTCAAGCAGTCCGGAATCCTTAGTCGGTTGTTTTGCGATTTCCTGAAACCATCTGGTTGAACGAACATCCCTATCCACTTTCAACGCAGCGCCTGAATATTCCGTCCTTGAGTACCCATCTTCGCCGACAAGGTACATAGCCCTTCCGGGTGAAACCATATCCTTATACAACTCCGCAAAATATTGAGGTGCGAACGAAACCACAGCGACTCCAATAAAGCCCTTCCCAGGCTTATCGATTCGGCGAGCAACTTGAATAGACAACTTTCCCGAAGACCTGCCAAGCACTGTGCGTCCTATAAACAATGGTTCGCCTGATCCGTTCTTATGGTGAAGGAAATGGGGTCTATCCCTAAGATCGATTTTGACAAACGGCGTGGGAACATTCCCGGCTATGGCAAATCCCTCTGAATTTATGATTCCAATCTGGGGGTACAACCGGGTATCTTCGAGAGAACGAATCTGCCGTCCCGACAGATTTATGGCGTCGCCCTTATCCAAGTATTCCAACGTCACAAATTTTGCCAAGATATCGGCGCCAAAAAAACTTCTTTCAGAATGTAATGCAGCGACTTTCGCCAAGCGTTCAATGCGCTGGCTTGACTGAGCCAGCACGCGCGACCGATCCTGTACTGACAAGCTTAGGGTTGTTATCCAAATTGACGAAAAAACAATCAAGATTGAAATTAGAACTGGAGGCCGCGCTGTTAACATGCGGGCTTTTTTCGCTCGGCGGAATCGATGCCGGCGAGAATAGGTCGGCATATCTCCCGATCAATGACGGCGTTACGCCGCTCCGGCGGATCGCCCGCTCTGGGCAAGGCTGGTTTAGGTGGCATGAAGGTCAAACAGGCTGTCGTGCATGAGCGACTTATCAATCAAATATCGCGATGAAATCGCGCCAATTCTGAGTTTAAAAATATTCAAAACAACACTAATAAATCAACTAATTACAAACCAATCATCAAATTTAGAGCCGCCAATCACACTCGTTCAAGGCGTTCTCCCCTGAAAAACCTTGGGACACTAATGGGCTGATATGTACATCAAGAGCCCTGCGCTTGGGTAAGGTGTTATTCGTGAATTTAGAGATACTCACGCCTTACTCCTTGCTCCTTACTCTTTAGCCTTTACTCTTGGATCGCGATTTGAGGCCGAAATTTCAAGGTGGCAATGGCAAGAGCATAGCGGTGTGGTCCGTGACAAAGAAGCCCGGACAAGTGTTAATTTACTGTCTGAGGTGGCGCCGCAAAACCGGACAGGGATCTAAGTGAAGTTCTGCTCTTGCTCTAATAGGCGATGCGGTCGCCAAGGATACGGACCTTAAACTGATTGATGCCACGCTTGCTTAGTGATTGCCATAGAAGTGGCTCCGTTTGTTTGAACAGATTTCCCCGATTTATAAGTGGAACTCGGGCCGGTTGGTGACGGTGCAGAGTTGTCCACGGCGGCGTGCGTCGCTTGCGACGAACGCAACGCCGCGGTGGGCAACTCGGGGCGC
>JANXRV010000140.1:0-9064 GCA_025356665.1 Pseudomonadota bacterium
CTGGCGCGCCAGCGCCGCCGGTAGGATATTGTTGTA
The DNA here is from genome assembly GCA_025356665.1 of Pseudomonadota bacterium. Taxonomy (GTDB): domain Bacteria; phylum Pseudomonadota; class Gammaproteobacteria; order Burkholderiales; family SG8-39; genus CAITSH01. Next base: position 37 of record JANXRV010000140.1, read on the forward strand.
GAGCGCGCGTCCCGCAGCTTTCGGCTCGATGTAGAAGCGGCGTGCATCGTCCGGATCTGGGCTCAACTTAACCAGCTCCTTGTTGACCAACCCGGTGACCGTCCGGCTTATCCAGCCCTTGTCGGTTCCAAGCGCCGCGGCAAGACTATTCACGCTCGAAGGCCCGGCGATCATCAACGCGGCGAGCAGCCGCCACTCTGCCAGAGGTACACCGTAGCGGCGCGCATACAACCTCGCCGCCCCCTTTCCCAGCGTGTTTGAAAGCACGAGGATCCGGTACGTCAGCAAGGTCCGAAAATCGTATGAAATTACGCGCGGCGGATGCGATAAAGAGCGTAACATGGTGACAATGCTACTTGACGACTGTTGTTATCGCAACTAATATGCAAAAAAGTTAGTTGTTGCAACAACAAAATACCCAATCGGCTCACAATAAACCTGTCGTAACCTGTCGCCCTTCCGCGATCCACGATGGCAGCTTGCGATTCCACTGACCGGCCCCTCATATGAATGCTCCCCATGCCCCGTGGCCGAAACCTGATTTCGGCGAACTTGTCCAGCCTGACCGCGTCAACCGGCAGCTCTACCTGGACGCGGAAATCTTCAAACTTGAGATGCGACGCATTTTCGGCCGCGCCTGGATCTACCTTGCACACGACAGCCAGTTACCCAACGAAGGCGACTATGTAACAGCCTGGATGGGACTGCAGCCCGTCATTGTCGTTCGCCACAAAGATGGGCGCGTGCACGTCCTGCACAACCGCTGCGCCCATCGCGGCGTAATGATTGTGACCGATGAGCGCGGAAACACAGGCAACACCATCCGCTGCGGCTACCACGGCTGGACCTTCCGCACCAACGGTGAATTGCTGCTTGCGCCGATTCGTGACGCCTATGCTGACCGCTACGACATGTCCGACCACGCGGTATTCGGCCTTGCGAGCGTTCCACGGGTTGGGAGTTATCGCGGATTCATCTTCGCCAGCCTCGCCCCCAAGAACGATCCACTGCCCGATTTACCGGAGTTTCTAGGAGATGCGAAACGCTGCATCGACTTAATCGCGGACCGCTCTCCCGAGGGCGAATTGGACGTAACTGGCGGCGTTCACAAATACATTGTGCGCGGCAACTGGAAGGCGCAAATCGAGAATCTTAACGACAACTATCACCCGCCCTTCTCTCACGCCTGCACGACCAATGACGCAGACCGGCAGTTCCGGCGGCGCTATGGTGATGATACCGGCGTCCATATGGAATCGAAGGAGCTGGGCTCCAAATTCGACTCGGTCGCCGCGGTCGGCCTTGACTGGGGATCATCCTACTGCGGCCCTCTCCCATTCAATCATGAGTCGCGCGGCGGGCCGTTGTTCGAGGCCCATTGCGCCGCATTGCGCGAGCGCCATTCGCCGAAACGGGTCGATGAAATCATGACCGATTTTTTTCACAACGTGATTGTTTATCCAAGCGTAGTCATGCAGCTCGCGTCCAGCCACGTGCGCACCATCCGACCGATCGCGCCCGATCATACCGAGATCCGCGTCTACCCCATTCGCCTCAAGGGTGCGCCGGATGAAATCAACCGGCAACTCATCCGCTATCTGAACGTCACCCACTCCGCCGGGTCGCTTATTCAATCGGACGATGTTGAAATGTTCCGACGGGTCCAGAGCGGGCTGGCAAGCGAAGCTCAGCAATGGGTATGGTTCAACCGCCATATGGCTGACGATGCCAGCAAGCGCGGCGGCGGAACCAGCGAAGTGGTCATGCGCAACCAGTACAGCTCGGGCTACCTTCGCTACATGACGGAGCCAAGCTCATGAACACCGCCGTTTCAGACCTGACCGAACAAAAGCGCAGGGTCGATTCATTTCTTGTCATGGAGTCGCGACTGCTCGATGAGCGTCGCTTCGAGGACTGGATCGGGTTATTTCTGCCGGACGGCTATTATTGGGTGCCAGCCCGGCCGGAGCAGCAGGATCCATGGAGTGAAGTGTCGCTGATGTTCGATGACCGCGAAATCATGAATAATCGTATTCAGCGCTTGCGCCACCCGAAGGTTTTCGCTCAATTGCCACATTCGCGGGCAGTTCGCCAGATATCGAACACCTGCATCGATAATATGGACGCGGACTCAGGAGAAATTACGGTGCGCTCGGTCTTTTTCATGCTCGAGCATCGACCCACACTGCCGCAGCCGATCGAACGCATCTTTGCCGGTCATAGCGTCCATCACCTACGCCCCGATGGGGATAGCTTCAAAATTGCCCGAAAGAAAGTCATGCTCGCCAACTGCGATGCGGCGTTTGAACCCCTTTTCCTATACTTCTAGAAGCTTCGCCGCTTGCCTGAATAGAGTGCATCAATGGCTTCAGGACATCATTAGCATCCAATTCATCACTGATAGTACGAACAGTTATCAGAATGCTTAATCATTGGATTACAGGAATGTATTAATTATGATTACTCAAGCCGCCCCACACATACCCGCCACCCACTACCTGGACAACCGCATCTTTACCGATCCAGCGGTGTTCGCCGAGGAGCGTGACAAGCTACTTGGAAAAGTATGGCAGTTCGTCTGCCATGAAAGCGAAGTGGCCGGCCCCGGGGACTACCGTAGTACGCAAATCGCCGGCAAACCCATCCTTATCGTTCGCGGTCAGGACCTCACGGTGCGCGCCTTCTACAACATATGTCGCCACCGGGCGGCGGAGGTAGTGCGAAAGGACTCCGGCAACGCGGAATCGTTCACTTGTTTCTACCATCACTGGGACTACGGCTTGGATGGCAAGCTACGATCGGTGGCGAAGCCCGCGGGCTATGAAGCGGTGAAACTGGACAAGTCTGAACTGGGTTTGATCGCGGTGCGCTGCGAGGTACTGGGTGGACTGGTGTTCGCCTGCCTGGACGAGTCCACGCCAGGACTGCGAGAGTTCCTCGGCGACGTTACAGTCGGCTTCCTGGTTCAGTTAGGCACCGTGCCACTGGAAGTCTTCCACTTTCACAAGGCGGTGCTCAAGACCAATTGGAAGCTGTGGCAGGACAACAACAGCGAGCGCTATCACAGCATGCTGCACGCTTCCAACCGTATATCGTTGCCGTGGGTCATGGGCAAGAGCAGTCCGATGAAGCTGCGCATTTTCCCACACGGTCATAGCGGTTACTGGACCGACGGCGACGTCGCCAAGGTGGATTACAGCCGCGGCGGCTACGAGGGCATCATCGGCGGGGCCTTGCCAGGCATGCGCGATAGCGAGATGCGCGTGATTAACCTGTTTCCCGACTTGATGATCAACATCCGCTCAAACGTTGTGCGGCTTGACCGGATGGTTCCGCTTGAAGCGGGCGTCACGCTGGTGGAGTGGCGGGGCCTCGGGGTAAAGGGCGATAGTGCGGAGCAACGCGCGATCCGGCTCAAGCACCACAACCTGTTCTGGGGGCCGACCGGGCGCAACCTGCCGGAGGATGTAATCGCGGTGGAGTCGCAGTTCCGCTCGATGTGCGCTGACGGAGTACGTCACAGCATCCTCGCCCGCGAGGAAGACCTCAATCCGACTGACGACGCCAATCTTCGTGCCTACTACAAAGAATGGGCACGCATGATGGGCCGCGCCGCATCGGACATCGAGGTAAGCGAATGAGCACCTGTACCCCAAACATGGACGCCCTGGCCATCGAGGCGGTACGCTCGGTGGTGCTGCGCACCGGATTGCTGCTGGATGGACACGACCTGACGGGTTGGCTGGCACTCTTTGAATCCGATGGCGTGTACGAGCTGCGTGCTTACAGCACCGAAATCCGCCAATGGATGACCTGGTGGCTGGCCACGCGTGGAGAACTGGAGAAGACGCTCTCCGAAGTCGTTCAGCATGTGTGTGACCCCGCTCAACGCTGTCATGTCATTGGCGCGCCTGTTGTGACGCAGCAAGGAGACAAGGCACTAGCAGTGTCGCCCTTTTCAATTTTCCGTACATCGCCAGACGGCGTCTCATCGCTGTACATGGTCGGGCACTACGAAGACACGCTCGCGGTACGCGAGGGTGTCTGGCGCATCAGCAGACGCACGGTAATCACCGACACGCGCGTTCTTGATATGTTCACGCATATCCCCGTTTAAGCATCGGAGCGCCACATGAACATCATCCCGGCAGCGCTTGCCGCCATTACGTTATCAATGGCCCTATCCGCCAACACCATCGCCCAGTCGTTCCCGTCCAAACCGGTGCGCTTTATCGCCACCTCCACGGCTGGTGGGCCGCTCGACATTTTCACACGACTGGTGGCAAGCAAGATGGAAGAGCGTTTCAAGCAGCCCATGATTGTGGAAAGTCGCCCGGGAGCGGGCGGCCAGATTGCCGCCACTGCGGTGCTAAGTGCCCCGGCGGACGGCTACACCGTACTCTCGTCCATTGACACAACCTTCACCGCCAATCCCAGCCTGTTCAAGAGTATGCCCTTTGACCCCGAGAAGGATTTTGTGCCAGTGTCCGTGCTTGCGAAGTTCGGCCAGATGCTGGTCGTGCCGACCGACCTCCCCGTCCGGTCTGTAAAGGACCTGGTCGAACTCTCAAAGAAGGACAACCTCAATTACGGCTCGGCCGGTAACGGACTCCCCTCGCACCTATCGATGGCCTACCTGCAGGCGGTGACCGGCATGCGTGCGAGCCACATACCCTACAAGGGCAACCCCCCGGTGCTAATGGCATTGACGACCACCGAGGTGCAAGCTGCCATGGTGATCTCCACCTCTGTGCTAGCGCAAGCCAGAGCGGGCAAGATGCGCATGCTCGCGTACTCTGACGTGACCCGCTCTGAGGTCGCGCCCGACGTGCCCACCATGGCCGAGCAGGGATTCGAGGGCTTCGAAGTGCTGTTCTCGTACGTAATGATGGTCAAGGCCGGTACCCCCCAGGCGGTGGTGGACGCACTCCACGCTGCCGCCACCGAGGCGGTCACCTCCACCGATATTCGCAATAAATTGCGAGGCGTGGACACGGTGCCCATCGCCCTGTCGCAGGCCGATTCAATCGCCTGGCTCAAACGCTACCGCGCGAAGTGGGACGGCGTGATCAAACCAATGAACATAAAAACAGAGTAGTCGAGTGCTACGTCCTGTTGAGGAAGTCGTTCGCGATTTGGCTAGCTCTCGACAACTGTGGGCATGGCGGCATTAAAGGCCCCCACGCGATGATTAAGGTAATGCCACCAAGATGGTTTTTGTGCAGCCTGGACCCTGCAACCGCATCTGCGGCTTGCGTGAGCAATCAGTTAATTTTCAGGCCTGCCGCCTTGATAACGTTCGCAAACCTCGCGAGATCCGCCTTGATCAGGTTCTGCAGGTTTTCTGGAGAGCTGGCAACCGGATCAAAGCCGGCGGTTATCAGTTTTTGCCTGGCCGTCGGATCTGACAAGGCCTTTTTGACCTCCGTGTTGAGCCGCTCAACGATGGCCCTTGACGTTCCCGCCGGAGCATACAGGCCGAACCAGTTGCCAAACTCAAGCTCCGGGAAGCCCAACTCCCGGACCGTGGGTGTATCGGGCAAGAGAACAGCCCGCGTCGGAGAAGTCACCGCCAGCGCATACAGCTTTCCCTGCTTGACGTAATTGGCATAGGGCGTGATTGCGGTGATGGAGAAATCGATCTCGCTCGTAAGCAAGGCCTGCAGCATTGGCGGCGATCCCTTGAACGGCACGTTGAGCATGTTGAGCGGCGTATCAAGCTTGAGTTTTTCACCTGCAAGCATGTGTATTTGCGATGATGTTCCGAAAGTCAGTTTTCCCGGATTCGCCTTCGCATAAGCCATCAGGTCTTTGAAACTTTTCGCCGGCGACTTTTCGCTCGCAACGATAAACAACGGTTGTCCCCCGACCTGCGAGATCGGCACAAAGTCCTTATCGGGGTTGTAGGGCAGCTTCGAATACAGCAGCTGGTTGATGGACATTGCCGCATCGACAGCCATGAATAAGGTGTACCCGTCGGGAGTCGCCTTGGCCACTGATTCAGCCGCAATCACGTAATTGCCGCCCGGCCGGTTATCCACAACGACGCTCTGCCCCATACTCTCTTGCATTCGGTCGGCAAGCACGCGGGCAAGAAAATCGGTGCTGCCGCCCGCCGGAAACGGAATGACGATACGAATAGTCTTGGATGGATAGTCCTGCGCCCCTGCGATGGTGAATCCGAAACACGCGACCAGCATGGCCAGCATTTGCAACATTTTGCGATTCATTATTACTCCTGTTTAAAATTCAGACTGACCCGAGGCCTGCACCAACCGCGCGTTGAACAAGAACGACGCCCGCCTGCGGTTCGGGGCGGCTTACTCTGGATCACCGGCGGTGAGGTAATCCCACATGCGTTCGGCGACGCGCCCGCTCCATTCACTGCGCTTGGATGCTTCCTCAGCAGTGAGTAGCGGCCCTAGCGTGGCCTCCCCGGCTGAGAGAACGCCCAGTTCAACGCGGCACATATCCTCAAGAAACCAGGCGAGCGTTACCGCCTGCTTCATGTCGGCACCGGCCACCACAGCGCCGTTGGCGCGCAGAATTACGCCATTCAACAGCCCCATTGATGCCGCCACACCTGCGGCGACTTCATCGGAACGCATCAGCGCCGGCGACGGCCAATAAGCGGGCCGCGGATAAAAGAATGCCCCAAAACCGTGGCGCACCTCGGGTGCCCGGCCCAGGGCTGACATAAGCATCACATTGGGCGGGAGTACGCGACACACGGCGCCAACGTCCAGGCGCCGCTGGTAAATCTGCTGATGAACCCGCACCTCGCCCAAGACCCCCTCCGGTAAAGCACCGCAGATCGGCACAACCGTGCCGTCCTCCCCTGGCCCGATCGTCCCCATCGGTTTTGCCGCGCAGACCAGCAATTCGGCCTCGTTAAGGCGTATCGAACAGTGTCCGTAGGGTCCGACAAGGCCGCATTTCGCGAGCGCCCTGGCCGCCTTCCTGACGGTCATCTGGGCATCATGCATGCCTTGCCCGATCAAATGAGAACAACCGCACGAACCGGCGAAGCTTCCGCGTCAACAATCTTGAGCGGCAGCGCCACCAGGGTGACGCGGCGTTCTCCGACCTGATTCAGGTTGATCAGTGACGGAAGCGTGACCATTCCAGCTTCGCTAAGCAATCGAAGGGCATTCCAGAGCCGCGGTTGGTTCGGCAGTTTTTCCTCCGCACCGTGATAGCAGTCGAATCCCAGCAACGGTATCTTCCACGCAATCATCCACTCGATGGCGCTGGGCGTCAGATACGGCGAACGTTTCGTCCAGTCATCTTTCATATAAGTCTGATTGACGTCCGTCCACAGCAAGACCCGGTCACCGGTTTGAATGAATTCACCGACGGCTTTTTCAAGCTCAGCTGCGTTGATTTCTCCGCCAGGAACGAGATGCCTGAAATCGGCAAGCACGGCAGGGCCGACAAACACGCCAGGGTCAAGGTCGGTGATTTGCGCCGCGCCTTTGGTGTTGTGCTCGGGTGCATCCACATGGCTCCCGGCGTGCAGGCGCATATGAACCCCGCGGACTATCTGCTCGCCACCTTCAGCAGAATCGTGCTCCTTTAACACCTCCATCTGGAACTGCATATCTTTTTTAAATCCCGCCGGCGTACGCATGGTGAATTTCGTGTTTTCGAGCGCCAGACTGATATCCACGATCCTCTTGATGTCAACCGCCATCCTATCCTCCCATTGGTAAATTACAACATGCTATCTTTCTGATTTTAAACTACCCTATCAACAGGAATCCAAGAAAAAGTAAATATTAAAATGAACCACGTAGCCTGATGTTAAACATTGATGTTAACCATTTATGTTGAACATTGATATTGAACATTACGATGGCTTCGCGTTGGCAAGTGAGTCGAAAAAAAGGAGGAAGACCTTGATAAAACCAACCAGCGGATCAGCGGGAATACCAGCGCTCCTTCTTGCGCTCGCCGTGATTCTCACCGGACTGAACGTCCAGACCGTATTCGCACAGAGCGGTGCGGCACGCACGGTGAGCGAATTACCCAGGCAACTCACTACAGTTCGCATGGGAGACGGCACCGAAATAGCGCTCGCGATCTATCGGCCGGAAGGAAACGGCCCCTTCCCCACCTTGTTGGCAGCTTCGCCATATCGCATGGACAACGATACGGCGCCTGCCCTGCCGATTTTTCCGTTCAAGGAAACCGGCCCGATCGCCTGGTACATTGACCACGGTTACGCCTTTGTCAGGATGGATGTTCGCGGCACCGGGCGTTCCGGTGGCGCATATCGCTATCAAGACAAACTTGAACAGCACGACCTTTACGAAATCGTCGAATGGATTGCCGCCCAATCCTGGTCAAGCGGAAAGATCGGTGGCATCGGTCAGTCCTACTACGCTCGCAGCCAGTGGTTTGCCGCGGTCGAGGCCCCGCCCCACCTGTCATGCATCGCCCCCTATGACGGCAACATTGACACCTATCGCGCCTCCGCCTATACCGGGGGAATTCCCGGCACCTATCCCAGCTGGTGGTACAACTATGTTCGCGGCCTGAACATGGCGCCCTTCTCGGGCGCGCCCCGCGAAATGCCCTGGGATTACCCGGCCGAGATCAACCGCCACCGCAGCTTCGATGCATTCTGGAAGGAACGCGCGGTCGCCGACCGACTCCAGTCGGTAAAGATCCCGGTCTTTTCCATCGGGGTGTGGGGCAAAGTCGACCTGCATCTAAACGGCAACGTGGTCGGCTATCAACGCGTATCTGGACCAAAGAAACTGCTGATTCTCGGGGCGGCCGGTATTGACGCCGCGGTCACAGAATATTCCAGCCCTGCTTTTCACGAAAAATACCTCCTGCCCTTTTATGATTGGTGCCTGAAGGGCCAAAAGACCAGTTATGAAAAGGCTCATATAGCGAATGATGTTGGTGGCTCATCTAGTGAGCCTGTGTAAGCGGAAACTGGTTGTGTAGCGCAGAGGCGCTGGACCAGGAGAGGCGAAATGAGGACGAGGGAATTGGCAAGGATGATCGGCACACTGGG
>JANXRV010000152.1:0-12095 GCA_025356665.1 Pseudomonadota bacterium
CACAGGCGCGCCTTTCGCGATACCTGCGAAGGACGGCATGAGTCCGCACACCCAAAACTGGGCGGGTTTCTCGCCCTTTGTGCTCTCCGTTCTCTGTTTGTGCGACGGACGGCGGTCGCACCGCCCCTAGCATCCACGCGGGTTTTCGGCCAAATGTTCGTAACGGAAAGTGCTTTCACGCGGGCGACTTGGCTGGAATTAATGTGGACATTGCGGAAAGTGCCCGATTCTACGTCCAGCATTTACACGGGTTTGAGGGCAGTGGGTGCGAGAAGTAATTTGGTCGGGCGGTGGGGGATGAGAATGCAGAAACGGCGGCTGAAACCGTCTAATTCCGAGTTCGCCGACCACTCACTGCGATTCGCGTTAATCTCTCCGGGTCCAATTCCCCGCCCCTTGGGGCGCTCACTTTTGCAGTTGTCTTTGATTTTGATACCCCGCTGCTTGCGGCGGGGTGGTTCATTTACGAATTTGCAGCCCATACCGTTTGAAATTGGGCCGGCGTGTTGGCCTTATCCGGTCGGATACACTGGGTTTCCAAGTTTATCCGACGAGCTACATTACGTTAGATGGCATTACAACTGTTGGTTGAGGATTCATGCACGAAGCATCCGTTGCAGACGAAATAGATCAGATCGAGATGGGCCGGCCCCACGTCGTTCTCTTGGGTGCTGGCGCCAGTCGTGCTGCGTTGCCGGATGGTGATGCAAACGGCCTGCGTCTGCCCCTCATGAGTGATTTCGCCGACATTGTGCCTGTTAGTGACGTACTCGAAACGGCCGGGATTTCGTATGCCGGCCGCAACTTCGAAGAACTCTACAGCGAGCTATGCACTGAACCTTGCTATGCGGACGTGCGGGCAGATCTTGAGCACGCGATCTTCGCGTACTTCTCGTCCCTGTCGTTGCCGTCCAAGCCGACTCTGTACGACCACTTGATAATGTCCCTTCGACAAAAGGATGTGGTCGCTACGTTCAATTGGGACCCGTTTCTAATTCAGGCAATTCGTAGAAATCGGCTCGTGCAGGGTCAGATACCCTCCGTGCTGTTCCTGCACGGAAACGTGGCGGCTGGCTACTGTCTACGTGACAACGTGCATGGCGTACGCGGCGCCACTTGCTCTCGATGTGGCAAGCCGTTCGACTCGTCGAATCTCTTGTACCCTGTCGCAGCGAAATCGTACGACGACGACCCCGCAATTGCCGATGCCTGGCGCATGGCTAAGGCTTCACTGAAGTCGGCCTTCATGGTGACCATCTTCGGGTACGGTGCACCACAGTCTGATGTGTCCGCCATCGAGCTGCTCCTGAACGCTTGGGGTGGTGCCCAAGCCAGGCCGATGGAGCAGTTCGAGATCATCGACGTGAGGCCCGAAGACGAGCTTCTGAAGACCTGGGAACGTTTCATCCATACGCACCACTACGAAGTGCATTCGTCGGCCTACGAATCGTGGCTGTTCAATCATCCTCGGCGTACTGGCGAAGCCTACATCAACCAGTTCTTGAACGCACTGTTCATCGAGAACAATCCGATACCGAAGGGCGGTTCATTTGATGAACTGTGGGAATGGGTCACGCCGCTTGTTGAGAGAGAGCGAAATGCCGTCTAACACGTCGCCTCAGCTCGAACGTTAGGCGTTGCAATGCGCTCATCGAACATTACCAATGAAAGGAGAAATTACTATGAGTGAAATTGACGTTTCTGCTGAATGGCAGAAACTTTGTGAAGAGCATGAAGCCGCAAAAAATGCATATTTCGAAGCATTTTCTGCGGTCAATCAGAAGTTTGCATCGATCGCCCGTCGGACTTCCAAAGCAAACCCCAGCGAAGGGGAACTCTCAGAATTTGAGACAACCTGGAACATTTGGGAGGATGTGAAACAACGTATGAATGACTTTGTAAAAACCTACGCCTAGATCAATCAGTTTATTCGAAAGGAGCTGTCATGTTGTCACCGCATCGCATTTATGCCTCGCTGATTTTTTCCGTCTTTGCGGCTTTCTCCAACATAGCAGGCGCCCAACAGGGATGCGCTGTAAATTCGTTTGGGCAGGTCATTTGCGCGCCACCTGGGGGCGGAGCTAGTTGAATAACGGTTAGTTTAAGAATATTGTGGTGGTCAAGCACCTTTAGCCATAGCTTGAGATGCAGTTTTTCGTTTTTATACCGACGAGGCTATAAAAATAATGACAGATGAAAAAGACAAGAAAGATGAAAAAAATTCAGATTCCGAAGAGCACGGCTTTGTGTTGTCCCTCGTAAAGTTTCTGTTCTCGGTTTGTATTCTTATCGGGGCGTGGTCATTTCTGCATCAGAAACCCCTATTCCACTCAATTATTGCGGAAATTAAAACCTACCCGTTTATACGGGATACAGATTGGGCGACGGGGAAAACTCACCTTTTGGATAACTATAAGCCCGCTACCGAATCACAAGTCCCAACGCGAAGCGTCACAGCCGTTGAAACTCGAAGCGCCTCAGCCGCATGTGCGAAGTCTTTAGGCGATCGATACGCGGCTCCTTCTCAAGCTGATTGGGATCGAGGCTATAAAGCCTGCTTAGCGAGTGCGCGGAACTGGTTGAATAACCCCGATAAGCCTAAAGATAATCCACTTACCGAACCCGAAGCCCCCACTACCGTTGGTGATATTCGCACCGCAGGCGATATTCGCCGAGAACACCGAGAATATGAAGCCTATCTTCGATCACCGTTGTTATTTAAATCCCAAAATCCAGATTTGTACGAAACGTTTCGCATCAGGGATCGCAGGGAGATAGAACGATCCCTTTCAATTATCAAACCCGATGCGGTGGAGAAAAGTAGTGATCTCGACAAATTGCTTGATTGGAATCAAGCCACCTCTAGAAAAATACAGGAGGAAAGCAGCAAGCAATAAGAAAAGCAAACTGCAACTAGATCCCCACGCTCTGCGGCTCGTGCATACCAATAAATTGCGAAGGTATCATTTGCGGACACGCCTTCACCAGTCTCGTACAGATCTCTTAAATTATTTCGAGCTCTCGCGAATCCCTCATCTGCTGCAAGCCTATATAGGCGTGCGGCCTCTTCATGATTAACATTGGGCCCTCACCGATTTTTTAATGCCAAATTAAAATTAGCTCTTGCCTGACGCTTATTATCTAAGAAGGAAACTGATAAACCGATAGAGTCTGCATTAGCCGTGTTTAGCCAACGTATTGAATCAGGGCCGGCCGTGGTGACAAATGCCACAATATCGGCATTCAATCCAAGATTGTTAACGTAGGCGCCGAGAAGCGCATTACCTACGGCCGTTGGAAATTTTTTACCTTCATCTGTTCCCACGATCTCCGCGCGTTTGCGAATGGGTTTCAATGGGTGGTTTGGATACAATAGCGACTCCACCACCATTATTTGAAATCCCAACTCTTATCGGTTGGGATTTTTTTTGCCCGTTCCCCCAGTGAAAACCGCAATGACGTCGCGAGCGTCGCGCCCGTGGCGGCGCGATTTTCGGTCAGATTTACCCATATACCTCTCTCTGTTATCAGTAGGGACGCGAGCGTTCGCGACACCCTACCTAGCATTCATGCGGGTTTGCGGGCAGCAGGTGCGAGAAGTAATCTGGTGGGGCGCAGGCGACCGAGAATGAAAAAACAGACAGCAGACGTAAAAAAACCGCCCGAAGGCGGCTTGGCAGGAACTCAATATTCGTCAGTGTCGTTGTAAAAACAACCCCTCTTGCTCCCGCCAATCCAACGGCATCACCCGGCGCAGCACGGATTCCAGGTTGATCAAAGCATCGGCGTCAGCGAGCAGACCTTCCACAACCGCCGGGGCCAGCAGCGTCAATCGCAGCAAGCGCCGGGCCTGCGTTACATCGATGCCTTCGGCAGCGGCAATGTCAGTGATCGACCGAAACTTGCCCTCATCGAGCAAGCGCTGCCAGTAGTGAGCCAGCCCCAGCGCGCGTATCAAAGGCGTGTTCTGCGCCGTCTTGCGCTTGGTGCGCTCTGCTGCGGCCTCCAGCGTAAACGCCTGCGGCGCATCCAGCGGCGTGATGATCTCCCGCCTCACCCCGCGCTTGACCAGCGTCCAGGGGATGAAGGTTTCCATCTGCACCCCGCCCGCCGGGCAGGGGATCGGGTAGGTCACCGGTTTGCCGGTCAGCACGCCTTTGTCCATTTTTGCCATTTTGTGTCCTAGTCGAAGTTCGTGATGATGTCGCGCTGGGCCTGCCAGTCCAGTGGCAGCGGGTTGCGCTGAAACCACATCAGCGTCAGCCGCCGGGGCTGGCGACCGGCCATCAACTGATCAATGATGTCGGGCGCGAGTAAGGTCAATCGCAATAACTCGTTGACGGTGGAGGGGTGCAGCCCTTCAGCCCGGGCAATTGCCGAGCCGCTTTTAATGACCCCGGTATCGAGCAAACTCTGCCAATAAAACGCCCGGCCCAAGCCCACCAGAAACGTGGTGTCGTGCGCCGGGGTGGCGGTTTGCGCCAGCCGCTGAATGCCGCGCCGCTTGTAGGCGAACGGAACAAACGTTTCCAGATCGCTGTTCACGTCGTCTCCAACTCCAGCATCTCAGAGCCGATGCTGTTGGAACCGAATTCCTTGATCAGTTCCTTCCAGCCCAGGGCGTGCCATTTCACCTTCAGCCCCCCGGCCACCAGATCAACGCGTTCGATCATCAGGTTGGCGATGCGGTGGCGCTCGACCGGGTACAACTGCTCCCACACGTCGCCCAACTGGTGCATCGCCAGCACGGCGGCGTCTTGCGCCACGGGTGCGCCGTTCTTCTCGATATGGGCGCACACGGCTGCAATTGATTCGGGGCTCGCCAGCACCGTTTTAATTTGCGCCACGGCCGCCGCCTCGACTTCCCCTGCCGGAATGCGCTCATAGGTTTTGCCGGCGGCGCCAAAGCGCAGTTCTGACTTGGAGACGTAATAAAAGTACTTTCGTCCGTTCTTGCGCGAGTAGGTCGGGTACATCGGCTCGCCCGTGGGCGCGTAGAGCAGGCCACGCAACAGCGCGTCGGTGCGCGAACGGACTTTGGTGGCGCTGCCCCGCTCATGGCTGTCTTTGGCCAGCACCGCGTGAACCTGGCCCCACAGACCGGGGTCGATGATCGCCGCATGTGCGCCGGGGAACCATTGGCCCTTGTGAGAAATCTCACCCAAGAAGATGCGATTGCGCAGCAGCTTGTGCAGGTACTTCTTGTCGATGCGTTTGCCGGACCGGGTTTGACCGTCCTGCGTTGTCCAGGCCTTGGTGGTGATGCCCTCGGCGTTCAGGTTCGCGGCGATCTGCGTCGGCGAGCCAATGGTCAGCATCTCCTCGAAGATGCGTAGCACCGCCGCCGCCTCGGTTTCGTTGATCACCAGCAGGCGGTTTTCGACATCGTAGCCCAAGGTAGGCACGCCGCCCATCCACATGCCCTTGCGCTTGCTGGCGGCAATCTTGTCGCGGATCCGCTCGCCGGTCACCTCGCGCTCGAACTGGGCAAAGGACAACAGCACGTTCAGCATCAACCGCCCCATGGACGTGGTGGTGTTGAACTGCTGGGTGACGGACACGAATGACACGCCATGGCGCTCGAACACCTCGACCATTTTGGAGAAGTCGGCCAGACTCCGAGTAAGCCGGTCGATCTTGTAGACCACCACGATATCGATCTGGCCACGCTCGATATCCACCATCAATCGTTTGAGGCCCGGGCGTTCGGTGTTGCCGCCGGAGAAGCCCGGGTCGTCGTAGTCATCCCCCACCGGAATCCAACCCTCTGAGCGCTGGCTCGCGACATAGGCCTGCCCGGCTTCTTTCTGCGCATCAATGGAATTGAATTCCTGGGCCAGCCGCTCATCCGAGGACACGCGGCAGTAGACGGCGCAGCGCTGGCGCGGTTTGGTGGATGGGGTGGCCAAGTTGGTGGCGATGTCGCTCATTCGCACACCTCCTCGTTACGGCGCAGCCCAAAGAACAAAGGTCCTGACCAGGGCGTGCCGGCAATGTGCCGCGCCACCGACGACAAGCTCTTGAAGAACCGCCCCTCGTATTCGAATGTGCCCTCGGCGCTGACCGTCACCCTATGATCGCGCTCGCCCCACTGGCGCATCAGCACGGTGCCCGGTGCCAGATGAATGTCACGGAGTTTGCGCCGTTCCTTGATTTTGGAATGCTCGACGCCGATGTTGGCCAGGCGCCGGGCGGTTTCGATTAGCAAGCCACCAAATGCTTCTTCTTGCAGCTTGTAGGCGAGGCGCGACTCGAGATAATCGCGGTTGGGTTTGTCCGGCCGGCGCGGGAAGTACCGATCCCACAGCACCCAGATATCTTTGATTGGCAGGCTGGGCAGTTGCGCCACCCGGGCCGCCACCGATAGTTGCAGTTCGTTCATCACGTTGACTCCTGTTGATAGGGGTTTGTATGAACGCTTCTTCCCTGGCACAAGCCAAGTTGAGTTTGTCTTTGCTGCTCGCTGGGTGGGATTTTGTCCACTGTCTGTGAGCCAGTAAGGCAGCGAACGAGGCACGTCGAAATGATTGCGGTAATCTCACCGACACGTTCTTGTGGCGACAGGGTTGATGACGGGGGGAGTTCAATGTTTTTCATGATGGATTTGTGCAATTGCAACCATCACAATGGTGAATCAAAACTTCCGAAGTGGATGGTCAAGCAAAGCCATGCAGGGCAATCATCTGGTTAATTCACATCGGTTTTTAGGCTGGGCGCTGGCGCTTTTTCTGGTGGCGGGCCCGGGCTTAGCCGCGACCCTCACCGGCCAGGTGGTCGCGGTCAGCGATGGCGACACGCTCACGGTGCTCGATGCCGAGCGCAGCCAGCACAAAATTCGGCTCTCCGGCATCGACGCCCCAGAAAAAGCCCAAGCCTTCGGCGAGCGCTCAAAACAACATCTCGCGCGCCTGGTCTTTGGCAAGGAGATTGAAGTGCAGTGGAATAAACGCGACCGCTACGGGCGCATCGTGGGCAAGGTGCTGGTGGCCGAGGCCCCCTGCAAAGCCGGTGACTGCCCTAAAACCGTCGATGCCTGCCTGAGTCAGATCACAGCGGGCCTAGCGTGGTGGTACCGGGACTACGCCCGCGAGCAGTCCGGCGAGGATGCCCAGCGCTACCGGCTGGCCGAAGAGGACGCCCACAGCCGAAACGTGGGCCTGTGGGCCGCGCCCGAGCCGATCCCGCCCTGGGATTGGCGAAAGGCAAAAAAGCGGCCCTGAGGCGTTTTAAAGTGGTTTGTGCGGATTTGCTTGTGTAGAGAACATTTGTTCACTACAATGGGAATATTCCAATATTTCCCATAAAACCAGCCCATGCGCCACCCCAACCGCGACCACGAACATCTGGATGCTCTGCGCGCCTACTACGCCCGCCATCACCACATCCCCGCCCTGCAGCGCATTGCCGACTTGTTGGGGTTTGCCTCGCGCGGGGCCTCCTTCAAACTCATGGACCGGCTGGCCCTGCACGGCTACGTCACCCGCGCCCCCGATGACGATGCCTGGATTCCGGGCAAACGCTTCTTTGAGCTGCACTTAGCCGATGCCGCCGTCCCGGCAGGCACCCCGGTCAGCGCCACCGATGTGCAGGCACAGCCGTTTTTCTTCAACGATTTCCTGGTCAAGAACCCGGCCACCACCGCAGTCATCCCGGTCAAGGGCGACTCGATGATCGATGCCGGCATTTATGACGGCGACCTGGCGGTGATCGAGCGCCAGAGTTCGGCGCGCGCCGGCAAATTCGTGGTGGCACAGGTCGATGGCGAGTTCACCCTGAAGGAACTCGTCAAAGTTGATGGCGCTTTTGCACTCAAACCGCACAACGCGCGCTATCCGCTCATTCACCCGAAAGGCAAGCTGCAGATTTTTGGCGTTCTGGTGGGAATCGTTCGACGCTACGGCGCCTGACTCAGGTGAAAGAAAAAAATGATCAAGCTATACCGCAACATTCCTTCGCTACACCGCTTTGTCGAGCTGGCCCCGCTCACCTCCATTCGAACCCTCATCGCAGCGCACGGCAACGATGAGCAGACGCAGGCCTTCGCCTCGTTCGAGTGGCCCGAGAGCTCGGTGCTCAACGGGACCAGCCAGTCATTTCGTTTAGGCGTTCTGGAAATTTGCGCGAGGCTCGATGCCAGGCAGTCCGCACCGCTCGATGGTCACGCCCGGCGCATCATCACCTTGTCCGAGGGCAAAGGCATCGAGGCCATGCAGGCGGTACGCAACAACTTGTACCGCCACGATGATGCACAGCAATCGATCGCTGACGAATACGTTTTGCAGCCCGACCACTTCGGCCGCGCCACCGTCATCTATCTTCGCGCCCCGGATCTTTTTTCGGAAGCAGAAAAGTATTTCTACGCCGAACACCATCGCTACTACGGCAGGCTCTACGACGCCTTCGATCTGGATTGCGACGATGCAGTTGATTTTGAATGGACCGATGCCAAGCAAAGCGAGCTCGAGATATTGCTCCATGAACGCTTGGGCACCATTGGGCGCTGCCTGATTCAGTACCTGCCTTTCGAGCAAAAGAACGCAAGCGGCCAGACGAGCACGGCGCACTTGTTTTTGATCCGTCACGCAGGCGAGATGAATAGCGTCCAGCAAGTCTGCGACGATCTGTCGAGCGCACCGTATTACTACCGTGCACCGGTGGAGGCAACCCTGCTCTTTCAGCCCGAGAAGAAATCGATTGAGGTTTTCGCCGACCCCGATGTCAACCGCTTCCTGATCGCCTCGTCGTTCTCCGCCGTCGGTGTTAATACCGATTTGTCAGGACGCCCGGTGTCCATGCGTCAGTACAACCTGCGGCGCTTTTATCGTTCCCTGTCCTTGCCGCAAGAACCAGTAGTCGGGTTGGGCGTAATCGATGTGCGCGTGCTCGAAGCTCAGGCGCGCCCGCAAAACCTCAAGCGCTGCGTCACCCTTAAGGTCGACAAACACGACGATATCGAGGCGGCATCGAAAGACACTTTAGGGGATAACAATATTTTCAGAACCGCCTCACTGATCAGCAAGGTGGTGATCAACGTGCGGTTTATGAAGCAGGACAAAGAGGTCAACTTCCCCATCACCCTGAGCATGCCCAATCGCTGCAACCTGGGCAGCCGGCTCGATCCGCAGGAGCGCGAGATTGGCTTTGACGTGCTCGAGCGCTACGGCATCATGCGCCGCGTGGTTCCCCTGAACGCGAGCGAAGAGGCGAACCTGTTCGCAGCACTGCTCAAGCTCTACGAGTCCGAGGAGCCGGAGGTGCGTCGCAGCTCACTTGAGCACTGGGGCGTGGACATCGAGATGTTGCGCGCCGGCGGATTTCTCAAACCAATGGGCCGCGCACCCGATGTCTGGCGCCTCGCGCAGGACGGCAACCCCATTCGGCTGATGGTGCGCGCCAACGGGGCATTGCTGGTGGCTGACGATCCGCTCACCGGCCAGAACATCGCAATTGATCCGCTTGAGCTCGAGCGCTTTGAGGTGATGCGCGGCTGGGTCGCCGAGCGCGTGGTCAAAGGGCTGCGCGGTGCGATGCAGATCGGGCAGCGCATCAAAGCGAGTGACCCGGTCACCAAATTAGGCACGCTGATCGTGGGCGACGAAGATGTTCCCGTGTATCTTGCGCGCCGCTTGAATCGGCTCGACACCGTCACGCAGGCCGATGCCTATTTACGCGGCGAGCGCCAGGTGGGCTACGGCATTGTTCTGACGGCAACCGAGGCAAGCCCGCATTACCTCAGTGCCAATGTCGTCATTTGGCTGGGCGATGTGCTCACCACCGCCGCCGGTGAAGTGAGCATCGATAAAGACCGGTTGCTGCGTGCCTTGGCTGACGGCAAAGCGCGCGCCCTGGCCGCGCGCACACTCGATCTGATTGTGCACAACGACCTCCTGGGTCAGGAGAGCGCGACCCTGATGATTCCGGGCAAAGACCCGTGGCCCTTGCTCGGCCTGCAATGCACGATCGTGGAGCGCCTCGTCAAGGCGCACAAATCAAACAATTCGGTGCTGCAGAACAAGGCTCTGTTTGACGGGCTGAGCTACAACCACCCCCAGCAGGCGTTTCAGGGTGAAACATGGAAAACCTATTTGGGACACCCGAGCGGAAAAACCCGCGGGTGGGTGCTCCACACCTGAGAGAAGCCGTTGATTGCACTTCAAAAAACGGGCTGCCCACGGGGTGGCCCTTTTTGTTTCTGGGAGCAGACCTAGAGTTGACCTAGATTTGACCTAGAGACCGCCTAGATATTTATGCGGAGACTGCGATGTGCCCATTCACTTAAAGGAGGCACATCGAAATGACAAATCAAACCCACGTTGTTCACCCTGGCCGCCATCCCAGCTGGCCACAACAGGACGGCGCACCCCGCATCGCCATGGACGAAACCGAGCTTGCCACGCGCTGGAAGCTCTCCGTCAAGACCGTGCGCCGGTGGCGCCAGATCGACCTCGGACCCATTTTTTGCAAATTGGGCTCAAGAGTCGTCTACCTCGTCTCTGAGGTCGAAGCCTACGAGCGGCGCGTTTCGCGCAACTCGACCAGCGCCCGTGCTTACGCGTGAACCGGGAGACCACTATGAACGATCTGACCCCCACGCTCGAGACCACCCTCTACCCCGCCGATATCGCCCAGATGTCGCTGGCCCAGTTGGCAGCACTCTCACCGGCGCAAAAACTGGAGATCCACACCAATCTTGATCAGGCCATGGACTGGCTTAAAAAAGCCCGCAGCCGATTTGATACGGCTCTTGACCAGTGTTACGGCGAGCGCGCTCGCGCGGCGCTGCAAGACGATGGACGTGATTTTGGTACCGCGCACATCAATGATGGCTTTCTGTCCATCAAGTTCGAATTGCCCAAGAAAGTGAGCTGGGACCAAAAGCAGCTGGCACAAATTGCCGATCGCATCTTGGCCGCCGGGGAAAAAGTGGAGAGCTACCTCGAGGTCAAGCTCACCGTGCCCGAGACCCGCTTTACCCACTGGCCGCCAGCGATGCAGGAGCAGTTCAGCGGCGCACGCACCGTGGCGCCGGGCAAGCCCGCCTTCACGCTCACCGCAGATGGGGAGGCAGCATGACCACCCGCGAATTTGTGCAGACCAAAAAACTCCCCATCATTTCCGCCATCGAGCGCATGGCCGAGCGCAAGGGCGTCAAGCTTCTGCTGCTGGGGAAATCGGGAATTGGCAAAACTTCCCGACTCAAAGACCTCGACCCCGCCAGCACGCTGTTTCTGGACATCGAGGCCGGTGACTTGGCGGTGGCCGATTGGCCCGGCGACACCATCCGCCCGGCGTCTTGGCCCGAGAGCCGGGACTTTTTTGTGTTCCTTGCGGGAGCAGATAAATCGCTGCCGCCGGAGAGCGCGTTCTCACAGGCGCACTTTGATCACGTGATCGAGAAGTTTGGCGACCCGGCGCAACTCGCGCGCTACCAGACCTTCTTCCTGGACTCGATCACGCAGCTCTCGCGCCAGTGCTTTGCGTGGTGCAAGACCCAGCCCGGCGCGGTCAGTGACCGTTCGGGCAAGCCTGATCTGCGCGCCGCCTACGGCCTCTTGGGCCAGGAAATGATCGGCGCATTGACCCACCTGCAGCACGCCCGGGGCAAGAACGTGATCTTTGTGGCCATCCTGGATGAGCGCCTGGATGACTTCAATCGCAAGGTGTTCGTGCCGCAGATCGAGGGCAGCAAAACCAGTTTGGAACTGCCCGGCATTGTCGACGAGGTGGTGACGCTGGCCGACATCAAGGCCGAGGACGGCAGCACCTACCGCGCCTTTGTCACCCACACCCTCAACAGCTATGGCTATCCGGCCAAAGACCGCAGCGGGCGTCTC
This sequence comes from Pseudomonadota bacterium, assembly GCA_025356665.1. Classification (GTDB taxonomy): domain Bacteria; phylum Pseudomonadota; class Gammaproteobacteria; order Burkholderiales; family SG8-39; genus CAITSH01. Next base: position 11,835 of record JANXRV010000152.1, read on the forward strand.
GATCTGTTGGAGCCCCCGCATCTCGGAGCGCTGATTGCCAAGTGCGCCGGCACGACAAGTCCGTCGGCCAACAACGCCAGTTCAACCGAATTCGAAATCCAAATCGACACCCCAATCACTACCCAATCTCAGGAGCAACTGTCATGACCAACCCAGCATGGAACGACTTTAACGACGCCGACGCGCAACAGTCCGGCTTTGATGTAATCCCCAAGGGCACCGTGGTGCCGGTGCGCATGACGCTCAAACCCGGGGGGCACG
>JANXRV010000018.1:0-26439 GCA_025356665.1 Pseudomonadota bacterium
CCGGCGGCGCTGGCGCGCCAGCGCCGCCTCGTTTCAGTCCTGACCTCGAAGGAGCAAAGCGTACTTGATGAACTCCTGATGAAGCTTCAAGTTCAGGCAGCAGTGCTGGCTGAAGGTACAGAGGGGCTGGAGGCATCGCCGCGCGCGACTTCGGACGTACCAATCGATCACCACAAGGCGCCAAAGCGCGTTCATAAGGAGAAATAGTGAAATTTATAGCTGTCATACTTGTTTTTCTGCACTCCCTTGCCTGCACCCCGGTCCTGGCACAGTCATATCCGTCGAAGCCGATTCGGTTCGTTGTTCCTTTCGCCGCAGGTGGTTCGGGCGATGTAGTCGGCCGTTTAATCGGCATGAGGCTTTCGGAGGCGTGGGGTCAGCAGGTCATTATCGATAACCGACCCGGCGCAGCAGGGGCGATTGGCGCAGCCATAGTCGCGCGTTCGCCGGCGGATGGCTATACGCTGCTATTGGCGGATGACTCGCCGCTTTCGATTACGCCGCATATACAGAAAAACCTGGCTTTTGATGCTGAAAAGGACTTTGCGCCCATTATCCCGGTTGCGCAGATTGAGTTTGTTCTAACGGTGAATCCTTCGCTGCCTGTGTCGAACCTGTCTGAGTTCATCGGTCTGCTGAAGAAGGAGCCGGGGAAGTACAGCTATGCTTCGGCGGGCATCGGTAGCATCCATCACCTTTCAATGGAATGGTTCAAGCGCTTGGCCGGTGTAGATATGGTGCACGCCCCGTACAAGGGAAGCGGACAGATTTTTCCCGATGTGATCTCCGGGCAGGTTGGCGTTACCTACACCGGACTGGCGCAAACGATGCCTTTCGTGAAAGCGGGCAAGCTCAAGGTGCTCGCATTAGGCGGACCGCTGCGCAATTCGGCCGCTCCGGGGATTCCGCCGATTGCTGAAAGCTTCCCGGGTTTCAACGGTACGACATCGTGGAATCTGCTCGCTCCCGCGGGCACGCCGCGCGAAATTGTGCAAAAGCTAAACACGGACATCAACAAGATTTTACGAGATCCGGAAGTAGCGGAGCAACTGGTGTCGCGCGGACTGTTTCCACTCGGTGGAACGTCGGAGCAGTTTGCAGCCCGCATGCGGGCTGATTATCAGAAGTGGGGCAAGCTTATTGCCGAGATCGGGGTGAAGGCCGAATAAATGGGTTTGCTGCTTTTGGGCGAATCTGCTTAGCGGAGGGGAATTGCCCTTGCGCGGCGCGGCGGCACCGGGAGGCACCACGCGCTCGGATGGTGCAAGGCGATGCCGCGCAATACCCCGTCCGCGTCCCCCGTTCGTGCCCGGTCGCGATTTTTAGCCAGGGCATTTCGCAGGCGATTTGCATGCGAAATTGTGGCCGGCTGATAAGGACGCGTGGATGGCGATCTAAGCCTTGGCAAACCGACGGGTTTTCTACTCTGGCGCGGGCGGATGCCTTTGACCAGGCTAGGGGCTGGCTTGGCTATGTTTGGGGTGGAGGCGCCCGTGTGGCGAGCGCCAGCGCAGCCTGTCGCAGCAAGGATTGGTCGGATCCGATGACGAAACAGCTGGCGCCCTCGGCCGCGAACCGATCACGTTCAGCGAGAGAGGGGACAAACATCGCGGCAATTTTGTTGGCAGCGCGCGCGGCGCGAATGATGGCAATGGTGGCTGCCGTGACCTGCGGAACGTGGATGTCCTTGAAACCCATGGCTAGAGCCAGATCGGCCCGGCCGATGAACAGCGCGTCCACACCCGGGGTGGCGGCGATCGCCGCTGCCCCGGCAAGCCCGCCGCTGCTCTCTATCTGGCACATGATCACCGATTTGTCGCCGAGCTCAAGTGCGGCACTCATGCTCATGCCACCGTAGGCGGCAAAGCGGGGCGAACCGGAAAACCCGCGCACACCATCGTGGTAGCGTGCCCGCGCGACGATGTCTTTTGCTTCGCTGGCACTGTCCACGTGCGCAACCAGAATGCCCGCTGCGCCCATGTCAAGCACGGACAGGATAGTGGCGGGTGCGGTGTCGGGAATACGCACCAGCAGCGGCAGGCCCGCCGCGCGGCCGCCCAGCAGCATGATGTCCAGCAGGCCGCGATCAAAAGGTGCGTGCTCGGCGTCGATTATGGCGAAATCGAGTCCCGTAGTTCCAAGAATTTCGACGATTTGCGGTGAGGCGGTCTTGATGAAGGTACCGGTTTTGAGGCCGGTGCCAAGGATGCATTCGTTCGGCATGGTGTGGATTATTCCTTATCGGGATGTGTTTCGAAACGGCGCCGGCCGGGCAAAATCGCCGCGCCATGCGGCATGGCAAGGTTCGCCCGGAGGCCGGCGTCTGCATCGGGCTGCCAAGGTGGATGTTGTGCGACTGTGTTGTGCGACCGGTGTTGGGGCGCTGCTCCCTCAGGGTAAGCGGTGCTTGCGTTGCGGGCAAGCGTTTGAATTTTACTTGCATGCCGGTACGGGATCTTGGCATGGGGTTGGCTGCCCATTTCAACGCGTCTTCTGCGTCGAATAAAAAATCTGGAAATGCCATCGTGCCGGACCACTCTCTTGAGAAATGACACGACTGGGCGGGCGCGTGGCTGGTCGTTGTCATCACGGTTGGACGTACAAGCGGCCGGTTTATCGCTCCCATGCCTGCGGCGAAGCCTTCGTATGCTGCGATGCGGGATTGACGCGGGTAATTTATCAAGGTACGTTTAACAAAACATTGTTACGTTAAACGAAACAGGCTAATCTGGGGCGGGGATGTGTTTGGCTCCCCGGTTTGCCGGCGCAAGGGAATATTCGGGTGAAGAGGCATGGCAATTGCGGCAAAACAATCGGGTCAGTTGAAAGCTGCGGGCGTGACGAGCAGCACTGCGCGCGAAACCGCCGACCTGACATTACGCCTTCTTGAATACCTCGCATCGCAGCCAGGGCAATGTGGCGTGACTGATTTGGCGCGGGAATTTGGCACGTCCAAAACGACCATTCATCGCCACCTGCGAACCTTGGTCAATCGTGAATTTGTCCGTCAAGACGCCCTGAGTCTGCGCTATGAGCCGGGTATCAAACTGTTCCAACTGGGTGAACGCCTGCGGGAACGTTTCGGCATTTTAGGCGCGGCACGGGCTGAAATGGAACGCCTGCGGGACGAATCGGGTCAGGCTGTCACGCTCTCGACGCTGGTGCATGACAAGGTCCTGATTCTTGAATTGGTACAGGGCAATACCATCGTTGAATTCGGCATCCGGCCCGGTACGCAGATGGATCTTCACAACAGCGCACACGGCAAGGTGGCACTCGCCTTTGGTCCCGCGCAGTTGCTGGAAGCCTGTATGCATCCTGCGACGACCCGGGCGACCCGGGCGAGGCGCGATTCGGCACCGAGCGAGTCGTTGCTCAGGAAACAGGTGACAACGGCAAGGAAGCAGGGCTGGGCAACTGCGGCAAACGAGGTGGTGTTCGGCGTCAACGCACTGGCCGCCCCGGTGTTCGATCATCGCGGCAGCTTCGCCGGGACCATCGCGATCGTCGGGTCAACGCAGTACATCGGATCCAAGCCGGAACCAGAACAACTCGCGATGGTGCAAGGAGCGGCGCGGCGTATTTCAAAAAATCTTGGCTGGAGTGGCAGATGAAACCAACGTATTCCCTCGCCGTTGACATCGGCGGAACCTTTACCGACATTGTGCTGCGCGGATCAGACGGTAAGCTGGTTGTCGACAAGACACTGACCACACCCAAAAGCCTGCTTGAAGGATTTTTCGCCGGGGTTCACGCGGTGCTCAGGAAAGGCGGCCTCACGCCCTCGGACATCAATGGTGTGGTGGTTCACGCCACCACCGTGGTTACCAACACCCTGATAGAGCGTAAAGGCGAGGTTACCGCGATGCTCGTGACCGAGGGCTTTCGCGACGTGCTGTCGATTCGAAATGAGCATCGCTACGAAATGTACGATCCGCAGATTGAATTCCAGCCGCCGCTGATTCCCCGCGAGCTGACCTATGGCGTCCCCGAGCGCACCCTGGCTGACGGTACCGTGATTGCGACGCCGGATCGCAAGGTTTTGGAAAAGATTGCCGAGGCCATTAAAACGGCCCGCGTCAAATCGCTTGCAATCTGCCTGCTCAACAGCTATGCCAACCCTGCGAATGAACGCGCGGTGGCCGAAGTGCTGCGCGAATGCGCACCCGATTTATTCGTTTCCCTTTCATCGGATGTGGCACCGCAGATTCGCGAGTACCCGCGCGCCTCCACCACCGCGATCAACGCCTACACCATGCCGGTCTCGTTGCCCTACCTGCGTGGTTTGGCAGAGCGCCTCAAGCTCGAAAATTTTGCCAATGACCCGCTGATCATGTTGTCCTCTGGCGGCATCATCGGGGTCGAGGTGGCGGGGCGAAATCCGGTGCGCATGATCGAAAGCGGGCCGGCTGCGGGCGCTCTGGCAGCCAGCCACTATGCCGAGGTACTCAGTTTGGATCGCCTGATGTCATTTGACATGGGCGGCACTACCGCCAAGGCCTGCCTGATTGAGGATCGAAAACCGCTGGTCACCGGCGTGTTCGAGGCTGATCGCAAGTACCGCTTCAAGGAAGGCAGCGGCATGCCGGTTACGATTCCATCGATTGACATGATCGAGATCGGTGCCGGCGGTGGCAGCATCGCACACGTCGATGATTTGGGGCTGCTCAAAGTTGGTCCCGAAAGCGCCGGTGCGGAACCGGGGCCGGCGTGTTACGGACGCGGCGGACTCGCTCCGACCGTGACAGATGCGGATCTTGTTCTGGGTTTGCTCGATGCCGGTAATTTTCTCGGTGGCGACATGAAACTCGACCTCGCGGCGGCAGAGGCGGCGATGGTGCGGGTCGGTGAGCGGCTTGGCACCGGCTCGCATGAAACCGCACGCGGTATCTTTCGCATCGTCGCCGAAGCAATGGCCGCGGCCACCCGCGCGCACGCAACCGATCGTGGCGTGGACTATCGCGGTATGCCGCTGTTCGCCTTTGGCGGCGCGGGGCCGGTGCATGCATGCGAGGTCGGTGCGCTGCTATCGAGCACGGCGGTTATCTTTCCGCCCCAGGCAAGTGTGTTATCCGCGTTTGGCACACTGGTGACGCCGGTGCGTCTCGACCTGGTGCGCAGTGCCCTGGGTCTGCTCGATGCGATTGATTGGGATCGAACCGACCGGCTTTTTACAGAAATGACCAACGAGGGTTTGACAGCGCTGGCCAATGCCGGTTGCGCGCGCGCCGACGTAAGCATGACTTTCGGTGCCGATCTGCGCTATTTCGGACAGCAAAACGAAGTCGGACTGACTTTCGCCGCCGACCCGCGTGAAAAGCGCGACGCCAAAGCCGTTCGTACAGCGTTCGAGCGTGTCTATCTGGCGCAGTATGGATTCAACCCCTCGCACGTACCGCTCGAGATTGTTAGCTGGCGCCTGACCGTGCGCGGGCCGCTGGTTCCGTTTCATCCGGCGGTGGTAGCGCAGTCCGGCGTGGGCAAGCCCAAACCCAAACGCACCCGGGCGGTACACCTGTGGGGCGATGACCAGCCGGTACCGGTATATGAGCGCAACGTGCTGGCCACCGGGCAGGTGCTCGACGGTCCGGCCATCATCGAGGAACGTGAGACTACAATCGTGTTGCCGCCGGGCTGGCACGCCACGGTCGATCGCTTTGGTTGCGTGGTCGCGACTCTGGAGAAGGCATCATGACAAGAAAGCTCGACGGTATCGAACTGGAAATTCTCTGGTCCAACCTGATTGGTATTGTCAGCGAACAGGCAAAGGCGCTGCAACGCATCGCCTTCTCGCCGATTGTGCGTGAGGCCGGAGACCTCGCCAGCGCGCTGTTCGACGCGCGCGGCCGCATGGTGGCGCAGGCCAACACCGGTACGCCCGGTCACATCAATTCGCTGGCGGCGGCCGGCGGTCATCTGCACCGCTTGTTCGAGAGCAAGCAGTCGGCGGGCGACGTGCTGATTACCAATGATCCTTGGATTTCCGCCGGACATTTTTTCGACATCACGCTGATGACGCCCATTTTCAGGGGGGATCGGCTGGTCGGTTACGTCGGGTCGACGATTCACCATACGGATATCGGCGGCTATGGCATCGGTGCGGGAGCGCGCGATGTGCACGAGGAGGGCTTGTGGATTCCGCCGCTCAAATTTCATGAACGCGGCGTCCCCAATGCGACCCTGCATGAGATCATTCGCCGCAATGTGCGCACGCCCGACCACGTGTTTGGCGATCTTGCGGCACAGGTGTCAAGCGGTACTGCCGGCGGCGAGCGCTTGATTGCGATGTGCGATCGCTATGGCCTGGAGGACATCGAGGCCTTGTCCGACGAGATCATCCGCCGGTCGGAGGAGGCGACGCGTGCGGCGATCCGCAAACTCAAGCCCGGCACCTATCATGGCGAGTCGCAATTCGATGTTCCGGGCGGGGAAATCATCACGCTGAAAACCGCGGTGACCATCGATGCCAAAGCCGGCGAGGTGTTGATTGATTTTGCCGGCAGTTCCGGCACCAGCACCGCCGGGATCAACGTGGTGATGAACTATACCCACGCTTATTCGACTTTTGCCATTCGCAGTTGCCTGAATCCGGAGCTGCCGAACAATCACGGATCGCTTGCCCCGATCAAGATCAGCGCACCCAAGGGATCGATCGTCAATTGCGAATATCCGGCGCCGGTTAACGCGCGCCATGTGGTGGGCATGTATGTGCCGATGCCGATTCTGAAGGCGCTCTACCATGTGATGCCCGAGCGCGTCCTGGCGGAAGGTGCCGGTGCGGTCTGGACCATGCAAATCCAGGGAAAGCACGATAACGGCCGCGCGTTCACCTCGTCGATGTTCAATTATTCCGGGGGCATGGGGGCGCGCCGGACCAAGCCCGGCCCTTCGGCCACCTGTTACCCGACCGGTGTAGCGGCGGTGCCGGTGGAGATACTGGAGGCGGCGATGCCAATCGTGTTCGATCGCAAGGAACTGCGTCTTGGTAGTGGTGGCGCGGGTCGTGCGCGCGGTGGCGATGGACAGGTGATCCAGTTCCATATGCGCACAGAATATCCTTGGACCCTCAATGCCGTGCCAAGTCGTCTGGGCGCCGGACCGGAGGGGCTGGAGGGCGGAATGTCCGGCGCCGGAGGGCATTTTCGTGTTAACGGCAAGGATGTTTCGGAGGCGCGCAAGATCACCTTGAAACCCGAGGACGTGGTGGTGCTCGAAACGCCGGGAGGCGGCGGTTACGGCCTTCCGGGGACCTGAATGCAGCACGCGGTGGAAGCGCATGTATTTTTATAAAATTGGAACTAAACAAGGAGGCAGGTGATGAAAACAACAGTCAAGATTGGCGTGGCAACGGTGGCGGTGGCGGTGGCGGCGATGTTTTCTGCCGTCGCGTCGGCACAACAGGCCTACAAGATCGGCATTTCGGCGGGGCTTACCGGTTACGCCGCCACCGTGGATCGGGCGTGGACCGACGGCGTGAAGGTTGCCGTTGACGCCCTGAATAGCAAGGGCGGCATCAACGGCCGGAAAATCGAGGTGATTGTCGAGGATAACCGCTCCGAGCCGCAGGAGGCGGTGACTGTGTATCGCAAGATGATTTCCTCCGACAAGGTCGACATTTTTCTGTCCGGCTGTGTTTCCGCCGGCAACCTTGCCGCCGCAGCCATGGTGGTGCGCGCGCAGATCCCGATGGTTTTGTGCTCGATTCTGCCCAGCACGGAAGATCACATAAAGTGGGCATTCAGTACCCTGCCACCGGCTCGTTTTGAGGTCGAAAAGCGGCTCGAATACCTGAAGGACAACACGCAGATCCGCAAGGTTGGCGTGCTCTATGACCCCAGCCCCTACGCAAACATACAAAAGAGCGTGGCTGAAAAGATCGCGGTCAATTACGGCATCACCCTTGTTGGCGTGGATCAGTACAAGCAGGACGATGCCGACTTGTCAGTGCAGATCGGGAAGATGAACTCCGGCGGCGCCGGTGCGGTACTCAAGATCGGCCTTGGCGGCACCACCCTGACAGCGGCGAAAAATATCAAGCAACTGGGCCTGCCCATGCTGATGCTCACGTCAATCGAAGACCTGGCGGTGTTTCGTCCGGTGGCCGGCGCGTTGGGCGACCAGTTCTTTTTTGTCGCTGCACCATCGCAAATTGTCGATGCGCTACAGGAAGGGGCGCTGAAGAAGGCGATCGGTGATTTTCTCGTGCCGTGGAAAGCCAAATTTGCAGATCGTGATCCCAACTGGGCGGGCCGTGGCTGGGATGCAGTGATGATCACCATGGCGGCAATCCAGAAGGCGAATTCCTTTGAGGGTCCCAAGGTGCGCGATGCGCTCGAGACTATTACCGGCTTCCAGGGCACGACCGGCATTTACAACTTTAGCGCGGCCAGCCATTATGGCATCACGCAAAACCCCTTTGCCCTCGCCACGATCCAGGCGGGCAAGATCAAAATCGTCAAGTAACGGGCCTGCCCGGTCATCAATAAGGTGGAAACCCTGCTTTCCGTAGAAGGCCTGTCGGCGCACTACGGCAATGTCGAAGCGCTGCATCCGACCGACCTTAAGCTGGCTCGTGGTGAGCTGGTGGCGGTGCTCGGGCCGAATGGCGCAGGCAAGTCGACCCTGCTGCGCGCAATCATGGGTCTTACGCCGGGGGCTGGCCGGGTGCGCTTTGAGGGCGTCGATCTGCCGCGCGACGACACCTGTGCGGTGGCGATGCGCGGGGTGATCCTCGTCCCCGAAGGGCGGGGTATTTTCGGTCCGATGTCGGTGCGCGAGAATCTCGATCTTGGTGCCTACCTGTTGGGTTCGCGCCATGGCGAGATCGCCGCGCGGCTGGAGCGTGTATTTGCCTTGTTTCCGCGGCTCAAGGATCGCCAGACCCAGCTTGCCGGGTCCTTATCTGGCGGCGAGCAGCAGATGCTCGCCATTGGGCGCGCGATGATGGCCGGGCCCCGCTTGCTGCTGCTCGATGAGCCTTCCCTCGGACTCGCGCCGCGTCTGGCCGCCGAGATACTAGAAACACTCGGACAGCTCAATCGGGAGGGGCTGGGCATTCTGCTGGTGGAACAGCGCGCGCCCCTGGCGCTGAAACTGGCCAAGCGCGCCTACCTGTTATCAGTCGGGCGGGTGGTGGCAGAGGTCACCCCCGATCAGATTGCCTCGCCCCATGACCTTGCGCGCTACTACTTTGCCGCCGCGTAAGCTATCAAGGCTTTACTTCCTGCTGCCCTGGCTTGCCGGTGCGGGGCTGCTGGCGTATGCATTCATCGCCGGCGGCTACCTGGTGACGGTGCTGGGTTTTGCCGCGCTGTACGCGATTTTTGTTACCGGGCTGAATTTTTTTATGGGTTATACCGGACAGGTGTCCTTTGGGCAGAACGCGTTTGCCGCGATCGGCGGCTACACCTCGGCCGTATTGACCGCTACCCACGGTTGGCCGGTCTTCCTTGCCATGCCTCTTGGCATTGCCGCCGCCGCCTTGCTCGCACTTTTGATCGGCTATCCGACGCTGCGCCTGCGCGGGCATTACCTGGCAATGGCCACGCTTGCGCTGGGAATGATCGTGCAGGAGATCGCGGTGCAGTGGGACCGCGTCACCATGGGCTATACCGGGATTGCCGCGATTCCCCCGCTGGGGGCCTTTGGCTGGGAACTGCCCAATGATCGCGCGCAACTGGCCTCCTTGCTGGTGGCGCTGGGCTTCTCCGTCTGGGTATCAAGCCGTCTCAAGGCCTCGCGCCTCGGGCATGCGCTTGCGGCGATCGCCGGCAGCGAGGATGCAGCCCGCGCCCTGGGTATTGATGTCGCGCGCTACAAGCTGCTGGCATTCGTGATCGCGGCTGTCTACGCGGCATTCGCCGGATCGATGTTCGCGCATTTCGTTGGTTTCATCAGCCCGGAAATGTTTGGTCTGCACATGGTGGTGCTGGGCTTCACCATGCTCTACGTCGGGGGTATAGGCACCGTCTACGGACCCTTGATCGGCGCCTTTATCATCAGCCTCCTGCCCGAGACTTTCCGCGGCTTTAAGGACTATCAAGACCTCGCTTATGGCGTGGCACTAATCGTGATCCTGATCTATGCGCCCAAGGGTATCGCCTCGCTGTCGCGTTTGTGGACGGTGCGCAAGAAGGAAGGCGGCGCATGAGCCCGACGAGCCTGCTCAGCATTGAGGGGGTGACGCGGCGATTCGGCGGACTTACCGCGGTCGACAAGCTCAGCTTCGACATTGAACCGGGCAAGGTGAGCGCGATCATCGGCCCCAATGGCGCCGGCAAGACCACGCTTTTCAATTTGATCTCCGGTTTTATGCCGCCAAGTGAAGGGCATATCCGTTTCCAAGGCGAGGACATCACGGCACTGGCGCCGCATCTTGTGGCGGCGCGCGGCATCGTGCGCACCTTTCAGTTAGTGCAGCTTTTCCCCGATCTCACCGCCCACCAGAATGTCGAGGTTGGCTGCCACCTGCGCGGTAGCGGCGGGGTATGGGCGGCCCTTGCGCGAACGAAACGGGCGCGACGCGAGCTCGATGAGGCTTCGGCGAGGGCACGCGAGCTGCTTGGTTTTGTCGGGCTTGCCGACCGGGCCGAACTGGCCGCCTCTTCGCTGACATATGGCCAGCAGCGCCTGCTTGAAGTGGCACGGGCCATGGCCGCCGGTCCCAAGCTGCTGCTGCTGGACGAGCCTGCAGCTGGCTTGAACGCGCTCGAGACGGAGCATCTGGCCGGGGTGATCCGCGCGGTGATTGCGCGCGGCATCACAGTGTTGTTGATCGAACACGATATGAGCCTGGTCATGCGTATCGCCAGTCACATTCTGGTGCTCGATTTTGGCCGCAAGATCGCCGAGGGCACGCCCGAAGAGGTTCAGAACGATCCGGTGGTGCTCGAAGCCTACCTGGGCGGAGTTGATACCGGAACGCCGGTTGCGGCGGGGCGGGCACATGCTTGATGCGACTTTCCTGATACAGACCCTTGTTTCGGGCATCGGCACAGGCTGCATTTACGGCCTGATCGGTATCGGGTTTTGCGTCATCTACAACGCCAGTGGCATCGTCAATTTCGCCCAGGGTGTGTTTGTCATGCTCGGTGGCATGGTCACGCACGCCTTGTTTACGCGCGCCGGATTGCCGCTGCTGCTGGCCGCGCTGCTGGCAATCGCTGTCGTGTCTTTGTTCGGCGTGGCGATCGAGCGCTTTGTCGTGCGACCCTTATGGCGGCGTAACGCGACCATGTTTGTGATGATACTTGCCACGCTTGCCGCGCAAATCGTGATTGAACGGCTGACCCTGCTCCTGGCGGGCGACCAGCCCAAGACCTTTCCCGGATTTTCCGAGGCGCCGCCCTTCAAACTCGCAGGGGTCGCGATCAGCGTGCAGCTGCTGTGGGTGGCCGGCGTTTCCCTGCTGCTGGTTGCGGCACTGGCGGTGTTTTTCGCGCGCTCGCGCACCGGCCGCGCCATGCGCGCCTGCTCGATCAACCGGGAGGCCGCCGCCTTGCAGGGCATTCCGGTTTCACGGATGCTGAGTTTTTCATTCGCGCTATCGGCCGGGCTTGGTGCTGTAGCGGGTATCCTGATCACGCCGACCCAGTACACGGCGTTCAACGTCGGCGTACCCTTCGCCATCAGCGGTTTCATCGCCGCAATCCTCGGCGGGTTTGGCAGTGCCGGCGGTGCGCTGGCGGGCGGCATCATGCTTGGCGTCGCGCAGGCAGCGGCAATCGTTATGTTCGGTGCGGGCTTCAAGAACGTCGCCGCATTGAGCATTCTTCTGGTGTTTTTGCTGGCGCGGCCGGGCGGTCTTTTCGGCAAGGCGAAGTAGTTTTCATGAAAGGTGGGGCATGAATATTCATCAAATCGACTGGAATGCCATCGAGTGGCAGCCGGTGCGCGATGGTGTGCAGCGCAAGGCGTTTTCTGGCGACGGTGCCACTCTGGCCCTGCACCGCCTGATGCCCGGGCATACGCCGCTTCCGCACAAGCATCCGCATGAGCAAATCGTTTATATCCTCGCGGGGCAGATACGTTTTCACATCGGGGAGGAACAGACGCTGCTGTCTGCGGGCGGTCTGCTGGTGGTGCCGCCAGACACGATGCACTGGGGTGAGGTGCTTGGGGATGAGCCGGTGCTAAACCTCGACGTATTTACGCCACAGCGCCCTGAGTACGTCTGAGCTCATACAGGATTGCCCTCCAATGAAGATTTTTCGTTCAAGCGTCTTTGCCGCTGTCTTGTGCCTGTCTCTGCTAAGCCAGAATGCATTTTCACAAACAGCATCCATTGCCTCATATCCGAGTCGCCCAGTACGTTTGTTGGTGCCGTTTGCTCCCGGTGGTGCCATCGATCTCATCGGAAGACAGATTGCCGCGGCGTTGACCGAATCTTTTGGTCAGACGTTTGTTGTTGAAAACAGGCCCGGCGTAGGCGGTTTGCTCGCACTCGAGCAGGTGGCTGGTGCGCCGCCTGACGGCTATACCCTGGCGGTGGGTTCGGCTGGGCCGCTCACCATGGGCCCATCCCTTTACAAGGATCGCAACTTCGATCCGCTGACGCGCTTCGATCCGGTCATATGGTACGCAAGCACACCGGGCGTACTGGTGGTCAGTCCGGGCGTCAAAGCGGATACGGTAAGCGCGTTGGTGGAGCTCTCGAAAGCCTCAGCACAGTCCTTGAACATGGGGTCGGCAGGCAGCGGTAGTATCAATCACCTGATGGGTGAGTATTTCCAGGAACAAAACGCGATCAAGTGGTTGCACATCCCCTTTAAAGGCAGCGCGCCGGCCTTAGCCGAACTCATGGCGGGGCGGCTCGACGTGATGATGGATATTGTTCCGACTGCCGCGCCGCTGGTGAACTCAGGGAAACTGCGGGCGCTCGCTGTGACCACGCCAAAGCGCTCGTCCTTGCTGCCCAATACGCCGACCCTGATGGAACTCGGTTACCGCGATTTCGATGTCAGTTCATGGATTGCCTTAATGGCTCCGCGAGGAACGCCTCCGGAGATTGTCCAAAAGCTCAACCTCGCCCTGAACAAGGCATTGCAAATAGCCGCTGTGCGGGTACGCCTGTCGGTGATTGGTGCAGAACCGGAAGGCGGCGGTCCGGAGCGTGTTACGCAACGCCTCAAGATTGAAATTCCACGCTGGGCGGGGATCATCAAATCATCAGGCGCGGCCGCTGAGTAATTTCTACTCCCGCGGGGGAAGTTAAAGCTAAAGGCAAGGTGTATGGCAGATTTGCAGACGGTGATTGGCAAGCTCGTCCTGAAAAACCCGGTCATTTGTGGCTCTGGCGAGCATACGATGGACGAGACGGGCATACGCGCGGCGATTGCCAGCGGTGCCGGGGCGGTGGTTGCCAAATCCATCAATGAGTCGCAGGCTGCGAGGAGCCAGCTCGACAAGACCGACTATCTCATGCTCGATCAGCAGTGGGGGGCGTTGCCCTGGGACTTCAAGGCCCCGCGCGACGCGACGGTGTTCTGTCGATCCGGACTGATTCAGCAGGAGTTTGCGCCCTGGATGCGGCAGTTAATAGAGCTGGACCGTGAGGCGGGCAGGGTGGGTAGCTATGTTATTCCCAGCCTTATTTTGAGTGGAATCGAACCATGCGTTGCCTATGCGCAAAGCATAGAAGCAATGGGTTTTAGAGTCCTCGAAGTGAACATCGGTGCACCGCATGGTGATGAAGCGGCCAAAGGCGCCATTGTGCTCGAGCGCGACGCAGGTCGAATTGAAGCCATTGTCCGCCAGTTGCGCGTGGCGACAAGCCTGCCGTTGTGGATAAAGCTCACAGGCCAGAGCGAGGATCCGTCGGCGCTGGCGGCCGCGGCACAACGTGGTGGTGCAGATGCAGTCATCCTGATGGGGCGATTCATGGGGTTCATGCCGGATCTGGAAACCGAAGCGCCCATGCTGGGCACCTCGGCTGCGATCGGCGGAGGCTGGGCGCTGCCGTTGACTGCGCGATGCATCGCGCTGGCGCGCAAGCGCGTCGGTCGCGACTTTCCGCTTTTGGCCACCAATGGCGCACGCAGTGGATTGGACGTCGCCCGATTTTTACTATCGGGTGCCGTGGCGACGGAGTTGACGTCCCTGGTGTTGATGCGCGGTTACGACGCGCTAAAAGAATGCATCGCCGAACTTGACGCCTACCTTGATCGGCGTGGCAAGGCGGCGCGTGACCTGATTGGTGCTTCGGCGGATCGCTTGCAGAGCTACGCCGAACAGCCCGACCGTCCTGACTATTGGCGTAATTTTGCGCCGCCGGCGGCTTAGTGGAAACGCTGGAAAAGTGCTGACTGTGGGGATAGTCAGGCAGAAAGGCGTGGCTCGAAAAGCGTCGATTGGGGTGGCCTGCATGAAAGACATCGTTCAATTCCCTCCGTCGAACCGAACCCGTGTTCGCTTTCCGAAGCGAATAGCTACTGAAGCCGTGTTTGTCCTTTTCCCCTCGCGGGTGTTTTCAGAAAAATGTGCAATTCCTCCGGTCTGCTCGATCAGGTTTTCGATGCGTCGCGGTGCGCTACCGGCAAGCGATAGCCGCATCGAAATTGACTGACTCCCTCAGTATGTATAAACTATAGTTTATACATTTGTGCAAGGAGGCTGTCATGGTTGAAGCCGTTCTGAATATTAAGCAGTGGGGCAATAATCTGGGTGTTCGCCTGCCGGCTGCGGTGGCGCGGGAAGCGCGCCTGCGTGTCGATCAACGCGTGCGCGTTTCAGTTGAAGGCGATAGCGTCGTTATCACGCCGGCTGAAGCTACGCGGCTTACCCTGGAACAACGCCTGGCTCTTTATGATTCAAAGCGCCACGGCGGCGAGCAGATGGCCACGTCGGAAACACTCGGGGCTGAGCGTTGGTAGTCGCCACGCCGGTGGCGGCCAGAAAACGTAAGCCTTGGGTGCCGGACCGCCAGGACATCATCTGGATCGATTGCAATCCGCAGATCGGGCGCGAAATGCGCGACGTGCACCCGTTTTTGGTTCTCTCGCCGCGCATCTTTAATGCGAGGACGTCGCTGGTTATTGGCTTGCCGATGACGACTGCGGAATACAATTCGGACAATCCCTTTGCTGTGCCTGCGGGCAAGGCCTCAGGACGCAAGACCGGGCAAACGAGCTACGTGCTTTGTCATCAACCCAAGTCTTTCGACTGGCGCTTGCGCAAAGCCAAGATACACCCTCTGGGTACTTTAGCTGGGACTGTGTTTGTGCAGGTCTGCGAACGTCTCAACCAGATCATTCAGGTTGGCTGAACACACGCCGATCTGGTTGAGTAAGCTTTTTGCGAACAGCTAGGCAATAAAAATGACAGATACGCGAACCCCTGATGTTGACCGGCTGACCGAGCATCTGCACCATGCGCAGCGCCTGCTCTCGCGCCACCGTCTGGTTGAAAATCTTGTGAATCGCCAGAAGGCGCCCAAGCATCTTCTGATCAAAACCATCGTACATAGGCAAAGTGTTGGTGAACTTGGCAGTCTGCTCAACCGCCTCGACGCCGTGGACACCGCGCGCATTCTGGAAGCGCTATCGCCTGAAGACCGTTTGCTTGCGTGGGAACAAATTCGTGAGGACCGCCTTGATCCCATTCTGTTGCTACTTATGGACGAGGTACGTGAAGAAATACTCAATGCCTCGACCCATCAGAGTCAGAAAGTCTCACTCAATGTTTTTTATCTTCACGATGGACGGCTACGGCAAGAAAAGATCGCTAACAAAGCCGACTTAGCCAACGTGAAACCGATCTGGGTGGATTTGGTGGCGCCCTCTGCCGAAATGCGCTTCTGGGTGGGAGATTTCTTCGGTATAGATTTACCAGATCCGGACAGCTTGAGCGATCTGGAATCCAGCGCTCGATTTTATGTGGAAGAGAATGGTGAGATCCACCTGCATTCGGACTTTCTTCTTGATGCGGAACACGCTGCGCACAACATCGCCGTCGCATTCATTCTGCACAACGATATTTTGTTCTCTGTACGCAAGGAAGAGTTGCCGGTTTTTCGACTGCAACGTCTTCGTGCGAGCAGTCAGCCGCATTCTGTGACAGAAGGAAAAGACGTTCTCCTCGACCTTTATGCAGCAGATGCCGAGTACTCCGCCGATGCGCTTGAGGAGGTCTACGCCGATCTCGAAAGTGTTGGCAAGCGCGTGTTGAGCCTGGAGTTGACAGACGA
Source organism: Pseudomonadota bacterium (assembly GCA_025356665.1). Lineage (GTDB taxonomy): Bacteria > Pseudomonadota > Gammaproteobacteria > Burkholderiales > SG8-39 > CAITSH01. Next base: position 16,184 of record JANXRV010000018.1, read on the forward strand.
CCTCGCGGCACAAGTTCTGTTCGAAATAGCGCGAAGTGAAGACCTTAACGGTCGAATTAGACGCAACGTCCTTGACACACGTCGCGCACTTTCATTTTTGACCCGCGGGAAATCGCTGTCTGAAAAGCAGCAGGAGGAGGTCAGGCAGATCCTGCGCGATATCGAGTCCCTGGACGGTCATACCAATTTTCTGTTCGGGAAAATCAACTTTCTCATGGATGCAACGGTTGGTTTTATCAACATCAACCAGAACAAGCGTGTGTCGAAATTGACAAGCATCAGTATCGTTTTTATGCCGATCAATATTATCGCGGGCATCGGCGGCATGTCTGAGTTTTCTATGATGACCAAAGACTTCAATGTCGAATGGCCGGTTGCCTATGGCGGATTCCTTCTGGGATCAGTGCTTATCGGCTGGTCCACATATCATTTCCTGAAATTCTTTGAGGCGCGGGCGGCCAGAAAAACACTTAAGCCGCAGTAAATCCGAACGCGTAAAAATAAGAAGGACAGAAAAGGGTGGCCGCGAATTGATCGGCGTAATAGTCCCCGGGTTTTGGGTGACATCGGACGGCCAGACGCCATATCCGCTTTATTTCGACCAGGCGCCGCTCGCCACGGCTTCGCTGCGGCGGCGTAACCCCGCAGAACCCGCTTATAAATCCGTAAAAACTGTCCAACTGCGCGGGACTACCGCTTTATAGACCGGGCCAGTTAGAGCGTATCCGTCTTGAATCGTTAGCGTATCGCCAACCGGAACTTCAATTGTTTAGCGTTCTTCGCAAGCACTTCGTCCAGCGTTGCAATGCTCTTGGCCTTTACGCCAAGCGCAACGGCCAGATGGAGGGAGTCACCCGCTCGAAGGGCGGTGTCGGAGTCCAGTGTCAGCGTAGCGGCCTGGTGAAAAGTGGAGGGCTGCACCGGCAATAGCTGTAGGTCATTAGTACACAGGCGTTCAAACCGCTGCCATGCGGAGTAGGCGTCAGATTTTGTAATCTGTCCGGTTCGCTGCTTGAGGCCAAGAGCGCTGGCGAACTCAGTGACGCACCACATGGCCGACACCAGTTTGTCCGCGCAGGTGCCATACCAGCGGGCCACGTCCGCGCTTCTTGGTTCGTTTAGATGCAGCGCCACCAATACGCTGGTGTCAACGTAAATCATCAGTAGCGGGCGCCGCGGCGTAATTCGTCGATGACGGAGGTGCCCATAGGCATCGCCTTTCGCGCCGTCGTTAGGGTCGCGGCGAAAGCCTGTCGGCTCCATGTCGCTGGTCGGAGGGTTAGTCCGCCATCTATGGTTAGAGAGGCTTCTACGCTATCGCCGTCCTTGATGCCGATGCTGCGTACGTATTCGGCTGGAAGGCGAAGAGCCAAACTGTTGCCCCACTTTGCCACATGCAGATCCATGGATTAGCCTTGCTAGTGTCTACGTTAATGGATATACATTATAACCCGATTTTAGTGAGGCGCAATACCCGTAAGGCCGGTGCAGGAGCAAGGTGCTGCTATTTTTGCAGAAAGCGAAGTCACGCCCGGGTGCTTCCATGGAGTGTCACGAACGGCTCGGTGGCCACCTGGGTTTTTATCATCGCAAGGCAGTTTGGGCGTTTCCTCGTAGCGGGGCGGGGCAGGGCTGTTGTCACCGTAAGTGGCCATGAGTGTCGCTATTGGGTCCGGTCGTTTCGGCGCGGGCAGGATGTAATCTGCGGCGTAAATTGCGCAGTTCTTTTTGGGTTATCCCGGGCTACAATCAAGCTCGCAACAATGAACACGCTTTTTTTCTGGAAATCAATATCGATGCTTTTTTTGACTATACGAGATGAACCCACAGATCCAAGGTCCGATTCGATGAAGCCGCTGCATGAGCGCCTGTTGCAGCGACGAAGCCGGGGCGCGCACCTGGCGGCGATCCTGTTGGCCGTTCTTGCCGCGCTGACCGGGGTTGGTGCGAAAGTCCACTCCGCCGAAGTTGCAGGTGTTCGGATCGAACCGGGCGTCCGCGTGGCGGGAGTCGACCTGGCGCTGAATGGGGCCGGCCTCAGGAAGCTTTTTCTTGCAGACGTCTATGTCATAGGGATGTACTTTTCCGAGCGCACGACTTCCGCGGAGGCGGCCATCGATTCCGCGGGGCCCAAGCGGATCGCGCTCACCTTCATGCGCGATGTCACAGCGGAGTCGTTGGTCGACGCGCTGTATGAAGGCGTGCGCGACAGTTCTGGCGAAGCGGAATTCACCACACTGAAGGCTTCCGCCGACGCTCTGTCGGCCATCATGCTGCCGCTGCGCGTCGCAAAGAAGGGCGACATCGTCGCGCTCGATTACGTGCCCGATGCCGGCGCACAGGTGGTGGTGAACGGACGCGCGGTCGGTCGCCCCGTTCCCGACCGGAACCTGTATCGCGCGCTGCTCAGAATCTGGCTGGGGGATGCGCCGGTCGATGCGAAACTGAAGCGTGCCCTGTTGTTGGGGCGGACCTGAGTCATGAGACGGCGCTGCTCGCCGCGTGGACGGGGACTTCGCCCGTGTCCCGCGACCAAAGAGCGCGCCGCGGATGCGCTGGGCGCAATGGGCCTGTCGATATCCGGCGCCATTCGCCTGTTGATGCTGCGTATTGCCGATGAGCAGTGCTTGCCCTTTGAGGTCAAAGTGCCCAATGCCGCCAGCCGCAAAGCACGTGCCGAACTTGAGGCCGGCAAAGGCAAGGCCTTTAAAAACGTCAAATCGTTGATGGCTGATCTGAATGCGGACGATTAATCGTTCGACCTCATTCAAGCGGGACTACAAACGCATAAAAGCCTCGCTGCAGCACAAAAAAGACATCGATTCGTTAATTGAAGCGGCCCTTGTGTTGTTGTTGTTGCTGACTGATCAGACTGCCAGGGCCAATGACCTCGCCAAGGTCATGCGCGCCAATCGCAACTTAAGTTCCAAACAGAATGAAGCACTACACTAGCGCAGCCAATGGCTTAACCTCTTTGGCGATGACTTTAAGAAAGGTTTTTTCAGCCATCTTCAGGTCGTAGGTTTGCTGCAGATTGAGCCATGACTGCGCATCTCCCCCAAAAAAGCGTGCCAATCGCATCGCCGTCTCAGTCGTGACACCCCGGCGCTCGAGCACAATGTCATTCATTCGGCTGGGGCTGACATGCAACTCCTTGGATAGCGCATTCGCGCTCATGCCGAGGGGCAAGAGGAAGTCTTCGCGCAGAATTTCCCCAGGGTGTACTGGGCGCATGCCGTTCTTACTCATGTTGAACCTCCATACGGCGTCTTGCTTAGCCGTGGTAATCGACAATCTCAACATCCTTGGGTCCGTCTTGAGTCCAAACGAAACACAAGCGCCACTGCTTGTTGATCCGAATGCTGCACTGGCCCTTTCGGTCCCCCGATAACGCCTCCAGATGGTTGCCCGGTGGCGACTTTAAAAATTCCAGCGTCGCGGCCGCCGCCAATTGGGTCAGCTTGCGCTCGGCAACAGCCTTGATGCTGGCGAATCGCTTGGATTTACCGGTGCAAAAGAGACTTTCGGTATCCGCACATCGAAACGACTGGATCATGCTGCAAGTATAGACCACTTACCGATAAACGGTAAAGTAGGAATCGAATATGAGCCAAACAATGGTCAGCTAATATCGTTCACGCCACTCGACCAATCGACCCCGTGGGCCACCGGGGTTGCGGGGTTGCAATCGACGAAGGGGCCGCCAAGAGTTAAATCACGGCGCCTTCTCTTTGAATTGCGACCCACGCAATAATTTTCTTGCCAACTTTTATTGGAAGGACGCGCCAATACATGATAAATGGGGTGCCATTTTTTTTGTAATTTATCGCTTTACCTTCAAAGCGTCCGCCTGATTTCAAAGCAGCAGTGAGACGATCTATCACTTTTTTATCGGTTCCTGGACCTTGGAGAATCCTTGGGGTCATCCCGATCACGCTCGCGGGGTCATGGCCGGTTAATTTTTTAAAGGCTTTGTTTGCATAAATAATTTTACCTTGCGGAGTCGCGTCTGTGACCAGAAGAGAGTCAAAGCTATCTTTTGCTAACACGTCAAGAAAGCTAATACTTGCCTGTTGGTTATTTAGTATTGAATCGAACAATGCCATTTGAAATCATCTTTCATTAAATAATAAGCGGGGTTTGGGTGCAAGAACGTGTGTGACTGGAGGCGATTTTACAGTAGGTGCAGCATGCAAATTACGGTTAAGTTTATTGGCTGAATGGGTTGAGAGATCGGCGTAGTGAATTGAAGATCGGCATAACTGTCCCCTCCTGCATGACGCGACCTCCGACACGGGGACGCTATTTGCAATCGCGCTTTATCCACCTGATTTTTGGGAGCAGGGGCGTATGGCCTCAAGGGGTTGAAAGTCATTTTTTAAATTTGGCATGGGCCACACGTGGCGCTGTGTGCGCCGGTTCTGCCGTAGCATCAAGAACGATCGCTGGGGCGGGAGCGAGCGGTGCATGGCACATCTTCTGGCCGTCCCACAGTTGGCCGCACCAACAGCGGCCTTTGGTGTCGATGATGCAGGTGCCGCTGCCGCAGCAGCGTGGATCTTCGCTCATTTAGAACTCCCGGTGGTCGCTTCGATCTGTTTCGCGTCTATTTCACCAGAGGCCGCATGGTGGTGCAACCGCCGTCTACCGCGATCGTCTGCCGCCGTCAGGCGGGCCGCGCCGTCGCGCATTGCAGGCATTTTCAGCATGCCGGCCGTCATCGGCGTGTCGGTCATGCCAGGTGCTACGGCACTGATGCGCAGACCCTGTCCTGCGTAAGTGGCCGCAGCGCTGCGCACCAAAGCCTCTACTCCGCCCTCGAGAGCGTTGTGGCTGCGGGCATAGTCGCTTGGTCGAACACCATTGACGCGCGCTAGAGCGGTTTCTCGTGTGGGCGGAAATGTGTCAAGCATATTCAAGGGTTCCCGCCCACGTCGCCGCGGCGGATCGCGTCGGCCCGCAGCTTCACGGCCTGTTTTTGGATGTCCGTCATGCGCGCCACGTTCTTGACCTGCAAAGCCATGCGCGCGTTCTTGGCCAGCAGCGTTTCGTGCCGCATCAAAAAATCCCAGTACAACGTGGTGTAGGGGCAGGCGCGTTCACCCTCGCGCAGCGCTGGGTCATAACGGCATCCCTTGCAAGGCCCACCCATTCGTTGGATGTACTTGCCCGTGGCCACGTAGGGCTTGCTGGCCATGAGACCACCGTCGCCGTACTGGCTCATACCCAAAGTGTTGGGCAATTCCACCCACTCGACCGCGTCCACATAGACCGACAGGTACCAGGCATGGACTTGGTGTGGGCGTACGCCCAACAGCAGAGTGAAGAGCCCCGTGACCATCAGGCGCTGGATGTGGTGTGCGTAGCCGTGCTCTAAGGTCTGCGTTAGGGCATCTCGTAAGCAGGCCATATCGGTATTGCCAGTCCAGAACCATATCGGCAGATTTTCTTCAGCGCCCAAGGCGTTGCGCTCGATGTAACTAGGCATCTGGGTCCAGTAAATGCCACGCACGTATTCTCTCCAGCCCAAAATTTGACGGATGAAGCCCTCAGCGCTTTGCAGAGGCACGTGGCCGGCCCGGTAGGCTATTTCGACGGCCTGTACGACCTCGCGCGCGGACAGCAGCTTGAGGTTCATTGCCGACGACAGGTGCGAGTGGTACAGCCAGGGCTCGCCAGGCCACAGCGCGTCTTCGTAGCGACCGAACAGCGGCAGCCGCTCGTCGACAAAGCGCTGCAGCGCCTGTAAGGCTTGAGTGCGGGTGACCGGCCAGGCGAAGCTGTCGAGTGTTCCGGGATGGTCAGCGAATCGTGTATTGACCAGCGTGATAACAGTACTCGTGATGAAATCGGGCTTGAAGGCGGCGCGAGGTGGTACCAAGCCAGGTCCTTTGGCCCCGAAAGCCTCGCGGTTGTCAGCGTCAAAGTTCCACTTACCACCGGCGGGCTGACCGTCGTCCATCAAAATATTGTGGCGCTGGCGCAGCTCGCGGTAAAAGTACTCCAGCCGCAGTGACTTGCGCCCCTTGGCATGGGTCGCGAAATCGTTCACTGTGGTGAAGAAGTGACGGTCTTCGCAAACCTCCAGTATCAGGCCTGCCGCTTCGACTACAGCTTTTAATTGTTTGAAAACGCGCCAGTCACCAGGCGCTGTCATCACCACGCGCTCAGGTGCCAGCGTCATGAGGTCAGCCCCCAGCTTGGCGCCAAGGCTATCGAGAGCGGCCACCTGTCCGGTATCGTCGAGCTGGTGGTAGTACAGCGGCCGGCCTGCAGCTCTTAGTACCTGCGCGAAGTGACGCATAGCGCTCAAAAAGAGGGCAATACGCTGCTTGCTCGACCAGACGTGAGTGGACTCTTCCCGGGCTTCGGCCATCCACACAGCATCTTGCTCGGCGTCAAAACCGTTAAAAGCTGAAGCTTCCAAATCGAGCTGATCGCCAAGCACCAGAACCAAGTGTCTTAAACGTTTCATCGGTGCCTTCAAGTGGTGCGCTCGCTCGCGACGTCATGAGTGTAGGTAGCGATGTAGTTGACTCGTGTATCCAAGCACCACGAGGCCCGGTGCAGTAGAGGCAAATAGCGCATGCCGCGAAGATCCCGGCGCCGTAACCCTTGGCGGGACAACGCTGCACTCAGTTCGAAGGGACGCACAAACATTGGCCATTGATGAGTACCTCGAGGTAGCACCTTCAGCACATACTCGGCACCAACGATGGCGAAAACAAAGCTCTGCCAGGTACGATCGATAGTAGAAGCGAATAGAATACCGCCCGGGGCCAATCGACTCGCGGTGGTGGCCATAAAGGCGGGCACATCGCTTACATGCTCAACCACCTCAAGCGCCATTACCACATCAAAGCGCTCATCTTGCGACAATACTTCAGCCGGCTCGCCTAACCGGTAGTCTACCGTCACGCCCTGTGATGAAGCATGAAGGCGTGCTGCAGCGACGTTACCGGGTGAAGCGTCTACGCCGACAACTTTTGCGCCCTGTTGGGCTAAGGGCTCGGCCAGCAAACCTCCCCCGCAGCCCACATCCAGAATGCGCAGGTTAGCCACCGCATGCTCGGGTTTACGGCCAAGGTGCGAAGCGATTTGCGAGATTATGTAAGTCATACGCAATGCATTGACCACGTGCAAGGGCCGCATCGGTCCGCGGTTATTCCACCAAGTTGCGCTAAGGCGGTTGAAGCGTTCGATCTCGCCATTGATAGCGGTCATAGGATTACCAATCAAACGTAGCGACATAAGGCCACTGCACCGCGAGATCCGGCGCCCACCAGTGCGCACCAAGCGCGTAGCGCAGTACCCGGCTTGCCAGGACCTCGTGCGTCGGTCGCCTCGTCACGGTGAGCCACCTCATCTGCCTGACAATCCAGTAGAGTCTCGCGCAGCTCGCGTCGGTACATCCACGCCAGCCACCATCAGGCTTTCTTAGCCCAGGCGCTGCACCAGCCCTTAGCGGCAACTTGCTTGCTACCGAACAACGGGCAGCCGCCCGAGGCGGAACCGGCGGCGCCTTGATACAGGGCGCAGTTGTTGCAGATCTGGCCGGCGGCATACTTGGGCTGCTTGCTTTTGTCCACTTTGCCGGCGTCGGTCTTGTAACCGAGCGTGGTCGCTTGTTCATCGGTATCGGCGACCATAGTTTGCGCGTGGGCTTGTGCTACTGTGCCCAGCATCAGGCAACAGCCTGCAGCCTGCTGCAAAAAGATGCGACGCGGATTTTCGGGGATTGCGGTTTTGCGGGTCATGGTGTCTTCCTTTCAGATTCGCCAGCGCATACCGGCGGTCATTGTTCATTGTTCATTCTTGAGGGTCAGGCTTGTTGCAGGTTTTCTTCTTCGTCGTCCTCGTGTAGATGAATGATGCGTTTGGGCGCGATGGTTTTGTCGTAGAGGATGGGGACTTTGAAACCGAAGGTGTCCGCCAGCAGGGCATCTGGACATTCTCGCTGGTTGATGCGCAGATTGGCCAGAGTGAGCCGGTCTTCATGAGTTACCCGTTTTAGCCTTTCGAGAACCGATCTCATATGCTTCTCGTCATCCACTTCGTGTATCCAATGCCATGCAGCGCCGATCGGCATGCTGAGGCCGTGGCCGTGGCCGGAGTTGTTGACCAACATGTAACTGATTTTCATTACTCTCCTTCCGCGGCAGCCAGCCGCATGAAATTGCATTGACCGAAAACAGGGACGGATATCGTTAGATGTATGTTGGGTAGTAGCTGCTGGCAAAAAACAGTTTTAGATGAATTTGGACTTTAGGAAATACAGATGAATTAGTAGCAGGAATATAACATTCAAGACGATAAAATCTTTCATTTAAGATAAATAGTTTATAATATCTATTCATAAATTACTCAGAAAGCTATTTATGCGTAAAAAATCTCCAGATAGTGCGGCGGTGTACAAGATTGGCGCCGTATCGAGCCTCAGCGGTGTGCCGACACCGACGCTCAGGGGCTGGGAGGTGCGTTACGCCAGCTTTACGCCGTACAAGACCCAAAGCCGGCACCGTCTTTACTCAGACGATGACGTGCTCAAGGCCACACTGCTCAAGCGCCTTACCGATCAGGGGCACGCCATTAGCAACATCGCCCGTCTCGATACCCATGCACTTAACGATCTGTTGCAACAGCAACAGGTTTCGAATCAGGCGAGGGCGCGAGGACATGGCAAAGACAGCGCGGTGTTTATGGCCGTGGTCGGGCTGACCCTTGCTGGAAGGGTCGAGTCCAAGGCCTTCACGCAGGTCTTTCACGATCATGCCCTGCGTGTGACGGATATCTTCGATGATCTCGCCGAGGCGCTGACCTCGTCATTCCAGCACAAGCCGCAGATCCTGCTGCTGCGGATCAACTCGCTGCATGCGGTGGCCCAGGTTGAAATTCACAAGCTGACCGAGAAGTGCCGCGCGCTGCAGGTGATCGTGCTCTATGGCTTTGGTCAGGAGACGATCATTCAATCCATGAAACGTGCGGGCGTGATCGTCCGCCGCGAGCCGGTATCCGACGCCGACCTGGCTGACTTGATCAATTCTGTGTTGCTGGTCGATAGCGGTAAAACCACCGGTGACGCAGCCTTTGGAGCATTGATTCCGCCGCGCAAATACAACGATGAGACGCTGACGCGGGTGGCGCGCATCTCGACCAACGTGCTGTGCGAGTGTCCGCGGCATGTGGCGGAGATCATCACCCAGCTGGCAAGCTTTGAACAATACAGCCATGAATGTCTCAACAAGTCATCCGAAGACGCCCATCTGCATGCCCATCTCAGTTCGGTATCCGGGTCTGCGCGCGCGTTGTTCGAACGCGCACTCGAGATGATTGCCCAACATGAGGGCATAGAGCTGCAGGATGCTGCGTCATGAATAAGCCAATCCTGAAAATTCTTTTTGTCTGCATGGGCAATATCTGTCGCAGTCCCACGGCTGAAGCGGTGTTTCGGCAAAAACTCGTCGACAACGGTTTCGCCCAGCACGTGCTGGTGGATTCCGCGGGCACGCACAACTATCACCCGGGTTCGCCGCCAGATGAGCGCAGTCAGGCGCACGCTGCGCGCCGCGGTTACGATCTCTCGGCGTTGAGGGCGCGCGCCGTTCATGACGGCGACTTTGAAACCTTTGATCTGCTGTTGACCATGGACTGGGACAATCGCGCCTTGCTCGAAGAACGCTGCCCGAAATCACTGCATCACAAGATCCGGGGCTTTGCCGAGTTTTTACAAAAGACGCCGGCAACTGTGATCCCCGACCCTTATTACGAGGCTGCGGAGGGCTTCGAACAAGTGCTCGATCTGGTGGAGGAGGCGTCGGATGGCCTGATACAACTGGTCAGGCATGAAGTTGATCGCGCGAGGTCGTCGCAATAGAACCGCTTAATTTGAGTGACTTCCATCCGTTGCAGAGCCCGAAGGAAAAAAACGAACGACTAGTCCTGGATGAAATCCGCATTTAAAGGTAACAAGCAACACCTGCCCAGCAAACCCTGCAAGGCATGCGGGCGCGAGATGAGCTGGCGCAAGGCGTGGGCCAAAAACTGGGAACATGTGCTTTACTGTTCGGTGGCCTGCCGTAAAAATAAAACGATCTGAGAATGAATAAGAATACAAAAACAGTAGTGTCCCAACGTTTTCACGAGAGACGGTTATAAGTTGATGATTGACATGCGGAAACGAGTAATATTTTCTGGTCTCGATTTGAACGTCGAGGCGCAGACTTTGGGCCTTTTGCGGATATCCGCCGAAGGCTCCC
>JANXRV010000020.1:0-33380 GCA_025356665.1 Pseudomonadota bacterium
CGACGATGCACGCGATTCCATCGCCGCCAATTCGTTGACAACCACTTTGCGTTGGGCACGCGGCAACTTGCCCAGTGTGCCGATCATCCTTGCCAATTCCCTCGTCCTCATTTCGCCTCTCCTGGTCCAGCGCCTCTGCGCCACACTGCCAGTTTCCGCCCCCACAGGCTCACCAGATGAGCTACCAACATTATTCGCTATATAAGCCAAAATATAACTTGCTGAACGAGGGGTCATTACCGACCCATAGCGGTCAGTAACTGGCGCTAACAGCATGCTGTGGTGACAGTAAGCGTCGGTAACAAGGGATGGTTAAAAGGGTTTCATGAGAACAACAATAATTTTCGCGCTGGCTCTGCCGGTGCTACTTGCGGCCTGCGGTCGGGACGAGCAACAGGCCCAGACCGTCAGGCCGGTGCTGTTGCATAAGGTGGTTTTGGGTGCGGGGCTGGGGCAAGACGTTTATTCGGGCGAAGTGCGCGCGCGCCACGAAGCGGAGCTTGGTTTTCGCGTTGCCGGGAAAATTGTCGCGCGACTGGTTGATACCGGTGCAAGGGTGACCAAGGGCCAGACCCTGGCGCACCTCGACCCGCAGGATTTGCAACTGACGGCTGAAGCGGCGAAGGCGCAACTTGCAGCCATTCGCGCCGATTATGGTTTTGCCAAATCCGAGCTCGAGCGTTACGCCGATCTGGTGGAAAAGAAATTCGTCAGCCAGACCGTCTACGATGGCAAGCTCACGGCCCACACTGCCGCCAAGGCCAAACTCGAGCAGGCGCAGGCGCAATATGATTTTAGTCGTAATCAAGCCGCTTACGCCGCGCTGGTGGCGGACCAGGATGGTGTGATCACCGCAGTGTTGGCCGAGGCCGGGCAGGTGGTTGCCGCCGGACAGGCGGTGTTGCGCCTGGCGCAGCCGCGCGAAAAGGAGGTCGTGGTCAACGTCTCCGAGAACAAGCTCGCCAGCCTGCGTGCGGCCAAGCTGCTCGCCGTCAGCCTGTGGTCCAACCCGGGAAAAATATACGCCGCGCGCATTCGCGAGATTTCACCCGGCGTTGACGCGACAACGCGCAGCTTCACCGTCAAGGTGAGCCTGCCCGATGCCGACGAGGGCGTGGCGTTGGGGATGACCGCCAATGTGCTGGTGCAGGGTGCCACTGCCGGCAATCTTGCCGTGCTGCCCATGACGGCGCTGACCGAATCGGCCGGCGCACCTGCGGTCTGGGTGTTCGACCCTGGCTCGGGCAAGGTGGCGCTGCGCGCGGTCAAGGTCGGTGAATACCGCGAGAATGCCGTCACCATCACGGCCGGCCTGGCCGATGGCGAGCAGGTGGTGGGCGCCGGCGTGCACAAGCTGGTGGCGGGGCAGGTGGTCAGGGCGCTCGATGTTGCGCTCGATGCCCGGACGGCGCCGCCCGCAGCGAGCGTCGCCAGGTAAGCCTGAAAAACGCAGAACGCAGAACGCAGAACGAACAACGAACAACGAACAACGAACAACGAACAACGAACAACGAATAACGCAGGCACGTCATCGGTGAGGCATTTCAATCTTTCTGAATGGGCGCTGGGCCATCGCGGTCTGGTGCTGTATTTCATGCTGGCGCTGGCGCTCATGGGGGTGTTCTCCTACGACCGCCTCGGCCAGTCTGAAGACCCGCCCTTTACCTTCAAGGTCATGGTGGTGCGAACATTATGGCCCGGCGCGACGGCGCGCGAGGTGGCCGACCAGGTCACCGAACGCATCGAGAAGAAGCTGCAGGAGGCGCCTTATGTCGATGTGCTGCGCAGCTACTCCAAGCCGGGCGAGTCGCTGGTGTTTTTCCTGGCCAAAGATTCGACGCCGCCATCCGAGGTGCCGAACATCTGGTACCAGGTGCGCAAGAAAATCGGCGACATCAAACAGACGCTGCCCGCGGGCGTGCAGGGCCCGTTCTTTAACGACGAGTTTGGCGACACCTTTGGCAACATCTACGCGCTCACCGGCGATGGTTTCGATTACGCGCAGCTGAAAAAACACGCCGACCATGTGCGCTCGGAATTGTTGGGCGTGCCCGGCGTGGCCAAGGTGGAGTTTTTCGGCGAGCAGGAAGAAAAGATATTCATCGAAATTTCCAACGCCAAGCTCGCCAACCTGGGCATGGACCCGCAGGTGATTTTTTCCACTTTGCAAAAAGAAAACGCCATCCTGCCAGCCGGCGCATTCGAGACCGCCAGCGACCGCGTGTTCTTGCGCCTGTCCGGGGATTTTGCTTCGCTTGATGCGATACGCGAGATTTCGCTGCGCGCCAATGGCCGCCTGATCAGGCTTGGCGACATCGCGCGCGTCAGTCGCGGCTATGTTGATCCGCCGGTGTCAAAAATGCGTTTTCGCGGCCAGGAGGCCTTTGGTATCGGTGTGTCCATGGCCGCTGGCGGCGACATCCTGGAGCTGGGGGCCCACCTCGACGCCGAAACCGCGCGCCTGCAGGCGCAACTGCCCGTGGGCGTCGAACTGCACCAGGTCTCCAACCAGCCCGATTCGGTCAAGCGCTCCATCCGCGAGTTCCTCGGCACGCTTGCCGAGGCGGTGGTCATCGTGCTGGCCGTCAGCCTGCTGTCCCTGGGCCTGCGCACCGGTATCGTCGTGGCGCTGTCCATTCCGCTGGTGCTGGCCATCACCTTTTTGTTCATGAACCTGTTCGACGTCGGCCTGCACAAGATTTCACTTGGCGCACTGATCCTTGCCCTCGGCCTGCTGGTTGATGACGCCATCATCGCCGTTGAAATGATGGCGCGAAAAATGGAGGAGGGCTGGGACAGGGTGCGCGCGGCGAGTTTCGCCTACACCTCGACCGCCATGCCGATGCTGAGCGGAACGCTGGTCACGGCGGCCGGTTTTCTGCCCATTGCGACGGCGGCGTCCTCCACCGGCGAATACACGCGTTCCATTTTCCAGGTCACGGTGATCGCGCTGCTCGTGTCATGGGTCGCGGCGGTGGTGTTCATTCCCTACCTTGGTTACAAGCTGCTGCCCGATTTCAAGGCCGGCGGCCACGCTGACCCGGATGAAGCCGAGCGCGCGCTCTACGACACCAGATTCTTCCGGCGTTTTCGCGCCCTGGTCGACTGGTGTGTCGGCTGGCGCAAGACGGTGATCGCCACCACGCTGCTGCTGTTTGTGTTGTCGCTCTTCGGTTTTGGCTTTGTGCAGCAGCAGTTCTTTCCCGATTCAACGCGCCTTGAATTGCTGCTCGACCTGCGATTGCCCGAAGGTTCGTCCTACGCCGCCACCGAGGCCGAGGTAAAAAAAGTCGAGCGTATCCTCGCCAAGGAGCAGGGCATAGACAACTACGTCAGCTATGTCGGTACCGGCAGCCCGCGCTTTTACCTGCCGCTCGATCAGCAACTGACCAACACCAACTTTGCCCAGTTCGTCATTCTTGCCAAGGGGCAGGCCGAGCGCGAGGCGCTGCGGGTAAGGCTGATCCGCCTGTTCGAAGATGATTTTCCGACGCTGCGTGCCGCCGTCAACCGCCTGGAGAACGGTCCGCCGGTAGGCTTTCCGGTGCAGTTTCGCGTGTCCGGAGAGGACGTGCCCACGGTGCGCAAATACGCCGCGCAGGTGGCCGCGGTGATGCGCGCCAATGCCAACCTGCAGAACGTGCAGTACGACTGGGACGAGCCCTCCAAGGTGATTAAGCTCGACATCGACCAGGGCAAGGCGCGCGTGCTGGGAATCTCTTCAGAGGATTTGTCGACCTTCATCAACACCTCGCTCAAGGGTTTTAGCGTGACCACTTTCCGCGAACGCGACAAACTGGTGGAGGTGCTGCTGCGCGGCGCCGAGCAGGAACGCGCCAGGCTTTCCCTGCTGGGCAATCTGTCCGTGCCAACACCCTCGGGCAAGCCGGTGCCGCTGGCGCAAATCGCCAGCATAAGCTACGGTTTCGAGGAGGGCATCATCTGGCGGCGCAACCGCGTGCCCACCGTCACCGTAAGGGCCAATGTCTACGGCAAGATACAGGCGCCGGCGGTGACGGCCCAGGTCGAATCCAAACTCGCAGCCATTCGCACCGCGCTGCCCTCGGGCTACCTGCTCGAAACAGGCGGTGCGGTCGAGGATAGCGCCAAGGGCAGCAAGTCGGTGGCCGCAGGCGTGCCGCTGTTTCTGGTGGTGGTGTTCACGGTGCTGATGATCCAGTTGCAGAGCTTCCAGCGCGTGCTGCTGGTGGCCATGACCGCGCCGCTCGGGCTGATCGGCGTCACGCTGGCATTGCTGCTGTTCAACGTGCCCTTTGGTTTTGTCGCCATGCTGGGCACCATCGCGCTGTCGGGCATGATCATGCGCAACTCGCTCATCCTGGTCGATCAGATCGAACAGGATATCGCCGCAGGGCGTGCGCCCTGGATCGCCATAGTCGACTCGACGGTGCGCCGCTTCCGGCCCATCGTGCTGACCGCCGCTGCAGCGGTGCTCGCCATGATCCCGCTCACGCGCAGCGCCTTTTTCGGCCCGATGGCAGTGGCCATCATGGGCGGGCTGGTGGTCGCCACCGCGCTGACACTGTTGTTCCTGCCGGCGCTGTACGCCGCCTGGTTCCGGGTGAAGCGACCGCAGGCGGCCTGAGCGCACCCAGTCTGAGCGCATCCAGCCGGGGCGCATCCAGCCATGGCGCATCCAGTCAGGGCCGTGTCGGCTGCGTGGCCTGCCGCGCCTGCATTTCGCGTATAAGCAGCCAACTTTAAGTTCTTTCTGTGCCGTATGCGCAAACGGTATCCTTGCGCTCTTTTCGCTTCGCCGCCTGTCGCCATCGTGCAGCACATCCCGAGGGTATCGCCCGCAAAGCCCCTTCCGATGGGCATTTCCAGCCGCTTGTTCGCCGGATTGCCGTTTTTAGTTTGCTTCCCGCGCTGATTCGGTGTTTTCGCGGTGGCACTTTGGAGCGGCATGGGTTGACAGATTTTTTCAGCCGGCGTAACGTCCTTTCATGGATGTGAAAACCGCCGCACGCACGCTGGACCTCTTCGAAGCCTTCACCGGCGAGTGTAAGCCGCTGTCCTTGTCCGACCTCGCGCGCGCCATCGGTGCCCCGGTATCGAGTTGCTTTGGCCTGGTGAAAACACTGGAGAACCGCGGCTACCTGTATTCGGTGGGCGCACGCCGCGCCTTTTACCCGACACGAAAAATGCTCGACAACGTGCGCCGCATCGCCGCCCACGACCCGCTCGCCGACATTGCGCGGCCGGTGCTTGAGGTGCTGGGCCGGGAGTCGGGCGAGACCGTGCTGTTTTCGCGCCGCGCCGGCGACAGCGTGGTCTACGTTGACGTCATCGAGTCGGCGCACAAGATCCGCTACGCGGCGCAGGCCGGGGAGTTTTTTCCCATTCATTGCAGCGCCAGCGGCAAGGCGATACTTGCGTCCATGCCCGAAGTCGAGCGCCGCGAGTTTGTTGCAGGGCTGTGCCTTGATCGCGTCACATCCAACACCATCACGAAAAAAACTGCGCTGCTGAAGGAGCTGGCGGTTTCGCTGGGGCGCGGCTGGTTCGTCAATCGCGGTGAGCACGTCGAGGATGTGATGGCCATAGCCGTGCCGGTGCGCGTGCACGGCGAAATTTGCGCCATGGGCGTGGCCGGGCCGATCCAGCGCATCGAGGCGAAGTTCGACAAACACCTGAAGGCCTTGCGCACGCTGCTGGGCGAGTTGGAAAAATCATGATTCACGCGAGGGCGCGCCGCTGCCGCGCGAATTTTTGTAAAGCCCGCGACTGCGGGCATGCAGCGGGCTGAAAATTGAACACCTGAACACCTGAACACCTGAACACCTGACTGACTAACCGTTTAACCGTTTAACTGTTTAACTCTGGGAGAGACCAATGAATCTTCGCCGCAAGCTGCTACTCGCATCGATCGCCGCCGTACTCGCGGCGCCTGTTCTGATCCTGACGTCCCCCGCGGCGCTGGCCCAGAGTGAGCCCTTCCGCATCGGCACCGTGTTGTCGGTCAGCGGCCCCGGCGCCTTTCTCGGCGACCACATGAAGCGCGGCATGGAACTTGCGATCGAGGAGATCAACGCCAAGGGCGGCATCAACGGGCGCAAAATCGAATGGGTGTTCTACGATGCCGAGACCCAGGCCTCCAAGGCCGTCACCTCGACGCGGCGCCTGATCGAGCAGGACAAGGTCGACATCATCGTCGGCGGCGGCAACGCCAGCGGCCTCGCATTGGCGATGGTGCCCATCGTGGAAAAGGCGCAGATTCCCTTCCTCTCCACAGAAGGCAGCATGCAGATCGTCAACCCGGTGGCCGAGCGCAAGTGGACCTTCAAGAGCACGCTCGATGACGACAAGGTGCTCGAGCGCGCCGCCGATTCTTTTGCCAAGCGCGGTATCACCTCGGTTGCGCTGCTCTACGACAGCTCCGGTTTCGGCCAGAGCGCCAAGGAGCAGATGGAAAAAGTCGCGCCCAAGCGCGGCCTCAAGGTCTTGTATGAGACCTTCAATCCATCCGACACCGACATGACCGCCCAGCTTACGCGCATTAAGGCGAGCGACGCCAAGGCCATCATCTGCTGGACTATCACCCCGGCTGGGGTGGTCTTCATCAAGCAGGCCAAGCAGCTGGGCCTCGGCGACCGCGTCATCATGCACGGCTACGGGTTTGTCGACGACCGTTACATGAAGCAGGCCGAAGGCGCGGCCGAGGGCATGGACTTGCTGTCGCAGAAATTCCCGGTAGGCCCCGATCTGCCGGGCAGCGACCCGCTCAAGCAGCGCATTGCCGATGTAACCGCCCGCTTCGAGAAGCGCTTCAACACCAAGCCCAACCAGTTTGTCGCGCAGACCTACGACGCCATCTACATGGCGGCCGAGGCGCTCGCCAAGGGCGGCAAGGACAAGGAAAAAATCCGCACCGCACTGGAGGGCCTGAAGAACTTCAAGGGCGCCGGCGGCGACTTCAGCTTCTCGCCGACCAGCCATTCCGGTCTTGGCAAGGACGACGCCGTGGTGATTAACTGGAAGAACAACGGCTGGCGCCTGGCGCCGTACTGAGCGATGAATCCGTATGTCACTGGTGAAATAGCTTTCATTGCGCGCGCAGCGAAGCAATCCGGTGAAAATCGCGATGTTGCATTTGCTACGAGATTGCTTCCTCGCTGCGCTCCTCGCAATGACCTTGGTGGGGCGTTGACGCCGTGAGCGCAGTCGCCATTCGCAGTCTGCTCGACCAGTCCGAGTCGCGTTTTCCGCTTGATCTGGGTGTACGGATTCCGAAAATCCGCGAGCTCTATCGCCTGGCCTCGGCCAAGCAATGGGATCCGGTGGATGCGATTCCCTGGGATACGCTGCGGCCCGAGGACTACGCCGAGGAGCAGCGCCTCGCGGCGCGCATGTACTGGAGCCGGCGCACCTGGAGCGAGTACGGTGCGATTTCCGAGTCGCCGGCGCTGCAAATTCGTTTTTGCCAGCAGCGCGAGGCACCCGACCTGCGTTTTTTCTTCACCCTGCGCACCCAGGAGGAATCGCGCCACGCCGAGGTGTCCTACCTTTTTGCAGAAAAACTCGGTGGTTACATCGCCGCGCCCAAGCAGTCGGCATTCGAGGGCGCGGTGGCGACGCATGGCGTGCGCAAAATGGCGCTCGACCTTGATATGCCGCTGGAGGCGACTATTGCATCCCTCGTTTGCGCCGCCGAGGAGCTGGCCTTCGACATGATCCACCATGTCGCCAGTGTCTCGACCAATCCGGCCGCGAAGAAAATCTTCAAGCTGATCGCGCGTGATGAAGTGCGCCATTGCGCCTTCGGCTGGCATTTCATGGAACACCGCATTCCACACATGAGCCGCGCTGAAATTCTGCGGGTGCAGGAGGCGACCGAGTTCATGATCGAAAAAATCTACCTCAACGGCTACCAGGAAGCCTGGCTCGCGCCCGACACGCCTGCGTCGCGCGACGAAATCGAGGCCGATCGCATCACCTACGAGGCGGGCCTCGGGGCGACCATAGAGCCCATTCAGAAACCGGTGTTCATCGCCACCGTCAAGCGCGTCAGGAAGCTGATGCAGCCCTGGGGCTTCACGCTCAAGCCGTTCTACCATCCCAAGCTTGGCACCATCTGAGCCTTGGTCCAATATTTTGAATAGCCGGTTAGTACGTCCCCTCTCCCCAACCCTCCCCCGTCAAGGGGGAGGGAGCGTATTGGTCGCGGTTTTTGATCTGTCATGATTTCGAAAAAAATTAGGAGGGCGAAATGAGTGCAGTCCTGTCGCACAGCCTGTTGGACGAGTCCGAGTCGCGGTTCCCGCTCGACCTGAACATTCGCATCCCGAAAATCCGCGACCTCTACCGCCAGGCCACGGCCAAGCAGTGGGATCCGGTCAAGGCCGTGCCCTGGGATGATCTCCACCCGGAGCAGTACAGCGACGAGCAACGCTACGCCGCGCGCCTGTACTGGAGCCGCCGCGCCTGGGGCGAGTACGGCGCCATATCCGAATCGCCGGCGCTGCAAATCCGCTTTTGCCAGCAGCACCATGCGCCCGACATGCGTTTCTTTTTCACGCTGCGCACCCAGGAAGAATCGCGCCACGCCGAGGTCTGCTACCTGGTCGCCGAGAAGCTCGGCGGCTATATCGACGCGCCGGTGCAATCGGCCTTCCAGGGCTCGGTCGCCACCCACGGCGTGCGCAAAATGGCCCTCGACCTCGACATGCCCCTTGAGGCGACCATCGCCTCCCTCGTCTGCGCCGCCGAGGAAATCGCCTTCGACGTGTTCGGCCACCTGATCAAGATCACCACCAACCCGGCGGCCAAGCGCGCGCTGCAACTGATCATGCGCGACGAGGTGCGCCATTGCGCCTTCGGCTGGGCTTATATGGAAGAGCGCGTCAAGCAACTCACGCCCGGGCAACTCGCCGGCGTCGAGCAGGCCGTGGTCAACATGATAGAAAAAGTCGAGCTCAACGGCTATCACAGCGCTTGGCTGGGGCCGGACACGCCGGCGACGCGCGCCGAAACCGAAGCCGACCGCATCACCTATGAGGCCGGTCTTGGCGCCACCGTCGAGTCGGACGAAAAGCCGGTGTTCATAAAAAGCATCAAGCGCATCCGCAAGCAGATGCAGGCCTGGGGCTTTACGCTGAAACAATTCACGCACCCGAAAATCGAAGGCGCTTTTTGATGAATGCCGCCACCGTAACCGCCGCCGCGCCCAACACCCAGTCCCTGCAAGACCCCAAGGTCCGCCGCGCGCGCCGCCGCCGCGCCGATCCGCTCATCGAACGTCGCTTCCCGCTGCACCTCGAGCCGCACATGCAGACCATACGCGGCCTCTACCATCAGGCCAAGACCGCGCACTGGGATCCGGAAAAGCACATTCCCTGGGCGAAGTTCGAAGCGTCCGCCTATGGCGCCGAGCAATTGCGCGCCGCGGCCCTGTCCTGGAGCCGCCGCGCCTGGACCGAGTACGGCGGCCTTCCCGAGACGCCGGCCATCCTGATTCGTTTTTGCCTTGAACACGGCGGCGAGAGCGACCCGAAAATGTTCCTCACCGTGCGCGGCAGCGAAGAAGCCTGGCATACCGAGTGCTGCTGGCGTTTTGCCGACCTCGTCGGTAAATACAGCGACCGGCCGGCCAGCGACGATTACGCCGGCCTGTTCAATCAGGATTTTCACCGCGAGGCCTTCGAGCCGGGCATTTCCGTCGACGCCTATATCGCCGTGCACTCGGCCATCCTCGATGGCATAGACCTCGAGCTCAACCGCGGCTACCTGCGCCACGCCACCGATCCTGTGGCGCTGGCCATGTTGAAGCGCATGGTGCAGGACAAGGAGCGCCACGTCGCCTTCGGTTGGGTCTACCTCGCCGAGCGCGCCGCCGGCTGGGATGACGCGGCACGCGCCGAAATCAGCGCCGAGATCGACCAGGCCCTCGAAGGCCTGCTGCTCTCGGGCGCGATCTGCGCCTGGCTCGCCCCTGGCGGCATCGCCGATGACATCGTTGCCGCCGACGCGATCACGCGCCAGGCCGGGCTGGGCGCGATGAGCGTCGCCGAAGAGTCCGCGGTGGTGGCGCAATTCCTGGGCGAGGCGCGCGATCATCTGGCGCGCCTGGGTTTGGCCATGGCCGACATGCGCGACCGCGCAGCTGCGGGTGACCGCGTAGCCGTTTCGGGCTGAGAGTTTGGATTCAGGACTGCTGCTGCAACTGGCCTTCGGAGGCATTGCCACCGGCGCCATTTACGCCCTGGTGGCATTGGGCTTCAACGTCGTGTTCAAGTCCACCGACGCGATCAACTTCGCCCAGGGCGAGTGGGTCATGGCAGGGGGCATGATGGCGGCGTGGATACACCAGCAGTTCGCCTGGCCACTGCTCGCGCTGGTGCCCCTGGCGGTGGTCTGCGTTGCCGTGCTGGGACTCGTGTCCGAACGCCTGGCCGTCTATCCGCTGTCGCAGCCCTCGCCGATGTCGATCACGCTGGTGACCATAGGCTTTGCCATCGCCACCAAGGCGCTGGTGATGCTGGTGCTGGGCAAGAACCCGATGAGCCTGCCGAGTTTTTCCGGCGTCGAGCCGATACAAATAGGCGGCGCCAGCCTGCAGCCGCAAGCCTTGTGGATAGTCGGCCTGCTGCTCGCCACCATGGCCGGCATGCACTTGTTTTTCGAACGCACGCTGCTCGGCCGCGCAATGAAGGCTGCGGCCGCCGACCGCGAGGCGGCGGCGCTGGTAGGGATCAATGTGCCGCGCACGGTGATGTGGTCTTTTGTCATTGCCGCCGGCACAGGTGCGCTGGCCGGCATCATCATCACGCCGATCACGCTGACCTCCTTCAATGCCGGCACCGTGCTCGGCTTCAAGGGTTTTTCCGCAGCCATGCTGGGCGGCCTGGGCAATCTGCCCGGCGCCTTGGTCGGCGGCCTTCTGCTCGGCCTGCTCGAGTCCTTTTCGGCGGCCTTCATTTCATCCAGGTACAAGGATGCCGTGGCTTTTATCGTGCTGCTTGGCCTGTTGTTCTTCCGCCCCTCCGGTCTGTTCGGCCGGGCCCAGGTGCAAAAAGTCTAGGCGACAGGACCCGATACATGCACGCACAAATCTCCGCCGCCACTTACCGCGGCCTCGGCATCCTGTGGCTGTTGCTGGTCGCACTGCCCTGGATCATGCCCAACAGCTACTGGCTCAATCTCGCCACGTTGTGGCTGACCAACCTGCTGCTGATTGCCAGCCTCAACCTGTTGATGGGTTATAGCGGGCAGATATCGCTGGCGCACGGCGCATTTTTTGGCATCGGCGCCTATGTCAGCGGTGTGCTCGGCGCCAAGTACGGCATCTCCCCGTGGATAGGCCTGCCCGTCGCGCTCGCTTTCACCGGCCTGGTCGCCTTTATTGTTGGTTGGCCCACGCTGCGCCTGCGCGGCCACTACCTCGCGATGGCGACGCTAGGTTTCAATGCCATTGCCTCGGTGCTGTTCGTTGAACTGCGTGACTGGACCGGCGGCCCCAACGGCCTTGTCAACATTCCGCCGTACGCGATTTTCGGCCTCAAGCTCGATTCCGACCGCGCGTTTTATTTTCTGGCGCTGATCGCGGTCGGCGTCGCCATGCTGCTGCTCTTGAACCTGCTTGACTCGCGCACCGGTCGCGCGCTGCGCGCGCTGTCCACAGCCGAGGTCGGCGCCGAGTGCATGGGTGTCAATGTGCACAAGTACAAAATTCTGGTGTTTGTCGTCAGCGCCATGCTGGCCGCGCTGGCCGGCTGTCTTTACGCCCACCACAACGCCTTTGTTTCGCCCGAGTCCTTTGACTTCATGGCGAGCACCATGCTGGTGGTAATGGTCGCCCTTGGCGGCACCGGTCACTGGTGGGGCGCCTTCATCGGCGCGCTGATCTATACCGTGCTGCCCGAATTGCTGCGCTCCTTCGGCGACCTCGAACTGCTGGTTTATGGCGTCAGCCTGGTGCTGGTGTTGCTGTTTTTCCCGCGCGGCCTTGGCGGCGCGCTCGATTTGCTGCGTGAACGCGTGCTGCGGCTATCGACGCGGCGGCGTGCGCGCAAGGGGACGCCCTGATGGACGAAGGCATAGTGGACGACGGCATGGTAGACGACGGCATAGGGGACGCCATCATAGAAGTGCGCGGCATCTCGGTGTCTTTCGGCGGGCTGACGGCGGTGGCCGATCTTGATTTCGCCGTGCCGCGCGGCGCCATCAAGGCGGTGATCGGGCCCAATGGCGCTGGCAAGACCACGCTGTTCAATGTCATTTCCGGCGTGCAGGCGCCGTCCTCGGGCCGCGTGCTGCTGGC
This sequence comes from Pseudomonadota bacterium, assembly GCA_025356665.1. GTDB lineage: Bacteria > Pseudomonadota > Gammaproteobacteria > Burkholderiales > SG8-39 > CAITSH01. The sequence continues at coordinate 12,281 of JANXRV010000020.1, forward strand.
CGGCGAGGATGTCACCGCCACCGCGGCGCACGAGCGCGTGCAGCGCGGCCTGGCGCGCACCTTCCAGAACCTGCAGGTCTTTTCGGGCATGAGCGTGCTCGAGAACGTCGTGGTGGGCATGCACACCCGCCTCAAGTCCGGCGTGTTCAACGCATTGCTGCGCCTGCCCTCGGGGCGGCGCGAGGAGGTGCAGGCGCGCGACAAGGCGCGGGCGCTGCTCGGGCGCGTCGGCCTTGCCGCCAAGGCCGATTTGCCGGTGTCGGCGCTGTCCTTCGGCGACCTGAAGATTGTCGAGATTGCGCGCGCACTCGCCTCCGAACCCAAGGTGCTGTTGCTCGATGAGCCCACCGCCGGCCTGCCCGCCGCCGAAGCCGGGCGCGTCGCCGAGGTGATTCGCGCCATCAACGCCGAGGGCGTGACGGTGCTTCTCGTGGAACACAATATGCGCGTGGTGATGGCCATCAGCCACGACATCCTGGTGCTCAATTTCGGCAGGCGCATCGCCGAGGGCGAACCGGCGGCGGTGCGCGCGCACCCCGAGGTCATTGCCGCCTATCTTGGCACCGACGCCGAGGCCCAAAGGATGAACGACGGGGCTGTGGGCACTGCGCATGTTTAGCGTGCGCAAGCTGGTGGTCGGTTACGGCCCGGTGACGGCGCTCGCGGGGATAGACCTCGATGTCGCCGAGGGCGAGATCGTCTGTGTCATCGGTCCCAACGGCGCCGGCAAGACCACGTTGATGAAGACGGTGGTCGGATTATTGCGGCCTCGCTCGGGCGAGGTGGCGCTCGATGGCAAGCCCCTGCAGCGCGGCACCGACAAGCGTGTGCGCGCCGGCATTGCGCTGGTGCCAGAAGGCCGGCGAGTGTTCGCGCCGCTGAGCGTGCGCGACAACCTCGAGCTTGGCGCCTACGTGCGCCTGTCGCGCGGCGAGCGAGATGCGGTTGCCGCCGACCTTGCGCGCATTTACGACATTTTTCCGCGCCTGCGCGAGCGTGCCGGGCAAGCGGCCGGCCTGCTCTCGGGCGGCGAGCAGCAGATGGTGGCGATAGGCCGCGCGCTGATGGCGCGCCCGCGCCTGTTGCTGCTGGACGAGCCCTCGATGGGCCTCGCGCCGCTGGTGGTGGCGGAAATTTTTTCAGTCATCCGCCGCCTGCACGCCGAGGGTACGACGGTGCTGATCGCCGAACAAAATGCGCGCATGGCGCTGTCGGTGTCGCAGCGCGGCTATGTCATCGAGTCCGGGCTGGTGGTGAAGTCGGCCGCGGCGGCTGAGCTGGCCGGCGATCCGGCGGTGCGTGAAGCCTATCTTGGCGGAGCCTAGGAAAACCATGACTGAACGTTTTGACAAGCCCGATGCCGGCGTGCCCGATGACCCGCTGTGTTTTTATTCGGTGGATCAACTCGCCGCGGCGTATCGCTCCGGCGCGCTGTCACCGCTGACGGTGGTGCAGGCGATGTTCGCGCGCATCGCACGCGTCAATCCGCGTCTTGCCGCCTATTACGCGCTGGACGAGGCAGGGGCACTGCAAGCGGCGCGCGCCGCCGAGTCACGCCATCGCGCCGGGACGGCAAAGTCCGCCCTTGACGGCGTGCCGGTGGCCATCAAGGACCACATCGATGTCGCCGGCATGGCCAGTCCGCGCGGCATGTCGCTCACGAGCGCAAGCGCGGCAAGCCTGGCGACGCAGGATTCGCCGGTGACGGCGCGGCTGCGCGAAGCCGGCGCGCTCATCATGGGCAAGACCACCATGCCGGAGTTGTCGGTGATTCCGGTGACCCACACGCGTGCCTTCGGCATCACGCGCAATCCCTGCGACACCGCACGCTCGCCCGGCGGGTCCAGCGGTGGCGGCGCGGCGGCGGCCGCGGCAGGCCTGTGCACCATTGCCATCGGTTCGGACGGCGGCGGCTCGATCCGCCTGCCGGCTTCTTTCACCGGTATCGCCGGGCACAAACCCACCCTCGGGCGCGTCCCCTACCACCCGGGCCAGACCGACCGTACCGTGGCCGGGCCCCTGGCACGCAGCGCGCGCGATTGCGCGCACGCCATGAACGTCATCGCCCGAGCGGACGGGCGCGACTGGATGGAGTTGCCGGCCGATGACACCGACTACCTTGCGGCGCTGGCCGGCGCCAGCTTGAAGGGCCTGCGCGTCGCCTACAGTCCTGATTACGGTTACCAGAAGGTTGATGCCGCGGTTGCAGCCCTTGTCGATGCCGCGGTGGAGGCCATGGCGCGTGCCGGCGCGACAGTGACGCGCATTGCCACCGTTTGCCGCGATCCCTTCCGGCCCTACATGATCCAGGCCGGCCTGCGCCTGCGTGCGAGCAAGCGGCGCGACGACGATCCGCCGGCGGTGGCGAGCATGCTCGACTTTGCCGCCACCATCACGCCCGAGGATCTGCAGTTTCTACTCGACGAGCGCAACCGCCTGGGCGCAGACCTGCTGGGCATATTCAAGTCGCACGACGTGCTGCTGTCACCGACCTCGCCGGTGGTCGCACCGGCGGTGGGCGAGTTCTACCCGGACGGCGATACGCTGGGCGAGGCCAACCGCAACCTGATCGGCTTCACCTGCCCGGTCAATCTGGTGCACATGCCGGCGGTCAGCGTACATTGCGGGCATGCTGGCGGCGGTTTGCCGGTTGGCCTGCAGTTCGCCGGTCCGAAATTTTCCGATGCGCGCCTGCTGGCGGTGGCGGCGGCGTTCGAACGATTGACCGAAAACCGCGCTGCGGCAGGGACATGATGGCTGGAAAGCCCCGCCAGACAAGGGTTTCCAGTCGATTACTGTTCCCGCGGTCTGGTAGCGTGGGTGTCGGTGCAAACTTGATTTTATGTTGCGGAGAAAGATGATGATGCGAGGCAGGCGGGTTCTGAATGCATTGCTGTTGGGCGCGGGCCTTGTCGCCGGCGCGGCGATGGCGCAAGGCTATCCGTCCAAGCCGCTGCGCATGGTCGTGCCTTTTCCGCCCGGCGGCTCGGCCGACATACTGGGGCGCAGTGTCGGGCAAAAACTCGGCGAGCGCCTGGGCCAGCCGGTTGTCATCGACAATCGCCCGGGTGCGGGCGCGTCGATAGGCGCCAAGGCGGTTGCCGAAGCGCCGGCCGACGGTTACACGCTGCTGCTCGGGACGGTGAGCTCGCACGCCATGAGCCCGGCCACCAACACCGTGGGCTATGACCCGGTCAAGGATTTCACGCCCATCGCCGAAATCGCCTCCATACCCTTTGTCGTGCTGGTCCATCCCGGCGTGCCGGTGAAAAACATCGCCGAGCTGGTGGCGCTTGCCAAATCCAAACCGGGCCAGGTGACGTATGCCTCGGCCGGCAGCGGCACCTCCAACCATCTCGCCGGCGAGTTGCTGGGCATGGCCGCCGGCATCAAGATGCTGCATGTGCCCTACAAGGGCAGCGCGCCGGCGCTCAACGATTTGCTCGGCGGCCAGGTCAACGCCATGTTTGACCTGCAGCTGACGGCGATGCCGCAGATCAAGTCGGGCAAGGTGCGCGCCCTGGCGATGACCGGCGCCAAGCGTAGCGCACTGCTGCCCGAGCTGCCGACGGTGCGCGAGGCCGGCGTCCCCGGCTACGAGGTCACGGCATGGTTCGGTTTTTTTGGACCGGCCGGCGTGCCCAAGCCCATCGTCGACAGGCTTAATGCCGAACTCAATGCCATCATGAAATTGCCCGATATCCGCGCCAAGTTCGCCGAACTGGGCGTAGAGACCGAATCGGGCTCGGCCGAGGAGTTTGCCGGCTTTGTGCGCGGCGAGGCGGGCAAGTGGGCGGCGGTGATCAAGGCCGCCGGCATTGTCGCGCAATAAGCAATAAGCAATAAGCAATAAGCACTAAGTACTGCCGGAGGGCTCTGCCGTCGTTAAAATAGCCGCGAGTCCGCTTGCGGATTTTTCACCCTTCACCCTTCACCCCTTACCCTTTACCCTTTACCCAGAGACGGGACAGCCATGAACCAACGCCGCAACCTCAATCCAAAAACCGTCATCCAACCGGGCGGTCCCTACAGCCAGGCCGTGCTCAGCCCCGCCAGCGGACAAGTGCTGCACGTGTCGGGTCAGGTGGCGATGCGTCTTGATGGCAGTGTGCCGGAGGACTTCGTTGAGCAGGCCGAACTGGTGTGGAGCAACCTCGTCGAGGTGTTGCGCGAGGCGCAGATGGATGTGTCGCATCTCGTAAAGGTGGTGACTTACCTCACCAACGCCGCACACCTGCCGCAACTCGGGCCGGTGCGCGGGAAATTTCTCGGCGACAGCCGCCCGGCCTCGACGCTGGTCGTCGTCAGCGCGCTGGCCAAGCCGGAATGGAAAATCGAAGTCGAGGCCGTTGCGCTGAAAAACTGAAGGGACGATGCACAGGCCTATCGGCAACCGATGACCTCATCTGCAATCGGTTCGCCATGAGCCTGTCCCCTCCGGGGATTACTTTCGGGGTATCGAAGGGCTCCGACGGGCTTGGCCAGCACGGGTTGATGTCGCGAACTACGCAATGTAAAAAGGGCTGATCGTCCCTTTGTTAATTTGCGCTCAGCGCAGCGTCTCAAAAAAATCCAGGATCTCGCGCCCGAGGATGTCTTCCTCGGTGTTGAAGTGCGCGACGATGGACATGTGGTTATGCCGCGTCAGCCTGAGGTAGCGCGGCGCGCGGCGCCGGCCGATGCTTAGCTTGTGCGCCAGTTCGAGGCCGTAGACGTCCAGCAGCGGGTTTTCGAATTCGGCGTTGACAATGAACACCGGCAGATCGCCGCCGCCAGGGTTGACTTGGCTGACGTGACTGACCGGCGAGCGCGCCTCGTATTGCGTGATGTCGTCGCCAAAATAAGCTATGACGCCGGGCGCGTTCGGGTTCTCGGGTGACTGGTCGGCGCGCAGCCTGGCGGAAATCAACACCATCGCAGTGACGTGCCTGCCCCGGTAGCCAAGAGCCCGGTCGTAGGCGTAACTGGCGACATGCGTGCCGCCGGCCGAATGCCCGAGAAGAAACAGGCGCGCCGGGTCGCCGCCATGGCGCTGCACATTGGCATGCAACCAGTCCATCGCCAGCGCCAGGTCGTCGGCGCCGCCCGGGTACGGCGCTTCGGGCGCAAGGCGGTATTCGACATTGATGCCAAGGTAGCCCTGGCGTGCGAACCAGTACAACACGTTGTCGTAGATTTCGTCGCTCGTGCGCTTGTCGCCGCGGATAAAGGCGCCGCCGTGGACGAATATCGCCACCGGCGCGTTATTGCAATGCGCCGGCTGGAACACATCGAGCACCTGGCGCGGGTGTGCGCCGTAGGCGATGTCGCGCGTCACCCTAATGCCGTCCTTGGGTGCGGCGGCGAGCAGCGGCGCGTAGGCCTTCTTGGTCAGCTCGCTGTGCTGCTGGATATTGCTCCCCCAAACCGGGCCTATCGCGGCCATCGCCTGTTGCAGCGACTGCGGTGCTCCGGAGAGCGGTCGCAGGCCGGATTGGCTGCGCTTGTTCAAGCTGCGACCTTGACCCTCGTCGCAGCGCCGCCGTTTGGCGTGCGCATGGATTCGAGAATGGCGCGCATGTCTTCAATGGTCGCAAGGCGCGGGTTCATGCGCACCTGGCCGCTTTTCATCGCCGCCTGTGCGACTTTTTCGCGCGCTTCATCACTTGGAACAAAACGATCGAGGCTGAGGTCAAGGTCGATCGCGTGGCGCAGTCGGGCCAGACCCTCTGCCGCGGATGCGGCGCCGAAGGCGCGGGCGACTACGGCCGCTTTCGCACCCATGCTCACCTCGTTATAGGCGGTGACTGCCGGCAGTGCCAGGGCGTTGCCAAGGCCGTGCGCGACGTGATGCAGCGCGCCAAGCGGCGCGGCGATAGCGTGCGCGAGGCCCAGATTGGCGCTGTTGAAGGCAATCGCCGCCTGGCAGGAGGCGATCAGGCACCAGCTTCGCGCCGCCGGGTGGGCCGGTTCCTTGTAGGCGGTCACCAGCCATTGCCCGAGCAGGCGCATTGCCGATTCAGCAAACGGATCGCTCATGATTGAAGCGGCTTTTGATACGTAGGCCTCGACCGCATGCGTCACCGCGTCGTAGCCGGAGGCGGCTGTGACCGTCGCCGGCGCTGACACGCACAGGCTGGCGTCAAGCAGTGCGATTTGCGGCGTCATTTCCTGCGAGCGAAAAATCAGCTTGATATCGGAACCGGGTTTGCCGGCGACGGCCGATTCGGACACTTCGCTACCAGTGCCGGCAGTGGTCGGCACGGCGACCAGGAGGCTGGCATGCGGCTTGAAGCGCTTGCCGAAGCCGGACACCGATTCTGCCGTGCCCGGGTTGGACAACAGCAGGCGCGCAACCTTCGCGGTGTCCATGGCCGAGCCGCCACCGATGGCGACGATGAAATCGGGGCTGGCCGCCGCCAGCGACGCTGCGCAGGCCTCAATGGTCACGGTATCAGGTTCATGCGCCGGCACAAAATGAAACGCAGCGGGCTTGCCGCAGGCCGCCTGCAGCATGGCGCCGACACGCGCGGCCATTTCGCTGTTTTCGAAAAAGCCGTCCATAACGACGGCCGGCCTGCTGGTGCCGGCCTCCTTGGCGAGGTCGCCGAGCTTGTCGAGGCCGCCCCAGGCCGAGATGATGCGCCGGTTGGAGTGGACAAAGCTAAAGGCTTGGGGGGCGTCTTGCATGTTGGTACCTCGCGATAAATTATTTACGGGGGGACGACGTGCGCCGACCGCGGTGCTCAGGTGATATCCATCACCACGCTCTTGTGCTGCAGGTAGGCGTCCAGGCCTTCGATGCCCAATTCGCGGCCATAACCACTCATCTTGTAGCCGCCGAAGGGCATTTCAATACCGATGACGGCCGGCGTGTTGACCGATACCGTGCCGGCCTCGATTTTTGCCGCGAGCTGGTGGCCGCGCGACAGCGAGCGCGTCCATACCGTTGCGGCCAGTCCGTAGTCTGAATCATTAGCCACGGCAATCGCCTCGTCCATGTCTTTGACGCGTATCACCGCCAGCACCGGACCGAAAATTTCTTCGCGCGCGATTTTCATCTGGTTGCTGGCGTGGTCGAAAATCGTCGCCTCAACGTAGGGTCCGGAAAGCCCGGCCGGAGCAACGCCGCCGCAGACCAGCTTTGCGCCCTCTGCCGTGCCGCTATCGCAATACCCGAGTATGTTTTGCTGCGCCGCCTTGTTGATGACCGGGCCCAGCGTGGTCGAGGCGTCCATCGGATTGCCGGTCCGTAGCAGTTTTGCGCGTGCGACGAGTTTTTCAACGACTTCATCAGCGACCGATTCCATGACGATGCAACGCGTGCGCGCGGCACACTTTTGTCCAGCATGGCCGAACACGCCAGCCGCCGTGCCCATGACAGCGCGATCGATGTCGGCGTCATCGCAGATGACGGCGGGTGACTTGCCGCCCAGCTCCAATGTTACGCGCTTGACCGATTTTGCCGCGGCTTGCGCCACCTGTATCCCCACTTCGGTTGAGCCGGTGAAGGACAGCTTGGCGATGTCCGGGTGCGTGGCAAGTGCCATGCCGACTTCGCGGCCCGGGCCCGGCGTGACATTGAACACGCCTGCGGGCAGGCCGGCGGCTGAGGCAATCGCGGCGAAGGCGAGTGTGGAAAGCGGCGTTTCACTCGCCGGCTTGACCACCACGGTGTTGCCGGCGGCCAGCGCCGGCGCAAGTTTCCAGATCATCAGCAGCAGCGGAAAATTCCAGGGCAGGATCAGGCCGCATACGCCCAGCGCCTCGCGCCGCACGAAGCGGTGTATGGATTCGGCGCTCGCCACCACACGCCCGTCAAGGCGCTCGGCGCAGCCGGCGTACCACTGCAGCGTGGCGATGCTGGCGCGAATGTCTATTTCGGCATCGGCAATGGTCTTGCCGCCATGATGTGATTCGAGTGCGACGAATTCGCGAAAACGTGACTGCAAGGCCGCGGCCATCGTCTGCAGCACTTTGGCGCGCTCTGCGGGAGCCTTGCCCGACCAGCCGCGAAAGGCGGCACGCGCCGCTGTGACTGCCGTGCCGACGTCCTTGGGCGACGCGTAGCCGCATTCGGTGATCAGCGCGCTGTCGGCCTTGCCGAACACCTTGTGCCGCGCCGATGTCTCTACAAAGCCGCCGTTGATGTAAATGCTCGAAGCCGGCGTTGCCTGCAGCAGTGCGGCGTAGTCGGAGGGGATGTAGGGTGAGGGTGTTGCGGATGTCATTAATTTTATCCTTGCAGTTCAGGCGCCGAGGAAGGCGCCGGTTAAATCGCCAGAGGCGAGCAGTTCGCTCGATGTGCTTGTTGTTGTGATGCGGCCCAGCTGGATGACATAGGCGCGATGCGATACCGAGAGCGCCTTGCGCACGTTTTGCTCGGCGAGAAGTACCGCGGCGCCCGATGCGGTGATGGCCTGCACGCGGTTGAGCACATCGGTCGTCAGCAGCGGCGAAAGACCGAGCGAGGGCTCATCGAGCAGCAGCAGTCGCGGCCGCACCATCAGCGCGCGGCCTATGGACAGCATTTGTTGCTGGCCGCCAGAAAGTACCCATCCGAGTTGCGTGCTGCGTTCGCGCAGTGCCGGGAAGATGGCGTAAATCTCGTCGGCGCGCGCCCGTCCGCCGTCCTTGTCGCGACTGGCCACCAGCAGGTTTTCGTGCACGGTGAGGCCGGGAAAAATGCGCCGGCCTTCGGGCGAATAGCCGATGCCCAGGTCAGCGCGGTCGGAAACCTTCCGCCGCGCCAGGTCCTCGCCCTCGAGGTGAATCCGGCCTGATGCGCAAGCGAGCATGCCCATGATGCATTTCATCAGCGTCGATTTGCCGGCGCCGTTGGCGCCAACTAGGGCCACCGCCTCGCCCGGGTTGACCGTGAGGCTGACGCCGCGCAGCGCCTCGATCTGGCCGTAGCGCGCGATGACATTGTCGATTTCGAGCAGCGCGCTCATGCCGGGTTTGCCAGCGCTGTTTGCTCGGGCGCGCCGAGGTAGGCCTCGATCACCAGCGGGTTGGCGCGGATTTGAGCCGGCGTGCCGGTGGCGATCAGCTCGCCGTGGTCAAAGCAGGCCATGCGTTCGGCCAGCGGCATCAGGAAGGGCATGTTGTGTTCGATGACCAGGATGGACAGGCCGTCGCGGGCGAATACGCGCAGGCGTTCGGCGAGGTCGAGTTGCTCGTTTTCGTTGAGACCGGCGGCGGGCTCGTCGAGCAACAGCAACTTGGGTTCGAGGGCAAGCGCGCGCGCGATCTCGACCTTGCGCTTGATGCCGTAGGCGAGGCTGCCGGCGGCGTTTTGCGCCACGCCAGCCACACCAAGGGCATCGAGCAGTGACATGGCCTGCGCGCGCGCACGCTGCCAGGCCGGGTCGTGCCAGCCGGCCGCTACCGTTTGGGCGAGGCCGGCGCTCTCAAATCCGTAGCGCGCTACCGCGACGTTGTCGAGCACACTCATTTCATCGACGAGGTTGATGTTCTGGAAGGTGCGTGCAATCCCGCTGCGCGCGATGGCGAAGCTCGCCTCGGTTTGAATGGGCCGCCCGTCCAGCATCACAGTGCCGCCGTCGGCGCGATAAATGCCGGTGATGATATTGAGCAGCGTGGTCTTGCCCGATCCGTTGGGGCCGATAAGCCCGAAAATCTCGCCGCGGGCCACCGTCAGCGTCACCCCGCTCAGCGCGGCAAGGCCGCCAAAGCGTTTCTGGATGGCGCGGATTTCCAGCAGTGGTGCGCCGTTTTCCGTGGCGTTTTCGGTGGCATTTGTGGCGCGATGCGTCCGCTGCAGCGCAATCGCGACGGGAGGCGCGTGCGGTTTTTCCGGCCACAGCCTGGCGCGCCAGTGCTCCAAGAGGCCGATCAGACCGTAGGGTGCGGCGATGATCATGGCAAGCAGCGCGAATCCGTAGGCGATGAGGTAGTACTTCTCCATGGCCCGAAACCACTCGGGCAGGTTGACGATGAGAATGGCGCCCAGGATGGCGCCGGCGATATGGGTGCGCCCGCCGACCACTGCAATGGTGAGGCAGGCGACCATGATGGGAAACTCCATCGACTCGGGGGAGACGACGCGTATGGTATGCGCATACAGGGCGCCGGCGAGACCGGCGAAGATGGCTGACAGCAAAAACATCGCGTAACGCAGTTTGGCCGTGTCTATGCCCACCGACAGCGCGGCGATCGGGTTCTCGCGCGAAATGTGCAGCGCCGCGCCATACAAGCCGCGGGTTATGCGCCAGGACACAAAGGCGCCGGCCGCCACACAGGCCCACACGGCGAGCATGATGCCATGGCCTTTTTTCACCTCGAAGCCAAACAGGCTGAGTCCGGGCACGCCGGACAGGCCGTTGGAACCGCCGGTGAAGTCCTGCCAGGCGATGACGATCAGCAGCAGAACCTGGCCTATGCCCAGCGTGGCGAGGGCGAAGTAATGCGATTCCAGGCGCAGCACCGGCGCGGCAATCAGCGCGGCCAGCACGAAGGGCAGGGCCATGGAGAGCAGCAGCGTGGTTTCGCCGCCAAGGCCGTAGCGCGCACCGAGGATGGCGGTGACGTAGGCCCCAGCGCCAAAAAAGGTGCCCTGCGTCAGCGCCAGCGCGCCGGCATGGCCGAAAATGAATTGATAACCAAGCGCCAGCAGCGCGTAAATGCCGACGATGGTGAAAATGCGTATCTGGTAGGCCGATTCCATTTGTAGCGGCCACAGGGCGAGCAGCAGCACCCCGGCAATGAGCAGCGGCCGGATGCCCGATTTGGACCAGTCGAGTAGCGCCGCTGCCTTGTTCATACGCGCCGCTGCACGGTCTCTCCGAACAAGCCTTGCGGCCGGAAGAACATGATGGCCAGCAGTGCGATATAGAGCAGGATGGTCGAGGCGGTCTGCGTGAACATCCATGGCGCGATGGTATTGAGTCCGGGTATCAGCAGCGGTAGTGAAGGCAGCAGCACCTCGAACAGTGCAATGATCAGTGCCCCGCAGGCGGCGCCCGACAGGCTGCCCCAACCGCCTATGGTGACGGCGATATAAGCCTTGATGATGTAATTGGTGCCGTCGGTAGGTGTGGTGAAAAAAGTGTTGGACAGCATCAGGCCGGCGGCGCCGGCGAGGGCTGAGCCGAGGGCGAAGGTCAGCGCGATCATGCGGTTGACGCGAATACCCACGGCCTCGGCCATCTGCCTGTCCTGCGCCGTGGCGCGCAGCCTACGACCAATGCCCGTGCGGTTAAGCAACAGGTGTTGCGAAAATATCAGCACGATGGCGACGGCGATGATGCCCACCGCCTGCTGGCTGATGCTGACGCCACCGATGTCGATGATGCCGCCGCCGATCAGCGGCGGGCCCTTGCGCGGCTCGGCGCCGAACATCGCGTTGGCCGAGTTCTGGAAGACGATGCCAAGGGCGATGGTGGAAATGAACACCGAGACCGGAGGGCGGCTTTTGAGGGGGAAATAGGCGAACGCCGAAAATACAAAGCCAAGCAGCGCCATCGTTGCCATCACCAGCGGCAGCAGCACGGCGCCCGGCAGTTGCAGCACGCTTGCCGCCGCGATGGCGACATAGCCGCCGGCCATCACCATGTCGCCATGGGTGAAGTTGACCGCGCCGGTGGCGTTGAGGATCAGTACAAAGCCCAGCGCCAGGAGGGCGTAAGCCGCTCCCAGCGCCAAGGCGTTGGCGAGAATTTGCAAAAGCACTGGTGGTGGTCCGGCTGGTCCGAGTGCTGCGCGGCTCAGTCGTAGCGTTTGGCGATCTTTGGTGTACGGCTTACGCCGTCGTAGCAGATGATCACCGCCGAGTTGGCCATGTTGCCCTTGCCGTCGGATTTGTAGGTCATGGCGATCCCCTTGTAGCTGCCGCCGGCGAGCACCTTGCGGATGTCCTCGGGCGTTTTTGCACCCTTGGCTGCGGCGTCGATGATCATGGCCGTGGCGTCGTACTGGCCTACGGCAAAGCCGTCCGGGTCCGACTTGAATTCGCTGCGGTACTGGGTGAGGAATTTTTCCATTTCGGGCGAGCCGCCGGCGAGCGGCGAGGCGTTGGTCTCGGCGCAAACGCCCTTCAGTTCAGCCGGTTCGAGCAGCGCCACTGTCGAGGGCTGGCTGAGGCCCGAGCCGGCAATGATCGGCAGGTTGACCTTGACTGCCGCAGCCTGTTTGAGGAACAGCGCCGACGGGCCGCCATGCAGGTGCAGCATGATGACGTCGGGCTTGGCCGCCTGTACCTTGCCCATGACCGGCGACATGTCCTTGACCGACACATCGAGGGCCTCTTCCATCACCGGGTCGACACCGGCTTTTTTCAGCAGTTCGATGATGTGCTTGCGGCCGCTCTGGCCGTAGGCGGTGGTCTGGTAGACCAGCGCGACGCGCTTTTTCTTCAGTTCGTCGAGCACGTAGCGCACATGCGCGCCCTTGGCCACCGCGTCGCCGGGGAAAAAGCGGAACACGTAGGGGTTGTTCTTTTCGGTGATGTCCGCGGTGCCCGACACCGTGGCAAGCGGAATCTTGTTCTCCAGTGCAACCGGCAGCATGGCGAGCATTTGCGTGCCGAGCATGGAGGCGGCCACCGCCGACACCTTGCCGCGCGATAGCGCGCGCTCGAGCGCGGTGGTCGCGCCTTCCGGGGATACGCCGGTATCGGTGACTTCGGAGGTGATCTTGACCGAGGCGGGCGCGTTCTTGATGGCGAGCAGGGCGCCGTTACGCTGGCTGGTGCCCTCCAGCGAAAGGAAGCCGGTGATGGGCACCAGTACGGGCAGGTTGATTTCCGTTGTTTGGGCGCCGGCCGTCAGGGGGGCTGCAAGCGGGGCTGCAAGTGCGGCCGCAATCAGCAGGGCCAGGTAGTCTTTACGGCAGGTTTTGAGTTTGGTCATGGCGGTCCTCGGCGAAGTGGGCGGAAAAGTACGGGCGGATGGATACAAAGCTTGTGTGAAGGCTGATTGAGTCCTGGCTGAATCCTGATTGAATCCTGGCTGGATCGTGATTGAGTTTTGATTGAGTTGTGATTGAATTGTGATTGAGTTGTGATTGAATTCTTAGTGTGCGAGCAGCGGTGTGCGGGCGTCGTCGATTTCCGGGATGTGCGGAATCGTCACGCCGTACTGGCCCACATCCTTGCGGATCTTGTCGACGCCGCGGCGGATGATGGCGATTTCCTCGTCCGGGTGCGTCGCACCCAGGCCGTATTCGGCCGCGAGGGCGCGATTTTTACCGGAGCGCTCGCGTTCATCTTCGGGCAGGTTGACCACCGCGTAGACGCCGTTGAGCAGGCTGCCGCGCAGCTTCTTGGCGAATTTTACGCCGATGACGGTTTTTTCCTCGACGGAAAGGTCGTTGAAAAACTGGCGCATGATGATGCGGCCGAACTGGATGTGCCGTGCCTCGTCGCGCAGCACCAGCCTGCAGGCTTCGCGGATCGAGGCGAAGCGCGCGTTCTCGTAGCGTGCCTGCAGCAACTCGCCGGATAATTGTTCGAACAAGGTGTTGACCGACAGCCCGGCGAAAAAGCTCATGGCTTTTTCGTCTTTTTCATCATGAAAGCGCGGGATGATTTTCTTGAAATAATCGGCGCGCGGCGTCGACTCGTAGTTGCCGATGGCCTTGGCGAGGCGGAAGCTCACCTCGTGATGGCGCAGTTCCTCGGCGATGAAGTTGGTGATGTGCTGCTTGATCTCGAAGGGCTGGTGGTCGAATATCGCCTCGCGCAGGCGCTCGGCGCCGTAGGGTGTCGCGCCGTGTTCCATCCAGGCGCGCAGGCTCCACCACTCTCCGCCGGCGGCGCGCACTTCGGGCGGCAGGTCGGCCTTTTCGAGGTCGCTGTAATCAATGTCGGTGACCGGGTTCCAGGCGAGGCTGCGCGCCTGCAGGCAAAGCTGCCAGACATCGGGGTAGAGCACGTCCGAGACGACGGGATAGGGGTTGGGAACAGTGACGAGTTCTTCGAGCATGGATGCTTGCATGGTGTTCTCCTGGGAGCGCCCGTCGCAGGCCGGGCGGCAGCGGCGGATTTCGCGATGTACCGCGTTTACTGCGCCGGCGCGTTCTGCGCTAGACTATTTCTTAACTTCCGAACATTTGTTCGCAATGATACTGACAGTGCCATTACACCATGTCAAGCAGCGCGGGAAAAAGTCTGAAAAGTAATAAACCTATACGGCTGGTGCGGCCGGCGCGCAGCGAACATCTCGAGTCGCTTGAGCGGGGATTGTGCGTGCTTGAGCTGTTTGGCACCGACAATGTGCACGGCATGGCGATGATCGACGTCGCCGAGCGCCTGGGCATCACGCGCGCGGCCGCCCTGCGCGTGCTGGGTACGCTCGAGCGGCTGGGTTTCTTGCGCCTCACCGGCCGCGTCTATTCACCGGCGCCGCGCGTGCTCTCGCTCGGTTACACCTATCTTGCCTCGCTTGGCTTTCGCGCCATTGCGCAGCCGATTGTCGAGGATTTGATGCGCGACACGGGCGAGACCTGTTCCATCGGCGTGCTGGATGTTCCCGATGTGGTGTATGTGGCGCGCGCCGAGGCGCGGCGCGTCATTCGCATCGATCTGCATGTTGGCAGCCGCCTTCCCGCCTACCTTAACTCCATGGGGCGGGTGCTGCTGTCGGTGCTGCCCGACCGCGAACTCGACGCCTATGTGGGCACGCTCAAGCCGGTAGCGGTGACCCGCAAGACCGTCATTGACAAGCGCGAACTCAAAAAGCGCATCGTCGCTATCCGGCGTAGCGGCTGGTGCTATATCGACGGCGAGGTGCAAGAGAGCATTGCCGGCCTGGCCATTCCCATTCGCGATCGCGAAGGTAAGACCCTTGCGGCGTTGAACCTGAGCCTTGCCTATACCCGTCACGGCAAACGCGAGATTGAGCGCGATTTCCTGCCCCGGCTCAGAGCCAGTGCGCAGGAGATCGAACGAATACTGCACAGCGATGTGGCGGTGAACATGCCGGCGGTTTAGGCGTCGGGGGCGTTTGTATTTGGCCCGGACCGGTCTCAGATCGCTATGGAAGCGCTGATCAAGTCCTGCCAGTGAGCGCGGCTTGACCGGCTTCCTTCTGAAGTGGGGGATATGGAGGGGGCTTGCCCGCTGGTTCAGGGAATCCCTACTTAACCTCTGCCGCATGCAGGGGCATATTGAGCTTGCGCAGGGCGTCCTGAACCTTGCCGATCGGCACCTTGCGGACCGTTACGCCTTCCTCTATCGCCACCGCCGCTGCCACGCCCGCGGCCTGACCCGTTGCCATGCAGGCTGGCATGTTGCGCGAGCGCGCGTGGGCGGTATGGTCGGCCGAGATGCAGCGCCCGGCCACAAGCAATTGCTCAACGCCCATGGGTACGAGGCAGCGATACGGAATCTCGTAAGGCGGCAGGCTTTGGAAGTCGACGTCAGCGCCCTTGGGGTCGTGGATGTCCAGCGCGGATGCGTCGGCCGCGATGCTGTCTTCAAAATGCTTGCCCCCGAGGGAGTCTTGGCCAGTGAGCGTGTATTCACCCTGGATATGGCGTGTTTCGCGCACACCGAGAATGGGCGATACCTGCCCGATACGCGCTTTCTCAAAACCGGGGATGCATTCACGCAGGCAGCGCGCCACGCCTTCGATCTGGCGGTAGCACTCTACGATGGCGGCGGTGAATTCTTTGGGCGAGAACACATCGACCCCTGCCACGCGCGTGCCGTTGACGTACATCACCCCGCCGGCGGTCTTGAGCGTGATGTTGTCGCGCTGTAGTTTGACGCCGGTGTCCTGCTGCCATTTTTGCAGCGTCTTGTTAAACCCGGTCAGCCACAGGTTGTAGTCGAGCGCGGCCTCGGTTTTAGGGATGGCACGGGCCGGAATGTCATCTGATGTTTTGGCCCATTCGGCGAGACGTTTCACGTCGACGTTCGACATGGTGAAGTACATCGATACCGGTTGCATTGTTGCCGTCGCCCCGCCCGAACCCATCACGAAGGGCACGTTGGCCTTGGTCGCGATATCGGCGTCGGCCGAGCAGTCGATCACCACCTTCGCACCTACGAACTGGCGACCGCTCTTGTTTTCGATCATCACCCCGGTTATTTTCCCGTCCTCGACCACAGGGTTTGAGACGAAGGTCTCGAACAGGATTTGCACGCCCGATTCAACGCACAGGCGCGTGAGCAGCATTTTCATGATCTCCGGGTCGGTCGGTGAGGCAATTTTTACATCGCCGGTCTTGGTCATGGCCATGTAATCGTCGCCTGCGCCGCCCACCGAGCGCGCGAGGTTCCATATCTCCAGCGGCAGGCCGCCAACCAGGGCTCCAGAGGGCTTGGTGTTAAGCCCGAGGGTGAGAACGCCGCCGAGGGAGCTGAAGCGCTCGATCATCGCTACTGATTTGCCGCGGCGCGCCGCGGAAATGGCCGCGAGCGGCCCGGTGGTGCCGCCGCCGACCACCACCACGTCCACCTCCATCAGCACCGGAATCTGCCGCGACGGTTCGGTGATGGTCCTGACTGCGTTCTTGTTCATGCTCGTCCTTTTTTGGGAATTGGTTGTTGCTGTGTTCTGATTTTCGTTTACTCGCCCTTGATGCCCGAATCCTTGATGGCCTTGGCCCACTTGGCGATTTCGTTGCGGTTCCAGGTGGCAAACTGCTCGGGGCTGCTGCCCACCACGACCGCGCCCAACTGGGCGAGCCGCTCCTGGATGTCTGGCATGGCGAGTACCGCAACGATGTCGATGTGCAGTTTCTCGACAATATCTTTGGGCGTGCCCGCGGGCACCAGCGCGCCCATCCAAGACACCGCCTCAAAGCCCGGTATGCCCGCCTCGGCGACGGTCGGCGCATTGGGCAGAGAGGGCGAGCGCGTGGCGCTCGTCACGGCAATGGCCTTGAGTTTGCCCGATTTGATGTGCGGCATGGCGGCGACAATGTTGTCGAACATCAGCGCAATGCGCCCGCTCATCAGGTCGGCATAGGCTGCCGGCGTTCCCTTATAGGGGACATGCTGGAGACTGGTGCCGGTGGCCGACTTGAACATTTCGCCCGCAAGGTGGTTTGAAGTACCGGGACCACCCGAGCCGAAATCGAGTTTTCCCGGATTGGCGCGCGAGTAGTCGATCAGTTCCTTCAAGTTCTTGAACGGCACATCGGGGTTGGCCACCAGGACCAGTGGCGTGGTGGCCACAAGCGAGACTGGTGTGAAGTCCTTGAGGTAGTCGTAATTGAGTTTTGCGTAGTAACCGGTGCTGATGGCGTTGGCCACGGTGCCGAAGAAAATTGTGTAGCCGTCGGGTGCCTGTTTGGCGGCGATCTCACTGCCGAGGTTGCCGCCCGCACCGGGCCGGTTGTCTATGACCACCGGCTGGCCCCATTTTTCACTGAGCTTCTGGCCGATCGCCCGCGCCACCACGTCAGTGGCACTTGCGGCCGGGAAGCCGAACAGGATCTTCACCGTTTTTGCCGGATACACGTCTGCCGCAGCGGTGCTGCCGGCGCACGCGAGTGCGCTTGCTGCGAAGATGAAGCCTGCGATTGTAGATTTTGCTTTCATGGTTCCCCCCTTCAACGGACGACTAAGCAACTGGCGCCGCCGTTCTTGGCGGTCATTTTAATTGCTAAAATACTATAGTACTATATAGTAATTATCTTGCGACATCAAAGTCAAGGCGGCGACGGTAATCGGCACTGCTGGGACTGTTGATACTGTTGACACTTCAAAGCAGGTAAGCGCATGGCTACGATTCTCGATCCCCTTGGTGCCGACGTGCTTGCCCGGTTCTCGTCACCGGGGGTGGCGGGCTTGCCCAAATACGCGCAGCTGCGCGAAATGCTTGGCGCTGCGATCGCAGCGGGCCACTGGCGGCCCGGTGACAAGTTGCCCACCGAGGCCGAGTTGGTGAAAAAAACGCCCTTCAGTCTGGGCACGGTGCAAAAGGCGCTGCGCGCACTGGTCGATGAGGGCCTTATCCGCCGCGCACAAGGCAGCGGCACCTTCGTTGCCGAACGGCGCCAGCCTATCGATGCGCCGCTGCACCTGCGCTTTCTCGGGCGCAAGGGCGAGCCGCGGTTCTTGCCCTTGTTCCCGAAGGTGTTGTCGCGCAAGCGCATCGCCGAACGCGGCCCGTGGTCCGACTGGCTGCAGCAGCGCGCGGACGACATTATCCGCATCGACCGGCGTATCAGCGTCAACGGCGAATTCAATGTATTTAACCGCTTTTATCTGAACGCCGACACCTTTCCGGGCATTGCGGCGGCCCCCCTTGCGACGCTTGATGGTGCCAACCTGAAGGAGCTGCTGGGCGGCGGTTTCAACCTGCCTGCCACGGCCTTGGAACAACGTATTTCGCTGGTCCGTTTCGCGCCCGACATCTGTCAGGCGATCGGTCTCAGGGCGGGAGTAAGGGGGATGCTGCTAGAGAGCGCGGCGAGTGCCGGACGGGGTAGGCCGCAGTATTTTCTTGAGTCGTTTATTCCGCCTAACCGCAGGCAGCTCGACGTCGGTAATTGAGACTGACAAGAGGGGCTGGCGGCTGTTTCAGTCCGGCGCGCCGGACGGCATGCGTTCGGCGAGGCAAAGCGCAATCGCCTGCGGCCGCCAGGCGGCAAGTATCGATTCCTACGGTTTGCCAACCGACACAAAATCAATGGGCCTCAAGGCCCCGCCCAAGCGGGGGTGCTGGAGCCGCCGTACGTGTAATCCCCGTCTGCGGCTTTGTTTATGTTCAGCCAGAATCGGGTCAGCACGCCCAGTTCTAGGGTGAATCGTTCCATGTCGAGAGATTTGACGACGAAGCTGTTGCCGCCGAGCGCATAGCTGGCGCGCAAATCTGCATCCTGCATGGATGTGGTCAGGATGATGACCGGAACGAGCGCCGTCCTCTTGCTCGCCCGGATCTGTTTCAGCACCTCCAGCCCGCTTATTTTCGGCAGTTTGAGATCGAGCAGCACAAACGCCGGCAGCGGGTTGCCCTCGCCGAATAGCCAGTCGAGGGCCTCCTGGCCGTCGCGCGCCACAATGACCTCGGCGTCAACGTGGTGCTTGTTGAACGCGCGCATGGCGAAGGCCTCGTCGGCGCTGTTGTCCTCAACCAGTAATATCGATCGTGTCGCCATCATTGATGCTCTCAGTTGGCCAGCGTGAAATAAAATGTGGCGCCCTTTTCCACGGCCGCTTCCGCCCAGATGCGGCCGCCGTGGCGGGCGATGATGCGCTGCACCGTGGCGAGGCCGATGCCGTTGCCCGGAAAGTCGCTGTTCCGGTGCAGGCGGTGGAATGGGGTGAAAAGCTTGCTCGCGCTTGCGCTGTCAAAGCCGGCGCCGTTGTCGCGCACGAAATAAATCGGCTCGCCGTTTTCTTCGATCACGCCCAGTTCGACGTGTGCGCTGGCATGCTTGCCGGTGAATTTCCACGCGTTGTCAATCAAGTTCTCCAGCACGGCCGTGAGCAGCCTTGGATCGCCGCGCGCTGGCAACGACGCGGGCGAGTCGAAGCTGACGTTGCGCTTGGGTTCTGCCGCCATGTGCTCGGCGGCCGCCTGGCGGCCGAGCGCTGCAATATCAATCTGCTGCGTATCTATTTTCGCGCTCGACAAGCGCGACAGCTTGAGCATGCCGACAATCAGTTCGCCCATTTGCAGCGCCAAATTTTTGACATTGAGCAACATGTCGTGGCCGGCCTGATCCAGCTGGGCTGCGTAATCCTCATTCAGGATGTGTACATAGCCGGCGATGCCGTGCAGAGGCGTGCGCAGGTCATGCGCGACCGAGTAGGCAAAGGCCTCGAGTTCCCTGTTGGTCGAGGCCAGTTCCATCGTGCGCGCGGCGATCCGCCCATCAAGTTTCTCTATCAAATGATTGAACGCACGAATGAGTACGCCCACTTCGTC
The DNA here is from genome assembly GCA_025356665.1 of Pseudomonadota bacterium. GTDB lineage: Bacteria > Pseudomonadota > Gammaproteobacteria > Burkholderiales > SG8-39 > CAITSH01. The sequence goes on from JANXRV010000020.1 coordinate 32,107, forward strand.
GTGTCTGGTGACCGGCAGGCCTGGCGTGCTCTTTTCCGTTTCTGCGAGCTCGGCCAGCGTTTTAATCGCCGCAAACACCGGCGCGAGCTCATGGCTCAAAATCCACCAGGTCAGGGCGCTCGCCAGCACAGTCAGGATTGCCGCGGCCAACAACATGCGGAACTGTATCTGGCGGGCCGGGGCAAAGGCCTCGCTGGTCGGCAGGGTGGCAATGACAAACCAGCCTGCGGCGGGAACACGGCTGGCCGATGTGAGCACCTCCATGCCATTGGAGGTCAGGTTGACGGCCGGCCCGTCGAAGCCTTCCATGCGCCTGTCCAGCACCGTGTTTTTCCCCGGTTCCGGAAGCGCTCGCATCCTGAGTTGCTCGTTGTTTTTTGTCGCCAGCACAATCAATTTGTGTCCGGTATCAATCAACAGGTAGCCACCGGATTGACCGTAGCGGCTTGCCTCGAGCAAATCCAGGAAGCTGGGTTTGGCCATATCGGTCGCGCCGCTCAGTGCGCCGATTACCTCGCCGCGGGTATCGCGGATGGGGACGGTGATGGCAAAGGACGGAGAGGTCAGGCGCTTGCCAATGACTGGTTTCCCGACCGTCGCCTTGCCCTCTTTCAGGGCGGCGGCGACGTGATCGCTGTCGATGTAATTGAGGCCGATGCGGCCGATGCGCGGAAACTCGGCGATTGCGGTGCCGTCGGGCCGGGTGACGAAGAAGCCTGCGTTGAACAAGCCCTGCATGGCCAGGCGCTGTTCGACCAAGGCCTGCAGTGCGGCCGGGTTGGCTAGCAAGTCGGGGCCAAGCCCACCAGCGACCAGTTCCAAGGCCTGCAGCCGGACGCGCAGTTGCTCGTTTATCTGCGCGGCGACGATGCCCACTGTCGTGGTCTGCTGCTCACCCAGTAACTGCTCCATGTCCGCGCGAAGCATATGGCTGGTGTAAAGCGTCAGGGACCAGAGGCTGGCTGCAAAAACGCATAGCGTGAACGTGGCAACGCGGAATTGTATCGATTGCCATAAACGCGGAGTCCAGACCATGTGATGCTTTCGGGTAAGCAAAGGGAGCTTGAAGCTAGACCATAGCGGACGCATCTGTGACAAAACAGAGCGGACAAGGGTTTAATTTCTTATGGCGCAACAGTAGTGTCCCAACGTTTTCACGAGAGACGGTTATAAGTTGATGATTGACATGCGGAAACGAGTAATATTTTCTGGTCTCGATTTGAACGTCGAGGCGCAGACTTTGGGCCTTTTGCGGATATCCGCCGAAGGCTCCC
>JANXRV010000022.1:0-19889 GCA_025356665.1 Pseudomonadota bacterium
CCACGCGCCCAAGCCTGAAGCTGGCGTGCTTGCGCTTCGGTGATCGTGACAGTAGGTGCGATTCGCATGTCTGTAGCCTCCTCATACTACAGACAGCGCAATCGCATTTAAGTTCTATTATTTTAGACGCACTACACTAGGGTCTGGCCAGATCGGGATGGCAGGTATGAATAAGCGCGGTCATCACCGATGCAACTGAGGTTGAATCCCGCGATAACCCTGAGCTTCAGCAGATCGAGGTGCCTGCTCAAATAGACAATCGAGCCAATCGTTTCAGGGATGAAAATGATGCGATAGCTGTAGCGCCGTTTTTCCAGTCCCAGTAGCCATTTAGCCAGAAAGGTCGCGACCACTGGTCCGGATAATTCGTTGTTGGCCATGGACGGGTGGCAAACATATGTGGAGAGAAAAATCTCTTCGGGACTGTCGCCGGGAATCAGCAATTCGCCGTAAGTCAGGTGGCCGGCGGCAATGGTGCTGTCAATCAGCGCCCTGTACTGACCCGGTTTGAGCGCTTCGCGTTGGCGTTGTGTAAGGCAAAATCCCCACTGGCTCTTGTAGTACGACGTCAGGTAGGGAATGGCATCCGGTTGCTCTGGTAGCGAATGCAGGTTTTTCTGCAATTCCTCAAGTGACAATACTGCATTCACAGAGTGCGAATAGCTGACAACGTGCAGGTTGTTGTCGCGAAAATCGACGATTGTTTCGCCATCCGGCCCGGTGATGCTGGCATGCCGGATATTCCACTCCGGCGGGACTGTCCAGTCGAATGCGCGTGACCCGCTGGCCACCTCGAATGTGCGCAAGTCGGGCAGCTCACGCCTCAGGATATCCAGGGTTTTGCGCACGCCATCCCCGGTGATGCTGCGGCATATCGGAAAGAGCTCTGTTGCAAGCGCATGCATTGCCGGGCCGAGGGTGGAATCAGTCATAAGTAGTATTGGGTAAGGGTTCCGGCCCGACATGTCGGGTCATGTCCAAAGCCGCGGATCAATGTAGTGCGGATCGACGCATGCGAATGCGTTGAAATCCATTGCGGCTGGAATCGGATATTGCCATGCTGCCAGAAGCTCGGAAAGTTGGTTTGCGGTAGCGACGCCGATTATCGTGTAATCGACGTGCGCCTGCTGCCGCATGAAGGCAAGGGCACCTTGGGCGGGCGATAGTCCCTTCCCCGCCAGCCAGTCGTGGTAGGCGGTCAGCAGCGCCTTGATGGGGCCAAAGCGTTGGGGGAGTGCGGAAGATGGCTGCAGCAGCACGCCTTGGAGGAATGCGGATCGCGCGTGGACTTCAATGCCGCGCAACTTGAGCGACGGTAATGTGCCGCTGGCGGCCAGGCGTTGGTCCAATACGTTCATCGGCAACTGGATGAGGTCGATGTCAAATCGCTCAAGAACGCGCTCGATCTGCTCGTCGGAGTAGACCGATACGCCTATTTTCTGAACCAATTTGCGCGCGCGCAAATCCAGCATTGCATCAAATAGCCTGTCACCGTGCGGTAAAAAAAGATCCTCAACCCTGTGGATCAGCAAGCCGTGAACGGACGACACCTGCAGTTTTTTCAGGGAATCAGCAAAGGTTTCGGACAGTCGGCCGGCGTCTGCTTCCGAAATGGCGCTGGCGTTGAACTGCGGTGTCTTGGTGACGATACGCGGCTTTGCTCCGGTCGCGAGGCTGGCGCCTAGCACCTGCTCGCTGTCGCCGTATGCCGGGGCGGTATCCAGCAAATCAATGCCGCTTGCCAGTGCCATCTGCAGAATCGCCGCCACCTCCAGCGGAGGCGTTTTGCCCCCGGAATTCGAGATGCCGTAGTCAAGGCCGAATTGGACCGTTCCCAGGCCCAGTTTCATGCTGTTTCACCGGTGACTTGGCGCTTTCCCCAAATGCCTGTTCGCACAGGGGCGATTGCCGGATGGCGGACGGGTATGGGAGGGCTTTGGCTTATAATCGCTCCTTCATGGATGCTTCGGGTCCGGCAAGATCCCGTCCGGCGCACGAGTACGATGGAGTTGTGTATGAAGATTTGCATTTGCACCACACCGATTCGCCCCGAGCCTACGCGCTATCCCCCTTTCGGGAGCCTGGCGATCATCCAGGCGCTGCGCAACATCGGTGAAAGTGCACAATTCTACAACATCGATTTCCATCGCTACAGCCGAGATGAGGTGCGCGAGTACTTCCGCGCAAACCAATTCGGTATTCTCGGCATTAGTGCCGTGGTGTCCACTGCCTACGCCTACACAAAGTTTCTTGCCGAAACCATACGGGCGGTTTCGCCGCACACCAAGATCATCGTCGGCGGCAGCTTGGCGGCAAGCGCGGAAATTTTGTTGCGCAAGGCGGCCATTGATTTTTGCATAGTTGGTGATGGGGAACTGATTATCCAGGACCTGGTCAGGGCGATCAGGGACGATGCGGATTACCGCACCAAGCTCGGTGCGATGAAGGGCGTTTGCTATCTTGATGATAGCGGACGCTTCATGTTTAACGGCTATGGATCTCGCCCGTCGGCAGAGGAAATCCCGTGGCCGGATTACGGCATTCTTGAGGCCGATGGATCATTTGATTATTTTGTAACTGAGGATGTCGATTCGGGATTCGAGGGGCATAAGCAGACCGCAAAGCGCGGTGAACGGGTGGCGACGGTAGTTATGGCAAAGGGCTGCGTGGCCCGTTGCACTTTCTGCCACCGCTTTGAAAAAGGCTACCGGCCGCGGCCCTCCGACCAAATCCTTGGCCATATCCAGTATTTGAGGGACCACCACAACGTCCGCTTTGTCGATGTTGCGGACGAGAATTTCGGTTCTGACCGTGAGCAGGCGTGGGCGCTGGCCTCCAACCTGAGCGAAATGGGCATTATCTGGACCGTGGCTGGCGTGCGCACGCGCACGGTTACACGGGAGTCGCTGGCACACTGGAAAGCGAACGGATGTGTATCGGTTATCTATGGTGTCGAATCCGGCAGCCAGAAAATGCTCGATGTGATGGAAAAGAATTCCACGGTCAAGGAAAACGAAAATGCCCTGCTTTGGGCCTCTGAGCTGGGCCTGCAAACCATCGTTCAACTCGTCATCGGCATGCCGGGGGAAACCGACGAAACCATCGAAGAGTCCATCGGCTTTCTGAAACGCGTCTCTCCGCATCTTCAGTCGTGGAAGGACAGGGCTCCAAGCGAAGTCATCAGCATCAATTACGCCCAGGCCCTGCCTGGAACGCCCCTGTACGAATACGCCCGCGAGCGCGGTTACATCGGGAAAACCGTGGATGAGGAGGAGCAATACCTCATTCGCATCAGCGATATCGACGCCTACGCCGAGGACCATTTTATCAATCACACCGGCTACCCCATGCTCAAGGTGTTGATGTGGCGGCCGCTGATGCTGTCAAAGCTGGATGCGTTCCACCTGTTGTCAAAAAACGCCCAGGCACACCTGTCGGTGTGGCAGATCGTGCGTTACTACTTCATGCTGGTGGCGGTGCGGGTGTTGCGCCGTCTCGGTTGGACGCGAGGCGGAGCAGGCGGGAACGACGCACAAGCGCAGGGGCGTTATGCCGACTACGCGGCGAGTTCCGGGTACTTCAACATTCATTCCAATCTGAAGTTCTCGCCCTTGCTGCTCAATCCGGTCACTGAGCGTTTCTTTTATCCTTTGCTGGCCGTGGCGATCGCATTTTACAAGTCGAAGTCGCTGACCAACGCTGTGGCGCTGTTGTACGGGCATATCAAATGGAACCTCGCCGGGGGACGTTTGCCGGAGAGCCTGCCAAGCCGCTCGCTGCGTAAGGTGGTCACCCTGGTAAGCCGGCGCAACGAGGGGGCGGAGGATCGCATGCTGCCTCTGCGCTCAGGGCGCTGAAGCAGGCTACTCTTTCGGGCTATGGTGCTCAGGATGGCGGTGCGCGAAGATCGTCCAGGGTCAGAAACTGCGGGTTGGTGTTGGATTTGTACTCGAAGCCTTCTTCCACGCCTGTGCCTTTTTCGCACAATGGATTGACCGTGTAGTTCCAGCGCTCGGAAAACACGATGGTCGGCTGGATGACGTAATGGTCGCCAAATTCCAGAGTGAGATGCGAGTCATCACTGGGGCACATGACTTCGTGCAGTTTTTCGCCAGGTCGGATGCCGATGATCTTGTGTGGCAAGGCGGGGGCGATCGACTTGGCTAGATCGGTGATGCGAACGGACGGTATTTTTGGCACGAAGACTTCGCCGCCTTGCATGCGCTCGAAGCTTTTGATGACAAACCGCACGCCCTGCTCAAGCGTAATCCAGAAGCGCGTCATGCGCGCATCAGTAATTGGGATTTCCTTGGCGCCCTCTGCCACCAGCTTCTTGAAAAAAGGCTCAACCGAACCGCGGGAGCCGACGACATTGCCGTAACGAACCACCGAAAAGCGGGTGCGGCGGCAGCCGGCCAGGTTATTGGCGGCGACGAACAACTTGTCCGATGCAAGCTTGGTTGCGCCGTATAAGTTGACAGGATTGACGGCCTTGTCAGTGGACAGCGCGATGACTTTCTCGACGCCGGCCTCCAGTGCTGCGCTGATGACGTTTTCCGCGCCGTGAATGTTGGTCTTGATGCATTCCATGGGGTTGTATTCGGCGGGCACGACCTGCTTGAGCGCTGCGGCATGGACGACGAAGTCAACTTCGCGCAGCGCGATTTTCAGGCGGTCGGCATCGCGCACGTCTCCCAGGAAATAACGCATCACTGGATCGTTGAACGCCTGTTCCATTTCATATTGCTTTAACTCGTCCCGCGAATAAACGATTACCCGGCGCGGCTTGAACTCGCGAAGTATGGTTCCGACGAAATGGCGGCCAAAGGAGCCGGTGCCGCCAGTTACAAGAATCGTTTTGTCATTGAACATGGGGAGCTTTTTCGTTTCGCGATAAGTCTTGTGGGGAGTGGCTTGTCAGTACAAGGCGACCATTTTCAAAGCGGTAAGCCATGCTTGCAGCCTGTACGATGGCCGCCTGATGGGAGATGGCAAGTATTGTAACCCTATCCTTGAGCGCTCTTAGCGTGCCGCAAATGGCGAGTTCGGTCTCCGGGTCGAGCGATGCCGTGACTTCGTCGAGAATGAGCAATTGCGGTTTGCGCGCCAGGGCTCGCGCCAGGGAAATGCGTTGGCGCTGGCCGCCGGAAAGCTTGGATCCGCGCTCGCCAACCTTGGTGTCCATGCCTTCGGGCAGCCTGGAGACAAAGTCCCAGGCATCCGACTGCCTTAGCGCCGTTTCCACATCGCTGCGGTTGATTTCGGGAGTCCCGAGAGACACATTGTTGTAGATCGAATCGTGCAGCAGCAGCATGTCTTGCGGCACGTAGCCGATTTGCCGGCGCCAGCTGGTAAGGCGGATCTGGTTCAGCGCGACATTGTCGACAAGAATTTGTCCGGATTGGGCGTCGATCAGTCGTGTAATGAGATCGACCAGGGTTGTTTTACCTGACCCGGACGGGCCGGTGATGGCGATGAAATCCCCACGATGGATTGTTAGGGTAAGCCGGTCGATGACACTTTTTTCGCCATAGGAAAAACTGAGGTTTTCGAAGCGGATTTGTTCAAAGCGGGTTTCAGCCAGGACGTTTCCGGAATCGGGTTCTTGCTCAAGGGTGGCTTCGGCGATGGTTTTTCGCAGTGACAGATAGGCGCTTTCTCCGACGGCGACGGCCTGGTAGGTTTGCTGGAGCGCATGCACCCGGTTCAGGAGTCGGTAAAACAGGAACACCATCACCATCAGTTCGGCGAAGGAGTGCGTCCCTGAACCCAGGGTGAAATAAAGGCCGGCGGCGATGACGATTGTGAGCAGGGGTTCCTGCAGCACGCGCACCAGCTCCATGGTCCATACCTGGCGCTGTTGCGCGGCGTTCAGCCCCTCGGTCTCGGATTCAAGCAATGGCAGCAGCGCTGATTCATATCCCATTGCCTTGATGGGTTTGATACCTTGCAGGGCGTCGGTGAGGCGGGACGTGAGGGAGCTCAGCAGCGCTGTCTGGCTGCCCCCGGCGCGACGAGTGGTATTGATCAGTTTGCGAAACAGCAGCGTGATGCTCCCGCCGACAATCACGCCAGCAAGCGCAACCTGCCAGGAAACGATCAGCACCAGTGCGGCGTAGACGAGCGCCTGCACGGCGAGCGCGAGCAATTGCGCCGCCGATTGATAGACCTGCGCGGCCCTGACCACTTCACTGCTGATCGCGTTGGTGAGGGCGCCCACAGGCTGGCTGACGAAGTACCGCCACCGCGCCCCAAGCAAAGCGCGGATAAGCCGCAGGCGAAGGTCGGTCATGACGTGCGCGACTGAGTATCCGACCTCCTTCATTGCAAACAGCGTAAACAGGCTTTTCAGGCTGATGCCTGCCACGACCAGCAGGAGTATCGCGCCAAGCGAGGGTGTGGCCCCCGCCAGCGCGAAAAGCTCCCGTGTCCAGACGCTGAGCGTGCTGTTGTCACTGGCTTGTCCGCCTGTGGCAATGGTGATGAGTGGCAAGAAAGCCATCACGCCTATGCCTTCGGCGAATCCTGAGAGCAGCAAAAAGCCGATCATTAACACGCTCTGCTTCGGATAAGCCCGCAGCAGGTCCGAAACGATGATTACGCCGCCCTTGTGGTCCCCGTCCATCAGGTTAAACGGGCCGCGTGAGAAAAAAACGGTATTTCCGCTTGGGGCGGCATCACTAGAGCCGCCAGAGATGCAGGCCCGCGCCCGTCAGGTCGGCAGCATTCAAGCAGGACTTGACGTCGGCCACGCAGCCGCGCGGTTTCAGTTTTGCAGCGAGCTCGGCGATGGGCGTGGCGACGAACTGCTGGTGGGCGACGGCGACCACCAGCGCATCGGCCACCGGCAAGTCTTTCCACGGCGTCAGTTTCAGCCCGTATTCGTGCTTTGCCTCTCGGGTATCGGCAAGCGGATCATGTATGTAAATCTCGACCCCGTAGCTTTCCAGTTCGCGCACGATATCCGGCACACGGGAGTTGCGCAGGTCGGGGCAGTTTTCCTTGAATGTCAGTCCGAGGATGTTGACCTTGGCGCCCTTGATCGGACTGCCGGCGCTCGCCATGAGCTTTACGGTTTTTTCGGCGATGAATTTGCCCATGCCATCGTTGATGCGGCGCCCGGCGAGGATCACCTCGGGGTGGTAGCCCGTCATCTCGGCTTTATGGGTGAGGTAGTACGGGTCGACGCCTATGCAATGCCCACCGACCAGCCCCGGCCGGAAGCGCAGGAAATTCCATTTGGTGCCTGCCGCTTCAAGCACTTCGGATGTGTCGAGGCCGATGCGGTCAAAAATAATCGCCAACTCGTTCATGAGCGCGATATTGAGGTCGCGTTGCGTGTTCTCGATGACTTTGGCCGCTTCGGCAACTCGGATGGAGGAGGCGCGGTACACGCCTGCGGTGACAATGGAGGCGTAAAGGTCCGCTACCTTTTCTAGTGTCCCGGCATCGTCGCCGGCGACCACCTTCACTATGCGTGTGAGCGTGTGCTCGCGATCGCCGGGGTTGATGCGCTCAGGTGAGTAGCCGACATGAAAACCCTGTTTCCACACAAGCCCGGAGGTTTTTTCCAGCACGGGAATGCAGATTTCCTCGGTAGCGCCCGGATAAACGGTCGATTCATAGACCACTGTCGCACCCTGCTTGAGGTGGGCACCTACGCTTTTGCTGGCGGAAACGAGCGGGGAAAAATCGGGCTGATGGGCCTGGTCGACCGGGGTTGGCACCGCGACAATGATAAAGTCGGCTTGCTTAAGGGCGGCAGGATTGTCGGTGATTTCCAAGCCGGTTGACTGGCGTAGCTCTTCGCCGCTGGTTTCCCCATTTGGGTCGGTGCCGTCACGCAGTGCGGCGACCCTGGAGGCAGACACATCGAAACCGATAGTTTTGTATTTTTTGCCGAATTCGACGGCGATTGGAAGGCCGACATACCCCAGGCCAACGACAGCTACGACGAGCAAGATGAGTCCCCAATCTGGATGAGGCCAGCCTCGCGTACCAAAGGCTTAAGCCATGAGGCCGGTATTATCTCATATGGGGCTGCTTCGATAGCGGCCCGCGAACGGCGTCCGGGGCGTGTATCCGTCCTCAGCCGGGCTTGCCGAGCGAACGCAGGCAGGCCAGCATGCCGTCCTGCCAGGGTGGGGGCGTAAAGCCGAATGCCTTGCCGAGCTTGGCGTAATCGAGGCTTGAGTTTAGCGGCCTGCGGGCGGCCGTCGGGTACTGGGCGCTGGTGATGGGCTTCACCACAGTGTTCAGGCCGGAGGTCTTGAAAATTTCGCGCGCAAAGCCGCACCAGGAGGTGCGGCCCGCGGCGGTGAGATGAAACAGGCCCTCGGCGCCGCCAACGCGCAGCGCATGTGCCGTGGCGTCAGCGATCAGGCCGCTTGAGGTCGGGGCGCCGTACTGGTCATCTACTACACGCAATTCGTTGCGCTCGCTGGCGAGGCGCAGCATGGTCAGCAGGAAATTCCCGCCGCGCGGGCCGAATACCCAGCTGGTACGGAAGATCAGGTGCCGGCAGCCACTGGCCTGGATGGCGAGTTCGCCTTCAAGTTTGCTGCGGCCGTAGACGCTGACCGGGTTGGTGGCGTCGGTTTCGATATAAGACTCGGTCTTGGTCCCGTCAAAGACGTAATCGGTTGAGTAATGGACCAGCAGGGCGCCGAGTGTCCGGGCTTCTTCGGCGAGTACGCGAGGCGCTTGCGCATTGACGGCAAAGGCGACGTCCAGCTCGTTTTCGGCCTTGTCCACGGCGGTGTAGGCCGCCGCGTTGACGATGATGGCTGGTTTGGCATCGCGGATCAACCTGCAAAGGGCATCCGCGTCGGCAAGGTCAAGGCTGGCGTGGTCGTGGGCGACGACATCGCCCAACGGCGCCAGGCTGCGCGCCAGCTCCCAACCCACCTGGCCGTTTTTTCCGGTCAGTAGAATTTTCAAGGAAATAACTCGATGTCACCCAGCACCTTGCCTGCGGCATCCCGCGCCGCTAGCACCGGGTCGCCGTGCAGCGGCCATTGAATGCCCAGCGCTGGATCGTTCCATGCCAGCACGCGTTCGTGTTCCGGGGCATAAAAATCTGTTGTCTTGTAAATGACCTCGGCGTGGTCCGACGTGACGTAAAACCCGTGTGCGAATCCGGCCGGCATCCACAGCATATGCTTGTTTTCAGCGCTGAGCGTGACCGTCACGACCTTGCCGAAGGTCGGCGAACTCTTGCGGATGTCGACTGCAACGTCGAAGATTTCGCCAACGATGACGCGAACCAGTTTGCCCTGCGCCTGCTTGATCTGGTAATGCAGGCCGCGCAGTACGCCTTTGGCCGACCGGGAGTGGTTGTCCTGGACGAAGTGCCCAGTGATGCCCGCCTGGAAGAATGCGCGTTCGTTCCAGCTTTCCATGAAAAAGCCGCGTGCATCTCCAAATACCCTGGGCTCGACCACGATCACATCGGGAATTGCAGTGGGTGTGAATTTCATCGTTGATATTTGCTTGTGTGTGTGCTTAGGCCGGGGCGGCGTGGCGGTCGGGTTCAGGTTTCAGGTTGACGATGTACCACTTCATCGATTGCTCCAGGCCTTCATGCAGCTGATGGCTGGGTTCATAGCCCAAAAGCCGGCGCGCCTTGCTGATGTCGGCAAGGGAGTGGCGGACATCACCCGCACGAAAGTCGCGAAAGCTGGGCTTGAAGTGTGCGAGCTGGGGGAAGTTGGGCTCGAGTATGGAGCGGATCGACTCGAACAGCGTGTTCAGGCTGGTGCGCTCGCCGACGGCGACGTTGTAGACCTGGTTTGCGGCACCGTCGTTCGTGGTGGTGGCGGCCAGCAGGTTGGCCTGGACCACGTTTTGCACAAAACAAAAGTCGCGACTGGTCTCGCCGTCGCCGTTGATCCACACCGGTTGGTTCCGGATCATCGCAGCAATCCACGCCGGCATCACCGCGGCATACGCGCTGCCCGGGTCCTGGTGCGGGCCGAAAACATTGAAGTAGCGCAGCCCGATGGAGGCGAAGCCGTAGGCCCGGGCAAATACATCGGCGTAAAGCTCGTTCACCAGTTTGGTGACGGCATAGGGGGAGAGGGGCTTGCCGATTACGTCTTCTACCTTGGGCAGCCCCGGATGGTCGCCATAGGTCGAGCTGGACGCCGCGTAGACCAGGCGTTTTACGCCGGCGTCGCGTGCCGCGATCAGCATGTTGAGATGGCCGCTTATGTTGCTGGCATTGGTCGCGATGGGATCCTCAATCGAGCGGGGCACGCTTCCCAGCGCCGCTTCATGAAGGACGTAATCGGCACCCTGGCAGGCTTTGCGGCAGGCGTCGGCATCGCGTATGTCGCCATCGATAAACGTGAAGCGTGACCACTGGTCAGGCTCAACTCTGGCGCGTATTTGTTCGAGGTTGCGCTGATGCCCAGTAGCAAAATTATCCAAGCCAATAACGTTTTGCCCGAGCTTTAGCAAGGCTTCGAGCAGGTTGCAGCCGATAAACCCGGCGACACCGGTCACCAACCAAGTATGGCGTTCCTTGGCCAGCCGGGATTTCAGTTCGTCGAACGCGCTCAAGCCGCGTCCTTGAGTATGGCCAGAAGGTATTCGCCGTAGCCGCTGTTTTTCAAGGGGCCGGCGAGGGCGGCCAGCTGTGCTGCGTTAATATAGCCTTGGCGAAAGGCGATTTCCTCGGGACAGCAGATCTTCAGCCCCTGCCGCCGCTCGATGATTTCGATGAATTGGCTGGCCTCGAGCAGGGATTCATGGGTGCCGGTGTCAAGCCAGGCATGGCCGCGACCCATGTGCACCACGTCGAGCTTGCCGGCGGCAAGATACAGCTTGTTGAGGTCGGTGATCTCAAGTTCACCGCGCGGCGAGGGCTTGAGCGATTTGGCCATGGCCACCACATCCCGGTCGTAAAAATATAGTCCGGTCACGGCATAGCGAGACTTGGGCTGGCGCGGTTTTTCTTCGAGCGAGATAGCGTGGCCATTGGCGTCGAACTCCACCACGCCGTAGCGTTCCGGATCCTTGACCGGGTAGGCGAATACCGTGGCGCCAGCCGTCTTTTGCGCGGCGCGCTGCAGGTCGCCGACCAGGTCGTGGCCGTAAAAAATGTTGTCGCCCAGCACCAGTGCGCAGGGCTCGCCGTTGATGAACTTCTCGCCGATCAGAAAGGCCTGGGCGAGGCCGTCGGGGGAGGGCTGCACGGCATATTGAAGCGATATGCCCCAGCGCTTGCCGTCGCCCAGCAATTGCTCAAAGCGCGGCGTGTCCTGCGGCGTCGAGATGATCAGGATGTCGCGTATCCCGGCCAGCATCAGTGTCGACAAGGGATAGTAAATCATCGGCTTGTCGTAGACCGGCAGCAGTTGCTTGGACACTACCTGCGTTACTGGATAGAGCCGGGTGCCGGAGCCGCCGGCGAGGATGATGCCTTTCATTGGGGAATGGGGAATGGGGAATGGTGAATGGGAAACGGTAAATGGGAAATGGGGAGTGGTGAATGGGGAACGGTGTCATGCATTTTGGTTATTTACCTTTTTGTGAAGGCCGGTTAAGAGTTTTGCGACGCGGTCGGTCAAAGGAAATACCTCGTGGTCGGATTTTAAATAACCGAGGTCTACTGAAAGCAACAATTGCGTTTCTAGCTCGCTGAGAGAGCCTTTGGCAATGTTCAGGAAATGCGAGAATTCCTTTTGTCCAGTGCGAGCTGCGCCTTCTGCGAGATTACTCGGGACGGAAACAGCGGCACGCCGCATCTGCGAGGACAATCCATACAACTCTTCCCGCGGAAAGGACTGGGTCAACCCGTAGACCATTTTCGCAAGCCGCATCGCCTCCTGCCAAGCAATCAATTTTTGATGCGGTCTCGCCATTTCCTGTTTCCCATTCACCTTTTACCGAGTTCGATGTGGTCTCGCCATTCCCTATTCCCTATTTCCCATTCCCCCAATGTCCAGCTATCTAAGAATAATCTTGATCGCGTCCTCGACCCGCTTCATATGCTGGAGAGGAAGGGTTGCGATGGCCGATGTTCCCATAAAGCGGCTATTCGAGATGGCCCGGATCTGGTCGATCAGGAGATCGGTATCTTTCCAGGTGATCGCGCCTATGGGTACCCGCAGCGGGAATCCGTCTCCCTTCTCGTCGCGATAGACTTGTGTGGTGCCGGGTATGACGAGCGTGGACTTATGGCCGGCTTTATTAAGCAGATCGGTCTGGATCACGAGCGCGGGGCGTTCGCGTTTGCCGGGTTCTTCCTTGTGTGTCTGAGGTTCAAAATTGACGAGCCAGATTTCCCCGCGCGTCACCTCAGGCAAGGCCGTCTCCGGTGGCATCGTCCATTTCTTCGCAAAGCGAAAGGTTTTGGGGGGAAAGCTTTTCCGAGAGGAAGGCAATTCGCTCGGCAAGGGACCGCTCGTTCTTCTCTCTGACGGCTTGCTCGATATAGTCGGACCTGTTTTGCTGAGCGGATTTTGCAAACAAAGTCGTTTCCTCGGCGAGCGCCGTTTCCGTCCTGAATGACAATGTCGTTGTTTTTCCCATAGCGGCCTTTGGTGCAAATGTTTTTATAAATGTAATACATATTTGCAATACAAACAAGCCCCTCAAGTCTGTAAGGTATATTTTAAATTATAAAACATATAGTTATCGCTTCGCATAATTGTTTTCGATCCAGCGTTGGTATTCGCCCGACTGAATATCCGCTACCCACGCGGCGTTGTCCAGATACCACTGCACAGTCTGCGTCAGGCCGGACTTGAAATTTTTTGCTGGTTGCCAGCCGAGCTCTGCGGCAATTTTGCGCGCATCGATGGCGTAGCGCCGGTCATGGCCGGGGCGGTCTTTGACGAAGCTGATCAGGCGCTCGCGAGAGCCCGCCGGGTCGGGACGCAGCATATCGAGTGCGGCGCATAGGGCATGCACGACCTCGAGGTTCTTCATTTCCGCGTTGCCGCCGACGTTGTAGACCTCGCCCGGACGCCCGCGTGCGAGCACCGCCCGGATGGCGGAGCAGTGGTCGCCGACGTAAAGCCAGTCGCGCACGTTCTGGCCGTCGCCATACACCGGCAAGGGCTTGCCCGCGAGGGCGTTGGTGATCATCAGCGGGATGAGCTTTTCCGGGAATTGCCGCGGGCCGTAATTGTTGGAGCAGTTGGTGACCAGCGTCGGCAGGCCGTAGGTGTGGTGCCAGGCGCGCACCAGGTGGTCGGAGCCGGCCTTGGATGCGGAATAGGGGCTGTTGGGGGCGTAGGCGCTTGTTTCGGCGAAGGCCGGATCGGCCACGCCTAGCGAGCCGTAGACTTCGTCCGTCGAGACATGCAGGAAGCGGAAAGCGGACTTGGCATCGCCTTCGAGCAGCATCCAGTGCGCACGCGCTTCCTCGAGCAGGCTGAAGGTGCCGATCACGTTTGTCTGCACAAATTCAGCCGGGCCGTGAATGGATCGGTCGACATGGCTTTCGGCGGCGAAATGCACCACGGCGCGCGGCTGGTGTTCGCTGAACAATTTTTGCAGCAGCGGCCGGTCGCAGATGTCGCCATGAACGAATTGGTGGCGGGCATCGCCGGTGATCGCGGCCAGATTGGCGCGGTTGCCGGCGTAGCTCAGCTTGTCGAGGTTGACCACGGTTTCGTCCGACTGCGCCAGCCAGTCAAGGACGAAATTCGAGCCGATGAAGCCGGCACCGCCTGTAACCAGAATCGTCATGGCCTTGTCCGTTGCAGCGCCATTAGCTTGGCGTATTTGTTGAAACTGTTCATGCAGCCGATGGCGATGTGCACGAGTCCCGCCTGACCGTCGAGAAAGCCGAGCCGAATTACATAGAACTTGATAAAACGCGCGAGTGGCGAGAGCACCAGCCGCACGAGGCTTGCGTGCTTGCCGGCGGCGCACATGGCCTCGGCTTGCAGCGTCGTATAGCGATTCTGTTTGTCCAGGTAGCGATCCAGGGTTTCGGCCGAGTCATGCAACAAATCGCCGGAAAGCCGCGCCGGACGGGCGTTTGCGAGCACTTTCTCATGTACAGGGTCGTCGCTCCAGCGGGCATGGCGGCGATCGAACAGGCGCAAGCTCCAGTCCGGATAGCCCTCCCCGTGCCGCAGCCAGTGGCCCATGAAGCGGTTGCAGCGGGCCATGTTGTAGGCCGTTGCGCGCGGGGACATGAGTGTCGAAACGATGCTGGCGCGTAGCGCGTCACTGACGCACTCGTCGGCATCAACGCACAGCACCCAATCG
This sequence comes from Pseudomonadota bacterium, assembly GCA_025356665.1. GTDB lineage: Bacteria > Pseudomonadota > Gammaproteobacteria > Burkholderiales > SG8-39 > CAITSH01. Next base: position 14,230 of record JANXRV010000022.1, read on the forward strand.
TGGGCAGCGTGCGTCACCGCAAATTGCTTTTGCCGGCCGAAGCCCAGCCATTCGGCTTGCAGTACCCTGGCCCCGGCGGCGCTGGCAATCTCCGCGGTGCCATCGGTGCTGCCCGAATCGACAACCAGCAGCTCATCGGCGAACGCCAGGCTTGCCAGGCAGGCACTGATCTGGGTGGCGGCGTTCTTGGTGATGATGACGGCGGAAAGAGGCATGGTAGCGGACGGTTTGGGGCGAGCAATCCCGTATAATCAAGGTTTTACCACTACTATTTTAACTGACGCCGCCGTCTTCGGGCGCGGCCCGTCATGAAAAAAATACTGCTCGTCAAAACCTCCTCGCTGGGCGACGTCGTGCATAACCTGCCGGTGGTGACCGATATCGCACGTCGGTTCCCGGAGGCCCGGATTGACTGGGTTGTGGAGGAGGCCTTTGCCGCCTTGCCCGCGTTGCACCCTGTGGTGCGGCGTGTCATCCCGGTGGCGGTGCGGCGCTGGCGCAAACAGGTTTTCAGTCGCGGTACTTGGCGCGAAGTGGGCGCTTTTCGCCGTGCGCTCGGGCTCGAACAATACGACTTTGTCATTGACACCCAGGGGCTGATTAAAAGCGCCTTGCTCGCCCGCTGTGCCAATGGCGAGCGACACGGATATGACGCAGGCAGCGCCCGGGAGTCCACGGCGGCGCGCTTTTACGATGTGACCCATGCCCTTTTGCCGACCCAGCACGCGGTCGTACGTAATCGTGCGCTCGTGGCGGCCGCCCTGGGCTACCCCATAGAGGGCGGCGCCGACTACGGTATCCGCGCGGACCGTGTCGGGGGGACGAATAAGGTTAAGGTGGATGATTATTGTGTCTTGCTGCATGCCACTAGTCGCGCCGACAAGCATTGGTCAGAAGAGAACTGGATCGCGCTTGGGTGCAAGCTGGTGGCCGCCGGCCTCAAATGCGTGCTGCCCTGGGGCAATGAGGCCGAAATGGCCGCGGCCAAGCGCATCGCCGCGGCGATGGCCGGTGCCAGCGTCGCACCGCGGCTGGATTTGAACGCCATGGCGCGGCTGCTCGCCGGGGGCAAGGGAACGGTCGGTGTCGACACCGGGCTCATGCATTTGTCGGCCGCGCTGGGGCGACCGACGGTCGCAATCTTTTGTGCCTCTTCGCCCGAGCTCACGGGAGTCTACGGCGCGCGCGCTGCCTGCAATCTGGGTGCGCTGGATGCCCCTCCTTCCGTTGACGAGGTCATGGCGGCGCTGACCGGATTGTGGTCTGGCCCGGCATGATGCACTTTGTGTACAACGCGGTGCTGTGGCTTGCGCTGCCTTGGGTGGTGCTACGGTTGTGGTGGCGTGGCCGGCGCGAGCCCGGCTATCGCCTGCATATGGCCGAACGATTCGGTCGTTACGCTTTCAAGCCGGACAAGCCGGTCATTTGGTTGCATGCCGTGTCGGTTGGTGAAGCGCGGGCGGCCGAGCCTTTTGTACGTGCCCTCGCTTTGCGCTATCCGGGGTATCAACTCGTCGTGACGCAAATGACCGCCACCGGCCGCGCCACGGCGGAGCAATTGTTCGCCGGTGTGGCGCATTGTTGTTACCTGCCCTACGACTACCCGTTCGCCGTTGCGCGCTTTCTTGCGCATTTTCGGCCCCGGCTGGGCATCCTGATGGAGACCGAGATCTGGTTCAACCTGATCCGGGGCTGCCGCGAAAAGCAGTTACCACTACTGCTTGCCAACGCCCGCCTGTCGGAAAAATCCGCTCGGGCTTACGCTCTGGTGGCGTCCCTAGTGCGCGAGGCATTGCAAGGCCTTTCTGCCATCGCGGCACAAAGCGAGGCGGATGCTGACAGGCTGCGTGCGCTCGGGGCGGGTGAGCTTGAAGTGACAGGCAACCTGAAGTTTGATGTCACCGTTCCGCAGGCCATGCGGCTGTTGGGAGCCGAGCTGCGGCAGCGCTTTGGCGTCACCCGCCCGGTGCTCCTTGCCGCCAGCACCCGTGAAGGCGAGGAAGCGCTATTGTTGGACGCCCTGCGTCAGCATCCTGTTGCCGACCTTCTCACCCTGATTGTGCCGCGTCATCCGCAGCGCTTTGGCGAGGTGTCGGCCCTGCTCAAGGCGCGCGGACAGTCCCTTGCACTGCGCAGTGAAAATCGCGCTGTTCCGCCCGATTGCGCCTTTGTGCTTGGCGACAGCATGGGTGAGATGGCGGCGTATTTTGGCGCCTGTGATGTGGCTTTTGTCGGCGGCAGCCTGCTGCCCTACGGCGGGCAGAATTTCATCGAGGCCTGCGCGCTCGGGGTGCCGGTGCTGCTGGGCCCGCATACCTATAATTTCGCCAAGGCCAGCGAGGATGCGGTGGCGGCGGGCGCGGCCTTGACGGTGGTCGATGCAGAGGCGCTGGTCTCGCGCGTAAAAGCGCTACTGTCCGAGCGCGAATCTCGCGCTGCCATGGCAGCGGCGGGGCGGCACTTTAGCGCGGCGCATCAGGGCGCCACCGGGCGCCTGATGGTGGTGGTCGCGCGCTTACTCGCCCAGTAACCGGTTGACGGCTGCCACATCCTCTTCGGAGAGCGAGCCTGCGGCTGCTTTGAGCTTGAGGCCGTTGAGCAGCGTGTCGTAGCGTGCTTTGGACAAGTCGCGCTTGGTCGAGAACAGTTGTTGCTGTGCATTCAGCACGTCGATATTGATGCGCACGCCCACTTCGTAGCCAAGCTTGTTGGAGTCGAGGGCGCTCTGGCTGGAAACGAGCGCTGCTTCGAGCGCGCGCACCTGTGCCATGCCGTTGGTCACGCCAAGGAAGGACTGGCGTGCCGACAGCGCTGCACTGCGTTTGCTGAGCTCCAGATCCTGGCGTGTCTTTTCCTGCAGTGCGACGGCCTGGCGAACCTGCGAACTGACGCTGCCGCCGGCGTATAAGGGGACCGCCAACTGCAGTCCGATACTGCGGTTGTTGGTGTCGCTGGCGATGTTTGCGGTCCCTGTCGAGGAGAGGTTTTGCGAGCTTGCACCCAGCGCGCCGACAATGTTCAGCGACGGGTAGTGGCCCGCGCGAAGCCGTTCTATTTCGCGCGTGGCGATTTCCAGACCGGCTTCCTGGACGCGCACGCCGAAACTTTGTTCTTCCGCGCTTTTTACCCATTGTTCCATCGCGCTCGGTTGCGGTGGGGAGAGTTGCAGCGCGGTGCGCAAAGGCAGCAGTCCCGCAGGCAATTTTCCGATGATTTGTTGCAGCACTTGTTTCTTGATTTCCAGGTCATTCTCGGCGGCGAGGCGCTGCGCGGTCGACAGGTCATAGCGCGCCTGGGCTTCATGCGTGTCGGTAATGGTGGCAGTGCCCACTTCGAAGTTACGTTTGGCCTGCGCCAGTTGTTCCGAGATGGCGGTGAGTTGGGCGGTGATAAAAGCCAGGCTGTCCTGCGATGCCAGGACGTCAAAATAGGCTTGCGATACGCGCACAATCAGATCAAGGTGCGCTTGCGCAAAAGTGGCTTCCGCTTGTGCGACTTTATAGCCAGCCTCTTTGTAGGTCATGTAGCTCGCCCAGTTGAACAGCGGCTGGGTGAGGGTGATGCCGTAGCTGTTGGTGTTGCCCTTTCGGTTCGAGTCCGGCAAGGCGTTACGGAAAGAAATCTCCAGGTTGTTCATTTGCGTCGACGCGGTGGCGCTGACGGTGGGCAGTATTGCCGCCCGCCCCTGCGGCAGGTTCTCAAGCCCGGCATCGCGGGTTGCGCGCGCCGATGCATAGGTTGCATCGTTGCTCAGCGCGTCGCGGTAAATTTGCAGCAGGTCAGCAGCATGCACCGGACCGGCCAGGGCCGCTGCGATAAACCAGGTGGCGCAAAGTGTGCGTGAGAGATTGCTGTTCATGTCGGTAATTTTCGAATGGAGGGTTTCAGTAAGTCGCCATGCCGTTGTCCACTTGCCGCGCCCAGCCATCCACACCGCCGGCCAGGTTGAAGACTTTTTTAAATCCGTTGCGCTCAAGAAACATCGCCACTTGCGCACTGCGTCCGCCATGGTGGCAAATCACCACGGTGTCTGCGTCCGCGTCCAGTTCGGACAGGCGTGCCGGAATGGTGTTCATCGGGATCAGCATGGATTTTTCGATGTGCGCCGTTTCGTACTCCCAGTTCTCGCGCACGTCGAGCAACAGCGGCGCTTTGTCACCGGCGCGGTCCAGCCATTCTTTCAGTTGTGTCGGATTGATCTGATCCATTTGATTCGGATGATGGCGTGAAATGATTGCCGCAGGGGTAACAAATCGTATCGGCGCCAGGCTTGTGCGCTACGCGGTTAAAACGAGAAACGCTTGGGTTGCGCGGCGTTCACCAGCGGGGCTGTGCAGGTTTCAAATAGTACGGTGGACTGGAAAGCCCCGGGCGCATTGCAAGTGACGAGGCGCGCTTCCATCACGGGTGCGTCGCCGACAATGGCGAACAGGCGGCCGCCGGGCTTGAGCTGCTCGAGCAGGGTTTGCGGCAATACCGGCGTCGAGCCAGTCAGAACGATGACATCGTAGGGGGCCGCTTTTGTCCAGCCTTGAGCGCCATCACCGAGCGCGAGGCTGATATTGTTGAAAGCCTGCGGGGCAAGATTTTTCTCGCCGATACTCTTGATGGCTGGGTTGAGCTCTATGCTCACGACCGACAGGGCGCGATGCGCAAGCAAGGCGGTCAGATAGCCTGATCCTGTGCCCACTTCGAGTACCTTGTCGGATTTTTTTACGCCAAGTTCCTGCAGGATGCGCGCCTCGAGTTTGGGCTGCATCATGTACTCGCCGGGAGCGGCTCCCGTATAGAGCGGAATTTCCAGGTCGGAGAAGGCGAGCTCGCGGTGCGCAGCCGGTACGAACTCTTCGCGGTGCACGGCGTAGAGCAGATTCAGCACTTCGGCGTCGAGCACCTCCCATGGGCGGATTTGTTGCTCGACCATGTTGAAGCGGGCTTGTTCGAGATTCATCTTGGGATCTGGAAAAGGCTGTCGGAAAGGGGGGCAAGTTTAACATTGATTATCGCCGACCTGCGGTCGGGAGACGAGTGCGCCGATCCCGATCGCCCGGGTTTTAGGGTGCGCCGCACGAATGCCGCAAGAGTGTTTTTCTACCGCTACCGCTACCGCGTCTGCTCGTGCTCCACGGTGTGGCACTTACCTGCTTGGCCGCATTCGATGCGCGTATTCCCACGCGGCAGAACAGGGGCGTCTTCCTGATGAGTTCGTGATTCCGACGCTGGGCATCAAAGGTGCGCCGCGGGTGCGCAGAAAGCGCGTCTTTAGCGACAGCGAAGTCGCGACGTTCGTGTGATGGCTGCCGCGCAGTCCCCGCAGTCCCTACAGCCGGGCCGTGCGCGAAGCACTGGCCATGGTGCTCTTTACCGGCTGCCGGTCGGGTGAAGTGGTGGCCGCGTCATGGCGCGACATCGACCTGGAGCGCACGGTATGGACGATCCGCGAAACGAAAAACGGCGAACCGCACGACGTCATGCACGATGGTCTGGCAGTATTCGCCGGTGATTAGATATAGTTGAATAACAGTAGTGTCCCAACGTTTTCACGAGAGACGGTTATAAGTTGATGATTGACATGCGGAAACGAGTAATATTTTCTGGTCTCGATTTGAACGTCGAGGCGCAGACTTTGGGCCTTTTGCGGATATCCGCCGAAGGCTCCC
>JANXRV010000029.1:0-5367 GCA_025356665.1 Pseudomonadota bacterium
TGCTCTGGCCACGGATCACCGAAGAGGAACAGAACTCCTTAGACGCCACCTGCCGCAAGCTCTACAAGTACCTAAACTCCACTTCAGCACCTGCTCCGTAGCCCCAAAACCACCCACAGATTCCGCCGAGGAGCCAAAAAATGAAGTGAGCGTGGAGCGGCTGGTCGAGGCCTCGGGCATCGAACTCAAGAAGTCGGGCAAGGATTATGTGGGCCGCTGCCCGTTCCACGCCGACGACACCGCGAGCCTGGTCATCACGCCGGCGAAAAACCTGTGGCACTGCTTCGGCTGCGGCGCCGCCGGCGGCCCCATCGATTGGGTCATCAAAAAGAACGGCGTGTCGTTCCGCCATGCCGTCGAACTCCTGCGCGAAGGCGTTTCTTCCTTAGCGGCTGGCGACGGTGCCACCAAACGCAGCACCGTGCGCGCCTTGCCGATGCCGTTGGCGCGCGATGCCGACGACGTGCAACTGCTGAACCAGGTCACGGCCTACTACCACGAGACCTTGAAGCGCAATCCCGAAGCGCTGGCCTATCTCGCCTCGCGTGGCCTCGACAACACCGACGCCATCGCCCATTTCAAACTCGGCTATGCCAACCGCACCTTGGGCCTGCGCCTGCCCAACAAGCAAAGAAGAGAAGGCCTCGCCATCCGCACGCGCCTGGAGCGCCTGGGCGTGATGCGCGAGACGAGCGGCCACGAGCACCTGGCCGGCTCGCTCATCGTGCCGATCCTCGATGTGGCCGGCAACACCGTGAACCTCTACGGCCGCAAGATCACCAAGGGTCTGCGTGCCGGTACCACCGAGCACCTGTATCTGCCGCGGCGCGACGGTCTCAATCCGCGCGGTGTGTGGAACCTCGACGCGTTCGCGGCGAGCAAGGAAATCATCATTTGCGAAGCGCTCATCGATGCGCTGACCTTCTGGTGCGCGGGGTATCGAAACGTCAGCAGCGCCTACGGCACCGAGGGTTTCAGCGACGAGATGCTTGCCGTCATGCGGCAGCACGGCACCGAGCGCGTGCTGATCGCCTACGACCGCGACGCCGCCGGCGACCTGGGCGCGCCCAAGCTCGCCGAACGCCTGATGGCGGCCGGCATCGAGTGTTTCCGCATTCAGTTCCCCAAGGGCATGGACGCCAACGACTATGCGCAGAAGGTCACGCCGGCACAGCGCAGCCTCGGCCTGGTGATCCGCAAAGCCTTATGGATGGGCAAGGGCGCCGCGCCGGCGCCAACGGCGGACACGATGTCGGCGATACCGATGCTGGAGCCCATGCCCGACGCCGATCCACCCTGTGCCGTCGTGGCAACTCCGCCCCCTGCGGTTGACAGCGCGGAACGTGTTGCCGTGCTTCCCCCTTTAGCCGCCGACACCGGCGCTGCACCGATCATGTCGGACGCATCCCCGGTACCGCCGCCGCCCGATGACACGGTGCATGCCGACGTTACCGACAGCGCGGTCCACTTCAGCTTCGGCGAACGGCGCTACCGCGTGCGCGGCCTGCCCAAAAATGTGGGCGGCGAAATCATGAAAGTGAACCTGCTCGTCGCACGCGGTGACGCCTTCTTCGTTGATACCTTCGACCTCTACAGCGCGCGCCAGCGCCTGAGCTTCATCACCCAGGCCGCGCTCGAACTGCAACTCACCGACGACATCGTGCGCGCTGATATTGGCCGCGTGTTGCGCAAACTCGAAGACCTGCAGGAAGCCGCCTTGCAGAAAGCGCAGGACGGCGACCAGGACAGCGCGGTCGCACTCTCGGCCGAAGAACAAGCCGAGGCCATGGCGCTGCTGCGCGCGCCCGATCTGCTGGCGCGCATCGGCGCCGACTTCGACACCTGCGGCCTGGTGGGCGAGACCACCAACAAGCGCGTGGCCTATCTCGCCGCCGTGTCGCGCCTGCTCGATGCGCCGCTCGCCATCGTCGTGCAGAGTTCCAGCGCCGCCGGCAAGTCGGCGCTGATGGATGCCGTGCTCGCCTTCATGCCGAAAGAGGACTACAGCAAATACAGCGCCATGACCGGGCAGAGCCTGTTCTACATGAGCGAGATGGGCCTCCAGCACAAGATACTGGCGATTGCCGAAGAAGAAGGCGCCAGCCGCGCCACCTATGCCTTGAAGCTGTTGCAGTCGGAAGGCGAACTGACCATCGCCAGCACCGGCAAGAACCCCACCACGGGTAACCTGGAGACACAGCCCTATCGCGTCGAAGGCCCGGTGATGATCTTCCTCACCACGACGGCGATCGAGATCGACGAGGAACTGCTCAATCGCTGCATCGTGCTCAGTGTGGACGAGGGCCGCGCGCAAACCGAAGCCATCCACCAGCGGCAACGCGCCAAACGCACCCTGGCCGGGCTCGTCGCCAAACAGGAGAAGGCGCGGCTGATGACGCTGCACCAGAACGCGCAGCGTCTGCTGCGGCCCCTGGCCGTGGTCAATCCCTATGCCGATCAACTGACCTTCCTCTCCGATAAAACCCGCACCCGGCGCGATCACGAAAAATATCTTACCCTGATCGACAGCATCGCACTCTTGCACCAGCACCAACGCGAAGTCCGGCAATTGCCGGGCCGTGGTCATGACTCGGGCGGCGTAGCGCTGGACTACATCGAGGTCACGCTGGCCGACATCGCCGCCGCCAATGCGCTGGCGCACGACGTGCTCGGCCGCAGTCTCGACGAACTGCCGCCGCAGACACGGCGCCTGTTGAACGCCCTGGCCGTGCTGATCAAGGCGAAAGGTGATGCGCAATCCTTCGCGCGCCGCGACGTGCGCTTCACGCGGCGCGAGGTACGCGAGGCCATCGGCTGGAGCGACACGCAGTTACGCGTACACCTCGACCGCCTGACGCAAATGGAATACCTGATCGTGCATCGCGGATCGCGCGGCCAGACCTTTGAATATGAGTTGATCTACGACGGCAACGGCGCTACCGAGCCGCACCTGTCGGGCCTGCTCGACCCGGCTACGATGTCGACTTCGCGGGGTGAACAGAGGGGGTACGCGGCCCCAACGCGGGGTCAAAACGCCCCCAACGCGGCCCCTTCGCGCAGTGCCCTATCGGCCGCAACGCCGCACACAGCGGGCCTGGGTGACGAATCGGCGGCGACGGACAGCGCCACGCATGTCCACGAGCGCAACCGGCGTGCATCGCAGGCACAGGCCATGCCGTCCGCTGCCTCCTTAGCCGCCTGCTCAGTTTCCTAGGATGGTCCTGCGTAAAAAGCACCCCGGCGGCGCCACGCCACGCGGCTGGGACTTGCCCGACGTGGCGCTGTCCCATGCGCTGCGCGACTTCCTCGCCTGGTCGGTAGCGATAGGCATCTCTCCCTTCACGCTGCGCCATCGTCAGCGCGCCGTGCGCCGCTTCATCCTGTGGGCCATGGAGCGCAGTCTCACCCGGCCGCAGGACATCACCTTGCCGATCCTCGATCGTTACCAGCGCCATCTGTATCACTATCGCAAGAAAGACGGCACGCCGCTGTCCTTCACCAGCCAGCACACCGAGCTGGTACCGCTCAAGGCCTACTTCAAATGGCTGGCGCGCGAACGGCGCATTCTCTACAACCCGGCGTCCGAACTGGTGATGCCGAAAGCGCCGCGCCAGATACCGCGTTATGTGCTGACCGTGGAGGAAGTCGAACGCATCATCAGTGAACCGGATACCAGCACGCTGGTCGGCATCCGCGACCGCGCCATGCTCGAAGTGCTGTACTCCAGCGGCGTGCGCAGGAACGAGCTGGTGCACCTCGACGTGGTGGACGTCGACACGCGGCGCGGCAGCGTCCTGGTGCGCGAAGGCAAGGGCAGGAAGGATCGCATGGTGCCGCTGGGCGAGCGCGCTTGCCGCTGGGTGGAAAAATACCTGATCGAGGTGCGGCCGGAATTGCTCTCGACGACCGAGGACGGCCGGCTGTTTCTCACCGACTATGGCGAACCTTACAGCCCCGACTGGTTGGGCGAGTATGTGAAGGGCGCCATTCGTCGCGCCGGCGTCATGGTGCCCGGCGCCTGTCACCTGTTCCGCCACGCCTGCGCCACGCACATGCTGGAGAACGGCGCCGACATCCGCTATATCCAGGCGCTGCTCGGTCATAGCTCGCTGACCTCGACGCAGATCTACACCCATGTCTCGATCCAGAAGCTGAAAGAGATCCACACGGCGACCCATCCGGCGCGATTGACGCGCGTGAGAGGCCACGAACCCGCAGTGGATGACGCTGGCCTTGTCGAGCAACGCGCGGTGCTCCGGGAGGCTTTGGCGGCCGAGCCTGACGAAGGCGAAGGCGTTGCCCCCTAGTCACCCCTGCGGCGATCCTGGTACCCCGCCAAAATCGTTCGCTGAACCCCCTCGGTTCAGCGTATGCCAATGGCAAGCGCTTTACACCGGCCTGATTACAAAAGTAAACATGAATTCCGCGCCGTTGCTGGGGTTGCGGGGCAAGGTGCACACATTCGTAAACGCGTGTTTACAGCGATATGGCTCAACGGTGCGGGTTTGCACTTGAAATGTAAGTGCGTCTGGTGTGGTGGGGTATTTCGGGAGTTAAAGACTCCCGAAAGCGCGTCCAAATTGCCGATGCTTCAGCATCGGCCGACATCACCACACACCGGAAGCAACCTGAAAGCAAGTTGAGAGCAAACCTGAAGCAGGTTGAAAGCAGAGCAGGTACAACAAGGAGACAGAAAGACAACACATGGATAACCGTTGGATAACACAAAGGGAACAAACCGGCCGCACTGCGACGGTCGGCCGCCGCGAGATACCGCAGGCTTATCCACGGCGCCGCCGACCGCCCCTATGAGGCGAGAGGCGGCGGCGCGGTGGGTAAGCCGGCACCCGGGCAGAAAAGGTCGAGATGCCCCGGTTTCCTGATCGCGCATGCCGGCGCGGCAGCGGCACGGATGCGCAGCACCGCGCCCCGGCCGCGTCGGGGTGCGCCGTCCACTAACAGAGCACCCCAAACCTACAATCCGCTATCGATGGCCGGGGACTTTACGTGCCAGTAACACGTAAAGGAAGTCTCACCAATGAGACAAGCTCTACGCTACGTAGCGGCGGCTAAGGCAAAAATCCGCGACTTGCGTTCGTCATCTTGATCGGCGAAACTCGCGTCTACGCAAAATCGTTTGGGTGCGGCTCTTTTTAATTGCCCTAAGATCTCGGCCTTGGATCATTTCACCTGCCGCAGGACCGGGACTTCGCGCCCTCGAACCGACACCACTATACCGTCGGCATAGCGTGCGACGTGGTTGCGTTGGTATTCCTGTTTGATGTGGTACTCCCAGTAGGCGTCGAAGTCGCCGCTCGAGCGTAGCGCCCGCAGGCGCAGTACCGCCTCCGCACCCTTCAGGCTCCA
>JANXRV010000151.1:0-94077 GCA_025356665.1 Pseudomonadota bacterium
CTGATCGAACGCTTCTTCGCGCGCATCAAGCACTTTCGGCGTGTTGCCACGCGATACGAAAAACTCGATCCCCACTATATGGCCTTCTTGCATCTGGTCTGCACCTTCGTCTGGCTCGCTTGAATGTCAACAGCCCCTAGGTCACTCCGATCCCTACGCCATGACGACCCTCGGCCTGAAACCACAAATAGGCTGAAAACGCGCGCCAGTCGGCCGTTTCCGGGCATCACCCGCAGGACAAGCGCTCAATAAAAAAGGCCGCCAATATGTGGCGGCCTTTTGCAGCGTGCATGCAAGGCATGCGAATGTCGTGATTACTTTGCCAGCCCCTCGGCGGTAAAGGTGCGGAACTTGCCGGCCTTTCCACGCGTCGCCCAGATCGTTTTTTGCGCCGGGTCGTTCTGCCAGGCCTGCAGCTTGTCGGCGTTGTCAAAAACGTAAATGGTAAAACGCTTGGGCGGGGTTCCGTCGATCGCGCTGACCTTGCCGCCGCGGATGATGTATTTGCCACCGTGTTTTTCGATCAAGGTCTGCTGGCTGCTCGAATAGGTCTTGAACAGCGCGTCGTCGATCACGTCAATTTCATTCACAACATAAACCGGCAGAACAGACTTCTGCGCCAGTGCGCTACCGGCAACCCCCATGCCCAGCGCGATGCCAGCCAGGACGCCCAAGACGGATTTGTAATTCACTTTCATGGAATCCCCCTGTTTCTTGTTTGTATAAAGCCACGTCGGGCGCAGCTGCACCTTGCGTGGAAGGCGGCCCGAAGCGGGCCGAAAGACAGCAATGCCGCTTACTGATATGCATCAGTTCGGAAATAAAAATAGCACATTGCTTTTTGGGAGGGAAACGAAATCGACTGACCCGCAGCGACCCAGCTTAGACTTTAGTCTAGGCCATGTAGGGGCATCATCGCTCCGCAACTCGCTTAGACTGGCGCTTCACATTACGGAGGGGAGACCGTCATGCCGCGCTTGATAGCCACGATTTGCGCCTTCATCGCATCAGCCCTTCTGGCAGGCAATGCCCTTGCCGCCGATCTTGATCCGAAAATCATCGCCTACACCCTGCCCGAGAACATCAAGTGGGTAGACAACGCCGCGCGCACCAACCAGACCGCCATCATCTACGGCGACCCGACCAAGCCCGGCCCCTATTACATGCTGCTCAAGTGGAAGGCCGGCAACATGAGCCGTCCGCATGCTCAATAGACCGACCGCTGTCGTGGTGCAAGGCACCTGGTGGGTGGGCACAGGCACCAAGTTCGACCCAGCCAGCACCGTGCCCATGCCGGCAGGCTCACTGGTGACGCATTACGCACGCGGCATTCATTACGATGGAGCCAAGGATGCGGATTGCATTATTGCGTTGCATGGGGTGGGGCCGGTTAGTACGATTTCGGCGGAAGTGAAGTGAGGATGGCAATTGAGCCTGCCCCCTTTAATTTGGATCCTTAAACATGACTCTCGCACTACACGTTCAAACTAGACTAGCCGCCCTTGGGGTTGATTGTGCGGTTGTCGGCGACGAAGTCCATGTCGCGAGAGCCCCCAAGCCTGTAAAAATTAAATTCGATGATGAATGGCGAGCGGCATTTCAGCAGTTCGAGCGCGCCCGCAGCATCGCATTCGACTTTGATTCTCGTATGCTAATCCATAATAATCATGTCGAAGTGTTGGTCACTCGGCTTGCGCCGCCCCCCGCTCTAGCTGCAGAGCAATACTCCCTATCGGATCGCAAAGGAAACACTGTCGTAATATCTAGCGCGACACCTACTTTCGCATTTGCATTCTTCAATTCCGTTGCTTACGAGGACTTTTTTGCTCGGCGAGTGAAAAAGCGCCTGCTGGAAACCGAAATATTCATTCGTAGACTTCCGATGCTGATATGGATGCCGACTACAGCGGTTTACACACAAAAGGGGCGCAAGACGCCCGCAGATTTGAAGGAGAGAGCACTTTCTACGATTAGGAACGGCCTTTTCAAGATCGCGGTCGAGCAACACGATTGTTTGTCTCTGTGGAAAGCGAGATCGCGACGCCTCAAATCCCTATACTTAGACGATTCGAAGGACGACTCAACTATTCCAAGCGCGACATATGACGAAAATGTTGTTAGTTATTACAAGGTGGCAAAGGCGAGTCCCTTCCCAAGTCAAAGCTTTCTCGCGTACTACCACATCCTCGAGTACTACTTCCTGAGAGTTTCCGAACTCCTGCTGCATGATAGGCTCACGTCAATGCTCAACAATCCGGGCTTTCGCTCAAACCGGGAAGCCCTCGACAAAGTCATTTCCACTGTACGCGGTCAAGACGCGCGTGCGGATGAAACCGAGATGCTTCGAAATGTTTTAGAGCGATTCGTTCAAGAGACTGATCTCATCGAATTCATCCAAAACTTTGAGCACACCTGTGGCGAGAAGATCTATTCGAAAAGACGAGTCGTGTTTGGGGAGCAACTCCAAGTTGCTCCATTAAAAGACCACGCCCTCGCGAATTCAGCCAAAGTCTTAAAACATATCAGGAACGCTATTGTCCACTCTAGCGATAGATACAAACGAGAAGACTGTCATATCCCATTGTCTGACTCAGAGGACGTGATTGAGGAATATATTCCTTTAGTCAGATTTTTCGCCGAGCGGGTAATTTTCGGGACAGCAACGTAGATCGAGCGAAAGAATAATTGAGCTCGAACCCCATTGATATCCGCGGAAAGAAAGTTAAATTCTCTGTTCTTGTCGCTACGTGTTTTCCGCGAAAAATTACTCAACGTTGATTGACCTCAAATAGCCATCTATGCCGCTCAGTCTTAAAACATATTCCTTTCGTTTCGCAGAGGAAATATTGAATTCTAAGCTTGCACATCGTAGAAATATCGAAACAGTGTTGACACATCCTTCATTGAACTTGGACCAATTATCTCGACCCCACTTTAACAAAGAGCTAGATAGACTTTTCGTGGAATCTAAATGGGAACGACAACCCTCTGTATTCAATGAAGGCGATGAAGCATTCGCGAAAATGGATTTCCTAAAAGATCGAATCGGAATGGAAGTGGAATTCGGGCACGCCTCCTTCATCGGTATTGACCTAATTAAATTTCAGGTTTCGTCGTATTCTTCCCTAGACAAAATTGACGTCGGCGTCTACGTTACGACGACATCCCGATTTCAAAAGAGTGCAAAGGAAAAGCACAACCTCAACTGGGAGGGCAGCCTTACTTTTGAAAAGGTTTGTCGGTACCTACCGTTGATCAAGAGTGCAATCCAAGTGCCTGTCTTCGTATATGGAATCGATCTAATATAGATATCAGAGCTATCTTTGAAATAATTTTGGCCAGACCCCATTTAATTAAATAACATGGGCCAGACCGCGCATTAAAGAGGGCAGGCGCAATAGTTTCAATTCCGCATTAGGGAGGTCGTATTGAACACATTTCATAGGCTGCTGCTGTCCCTGCTGGCCACCTTTAGTTTTTCCGCCCACGCTCAAGACAACCCCGCACGCGTCACCATCATTTCCGACGCCTTCGGCAAGCCCTCCAACCTCGAGCGCAGCTGGGGCTATTCGGCGCTGGTGGAATACGGTGGCAAGCGCATCCTGTTTGATACCGGCGGGCAGTACAAGGCCTTCGTCAATAACGTCAAAGCACTGAAGATCGACCTGACGCGGCTGGATTTTGTCGTGCTGTCGCACCGACATGGCGACCACACGGCGGGCCTTGCCTATGTGCTGCAGCAAAACCCGACGGTAAAGATTTTTGCGCCGGCCGAGACCGGCTCTTTCGGTACGCCGGCCAGCGGACCGATTGCCCAGTCGGTGAAACGCAAAGTCGACGGCCTGCCCGATGACCTGCGTTATTTCGACGGCAAGACGGCCGACAGCTACGGCGTCGATTCGCCCTGGCCCGAGGCCAATATCACGCGCATCGACAAGCCGACTGAGGTGGTGCCCGGTATGTTCCTGTTCCGCACTATCTCCGAAGAAAAAGGCACGATGGAGCTCAATGAAATCTCCATGGCCATCAAGACGCCCAAGGGCTTGGTGGTGGTGGTCGGCTGCTCGCACCCGGGCATAGAAAAAATCCTCGGCGTCGCCGCGCAGATCGACCCGAAGATCAATACCATTGTCGGCGGCCTGCACCTTGTGGACAAGACCGACGAGGTGGCAACGCAGATCGTCAGCAACTTTGCCAGCAAGTGGAAGCTCGATCGCGTTGCCGCCGGGCATTGCACCGGCGGCTTTGCGCAGGCCAAGATTGCCGAACTCTTTAAGGAACGCCATGACCATTCCGGGCTGGGTGAGGTCATCGCGTTGCCGAAGTAAAACAGGGTGCCGCGGCACCCTGTTTTAGTGTTTCTGAATAATTGGGGTCAGACCCCATTTATTACCTCAGGGAGTTTCAGCAAGGCGAAATGAGGCGTGACAGCCCGCGCAGTACTGCATCAAGGTAGCCGTACGTCCCATGATTTGTGCCGCACTCTCCTTGTTTGCAATCCCTTCGGCTACCGCGTCGAACGACTGATGCATGCCTATGGCCAGGGCCCTCCAGCCATCGTTCACTTTTTGCGGGAAGCTGAGCCGCCCGGGGGCCTTCAGGCGAGCGGTGCCACGCTCAAGCAGGGCCTGGCGGGCTGTCTCCATATCACCTGTCGACACCGCCTGCTGGGCAGCCCCGATGGCATCCAGATGTCCGCGCATTTCACTGAGCAACCAACTGAACTCTTTCGGGGTCAGGGAGATTGGCTGGCGCGCATCGGAGGGGTCAGCGGCCAGACTTAGGCCGCTGTGGAGCATGGCTGAGGCAAACAGGGCTAGGGCGAGGAATTTCATGATTTCTCTTTTGATGGTGGGCATGCAATCTTAATTGGTATTTTTACCGCGAAGACAATGTAGCGGTAAATAAATCGGGCCAGACCCATTTTGTACGTCAATCGGCTGGAAACGCCCGCCCAGAGGTGAGGCGGGGATTTCGCCGAGAATTCTCGGCGCCCGTCGAACGGCCTCGGCCTACCGGCCGAGGTGCGCCCTGCAAGGGGCTTTCCAGCCTATTCGGCTTTGATGCCCGCCGCCTTTACCGCCTCACCCCACTGTTTGATGTCTGCGGCGATGGTCTTGGCAAACTCATCCGGCGAGGAGCCGTCCGGGTCGACGCCGATTTTTTCCAACCGGTCAATCACCGCCGGTTCGCTCACCACTTTTTTCACTTCCGCCGCCAGCTTGTTGACCACGTCGCGCGGCGTGCCCGCCGGTGCGAGCAGGCCGTTCCAGGTGATGGTCTGGAAGCCCGGGTAGGCCTCGGCAATGGCCGGCAGGCCGGGCAGTTGCGGCGGCGCTTGAGGCTTGAGACACCCAGCAGTTTGATCTTGCCGCTCTTGGAGTGCTGGATCAGCTCGGAGGCGTTGCCAAAATACATTTGCACCACGCCAGCCACGAGGTCGGCCAGCTCGCAAAGCCGCTCGCCAGTGAGAAATTTTCCTTTATCAATTCGAGGATACGGGCCTGACTGTCATTCCTCACTTTGTCGATGGCGTTGACGACCACCAGGTCGGCGCGCGAGAGTTTGTCGCCGCCAGTACGATGTCCGAGGATTGCACGATCTCGCGCGGCGTGGCCGGCGCCACTTCGATGCCAAGCACTTCCGACATCTCCCTGCAGTAAGCCTCGCAGTGCGATTGTGTCGGGCTGTGGACACGCACCCTGGTGATCGGCCTGCAAAGGGCGATCGCGATCAGATTGGTCCGCGCCTGCCGGCCGGACCCGAACACGCCAACCGCGCTTGCGTCCGCACGCGCAAGATGCCGCGCCGCCACGCCGGTCGTGGCGCCGACCCTCAGGTTCTGCAGATAGTCATTGTGGACGATCGCTACCATCTCGCCCGTGTCTATCTCGTACAGAAACGTGCGATCGGTCTTTCGCGCCAGAATCACCGGGTCCTGAGTATGGCGGACGCGCGTTATTCCCGTTCCCAGGCGCATCGCCGCAACACCGAGTCCGGGTATGGCGCAAGCCATGGTGTTCATCCAGAAATCCGCGCCATCGTCCTTGTTTGGGGCGTAGATCCGGGAGCGAGGCATATCGATGGTCTGCCCGGCGCCGTGCTCTCGCAATGCGTCCTCGATACCGTCCATTGCATCGCGCATCGTCAATACGCGCCTCACGTCTTCATCCGTCAGCAGCAGGACCATCAGCGTCTTTTCCTTATCGTGCGCTCGTCAACCCGCCGGTGGTTTCGCGTCAGAACAGATGGAAAAATCAATCCATCCTGATTTCATTTGCCTGGCCGATCGCAGTCATTTGCCGATCATTTTCGTTTGTCCAAGCATCACTACGGGCGCAGATTGCGCCCATTAACGGCTATTTGCAAGATTTGCAACGCCGCCACAGACCTGCCCCCTATAGCCGTAACAGTTGATTGGCATGGGATCATTCTCCCTTAGGCGTAACCTCAATCGGCTGCTTTCCGGAATACGATCCAACCGCTTCGGGTCGAGACCCAGCTTTAGTCGACGTCCGAATTCGGCCACAAGCCGACCCCGGCTGTTACATTTGGATTGAAAAAGCATGGTCGCGCCAGTGGCCGGTAACGGGCGCGCCGGGGAATTCACCCTTTCGGCCAGAATAGGTCATTCAGGCTTCACTCCTAAAGCGGCCATTCGCAGAGTCCTCTTGCGATCAAGGTAGACAGATCGTTCCAAAGCAGTTCACGATATCAGCCATGACGATCTCAAAGGAAGAGGGAACAAGACGCCTCCAGGAAGCGGTTGCGGCTCACGGAGGCATTCTTCTTTCTGCTGAATACAAGAATACAAAGCAAAAATACAGATTCAGATGCGCCGAGGGGCACGAGTGGGAGGCCGAATTCGGTAACATCGTCCGCCGAGGGCAGTGGTGCATCATATGCGCGGGATACAAGGTAGACCCTAACGAGAAGATCAATAAAGCACGCGAGGTTGCCAGATCGAAAGGCGGCGCATGCTTAAGTGATGCCTATAAGAGTGGAAATTCAAAACTTCGTTGGAGATGTGCCAGGGGGCACGAGTGGGAAGCGACCACGAATAGCGTCATTAGGAACGGATCGTGGTGTGCAGTATGCACCGGGCTTAAGGTCGATCCCGGCGAGATGCTTCAAAAGGCCCGTGAGGTCGCGATAGAGCGAGGCGGCCTTTGTGTGAGCGATACCTACGTAAACTCGAACAAGAGTACTTTGAGGTGGATCTGTGCGAAGGGGCATGAGTGGAATGCGGTATTCACCAGTGTTGTTGTCGCTGGGAGTTGGTGTGGCATCTGCAAAGGCCAGCATGTCGATCCGGTCAACCGTATCAAGATTGCTTTAGAGAGGGCCAAATCCCGTGGTGGCTTATGTTTAAGCGATACCTATAAAGCAAAGGGATCTCTGCTCCGATTTAGATGCGCCCAGGGGCACGAATGGAATGCAAGTTACCAGAATGTGGTTACCGGAAACACTTGGTGTGGGGTTTGCGACGGCCACATAAATGTGGACGGTATCGAGAAAGCCAGAAGGGCTGCCATCCTGAATGGCGGCGTATGTTTGAGCGAGACATACACGGGTAGTAAAGCTCTCATGTCCTGGAGATGCAACAGAGGACATGAATGGAGGGCCAAGTATGCGAGCGTCGTCAATAGCGGTACATGGTGTGCCATCTGTTCAGAAGGCGTTAAAGAGCGACTATGCCGGGACGCTTTAAAGCAATTGTTTGGCGTCGATTTTAAGAAGGCTAGGCCACAATGGCTCAAGAATCCAAAAACTGGCTATGCTCTGGAGTTGGATGGCTACAATGCCGGCCTCAAGCTGGCCTTTGAGTATCAAGGCTCCCAGCATTACGAGCTTGTTCAAAGCTTCAAGATGACCGATGAGATGCTGATCGAAAGCCAGTACAGGGATTTTACCAAAAGGTCTCTTTGTGAATCTCGCGGCATTCAGGTTCTTGAAATACCACACACGGTCAAAGTGGCCCAGCTTCTAGAGTGGATTGCTAATGAAATTACCAACAACCAGAAGCTGTCGCACTTGGCTTCAAGGATGAAGGATTGGAGAACGCTTCCAGTAAAGAGGTGGATCGAGTCTGACACCTACACCTTGGAAGACTTGCAGCTTTTCGCCAGAAACAAGGGCGGTGATTGTTTGTCCAGCGAGTTTACCGGGGCCACTAAGAAATATCTATGGCGATGCAGCAAAGGGCATACATGGGAGGCTTGGTGGACCGGTATCAATCGCTCAGGGCAATGGTGTCCAGAATGCGTTGGTCGCATAGGGCCAGAGAGGCAATACAAGCTTCTCTGCGAGATCGCTGAAAACCGAGGTGGTAAGTGCTTGTCAGCATCATTTACCGGCTTTGATTCAAAGATGCGATGGCGTTGTGGATGTGGACGTGAATGGGAGGCCAAGCCTGGTGACGTAAAGAATGGCTCTTGGTGTCCATCCTGCGCTCATAAGCGTCAGCGCAAGGGTGGCGAGTAGCCGAATCGGGCCGCCAAGCGTTCGTGACGATGGTCCGGTTCTGATTTTTGCCACTGGCAGAAATGGGTCGAGAAGCGTCCCTAGGCCAACGGACGGTATTCGGCCAAGAAGCAAACATTGAGGATCACGCTCCACATTAATTAATAATCGTCATCGTGCACCCGCATGCCGCCTTACAATCAGCGCCGCGTGCGATTCCGTACATAATTTAGGCGGAAACTGCCGCAGCATCGATGGTGTTCGGTGCTCTGCACGACGAAGTTCAACCAACCGTAACTGCATGGTCCTATGCGTAGCGTATCCACAATGGCTAGAAACGTGACCTTACTGGCAGCTGCGATGCTTGGATTAACCATTTGCGGGGTAGCTATGGCGACAGAGGAACCGGCCTTCGAGGTGATAGACAAGGCCGAAAATTTCGAGATACGGCAATATCGCCCGGTCATTGTGGCCGAGACTTTCGTTGACGGCGACATGAGTGCGGCCTCGAGTAGCGGGTTTCGACGGATCGCCGACTATATATTTGGCAACAACCGGTCCATAAGCGGGTCCGATGGTAAGGCATCTGAAAAAATTGCCATGACTGCGCCGGTATCTGTCGAACCTGTAACGCGTTCGGAAAAGATTGCCATGACTACCCCTGTGAACGTCGAGCCCCAGGGTGATGCCGATCGCGGGATGACCGATAGCAAGCGCTGGCGCGTCCAGTTCACGATGCCCAGCGGGTACACGATGCTTACCTTGCCAAAGCCGCTGAATCCTGCAGTCGTGCTGAGGGAGGTGCCGGGGAAGCGCTACGCAGTTCTCGTTTTTTCAGGGTTCGCCGGCGAAGAGAAAGCGCAGCAGAAGACCGACGAGCTCGCCGCGTGGCTCAAATCAAAAAATATCAAGGCCATCGCCGCCGCGCAGCTGGCGCGCTACAACCCGCCCTGGACGCTGCCCTTCTTGCGAAGGAACGAGATTCTGGTAGAGATTGCCGGACCATAGCTTAAACAATACTTGCAAATATCCGCCTTCCTGGCGCTTGCGCTTTGGGTCGAGAAACGTCCCGAGGCTAACGGTCGCTTACCGGCCAATTCCGGACGGTAACCGCTACATTTGAATTTGCCGATTGATCGAGACCCGGCACGGCCTCTCGCTCGCGTATCGCGCTCAGCGTGCGTCCAAATCGGCCTAGCCTGGTCGACGCAGCGACCAATAAACCCGATCGAGAGGGAAGTTTTCACAAAACATCGCGCCAATTGATCGCTGATCGCTTCTCGGTCTGGCGGTATAGTCAGCGCATGGAGAAAAAGGGGGTTTGCATTTCCTATACACTGATGAGTGCGCCCCGGCCAGGCTCAACATACTGCTGTACGAAACCCGCCATGATGATAAAAACACCCTCGCTACCATGCAGGACCCGACGCTGGTCAAGCCGTTTGCCGCGGAAGCTCTCATGGAACGGATTACCTCGGTAATGAGGCGTTGAACCTGCTCGTAGGCTTACGGTCCTTGCCGAAAACGCCGGCCATTACCCCGGCTGCATTTGCGCTACCGCTTCATCAATACGCATGAGCACTCCGCGCACCGGCGCCTTCCTGCTGCTCGCCCTGGCCAACCTGTTGTGGTCGGGCAACTGGGTCATCGGCCGGGCGCTGCGCGATGCCATCGACCCGGTGACACTGACCTTCTGGCGCTGGTTGATAGCCGTGCTGGTGCTCGCGCCTTTTGCCCTGCCGGCCGTCCTCGCCAGGCGCGACCTGATACGCCGCAATGCCGGCCTGATCCTGCTACTCGCGCTAACCGGAATTATCCTGTTCCAGATCCTGGTCTATGCCGGACTGAGAACGACCACCACCGTGAACGCCGTGCTGCTCAACTCTTCCATGCCCTTGTTCATTTTGCTGTGTTCCTGGGTAATGGAACGCGAGCACGCCAGCCGCGCCCAGGTCGCCGGGGTGCTGGTCTCCCTCGCCGGAATCCTGGTCATTCTTGCGCAGGGCGAGTCCGCCCGCCTGATGAACTTTGAGTTCCATGCCGGCGATGCGCTGATCCTGCTTGCCATGCCGGTATGGGGAGTCTATTCGGTGCTGCTCAAGCGCCGGCCGCCGGAACTTGGCGGCGTGCCACTGCTGTTCGTCATCGTGCTCTTCGGGGTGGTCTTACTCGTGCCGGTGCTGTTGCTGATGTCGCTGCAGGCGCCGCTGCGTCTTCCGGCCGGCGGGGAAATTGCCGGCGTGCTGTACGTCGCCCTGGCCTCATCGGTGGGCGCCTTCATTTGCTGGAACCGTGGCGTGGCGGTGGTTGGCGCCAACGCCGCCGGCGTCACTTGCCACCTGTTGCCCGCATTTGGCACCATCCTGGCGATTACTTTTCTGGGCGAGACCTTCCAGGGCTTTCACGCTGCCGGTATCGCCACCATACTGGCCGGCGTATTCATCGCCACCCACTACGCACCGCAAAAATCCTGATCCCCCCTGTTGAGATGCACGCCATACCCGCTAATCCCATTATTCAAATCAACCCGCTGGGTTTTCCCTGACAAACCAGCGACCCTGCTGCAACTCAAAAGCCCCTGGCGCGACGGCAGCACGCACATCAGCATGTCGCCGCTGGCATTCATGCAGCGCCTGGCGGCTCAGGTGCCGCGCCCGCGCCTGCACCTGATCGGTTTTCACGGGGTGCTCGCCCCCAATGCCGCGCTGCGCGTGTCTGCTTTCGGGAAACGCAACTGACTGCTTGGGATCGGAACCCCACTTTGGGCGAAGTCCGCAAGCGGCCAGGAGCAGTCATACCGCAGCGCCCTCCGATTTGGCTGATGATCGACAGTGAGCGACATGTTCTTGTCCAGTCCCAGCCAGACGTTCTCGGCCACGGTGAGGGTATCGAACAGGCTGAAATGCTGGAACACCGTGCTGATGCCAGGTGCGCGCGATTCTTGCGGGTTACGCACACGCACGGCAGTGCCGTTAAATTGCATGCCACCGGCGTCCAACTGTACCGAACCATGGATGATTTTCATCAGCGTCGATTTGCCGGTGCCGTGCTCAGCCAGCACGGCGTGGGTCTCGCCCGGTTGCACCAGCAGCGACACTTCGCTATTGGCCACCAACACCGGATAGCGCTTGGTGATGTTCGAGAGTGACATCAAAGTCATTCTATTACTTCAGCCAGCCGATCCCGCAATACCGAATTCAGACGAATATCAGCCCACAAATAAAAAAACCGGGCTTTTTTAGCGTGTCTGCGCGTTAGACGCTGGATAGTTCCAGGCGTTTCTCGACGCGGTCTATTCGTCCATCCAGTCGGTCAAGCCGCGTCTGTATCGCTGCAGTATCCTCATGCAAGCCCGCATTGCTGCGCTCGATTGAGTTGATGCGCTGCTTCATGGCGGCAAACTCTTCCTTCGTCTCTTCCCGAAATTCTTTGACGTCGTTACGAATTGCACGCAGGTGTTCGAGGATCAGGTTTTCAACATTCTCTGTCATGGTCTGCCTCCGTTTTCCGGATTATAGGACAAATTCAGCTGCCTAATGGCCATGTCAGCGCACTAAAGTCACTGGATTCCTGCTTGTGCGGGAATGACAAAGTGACTTGAAACCCCCGCCAGATAGGCGTTTCCAGCTATGCGGTGATCTTCGGCGGCGCTTGTCGGTTTGCTATCGTGAGTGCTAGCCCCACATGACAGTCATCGCGAAACGCGACATCTGGCGATGCTTTTGGGGCTGAGTTGATTGGGGACATACGCGGCCCATCGCGTTGCTCAACCGCGATACGCCATCCCGACAGGCCGGTTTCGGCCAGGAGCAGACAGTCAGTACTGTCGCCGGATAGCAGCCGTTCAGGTAACAAATCATCAACATATTGCCAGCAATCAATCGCCTTACTATAATGCTAGACGTAAGGACAAAAGGAGAATGCAATGTCAAACGACGCCACGCTTACTAGCAAAGGTCAAACAACGATTCCCAAGGAAATTCGGGATAGTCTTTCCATGAAGGCCGGAGACCGGATGACGTTCACGTTGATGCCAGATGCCACAGTACTCATGCGAGTGAAGACCAAAAGCGTCATCGAACTGGCGGGTGTTTTGCACAAAAAGGGTCGCAAGCCTGTTCCGGTTGAGCAGTTGTCGCGGTGATGCTGGGGGTCGATACTAATGTTCTCGTTCGCTTCCTGGTTCGGGATGACGAAGCTCAGTTTGAGAAGGCACGAAAGCTGATCAAGCGTGAGCTCGCGGCAGGGCGCCGCGTCTTCGTCAGCCAGCTGGTTCTCCTGGAAACCGAATGGGTGCTGCGTAGCCGATACAGCCTGCCGAAGAATCTGATCGTTGAGGCCATCTCGGGCTTGCTCGATGCGGCCGATGTTCGATTCGAGGATGAGCCGGCCATCGAGGAGGCTCTTTTCATCTGGAAGGATACGACCTCCGATTTCGCCGATTGTCTGATCGGTGTCCATAACCGACGGCTCGGATGTCGAGCGACGGCAACCTTCGATATGAAGGCTTCCAAGTTGCCTGGATTTATAGCCGCCTAACGACAATCCGCGAAGCATGGTCACATCGCGTTTGCTAGAGGTGTTCCTGGCCTGCCCCGTTAAGTGCCACCTGCTGTTCAAGGGCGAGGTTCCCGTCGGTACCGAATACTCAGCATGGGTTGCCGCGAGGGAGGAATCTTATCGGCGCGAGAGCTTTCGGAAACTGACATCCCAAGAGACGGGACCGGACATCGCTTCGACGAAACCCGCTCTCTGGAAGCACGAGTCCTGGCGGTTCGCCGCCGACAAAACGGTACGGACCGAAAGCTGGGAGGCCGAGATCGCGCTTATCCAGCGGCTCGGCGCCATGATCGGTGGCCCGCGGTAGAACGGTCAGTCGTCGGCGACCAAGCGGTAGCCGACGCCGGTTTCGGTGATGAAGTGGCGCGGCTGCACTGGATCGACTTCGAGTTTGTCGCGCAGCTGTTTCATGTAGATACGCAAATAGTGGCTGTCGGCCGCGTGGGTCGGCCCCCAGACCTCGGTGAGCAGCTGCCGCTGCGTGACCACCAGCCCCAGATGGCGAGCCAGGCATGCCAGCAAGCGAAATTCGATCGGTGTGAGATGCATCTCGGCATCACCCATGCGGGCTCGACGCGCTTCGAGGTCAATCGTCGCCGCCGACAGCCTAAGAACGTTCTGGCCGGACGACGCACGCACCGCATGGCGCAATGCTACCCGCACCCGCGCGAGCAATTCACCGACACTGAACGGCTTGATCACGTAATCGTCTGCGCCGGCATCGAGAGCCTCGACCTTGGTACGCTCCTGGATGCGCGCCGATAGCACGATCAGCGGCATCGCCGACCACGACCGGATGCGCCGGATCACGTCAAGGCCGTCGAAGTCTGGCAGCCCCAGATCAATGATCGCCAAATCCGGCTTGTGTGTACTCGCATCAATCGCGCCGCGCTGGCCAGTAGGGGATTCAATGACGCGATAGCCTTCGGCGGTGAGCGCCGATTTGACCACCCGGCGGATCGCAGCTTCGTCCTCCACGATCAGGATCGCGGCGCGCGCTTCAGCCATGTCAAGCGTCCTCCGCAGCTGGTGCGGCTGGCTCAGCACTCAACGGCAACGTGAAACGAAACGCCGTGCCGCCGCCGGGAATGCGTTCGGCCCACGCCTGCCCGTCGTGCAGGCGCACCACCGCACGGCAAATCGCCAGTCCCAGCCCGACGCCGCTGGAGCGGCTCTCGCGCCCCGCCACGTCGGTTCCGCGCGAAAATTTTGCGAACACCCGTTCAATCTCCGCTTGGGCAATGCCGGGCCCGAAATCCTCCACCGTCACCAACAGATCCTGCTCGCGCCGCTGTGCCCGCAGCCACACCACGGTGCCGGCTGGCGTGTGGCGCAGCGCGTTTTCCACAAGATTGCCAAGCGCCTGTTCGATCAGTGTGGCGTCGGCCTCGACCAGCG
This sequence comes from Pseudomonadota bacterium, assembly GCA_025356665.1. Lineage (GTDB taxonomy): Bacteria > Pseudomonadota > Gammaproteobacteria > Burkholderiales > SG8-39 > CAITSH01. The sequence continues at coordinate 14,422 of JANXRV010000151.1, forward strand.
GCAAATCGCCGGGCATGTCCACCAGCACGCGATGGGTTGCCGCAAGGTCGGTGAGGCGGCGCAGCACCGAGCCGGTGATCTCGGCGAGCGATACCCAGTCACGTTCGAGCTTGAGGGCACCAGTTGCAAGGCGCGTCATCTGCAGCACCTTGGCCACCTGCTCAGCCATGTCGTGGGCCTGCTCGTAGATGCTCTGCGCCAGCGCGGCGCGCTCAGCGGCACCGATCCGGTCGCCGCCCTGCACCAGGCTGGACGACGCTCCGGTCATCACCGCCAGCGGCGTGCGCAGATCGTGCGAAATCGACGCAAGCAGGGTGCTGCGGATGCGCTCGGTTTCAGCTTCGACCGCCAGCACCGCACGCCGCGCGTCGCTGCTCCGGCCGCGTTCCATCAGGCCGGAAATCACCAGAGCCACGGCAAGCATGATGACGAAGGTCAGCAGGTACTGGATATCGTTGACCGTGAAGGTACCTTGTGGCGGCACGAACACGTAGTCGAATGCCATGACGCACAACACCGCGCTGGTGATGGCGGCACCGCGCGTGAAGCGCAGCGCGATCAGTACCACCGGCAGCAGATAGACCATCGCAATGTTGACAATGTCGAAGCGCGGCACCATCAGCGAGCCGATCAGGGTGCAGAGCACAGCGCCGACAACGGCGCCGGCGTAGCCGATCCAGGCAAAGGATGTCGAGAACAGGGTCGAATTGCGCATGGGACAACTGTAACGCACCGGCCGTAAAGAAGCTGTTAAGAAATGCCTCAACCTCTATGCAGCACAGACGCAAGAGCATAGCCTTCGGCTGCATCTAAACTCCGATTGATTGTCATGACCTCTCATGCCGCCGAGACAGAACAACGGCTTTGCTCCCGTCCTTCCGCGGATGGTCCCGCCGACCTCGCCACGCCATCCAGCCGCGTCCCTTCCACCGCCACCCTCACCGTCCTTGCACTGGGCATCGTCTACGGCGACATCGGCACCAGCCCGCTGTATGCGGTGAAAGAGACCTTCAATCCGCAGCACGGCATTGCGCTCAACGCTGCCAACATTCTCGGCGGCGTGTCGTGCATCTTCTGGGCACTGATGGTGGTGGTGACGCTCAAGTATGTCACCCTGGTGCTGCGCGCCAGCAACCGCGGCGAGGGCGGCATCATGGCGCTGCTCGCACTGGCGATTCAGTCAGTCGGCGAGCGTTCGCGCCTGACGCCCGTGCTGCTTACTGTCGGCGTGTTCGGCGCAGCCCTGTTTTACGGTGACGCCGTGTTGACGCCGGCAATCTCTGTGCTGTCCGCCGTCGAAGGCCTCGAAGTCGGCACCGCGGCTTTCAAGCCTTACGTGGTGCCGCTGTCAGCAGGCATCCTGATCGGGTTGTTCCTGATCCAGAAGCACGGCACCGGGGTGGTCGGCATGCTGTTCGGCCCGGTATGCGCGCTCTGGTTCACGGCGCTGGCGGCCAGCGGCTTGTGGAACATCAGCAAAAATCCCGCGGTACTCGCCGCACTCAACCCGGCCCATGCGCTGCACTTCGCCACCGCCCACGGTGCCGCCTCGTTCGTGGTGCTGGGCTCGGTGCTGCTCGCCATCACCGGCGCCGAAGCCTTGTATGCCGACATGGGGCATTTCGGCAAACGCGCGATCCGCATCGCCTGGTTCGGCCTGGTGGCGCCGGCGCTGGTGCTCAATTATTTCGGCCAGGGCGCACTATTGATGGCAGACCCGAAGGCGCTGGATAACCCGTTCTACCTCGCGTTCCCGCAATGGGCGCTGTATCCGATGGTGGCGCTGGCCACGGCGGCCACCGTGATCGCCTCGCAGGCAACCATTTCCGGGGCCTATTCGATCACGCAGCAGGCGATCCAGCTGGGCTACCTGCCGCGCATGACGATTCTGCACACATCCTCCAAGACCATCGGCCAAATCTACGTGCCCGCGATCAACTGGATCGTGTTGGCAGCAGTGATCGCCGCGGTGATCGGCTTTGGCTCCTCGACCAAACTGGCGTCCGCCTATGGCGTTGCCGTGATGGGCACCATGCTCACCACCACCTTCCTGACGTTTTTCGTGATCCGCACCGGATGGGGCTACCCGCTGTGGCCGTGCGTGCTCGCAACCGCATTCTTCGCCGCCGTCGACCTGACCTTCTTTGCCTCCGCGGCCACCAAGATCACCGAGGGCGGCTGGTTTCCGCTGCTGCTCGGAGCGTGCGTCTTTTCAGTCATGACCACTTGGCGGCGCGGACGCACCCGCCTGCTGGCGCAACTGCGCGCATCGTCGATCCCGCTCGGCGCTTTTCTCGACTCTCTGTTCGTATCGCCTCCACAGCGCGTGGCCGGAACCGCGGTGTTCCTTACGTCCACGCCCGACGCCACGCCGCACGCGCTGCTGCACAGCCTCAAGCACTATCGGGTGCTGCACGAGCGCAACGTATTTATGACAGTCGAATTTCGCGATGTTCCGTGGGTCGCTTTTGACCAGCGCATCGTCTGCGAGAAACTCGGGCACGAGTGCTGGCGCGTCTCGGTGCGCTACGGCTTCATGAACCGGCCTGACATCGGCACCGCCCTGGCGCTGTGCGGCCCGGCCGGTCTGGAACTGGACCCGATGGAGGTTTCGTATTTCCTGTCGCGCGAAAAAATCGTTGTATCGGATGAGACTAAAGGCGGCATCGCCCGATGGCGCGACCGCGTGTTCGCAACGATGGCGCGCAATGCCGGCAGCGTCACCGATTTCTTCAACATTCCGCCAAACCGGGTAGTCGAGCTCGGGACAAGGGTGGAGATCTGACCGGCGCGTGCCGGCGGCATGGAGTGGAAAGCGGCCCCTAAAACACTCATCGTTTTAGGGTGGCAATGGCTAGGCCTTGCCGGTAGGGTGAGGGCGCAAACGTCCGCTCTGGAGAAAACTGACCCGGAGCGAAGGGGCGAAACCCGACGGTGGTCTTAGTCTGCTCTCGGCAACACGCGGACGGATGGCGGTATCGCCCGCTTACCTTGACTAACTGCGGTGCAAGCTTACGTTGGAACCCGTTCGCTCCAGTTCAATAAAAATTCAAACGCACAAAATCACCCACCTGGAAAGCCGCGCCCAGTGCGGCTTTCCAGCCTATATGGGTCTCAAGATGCTCCAGCGAGTGCCGCGCTTCTTACTCCGCCTTGATCCCCGCCGCCTTCACCGCATCGCCCCACTGCTTGATATCCGCGGCGATGGTCTTGGCGAATTCTTCGGGTGAGGAACCGTCCGGGTCCACGCCGATCGCATCCAGGCGGGCGATGACGGCCGGTTCACTGACGACTTTTTTCACTTCGGCGGCGAACTTGTTGACCACATCGCGCGGCGTGCCCGCCGGTGCGAGCAGGCCGTTCCAGGTGATGGTCTGGAAGCCCGGGTAGGTCTCGGCAATGGCCGGCAGGCCGGGCAGTTGCGGTGCGCGCTTGAGGCTCGATACGCCGAGCAAACGGATCTTGCCGCTCTTGGAGTGCTGGATCAGCTCGGAGGCGTTGCCAAAATACATCTGCACCACGCCGGCGACGAGGTCGGCCACCGCCGGTGCGCCGCCCTTGTAGGGTATGTGCGCCATTTGCACGCCGGCACCCTGCACAAACAGCGCGCCGGACAAATGTCCGATCGAGCCGTTGCCGCCCGATGAGTAATTGAGCTTGCCGGGGTTGGCCTTGGCGTAAGCAACAAACTCCTGCACCGTTTTGGCCGGCACCGACTCGTGTATGCCCAGCACAAAAGGATTGGTGCCGACTATCGACACCGGTGCAAAGTCTTTTACCGGGTCGTAGCTGACCTTTTGCAAAAAGGGCACGATGGCCATTTGCGACACCGCCGACATCAGCACGGTGTAGCCGTCGGGTGCGGACTTGGCGACAAACTCCGCGGCAATCGCCCCGCCCGCGCCAACGCGGTTCTCAACCACAAATTGCTGGCCAAGCGTGACACTGAGGCGCTCGGCGACAATGCGCGCCTGCTGGTCGGTGTTGCCGCCCGCGGCAAAGGGCACAACAATGCGCACCGGTTTGGCCGGCCAGGCTTGCCCTGAGCCCGTCGAAGTGGACTGGGCGAGCGCACTGCCGGCGAACAGGCTTGCGCCAACAGCCAGCAGGATTGCCGCGGCGGCGGCGAATTTTTTCTGAATCGGGTTCATGCATTAATCCTCTTTATTCTTGCGGGTGGAATGTCAAACATGCAGGCGTTACATAAAGCATTGCATAAAGCTATTTTCATGCCAACAGTACGACCAATCCTCTGATGCGAACAAGGCCTTTACATCCATGGCGCTGCGCGATGCGTATATCCTGATGCATCCCGGTCGTCTTTTGAAACCCAGGTTTTGCCGCCACCATGCCACGCACCGCAGCTTTTGTTGTATTCGTCACCACGCTCGCCACACTGCTGGCCGGGTGTTCGCCGCTCAAGATGATAGACCGGATCACGCCGGACAACACCTATGTCGCGACCACAGACCTTGCCTATGGCGCCGACGCGGCGCAACAGCTCGATGTGTATCAGCCGCGCCCGCCCGCCGACGGCACGGCCCCGCCCGCGGCTTATCCGGTGGTGCTGTTCCTGCACGGGGGCACCTGGAACAGCGGCGCGCGCCGCGACTACCGCTTTGTCGGCGAGGCGCTGGCCGCGCGCGGCATTGTCACCATTATTGCCGGCTCGCGCCTTTACCCGCAGGTGCGCTACCCGGAATTTCTGACCGACTGCGCGCGCGCCGTGGCCTGGGCGCTGCGCGAAGCACCGCGCTACGGCGGGGACAGCAAGCGCCTCTACCTGATGGGCCATAGCTCGGGCGCCTACAACGCCGCCATGCTGGCGCTCGATGCGCGCTGGCTGAATGCGGCCGGCATCGCGCCCTCTTTGCTCGCCGGCTGGATAGGCCTTGCCGGGCCGTATGATTTTTTGCCCATCACCAACGAGCAGGCCAAACCGGTGTTCAGGCACCCCGATTACCCGGCAGGCTCGCAGCCGATCGCCTACGCCTCGGGGGCGGCACCGCGCACCTTTCTTGGCGCCCCCGAGCGCGACGATCTCGTCAACCCGGAACGAAACACCCGGCAGCTTGGCGACAAGCTGCGCGCAGCCGGTGTGCCGGTGACGCTGAAGATCTACCCGCAGGCGGATCACTACACCATGATCGGCGTGTTCGCGCGGCCACTGCGCGCGCTCGAACCGGTGCTAGAGGATGTGGTGGGCTTTGTCAAAGACAGCCCGGCACTACGCTAAGGCATGCAAAGCGTACCGGTGACACTGCAGCAGGCAAAACAAGGCGCGCGGTGGGTGCTGGTCATTTTTTTCATGCTCGCCGGGGCTAATCACTTTACCAACACGGCCTTCTACGTCAGCATCATGCCGCCGTACCTGCCCTGGCCTGCCGCACTCGTGTATGTGAGCGGCGCAGCCGAAGTGCTGCTCGGCCTTGGATTGTTGTTCCGGCGCACACAGCGCCTTGCGGCATGGGGCCTCATTGCAATGGTGCTGGCGGTGACGCCGGCCAATGTGCACATGGCCATACACACAGAATTGTTTCCGCAATTTCACCCGGCCGGCTTATGGCTGCGGCTAGGCTTGCAAGTGGTGCTGCTCGGATGGGTGTTTTGCTACACGCGGCCGCTGCGCTGTGGCACCTGAGTGTTTTTGGATGCGGCACCGGCCGGAAAGGCCCGTCGGGCGGGCATTTCCAGCCTATGTGCTCCCCAGGATTGCCAGCCTTATTCGGCCTTGATGCCGTTCTCTTTGACCACGCGCGTCCACTTGGCGAGGTCGGCCTTGAGGTAAGCGGCCAGTTCCGCGGTGGAATTGGTGGCCGGTTGCATGCCCAGTTTTTGCAGGCGCTCGGCCACATCGGGCGTGGCGATGATGCGCTTGACCTCGGCGTTCATGCGTTCCACCAATGCCTGCGGCGTGCCGGCGGGCAGGAACAGCGCCAGCCAGATCGCCGTCTCGTAACCGGGCAGGCCCTGCTCGGCGATGGTCGGCAGTTCGGGCAGGTCGGTACTCCTCTTGAGGCTGGCCACGCCGAGCGCGCGCACGCGGCCCGATTTGATGTTGGGCAGCGCCGAGTTCATGGCGTCGAACATCACCTGGATGTGGCCGGCGAGCAGGTCTTGCGCCGCCGGGCCCTGGCCTTTGTAGGGCACGTGGGTGTACTCGATGCCCGTCTGCGAGGCAAACAGCGCCGAGCCAAGGTGATAGGTGCTGCCCACACCGGAGGTCGCATACGAGAGCTTGTTCGGGTTGGCCTTGGCGTAGGCCACCAGCTCCTGCACGTTTTTTGCGGGCACCGAAGGGTGCACCACCAGCACGTTCTCGATCAGCGCCACCAGCGACACCGGGGCGAAATCCCTTATCGGGTCGTAGGGCAGTTTGGGCTGCAGCGCCGGATTGGCCGACATGATGCTGCTGGTGCCAAACAAGATGGTCGCGCCGTCAGGGGCCGAGCGCGCAACAAACTCCGTGCCAATGGCGCCGGTGGCGCCGACGCGGTTCTCGACAATCACCGTGCGCTTGTAGGCCTCGCCCAACGCCGGCGCAATGATGCGCGCGGCAATGTCAGTGGGCCCGCCGACGGCGAAGGGCACAACAAGACGCATCGGCGCGGTGGAAGGGGTCTGGGCCTGCGAGAGGGACGGGAGCGCCAGCGACAAGGCCGCGGCGCAAAGGGCGAGTACAGGGAATGTTTTCATGCGCGGCAGTATTGTCCAAGTCTCGGGACAGCACAATCTGGCAGCGCAGCATGAATCTGGCCGGGGTAAGCGGCTCGACCCGGTTTCTTTTCCCCGTTCTCCTGCCGTTGCGCAGTCCCCTCCGGGGATAAACTTCGCGAAGCAATCTCGTCGCACTTGCGCAGACTAGGCTAATGCCACAAGATCGCTTCGTCGCTTTGCTCCTCGCAATGACATGGGTTTTTGTGAAAGGGGAAAGTGAACGCCTTCCCACCCATGCAGAAGGGCACGACATGAAAATGCTGCGCACTTGGTTCGCCCTCATCCTGTTCGCGCTGTCGCTGGACGCCGCAGCCCAGGGCTTTCCAAGCAAACCCATCACCCTGGTCGTGCCCTTTGCGGCCGGCGGCCCGGTGGATGTGATTGCGCGGCTGATCGCCGTGCCCATGAGCCGCACGCTGGGGCAGACGGTGATTGTGGAGAACACCACCGGCGCGGCCGGCACGCTGGGCGTGGGCCGCGTGGCGCGTGCAGCACCCGACGGCTACACGCTGTCCATCGGCCACTGGAGCACGCATGTCATCAACGGTGCGATTTACCCGCTGCAATACGACTTGCTCAAAGACTTGCAGCCGCTCGCGCTGATCGCCAGCAACCCGCTGTTGGTGGTGGCCAGCGCGGGCAATCCGGCGAAGAACCTGAAGGAACTCATCGCCTGGCTGGGGGCCAACCCCGACAAGGGCTCGGCCGGCACGGCGGGCGTGGGTTCGGCCTCGCACATGGGCGGCGTGTATTTCCAGACGGCGACCAACACCAGGTTCCAGTACATCCCTTATCGCGGCACGGCACCGGCGCTGCAGGACATGTTGGGCGGCCGGCTCGACTTCATGATCGACCAGGCCTCGAATTCGCTGCCGCAGGTGAAAGGCGGGAAAATCCGCGCCTACGCGGTGACGGCCAAGGCGCGCATCGCCGCCGCACCCGATATCCCCACCGTCGATGAAGCCGGCCTGCCCGGCTTGTACATCGCGGTTTGGTATGGCGTGTGGGCGCCGGCGGGCACACCGCCCGACATAGTGGGCAGGCTCAACGCGGCCATCGTCGCCGCGCTGGCCGACCCACAGGTGAAGCAACGTCTGGCCGAACTGGGTCAGGAAATTCCGCTGCGCGAGCAGCAAACGCCCGATGGCCTGGCTTCGCTGCAAAAAGCCGAGATCGAAAAATGGTGGCCCATCGTAAAGGCGGCGGGCATCAAGCCGGAGTAGGACTGAGCTGACCATCTTGCCAAGCGGTGTGGTTTCCGGCAGTATTGCATTACAAATGCAATGCAAACGGGGAAAACCATGAAAACTGCCGCCATACCCGCTGTCCGCGTTTCACCTGAGCTGCGCCAGGCTGCCGAGGACGTGCTCCAGACCGGAGAAACCCTGTCTGGGTTTGTCGAGGACGCCGTGCGCCGCAACGTCGAGTTTCGTTACGCGCAAAAGGCGTTTATCGCACGCGGCCTGGCATCGCGAGATGCTTCTCAAAAATCGGGAAAATATGTAGCCGCATCGACTGTGCTCGACAAGCTGGCGCAGCGTCTTGAAAAGGCACGCAGGGCCAAAAAAAGTCGTGTCGGCCGGACAGGCGGCAAAGCGCTGGCATGAGCCGGTTCAAAGTCCGCTTTACGGCGGACGCGGAGGCGGATGTATTGCGCATGTTCGAATTTTTGCTGGAGCAGGATTTTGCCGCCGCCGCAAAGTCCAAAATAGCGATTGCCAAGGCCATAAGTCTGCTTGAGGTGTTTCCCTTCACGTGCCGCAAGGCCTTGGGTGGCGACGGCAATCCCTTCCTGCGGGAACTCATCATTCCCTTCGGGGAGTCCGGTTACGTAGCGTTGTTCGAGATCGAAAATGGCGACACCGTTACCGTGCTCGCCGTCCGCCACCAACGGGAAGAGGACTATCACTGACCAGCCTGTATTCATCGTAGTGAGGATTACCCCACATCGCGTAGAATCGCGACGCACCGCGATGGTGGCGAGATTGCTTCGCGAAATTTATCCCCGGAGGGGACTGCGCAATGACGTCAAAATAACCAGTACCGAAAAACAACAACGGAGGTATTTGCTTGAACACCCTGGACACCATTCGTACCGACAACGTCGGCAGCCTGTTGCGACCGGCCGCCTGGAAAGAAGCGCGCGTGCGCATGGACGGGGGCCTGATCAGCGCGGAGGAGTTCCACGCCATTGAGATGGACTGCATCCGCAAGGCCGTGGCGATGCAAGAGGGCGCCGGCATGGAAGTGATCACCGACGGCGAGATCAGCCGGCTCAACTTTCAGGACAGCTTCGGCCTGTCGGTGGGCGGTTACGACAACCCCAAGCAAGACATACTCAAGTTGCACGAAAAACGCGCAGAGGGCGCCAAGGCGATGGCGCGCTGGGACATTCCCGACCTTGACGGCCAGGGCACGCCGGTGTCGCACCGCCGCCCGGTGCTCGAGCGCATATTTCTCGCGCGCAACGTGCCGGTGGAGGAATACAAGCGCGTAGCGCCGCTCGCCACCAAGCCGGTGAAGGTGAGCCTCGTTGGCCCCGACCGCGTGGCGCAGCGCTTTGACCACCAGAGGTCCAAGGCCATTTACGCCGACCAGGACGCCTTCATGGCCGACCTGGTGGCCTTGCAGCGCAAGATCATCAGCGGCCTGGTCGAGGCCGGCTGCCGTTACGTGCACATCGATGAGCCGGGCTACACCGCCTATGTCGACAAGCAATCGCTTGACATCATGCGTTCGCGCGGCGAAGACCCGCAGGCCAATTTCGCGCGTTCGCTCAAGGCCAACACCGAGATCATCAAGGGCTTTCCCGGCGTGACCTTCGGTGTGCACGTGTGCCGCGGCAACCAGGCGAGCATGTGGCATCGCGAGGGCACTTACGACGACATCGCCGAGCGCATGTTCAACGAACTGCCCTTTAACCGCTTCTTGCTCGAATACGATTCGGAACGCGCCGGCAGTTTTGAACCCTTGCGATTTGTTCCAAAAGGCAAGGTGGTGGTGCTGGGCCTGATCAGCACCAAGGTGCCGAAAATGGAATCCATAGACGACCTCAAGCGCCGCGTCGGCGAGGCGACCAAATACCTGCCGCTCGAGCAGCTGGCGCTCAGCCCGCAGTGCGGCTTTGGCTCGGACATCGTCGGCAACCTCATCACCGAGGACGACCAGAAGCGCAAGATCGAGCTGATGGTTGAGGCGGCGAGGCAGATTTGGGCCTGAGCGCCCTCCCCTGCGCACAACAATAATTGATCGTCCGGGCGGGGCCCGTCCCGACCCGGCGCAAGCAATACCGAGGAGGACTGACATGAAAACTCGTGCAATGGTGCGAATCGTACTGGGTGCGACGCTGCTGCTTGCAGCATGCATGGCGCTGACGGCCCAGGCGCAACTGGCGGCCTACCCTTCGCGGGCGGTGCGCATGATCATTCCGGCGGCACCGGGGGGCAATCCCGATTTGCTCGCGCGCATGCTGTCGCAAAAGCTCGCCGACGCCTTCGGCAAACCCTTCATTGTGGAGAACGTGCCCGGCGCGGGCGGCGTGGTCGCAGCCGAGATGGTGGCGCGGGCCGCCCCGGACGGCCACACCATCATGTTGGGCGACTCGGGGGCGCTGGCCATCAACATCGCGCTCAATTCCAAGCTCGGTTACCAGCCGCTGCGCGATTTTGCGCCGGTGACGGCGCTGATCATGGTGCCCACTGTGCTGGTGCTTCACCCCACGGTGCCGGCCAACACGCTGCAGGAATTCATTGCGCTGGCCAAGGCCAAGCCGGGGACGATCAACTACGGCTCGGCCGGTGGCGGCTCGATACACCACCTGACCATGGCGATTTTTGCAGCGCGTACCGGCATCGAGGTGGTGCATGTGCCCTACAAGGGCGGCACGGCGCTGGTGGGCGGCGTCATGGCGGGCGACGTACAGGCCGGGTTCTCGGGCATCCCGAACGTGCAGCAGGCGATCCGCTCCGGGCGGCTGCGCGTGCTTGGCATCAGCACGGCGCGCCGCTCCGCCTCCATGCCCGATGTGCCGACCTTCAGCGAGCTTGGCCTCGCCGGCTTTGACGTCGCCACCGTCATCGGCGTACAAGCCCCCGCCGGCACGCCCCGCGACATCATCGCCAAGTTGCAGACGGTGATCGCCCGTTCCCTGCGCGAAAAAGACATCGTCGAGCGCGCGCAAAATCTTGGCATGGAAATTTCGGAAAATGGCACCGACAATTATGCGCAGTTCATACGCGACGACCTCGAGCGCTACGCCGCGGCGGTGAAGGCGGCGGGAATCAAGGCGGAGTAAAAACGCCGTCCGCCAGACCACCGCCTCCTCTCCCCCCGTCATTGCAAGGAGCGAAGGCGATGCCCCGAAGGTAATCCCCGGAGGGGACGAAGCAATTTCGCGATGCCATTTTCAGGCCGGTTTTCATATTTTCCTCTTCAGGTTGGTTGATGGGTACTGGTGTGTACGGGGTGTCCCGGAAACTAGGAGGGGACCTGCGGCGGATTCGGTTCGCGGAACCTGCATTTATTTTACATGCCCGTGTAAGCTGGCGCCGCGCCGGGCGACCAACACGGCATACGACTGATTCCGCAGGCAATCACGAAAAAAATTTCCGCCAGCGAACCGTTCGGGCCGCCCACCCCCTCTTAGTAATACCGTTTCACCCGCAAAAAGCGTTTTACCCCCCCTTTACCCCCCACCCTGAGGAGAACACCATGAAACTGATTAATACCGTACTGGCGCTGTCCCTGTCGCTGCTTGCCCTCGCCGCCTCGGCCGGTGAAATCAAGGCCTACAGCCAGGCCGAATTCGACAAGCTCACGGCAGCGGGCAAGCCCGTGATCGTGGACGTCACGGCCAGCTGGTGCCCGACCTGCAAGGCGCAAAAGCCGATCATCGACGGCCTGATGAAGCAACCCGCCTACAAGGACGTCACACTGCTGACGGTGGACTTTGACACCAACAAGGACCTGCTCAAGAAGTTCAAGGTGACCATGCAAAGCACGCTGATCGCCTACAAGGGCACCGCCGAAGTAGGCCGCTCGGTGGGCGACACAACACCCGCCGGGCTTGAGGGCCTGGTCAAGAAGTCCGTCAACTGATGGACTTTGGCGCCGGCGCCTACGGTTTCGGCTTCCTCGCGGGGCTGCTCTCGACGCTGTCGCCCTGCGTGCTGCCGATCATCCCGATCCTGCTCGGTTCGGCGACAAACGCGCACCCGAAGGCGCCGCTCGCCCTTGCCGGCGGGCTGGCGCTGTCCTACGCCATCCTCGGTACTGCCATCGCATGGGCGGGCGCTGCGGCGGGCTTCGACACCGCACTGTTTCGCAACAGCGGCGCCATCGTGCTCGGCTTGCTCGGGCTGGTGCTGGTGTCGGATACGCTGCAGCAGCGCTTTGCCATTGCCACCGCCGGCATCGGCGATGCGGGCAACAGCGCCATTGCACGCATGAAACTCGACGGCTTGGCCGGGCAGTTTGCCATCGGGCTGGTGCTCGGCGTGGTGTGGAGCCCCTGCGTGGGTCCCACGCTAGGCGCGGCCATCGTGCTGGCGAGCCAAGGTACGCAACTGCCCCAGGTGGCGCTGCTGATGGGCATCTTCGGCCTGGGCGCGGCGCTGCCGGTGGTGGCGCTGGCCTACGTGTCGCGCGGCGCCATGCTCAGGATGCGCGGCCGGCTGATGCAGGCGGGCAAGACCGGCAAGACCGTGCTTGGCGTGTTCATGCTGCTGATCGCCGCCATGATCCTGTCAGGGCTGGACAAGCCGCTGGAGGCCTGGCTCGTCAACGCCTCGCCCGACTGGCTGACGCACCTGACCACGCAGTTCTGAACCTGTTGCCACCCTGCGACCGAAAAAATTCGCCCCGCGCGAACCGTTTTACGCACCCCACCCATTCTAGTCAGGCGGGAGGCGGAAAATGGCACCGACAATTATGCGCAGTTCATACGCGAAGACCTCGAGCGCTTTGCCGCTGCGGTGAAGACGGCGGGTATCAAGGCGGATTAGGACGCCCGATCGCAGGGCAAGTGAAGCGGCCCATCGCCGGCAATGGCAGAATGCCAGCCTTTACACAATAGGGCGCGCGCAACCATGCACCGCATCCTTCTCACGCACACGCCCGAAACCCTGCACAAATACTACGGTCCGAAGGCGGTTGCCGCATTGCAAGCCATCGCCGAGGTGCGCTTCAACCACCTTGATCGCGAACTCACCCTCGACGAACTGGTGGCGGCGTCGCGCGATTGCCAGATCATCATTTCCTACAGGCAGACGGCAGCACCGGCGCAATTGTTTCGCATGCTGCCCGATCTGCTGGCGTTTTTGCGCTGTGCCATCGATATACGCAACATCGACGTCGCGGCGGCAAGCGCGCAGGGCATACTCGTCGCCAACGCAAGCGCCGCCGAATTCATGGTGTCAGTGTCCGAATGGACCATTGGCGCGATGATCGACCTCTCGCGCGGCCTCACACGCGCCGCCGAGGCTTACCACGCCGGCACGGTCCCGGGCACAGAAATGGGACGCGAACTTCGCGGCTCGGCGCTGGGTGTCATCGGTTACGGCCAGATCAGTCGCACCTTGTGCAGGTTTGCCGCGGCCTTTGAGATGCGCATCCTCGTGTGCGACCCGTACGCCGCTACCCAGGAGGCCGGCATCGAGCGGGTGGACCTGCCCGAGTTGCTCGCCGCCGCCGATTATGTCGTGTGCCTTGCCATCGCCAACGACTCGACTGAAAACCTGATGAACGACGCGTGCTTTGCGGCAATGAAGCGGGGTGCGTTTTTCATCAATCCGTCGCGCGGGAACCTTGTCGACGAAGCGGCGCTGCTGCGCGCCCTCGATGGTGGCCGGCTCGCCGGCTGCGCCATGGATGTGGGCCGTGCGCCCGACCAGATGCCCTCACCCGCGCTGGCGCGCCACCCACTGGTCATTGCCACGCCGCACATCGGCGGGCTCACGCCGGCTGCCATCGGGCCCAAGGCGCTCGAATCGGTAGAACAAGCTGCCGCCGTCTTGCAGGGAAGAATCCCGGTTGGCGCGATCAACGCGGCCCACGCTACGCGCCTTGCGCGACGGACCGATCAACCAAGCGAGGGATCGAAACCGTAACCGACAGGCGCGTACGGATGCGCTGCCAGCACCGCGGCACTGACCGCGGCCCCGAGGCCCGGCACTCGAGGTTGCACGAAGCGACCAGCCTCAAACACGGGGTGGGCCCCCTCGACACTCTCGGTAAAGAGCACGCTTTCACCCACCTGCAGTTCCAGGAAATCACAACCCTCTCCCACGGTGCAGGCGTGCACGCTGGCGAAGTTGCAGACCGGGCCGGTCGGGTTGTGCGGGGCCGTCTGCACGCCGTGCCGCGCCGCCTCGCGTGCGATGCGCAGCAGCGCCCCCACGCCGCCGCAATACTTCACGTCCGGCATGATCGTGTCGTAGAGTCCGCGCTCGAAATACGGGCGGAAGCCCTCGACCTCGGTTTCCTTTTCCGCGCCGGCAAGGCGCACGTCCTGAGCGTTGGCAATACGCCGCAAGGCGAGAATCTCGTCCTGCCCGGAAGCGCGCTCGGTAACCGGACACTCGAGCCAGTGCAGCCGCACCTCGCGCAGGGCGTCAAGCACCCCGCGCGCCGCAAGCGGCGTCAGCCGCCAGTGGCAATCGATCATCACGCGGACATCGGCACCGACGGCATCGCGCACGGCACGCACCCGATCAAGCCCGGCCGCAATCAGTTTGGCGCCCTCGTCCGTCTCGGCGTTTGCGGGCAGCACGCCATCAAAAGGCGCGAGTTTTACCGATCGATAGCCCTGTGCCGCTGCCAGCCTCGCGCTGGTGGCGAATCCCTGTGCCGTGCGCGGCTGGGTGGCGCGATTGATGTTGGCGTACACCTCCACGGCGGATCGCTGCGCTGCGCCGAACAGCTGCCATAGCGGGACGCCTCTCGCCTGGGCGAGGGCATCAAGCAATGCCTGCTCGGTTGCACTTTTGACGGCGTGCGCGACCAGCCCGCCGGGTGAATGAAGGTGAATGCGGCACAGCGCTGCGGCATCGGTCGTGTCGGCGATGGTCGCACCCTTGAGCGACGCGAACCAGGCGTTGGCAAACTCACGCTGCAAAGGCTCCCAGCCGTTGAGCGAGCACTCGCCCCAGCCGCTGAACGCGTCATCCAGCCGCACATGCACGAAGGCCCAGTTAGTCTTGGCACCGACGTGGAGGACATGGTATGAAATTTCGGTTATTTTTATCATTGCACTAGTCTAATATATCGGCACACAACAGAAGGAAGATGCGACGCATGGAAACGCCCCGAAAAAAAATGGCCGCGCGTTTGCTCGCATTGTTGGCGTTTCTCGGTTCGGCGATTACGCCCTTCGCGGTGCTCGCGCAAGCCTTTCCCGCCAGGCCGGTGAAGTTGATTGTTCCGAGCACACCCGGCGACAGTGCCGATCTCGTGGCGCGCGTCATGAGTGCGAAACTCGCCGAGCGCTGGGGCCAGGCGGTGGTGGTCGAAAACCGTCCGGGCGCCGGGGGTGTGGTCGGCACCGAGGCCGCGGCCAACGCGCCGGCCGACGGCTACACGGTGATCATGGGCAACGCAGGATCGCATGCGATCAATCAGGCGCTCTACCCAAAACTGCCCTACGACGTGTTGCGCTCCTTCGTCCCGGTCACACTGCTTGCGTCAACGCCGAATGTCTTTGTAATCAATCCGGCGGTTCCGGCAAAAACAGCCGCGGAGTTCATCGCCCTTGCCAAAAAGGAACCGGGTAAATACGCCTACGCTTCGGCCGGTAACGGCTCGTCCGCGCACCTCAACGCCGAAATGCTCAAGGCCCTTGCGGGCATTGACCTGTTGCACATCCCCTACAAAGGCGCGGGCCCGGCCATTGCCGACGTGATGGGCGGCCAGGCGCAATTGATGATTGGAAACCTGCCGCAGTTCCTGCCCAATATCAGATCGGGAAAATTACGCGCGCTCGCCGTCACCACGACCAAGCGCTTCGCCGCGACGCCCGAGCTGCCGCCGCTCGCCGAAACCGTCCCCGGTTATGAGGCGCTGTCCTGGTTCGGCCTTTTCGTGCCGGCCGCCACGCCCAGGGAGATTGTGGCGAAGTGGCATGCCGACGCGGTGGCGGTGCTTGCGCAACCCGAAGTCAGCGCCCGTATCGTCGAGTTGGGTTTTGATCCGGTCGGTAATACGCCCGAGGCTTTTGCGGCACTGGTGCGCGCCGACATTGCAAAATGGCAGCGGGTGGTGAAGCAATCGGGTGCCAAGGTTGATTGAGCGTAAGATCGCCCGAAGAACCAAGTACCCACCGGCGAACCCACGCGCGACCACCAAACAACCAACCGAACGACTGGCCGCGACCGACACAACAATGAAAAATAGTCTTCATAAAAAGGGGGATTCTTGCGCACGCGCCACCTGACCTGCGGCTTTTTCGCCCTTTCCCTGATGCTCGCTGCGCTGAGCGCAGTTGCGCAAACTTATCCGTCCAAACCGGTTCGTATCGTGGTACCCAGCACCCCGGGAGACGGCGCAGATTTGCTCGCCCGCTATGTCGGGCAGAAACTCGGCGAAATCCTCGGACAACCCTTTGTTGTCGACAACCGCGCCGGAGCGGGCGGCATCATCGCATCGGAATTGGTGGCCAGGGCTACGCCCGACGGCTATACCCTGATCGTTGCAAACGCCGGGTCGCATGCCATCAACGCGGCCCTGGTGCCCAAATTGGGTTACGACCCGGTGAAAGATTTTTACCCGGTGTCATTGTTCATGACCTCACCGAACATCCTGGTGGTAAACACGGCCCTGCCGGTAAAGACCGTTCAAGAATTCATTGCCTACGCCAAGGCGCGCCCGGGCAAACTCAACTTTGCCTCCGGCGGCAACGGCAGCTCCGGACACCTGAGCATGGAGTATTTCAAAGGCGCCACCGGAACGGAGCTCGAGCATGTGCCTTACAAGGGCGCCTCGCCCGCCCTCGCCGACGTCATCGCCGGGCAGGTGCCGGTCATGTTCGTGAATCTGCCGCCGGCCATGCCGCACGTGAAATCTGGAAAACTCCGTGCACTCGCGGTGACTACCCTCGCCCGCTCACCTGCGGTGCCGGACATTCCCACCGTGGCGGAATCGGGCGTGGCCGGATTTGAAACCGTGGCCTGGTTCGGGATGCTCGCCCCTGCGGGCACGCCGCGCGAGATCATCATGAAGCTCAACGTCGAGATCAACAAGATCGCGCAAACGCAAGAGTGGAAGGACAGGATACTGGCGCTGGGGGGGGTCGCGGTGGGTGGCACACCCGAGGTATTTGCCCAGCGCATCAGCGCCGATATCGCAAAGTGGAAGAAGGTGGTCTCCGAGGCGGGGGTCAAGGGCGACTAGCCCTGGCCGCGCATACCAAGGCCACAAATCGGACCGCGGAGAAAACACATTGGACAACACCACCCGGCGCAATTTCTTGCGCGCATCAACGGCCGCCGCGCTTTCAGCCGCGGTGCCTTCAGACTTGTTTGCCCAGGCGGCAAATCGTCAATCGAGCGAAGCGGGCTGGGACGGCAGCGCGGTGAAGCTGCTGCTGCCGACGGTAAATGATACGCAAATTCTGCTCAAGGCCGGGTTCGCGTCGCCGCGAAAAGGCGCGCCACGCCTCAGCGTCGGCGGGACCACCGTACGCGGGCAGATGACCGACTCCCGGGGCGAGCATTGGCGTTTTCATGTCACCGGGCTTGAACCGGGACGCCGTTACACCCTGGCGCTTGCCGATGAACGGGGGATGGCGCTGTGCCCGCCATGGGCGCTGTCGACCTTTCCGGCCCCCGCGGCCAAACCGGACAAGTTCCGCCTGCTGATTTACACCTGCGCCGGCGGACACGAGGTGCATAAGTTCCTCCCGACTGCCGTGCGCAACCGCCTGCTGCGCCGCGGTCTGAGCTTCAAACCCGACGCGATGGTGGCCAACGGCGATCACGTGTACTGGGACCTGCTTGCACCGGTGGGCGGGCGGCTGCTCGGTGGCTCCCCGCAGGCGATCGCCGTTTCAGGTCGCTTCGATCGCTCCGGTATTGTGCTTGGCGGGGACAACGAGACGGTGCTCAAGCGCGCCGCAGGGCCGCAGATCACACCAGTCTATGGCACTGATTTTCGCTCGACACCGTCGTTCTTCCTGCAGGATGACCACGATTACTTCGACAATGACGAGGCCACCGACGAGGTCATCACCTTCCCGCCCTCGCATTTCATGTTGCAACTCGCGCGCGCCAGCCAGGGCATGTATTACCCCGAATTTCTCGCCGATGCGGGCCGCCCGCAGGGTCTGCCGTGGTCATCGGCGGCTGACCGCGCACCCGGTGTGTCCGAGAGTTTCGGCACGCTGCGCTTTGGCAGCCTTGCTGAAATTCTGCTCTACGATGTGCGGCGCACCCTGACGCTGGCCGGCCCGAGTGCGGTGTATCTCGATCCAGAGGTCGAGAAATGGTTGCTCGCGCGAACCCGCGCGACGGAGGTCGCCCATGTCGTGCATGTCCCGTCCAACCCGCCGGGCTGGACCGCCGGGAAGTGGGGTGAGTGGTATCCGGACGTGCTCGGCCGCGAGGGCAAGCTCACGATTGCAGAGCCAAAACCGTACTGGCAATCCGGATGGCTCAAGCAGCACGACCGGCTGATTGAGGCCATGTCGGCAATGAAACAACGCGCGCCGCTGGTCATCAGCGGCGACCTGCACGCCATTGCCCTTGGCCGCATGCAGCGCAGCGGCGCACTCGACCTCAGGTCCAATCCGGTCAATGTGCTACTTTCAGGGCCGGTCGGTACGCGTCCCAGTGGCTGGCCGTCGGGCCGGCGCGGCACCGGCGCCATGCCCTCGGCGCATGTCGATCTGGACGAACAGGTCAAGCCGATTGAACAGCACGGTTTTAGCATCGTCGATTTCACCGCCGACAAGATGCTGGTGCGCATGTTCAAGTGGGACGTCAAGACGCAGCCGGTTGAGGCGCTCGATACGCTGCAGCCGTTTCATACCGCGGAACTAAACCGCCCGGGTTGAAAGGAACAAGCCAACGGCGGAAAAAAACGCCCGGCACCGATCTTGATCGGTCTGATATATTGATGAAAATCGTCAAAGACCGGTACGTCTGCGGCTCTCCCAAAAATCGCCCCGGCAGAACGATCATCCCTAAGGAGGAAAACATGACTATGCTAAAACGCTTAACACGGATTGTCGCCCCGCTTTGGATGGCGGCATGCCTTGGTTTTGGAGGCACATCGCCTTCGTTTGCCCAATCGCACGCGGACGATTTCGTCGCACCGACAAAAATCGTGTCGGTCAAGATGCGCGACGGCGTGCAAATCTCGCTCGCCATCTTCCTGCCCGAAGGCAAGGGGAAATTCCCCACGCTGTTCGCCGCGTCGCCATACCGCTTTGACAACAACCACGCGCCGGCCATCCCGATGTACCTGTGGCGTGAAACCGGCCCGGTGGCCTGGTACCTCAAACAGGGTTACGCCTACGTGCACATGGACGTGCGCGGCAGCGGTCGCTCGGGCGGCGAGTACCGCTTCCTTGACCGCGACGAACAACGCGACCTCTACGAAGTGATCGAGTGGATCGCCAAGCAATCATGGTCGACCGGAAAAATCGGCGGCATCGGGCAATCGTATTACGCCATGACGCAGTGGTTCATGGCGACGCAAAATCCGCCGCATCTGTCGTGCATCGCGCCTTACGACGGCCTCATCGACCCGTACCGGTCGTCGGCTTTCTCCGGCGGCATTCCGGGCGAGTTCTGGCACGTCTGGTACAACGGCATCATGCGCCCGATCCACCAGTACCCGGCGTTCGGGCCTTCGCGTGAACTGCCCTGGGACCTGTCATTCGAAACGCGCAAACACACCACCTACGATGCCTTCTGGCGCGAGCGCGCGGCCGCCGAACATCTTGAAAAAATCAAGGTGCCGGTCTACTCGATCGGATTGTGGACCAAGGTCGACCTGCACCTGAACGGCAACATCACCGGCTATCAGCGCGTCAAATCGGAAAAGAAACTCCTTGTCCTTGGCGCCTCCACGCTGTTTAACGCGGTGGCGGATTTTTCGAGCATAGGCTTCCACGAAAAATTCCTGCTGCCCTATTACGACTGGTGCCTCAAGGGCAAAACCACGGCGTACAACGACGAACCGAACGTCAAGTATTTTGTCGGTGGCGCGGAGGAATTCAAGTCATCCGCGGTCTGGCCCCCGGTGAACATCGATTACAAGCCGTTTTTCCTGAACAAGGCGCAAAGCGGCAGCATGACCTCGCTCAACGATGGCAGCCTGAGCCTGAGCGGGCCTGATAACGGCAACACCGTGTTCGAATACCCGAACGCCGGCTGGCGCGTCGGCGTGGTCGGCTTCGGCCCTGAAGGCAGGCCCGACCCTTCGCGCCGTATCCTCACCTTCACCACGCCACCACTGGAGGAAGACCTTGAGGTCGCCGGACCGATCAAGCTCGTTCTGTACGCCTCATCGAGCAACCGGGATACCGATTTTGTCGTAAAGCTTTACGACCAGTTCCCGCAATCGCCCGACGACCGGAAAAAGCAGTTCAACCCGAACTCGCGCGTCGTCACCAAGGGCTGGTTGCGCGCCTCACACCGGCAAGTCGACCCGTCCAAGTCGACCGAATATGCGCTCTGGTACACCCACACCAAGCCCAAGGCGCTTGAGCCCGGACAGGTGACCAAGATCGAAATTGCCGTCATGCCCACTGCGTATCGCTTCAAAAAAGGCAATCGCATCCGGGTCGATCTTGCCAACGGGGACTCCGCGCTGACCGAGTACGGTTTTTTCCAGCATGAGTACACGCCGAACAAACTTGGCACCGACACGATCATGCATAACAGCCAGTACCCGTCGCAGATCTTGCTGCCAATCTCGCGCCCTTAAGCCTTAAGCGTCAAATCAAGCTCGTGCATTCCCGGGGCGGATACATTGCGTCTCCCCGCCCCGGGAGATGCATCGACCTGCGGTACTCGCAAGGTAAAGAAACGCAGCCACGGGAGTAACAAAAGGGCGTAACAGAAGGGAGCCACAAAAAGGGAGCAACAAATGGAAGAAAAAGCTAACGCGCTAACGCGCCGGCGCTTTGTCCGGGCGATGGCCGGATCACTGGGTCTTGCCGGCAGTGGTTTGCTGAAGACCGCCGATGCACAAACGACAAGACCGAATATTGTCTTCATCATGGCTGATGACCTTGGCTATGGCGATCTGAGCTGCTACGGCCAGCAGGATTACACCACACCGAACACGGACCGGCTCGCCATCGAAGGCACGCGTCTCACCCAGGCTTATTCCAATTCCGCCTCCTGCTCGCCCACGCGCACCGCGCTGATTACCGGACGCTACCAGATGCGTCTGCCGATCGGCCTGGAAGAACCGCTTCAAGAGGGCGCCCCGAAAGATCTCGGCCTGCCGCCCGATCACCCGACCCTGCCCTCGCTGCTCAAAAAACTCGGCTATGGAACAACCCTGATCGGCAAATGGCATCTGGGTTTTCCACCGAATTTCGGCCCGCTCAAAAGCGGCTACGATCATTTTTACGGCGTGCTTGGCGGAACGACCGATTACTTCAACCACGGCTCCAATTCAAAGACACCGCTCTACGAGCAGGATGCAGCGGTTGACCGCGCCGGCTACCTCACCAACCTCTTCGGCGACCGTGCGGTGCAGAGCATTGAAGCCTATGCCAAAGTAAAGCAGCCGTTTTTCCTGAGCATGCATTTCAATGCGCCGCACTATCCGTGGGAAGGGCCGGACGATGAGCCCGAATCACGCCGCATCCGGCAGCTGGTCCACCGCGACGGCGGTAATCAGAAAATTTTCGCGAAAATGGTGCAAAGCATGGACGCGAATGTGGGACGCATCCTGCAAGCACTCGACACGCAGGGACTCGCGCAAAACACCATCGTCATCTTCACCAGCGACAATGGCGGAGAACGCTTCTCAAAGGTCTGGCCATTCAGCGGAATGAAAAACGAATTGCTCGAGGGCGGCCTGCGCATTCCGGCGATCGTCCGCTGGCCGGGTCGTGTCGCGGCGGGGCGCGTGCTGGAGCAGGTAATGATTTCCATGGACTGGATGCCCACGCTGCTCGCCGCCGCCGGTACGACACCCGATCCGGCGTTTCCAAGCGACGGCGAGAACCTGTTGTCGATACTGACCGGCGCCGCCCCGTCGCACGCACGCAGGCTTTTCTGGCGCTACAAGGCGGCCTCGCAGCGCGCACTGCGCGACGGTGACATGAAATACCTGCGTATCGCCGGCAATGAATTTTTATTCGACGTGGTGCAGGATCCGCGTGAACGCGCGAACCTGAAAGTACGCCAGAAGGAAGTGTTTGACCGGTTGAAAGGCGATTGGGAGGCGTGGGAGCGCACGATGCTCGCCGAGCGGACCAAGCCCGCCCGGTTCACCAACGCCGGCGATGGGCTAGCCGACCATTACGGCGTGGTCAATCCGCCGCAACCGCCTCCGCAATAAGCCCGCCTCGCGACAAGCTCCACCGGGCTGACGATAAACCCCATACAATCTGACACCCCGAAAACGAACCATCGTCGTACCACCGACTAACCATCAGGAGAGATCCCCATGCTGACCCTGTTTTACGCCCCCGGCGCCTGTTCCATGGCCGCCCACATCGCGCTCGAAGAGTCCGGTGAAAAATACACACCAACAAAAGTCGACCTGTCCAAGGGCGAGCAACTGACCGCCGATTACAAGAAAATCCATCCGCTTGGCCGCGTGCCGGCGTTGCTGCTCGATGACGGCGCGCCGCTGACCGAGAACACCGCGATCATGCCCTTCCTCGGCAAGCGCTTCGGCATGTGGCCGACCGACCCGATCAAGGACGCGCAGGCCTTATCGGTAATCGGGTTCTTTGCCGCCAGCGTGCACCCGGCCCACGGTCACATCGGCCGCCCGGCGCGCTACACCGCCGACGAGTCGGCCTTCCCCGGCATCCAGGCCATGGGCAAGAAGACCTTTCACGAATATCTCAAGCAAATCGACGGCATGTACGCCGGCAAAGAATGGCTGACCGGCACCTATTCGGTGCTCGATGCCTACGCCTTTGTGTTCTACACCTGGGGCGTCAAGCGCGAGCTGCCGGTGGCCGAACTTAAAAACTACACGGCGGCGGTGCAGCGCATGGCGCAACGCCCGGCGGTGCAGCGCGTGATGGCCGACGAGGGCGTGAAGCTCTGATCGCCTCACCCGCGTAAATAAAAAGGGGCGTTTCGCCCCTTTTTTTTCGCCCGTCGCGCTTCGGACTTGAACTCGCAAACAAGCTGAAGATGCCCGCCTGGAGCGCCTTTCCAGACATCATCCGACCATCAGGTGACCATCAGCATCAGGTGAGCTAATTCATGAGTGCCGAACTGGGATTGCGCATGATCGACGTGCCTCACAAGGGTGCCGCACCGGCCATCACCGACCTGAGACGCGGCGAAATACAGGTGTTCTGCGCCCTCACCGTGACGGCGCTGCCGCTGGCCAGGGACGGCCGCGCGAAGCGCATCGCCATCATGCGCGAAGGACGCCCGGAACAGGGGCCGGAGATTCCGACCTTCACCGAACTGGGCTTTCCCAAGGTCAAGGCCGGCGTGATGTTCGGCGTGCTGGCTCCGGCCGCGCGATAGCCGCTATACTGCGGAAAAAAAACGGGCATGGGCAAACGACCCCGAACGATATTCTCAAAAATTCCAAGAGGAGATACCCCATGTTCGAAGAAAAGCGCACGCCCCGGTTGCTGTTTCCCGCCCTGCAGCCCTTGTATGACAGCATCACACCGCTCGCCTGGCCCTTGGTGCGCTGCGCCTCCGGCCTGATTCTGGCCGTGCATGGCTGGGGCAAGGTGAGCAAGGGGCCAGAGGCCTTTGTGCCGCTGTTCTCCAAGATGGGACTGGAGCCGGCGCTGCTGATTTTCTGGACCTTGCTGGTGGTGGAGTTCATCGGCGGTATCAGCATGGCGGCCGGACTCCTCACGCGTTTCTGGGCCGCGGCCATCACCATCGAGATGCTGGTGATCGTGAACATCTACATCCCCAACGGTTTTGGCTGGCTCGCGCGCGGCTATGAATACGCGCTGCTGTGGGCGCTGGTATCGCTGGCCATCTGGATGAAGGGCGGCGGCGAGTATTCGATCGATCGCAAGTTCGGCGTCGAACTGTAATCCGGGCAAAACGCGGCAAGCAGATCGCCCGGAAAAGCCCGTCAGGCGGGCATTTCCGGGCGATTTGTGTTTACTCCGGCGTGATTTTCGCCGCTGTCACGATCTTGCGGAACACTTCGCTGTCGGCCTTGATCGCGTTGAGAAACTCCTCCGGCGACCGGCCCGGGGTGATGGTGAAGCCCAGCCCCTCCATCTGCGTCTTGTATTCGGGCGTGTTGACGATCCTGCGCACTTCGGTATTGAGCCGATCGACCATGGGGCGCGGCAGGCCGGCCGGGGCCATCACACCAAACCACAGGTCTGGCATGTTGTAGCCGGGAATGGACTCGCGCACGGTCGGTATGTTCGGATCCGACTGCAAGCGCCTGGCTTCCATCACGCCAAGGGCGCGCAACTTGCCCGAACGCACATGCGGCAGCACCGTTGAGGCGGTGAGGATGGCCATCGGAATCTGGCCTGCCAGCACATCAACTAGCGCACTGCTGCCTCCCTTGTAGGCGACGTGCGTCACCTCCACCCCGGTGAGTTGTGTCAACAGCACCCCGCCAACGTGCTGGTTGGAGCCCACACCGATGGTGCCGTAAAAAAGTTTGCCCGGATTCTTCCTGCCGTAGTCGATCAACTCGCGCATGGAGTTCACCGGCAGGGACGGATGCACCACCACCAGCGCGGACGCGTAGGCGATGTCGGTGATGGCAACCAACTCCTTCATCGGGTCGTAGGGCACGTCTTTGCTGAACAGGTTGATGACGTAGTTGTTCATCGTGCCCGCGAGCAGTGAGTAACCGTCGGGCTGCGACTTGGCGATGTTATTGAAGCCGATGGTGCCGTTGCTGCCGGGACGGTTCTCGACCACCACGGGCTGGCCCAGCGCCTCGCCGAGCTTTTGCGCCAGCGGGCGGGCCAGCACATCGACCGCGCCGCCGGGGGAGAAGGGCGCCACCATGCGAATGGGCTTGTTCGGCCAGGGAGGGGCCTGCGCCTGCACCAGTGACGGAAGGCACAGCAACAAAGCGGCGAGGCCGGCCAGACGGAAAATTTCATGCGTGCGGATCATGCGACGGTTTCCTTTATTTGAATTGAAGACTGCATGCAATAAACTTAAACTTCAGTGCCACGTTATTTGCACCACGTATTTGCATCAGGTATTTGCACCACGTATTTACACCGCATGTTGAAGCAAAATACCTTGAAAAAACATTTCGCCAAACATCGCCAAACATCCAGCCGCCGAAAAATTCAGTAAATATCTAGCAATTATCACGCCATCATGGCAAGTTTCAGGTTTTTGCTCTGAAACCTGTCCCACCCCAAGCTTAACCCGAACCCATCATGCCAGCCCTACCCGAACCAATACGCCTCACCGTCAACGGCACCGAGCACACGGTGCAGGCGGCGCACGACACGCCATTGTTGTACATATTACGCAACGACTTGCAACTCAAGGGCAGCAAATTCGGTTGCGGCCTCGGCCAATGCGGTGCCTGCATGGTGCTCATGGACGGCCGCAACGTGATGTCCTGCGACACGCCGCTATGGGCGGCGGCCGGCAAATCCATCACCACCGTCGAGGGTCTGGGAACGCCCGACGCACCCGGCTTGGTGCAGCGCGCCTTCATCGCCGAGCAGGCGGCGCAGTGCGGCTATTGCATCAGCGGCATGATTGTCAGCGCCAGCGCGTTGCTGGGCGAGACGCCCGAGCCGAGCGACGCGCAGATCCGCGCAGCGCTGACGGGCAACCTGTGCCGTTGCGGCACCCACACGCGCATCATCAAGGCGGTGCGGCGCGCGGCCCTTGAACTTGCCGGCAGCGCGGCATGAGCGCGCCAGCGTCCCCTTCGGCCCCGCGCAAACTGCCCGGCAGCCTCAACGCCAACCGCCGGCTCAGCCAGTGGCTTTGCTTTGACAACAGCAGCCGCACCGTTACGGTGCTCAGCGGCAAGGTCGAGATCGGCCAGGGCGTGGCCACGATCATGGCGCAGGTGGCGGCCGAGGAACTGGACATCGCGCTGGCGCAACTCACGCTTTGCAGCGGCGACACCGCGCGCGCGCCCGACGAGGGCCAGACCTCGGGCAGCCGCTCGGCCAACGAGGGTGGCCTCGCGGTGCGTTACGCCTGCGCCGAGGCGCGCCACCTGTTGCTGCAGGCTGCGGCCGCCCGGCTAGGCTGCGCTGCCGATACGCTGCACATCGCGGACGGCGCATTCCATTCGGCTGCGGGCGCCACAGGGATCACCTACTGGGACCTGCCGCACGCGACGCTGCTCGATCGCGAAGCGAGCGCCGCGGTGGCGCCAAAAAATCCATCCCTGCACACGCTTGTGGGCAAACCGGTGCCGCGTCTGGACATCGGGCACAAGGTCACCGGCATGCCGAGCTTTGTGCACGACATGACATTGCCAGGCATGCTGTTTGGCCGCGTCGTGCGCCCGCCCAGCGACCATGCCCAACTGCTGGCCTTTGACGCCGCGTCGGTGCGCGCGCTGCCCGGCGTGGTGGCCGTGTTGGTGGACGGCAATTTCATCGGCATCGTCGCCGCGCGCGAAGAGCAGGCGGTCAAGGCGCGGCTCGCCGCCATCGCCGCGGCAACCTGGCGCGAGCAGGCCATCGCCACCGACGAGGCCGGCCTTTACGATTATTTCCAGAGCCGCGCCACGCGCGACCTGGTGATCTTTGATCGCGCCGACGCGCCGGCCACGCGCGCCGGTGCGCGCCGGCTTGAGGCCGAATACAAAAAGCCCTACCTCGCCCACGCCGCCATCGGTCCTTCGTGCGCGCTCGCGCGCATCGCCGAAGGCGGACGCGGTCACATCGAGGTGTGGTCGCACACGCAGGGCGTGTACCCGCTGCGCAACGAACTGGCGCTGGTGCTGGGCGTGCCGCCCGGGCACATCGTCGTGCACCACGCCCAGGGCGCCGGCTGCTTCGGCCATAACGGCGCCGACGACGTGGCGCTCGATGCCGTGCTGCTGTCGCGCGCCGCCGGCGGTGCGCCGGTGCAGGTGCAGTGGATGCGCGAGGACGAATTCGCCTGGGAGCCCAGCGGCTCGGCCATGCTGATGAAACTGCGCGGCGATCTTGATGCCGCAGGCAATGTCACCGACTGGCAATACGATGTCTGGGGCAACGGCTACCGCCACCGCCCCGGCTCGGGCAAGCCCGATGCGCATGAATCATCGCTGCTGGCCTCCTGGCATCTGGCGCAACCGGTGCCGCGCGCGCCGCAATACGACCAGCTCATGGTCGGCAACAAGGGCGGCGGCGGCGGCCTGGCGATGAATGCGGTGGCACCCTACGACTTTCCCAATCATCACGCCACATCGCACCTGGTGGCCGAGCGGCCGATACGCGTGTCATCGCTGCGCTCACTCGGTGGCTATGGCAATATTTTCGCGGTCGAGTCCTTCATGGACGAACTGGCCATTGCCTCTGGCGCCGACCCGGTGGCGTTTCGGCTGCGTTATCTCACCGACCCGCGCGCTATTGCCGTGATCGAACTGGCGGCGCAAAAAGCCGGCTGGCAGCCCGGCGACAGCGACGGCATCACCGGTCGCGGCGTGGCCTTCTCGCAGGTGAGCAACCAATACAGCTATGTGGCCGTCGTGGCCGAAATAGAAATCGACCCGGACCTGCGCGTCACGCGCGTCATCGCCGCGGTCGACGTCGGCCAGGTTCTCAATCCGGACGGCGTGATCAACCAGATCGAGGGCGGCATCGTGCAGGCGGTGAGCTGGACGCTTAAGGAGCAGGTGCGCTTTGGCGAACGGGGCGTCACCAGCCGCGACTGGGAGCAGTACCCCATCCTGACCTTCCCCGAGGTGCCGCTGGTGGA
Organism: Pseudomonadota bacterium; assembly: GCA_025356665.1. Classification (GTDB taxonomy): domain Bacteria; phylum Pseudomonadota; class Gammaproteobacteria; order Burkholderiales; family SG8-39; genus CAITSH01. The sequence goes on from JANXRV010000151.1 coordinate 42,177, forward strand.
GGTGCACCTCATCGACCGCCCGCACGAGCCGCCGGTGGGCGCGGGCGAGTCGGTCATGGGCCAGACCGCCGCGGCCATCGCCAACGCGCTGCACCACATCGCCGGCGTGCGCATCCGCGAACTGCCGATCACGCGCGAAAGAATCGCCGCCGCCTGAACGCCTTGCACCAGCCATCGCCTGGAAAGCAGCGCCAGGCGGGCGTTTCGAGGCGGTTATGGCAACAGAGGCGGCTTTTTCAGGGCCTGAGGCAGGGCCGTGCGGCGGCCCCTTTCTGCGTAACACATTACTAAACATGTTATAAATTACCCCGACACGATCGCACAAAATCGGACAACACCACAGGCCCCGACGAGGCCGGCACGGAGAACGCAGGGAATGGCTACGCCGCGCAAACGCACTGAAGCGAAGACACCGAAGACACCAAAGACACCGAAGCACCAAGCCGTCTCGCCACGCGAGCAGGCGATCATCGAGCCGGCGCCCAAGGGATCGCTCGGCGACGAAGCCTACGAGGCGATCAAATGGCAGATCCTCACAATGGAGCTGGCGCCGGGCACCTTTTTGAACGTGCAGGAACTCTCCGAGCGCCTGCAACTGGGACGATCGCCCGTGCATTACGCCGTACACCGCCTGCAGCACGACGGCCTGCTGGAGGTGATACAGCGCAAGGGCATACTGGTGCGCAGTTGGTCGCCGCAAGCGATCAACCATGTCGTGGAGGCGCGTATTCCGCTGGAGATGGTGATGGTGCGCCTCGCCGCCGAACGCGCCACCGAGGAACAGTTACGCGCGCTCAAGGGGCGCCTCACCGAGGGCAAGAAACTCGTCACCGCGAAAAACCGCCAGGGCCTGATGGAACTCGATCACGATTTCCATGCCGGCCTCGCTGCCTGCGCCGCCAACCCGGTCATCGCCGAACTGCTGCAAACGCTGCATCAGCGCTCCACGCCGCTTTGGTCAACCTCGATCGCCGGGCAGCGCGACTACGCGCAGGTACAGGAGCAGCATGAAAAGGTGCTGGCACGCGTGGTCGCGCGCGACGCCGAGGGCGCCGCCGAGGCGGTCCGCCAACATCTGCAGGCGCTCGTGCGCAAGTAATCCGCCCGCCAAGTCGACCACTAGTCGGCCCGCGCGCCGGAGATGCGCACAATACGCTCCCACTTTTGCGTTTCAACGCGGATGTGACGGGCGAACTCATCGGGCGACAAACCACGCAACTCCACCCCCAGCGCGGCAAAACGCGCCTCGACCTCGGGCTTGCGCAACACCATTGCGATGCCCTCGCTCAGCCGCACAACGATGTCACGCGGCGTGCCGGCGCGCGCGACGATACCGAACCAGGGCGTCGCCTCGAAGCCGGCAAGGCCGGATTCATCCACGGTCGGAATATCGGGTGCGGCACGGATGCGCTTGGGCTCGGCCACGGCCAGGGCGCGGAGCGCTCCGGCGCGTGCGTGCGGCAGGCTCGTCGTGGTGTTATCAAACATCAACTGCACGCGCCCGGCCAGCAGGTCGGTGAGCGCCGGCGCGCTGCCCTTGTAAGGCACATGCAGGATGTCGGTTCCGGTCATGGACTTGAATAACTCCAGCGCGAGTTGCCCGGTCGAGCCGTTGCCCTGCGAAGCCGCCGAGAGCCTGCCCGGATTGGCCTTGGCGTAGGCGATGAGTTCGCGCACATTGGTCACCGGTAGCGCCGGATTCACCACCAGCAGCAGCGGCGCGACAGCCACCATGGACACAGGCGCGAACGCCGTCTGCGCATCAAAGGGCAGCGCCGTGTAAAGGCTGGCATTAATGGCCAGCGGCCCGGGCGGCGTGATCAAAAACGTGTACCCATCGGCCGGCGCCTTGGCGACAATTTCCGCACCAAGGTTGCCATTTGCGCCGGGGCGGTTTTCAACCACCACCGGTTGGCCGAGCAGCGCGCCCAGTTCCGCGCCTATGCTGCGCGCCAGCGTGTCAGCGGTACCGCCCGGTGGATTGGTGGCAATGAGGCGCAAAGGTCGCGCCGGCCAGGACTGCGCCTGCGCGATCTGCGCCTGTAGGGCAAAGACGAGGAACGCGGCGAATATCGAATAGACGCGGATGAAACGACAACGCCCCCTGGCACTGGCATCGCGAAAACAATCGCCGCGAAAACCCTGAAAAGACCCTGGCATTGTCCGTGTCCCGTAAAGTACATTCAAATCGAGATATGAGTCTGAGCTGAGTGGATGTGATTTTTTTGCTACATACCCTGTGCATAACCCGATTGCATAACGGGGTTCGGGGGTTGTTCAGGCCGCTGTTTTCGATCGGTTAAAAATGGTTTTAAACAGAATTTCGCGCGCGTTGTTGAGGTGCCGCGCGAGTTTATTATCGGTGATGGCGGCAACTTGTGCATCGAACTGCTCCAAGGTGATACCTGGCTTGGGGAATTGTTCGGCCTTATCCAGGGATTTTATTTTTTCGTAGGGTGTCATCATCAGTTTTTAGGAATAGCGCTTGATCAGTGGGCGTCGATCACAGAACCGTTTGACCAGCCGGGTGAGTTGTTGGCGCGCATAGCCGTTGATCCACTTCAGAAAACGCAGCACCACGGCCTTGTCGGCACGCTTCAGACGCGCGTAGCCGAAGCGCCGCAGGGTGCGGGCGATAAAGCCGTAGCGCTCCTCGGCAGCCAGCACAAAATCGACCGCCACCGTCCCTTCAAGAAATGCCTGTATCTGGGCCAACGTCTGCAACCGCTTGTCGTTCATTTCGACCCCCATGCTCCGCATTATGATCAACCCTAACTGTCCGTTCAGACTCAAACCCCTTTGGACAACGCTTGTCCTTGCCGTTCAGTAAAATATCACGTAACATTCATAGAAACCACAGGTAGCATGACACCTCATCCTCAAGGAGCCGCAGGGGTAAAGCGGCATGATTGAGTTTCCTATAGTTTGCCGACTGGAGAGCTGCACTTGACATCGGAATCAACTTCGGACGATGGCGCGTCAGCCCCCTGCAGGGCCGACTGGCTGCGGCTCAACTGGGACCAGCTGGTGGTCCCGGCGGTATTCGTTGCGATTCTGCTCGTGTTCTTTATTATGGACACGAAGATGCTGTCCAGCGCCAACATCACAAACATTCTCAACCAAGTATCCATCCTAGCGGTGGTGACGGTGGGCGCGAGTTTCGTCATCTTCGTCGGTGGCTTCGACCTGTCCGCCGGCGCGGTGGTGGCCCTGGCGGGGGTGGTCGCCGCGATGGTGGTGGATCAGACCGGCAGCCTCGCCTTCGGCCTGGGCGCAGGAATCGGCACCGGCGCGCTGGTGGGTATCATCAACGGTGTATTCGTCGGTTACTTGAATGTCTCGCCCCTGATCGTGACACTGGGGGCGCTCAATATTTGCCGCGGCCTTGCCCTGATTCTGGCCGACGGCGGCGCAATCTACAGTTTCCCCGCATCCTTCACCGAAATCGGCACGGCGCGTTTGGCCGGCATACCGGTGCTGGCGCTGATTGCCTTCGCGGTGTTTTTCGCTGGTGCGCTGCTTTTGCGCTACACGACCTTCGGACTCAACCTGTACGCAACCGGCGGCAATCCTACAGCGGCACGCCTGTCGGGCGTGGCCGTAGCGCGGGTTCGCGTGGCGGCCTTCGCGATCTCTGGTGCCTGCTGCGGCATCGCCGGCATGCTGCTGTGTGCCCGAACCGGCGGCGGGGAGCCGACAGCAGGCTTCCTCTACGAACTCGAGGCGATCGCCGCAGTCGTACTGGGCGGCGCGGCGCTAAGCGGTGGCGAGGGAAGACTCTGGCGCTCTGTGCTGGGCATACTCCTGCTGACAGTGCTTGGTAACGGGCTGAATATCGTCGGCGTGCACCCGCACTGGAAGGGTGTGTTTATCGGTGCGATCCTGGTGATCGCTGCGACGCTGGATGCCGTCAAGAAGCGCACGTAAGCAGACATATTTTCGAAAACGGAAGTCTTAAAACCCCCACCAAGGAGACCTTGTCATGGATCGACGCAAACTCATCCTCGCCACCGGCGCCGCGTTACCCCTCGCGTTCGCCGGACGCTTCGTGCACGCTCAGGGTCGGCGATTCAAGGTCGGCGTGTCACTGCCGGAAGCGCAGAACCCGTTCTACATCGCCATGGGCAGATCCATTGTGCAGGCTTTTGGCGCCCAGCAGATGGATGTTACGTTGCTGTCAGCCAATGCGGACGTTAACGAGCAGGTCAATAACATCAACGATCTTGTCGTGGCGCGCGTGGATGCACTACTGCTCTCGCCGTTGAACACCGAGGGGCCGGCGCCGGCGGTGCAGAAAGCCAAGGCGGCGGGCATCCCGATATTCATGGTGGCCCGCACCTTGGACGACAAATACTCCTCGCTGTGGGAGTCCTTCATCGGCATCGACTTCAAGCAGGTCGGCGCAGCAAAAGGCAAGTGGGCGGTCGATTCGCTAAAGCCGGGCAAGGTAGCGATGCTGCTTGGTCCGGCCGGCGCGTTGGTGATGGTCGACCAGGAACGCAGCTTCCGCGCGGTCGTCGAGCCGGCGGGATTTCGCGTCGCGTTCTCGCAGAACTCGACCCAGACGCGCGAAAACGGGCTGAAACTCGCTGAGGATGCGCTGGTGGCGCACCGCGACCTTGTTTGCATTTACGCCTCGAACGACGACTTGGCGCTGGGCGCGGCTCAGGCGGTCAAAGCTGCCGGCTTGACCGGCAAGGTGGCAGTAACCGGATTGAACGGTTCGCCACCTGCGCTCGCGGCGGTTTACAACGGTGACATGGCTTCCAGTGTGCTGCTGGATCCGGTGGGCTGGGGCAAACTCGCGGCAGACACGGTCGCGGAGTTCTTGAAGAACAAGAAGGTGCCACAACGTTTCGTGTCGCTGCAGTTCAGCATGGTCACGCAGCAGAACGCCTACGATTTGATCCCCCCACCACTGCGCGAGCGCCTCGGCGTGAAACCGCGCTGATCCACGACACGAAAATGACCCGCTGACCGCCTTGCCCCAGCCGCCTACCGTCGTGACCTCGCCGTCTGCCGTCGCGCAGGTGCCCGCCTGCCTGGCAGCGCGCGGAGTGTGCGTGCGCTACGGCACGGTGCAGGCCCTGTCGGATGTGTCGGTGTCGTTCCGAGCCGGCGAGGTACACGCGATAGTGGGAGAGAACGGTGCGGGCAAATCTACGCTGATGCGTGTCCTTGCCGGAGAGGAACAGCCCGACGCCGGCGGTGTGGAGTTGGAAGGCGTCCCGGTGGTATTCTCCGAACCGCTGGAGGCGCGTGACCGTGGCATCTCAGTCGTGCACCAGCATTCCGAGCTGGTCGACCAACTCTGTGTTTTCGAGAACATGTTCCTCGGCCATCCGCCTGTGCGGATCGCGATGGGCCCGTTCAGCATCCCGGACCGTACTGCCATGCGCAGGCTCTCCGCCGACAGGCTGCGCATGTTCGGCATGGACGCGCGAGTCGACAGCAAAGTCCGCGACCTTAGCGTCGCCGAACGGCAACTTGTCGAGATTGCACGCGCCGTTGGAACTTCCTCGCGCATTCTGGTGCTCGACGAACCCACGGCTTCGCTGAGTGCGTCCGAGGCAGACAACCTCTTCGGTGCGGTGAGGACAATGACCGCACAAGGCGCCTGTGTCATCCTGATCGCGCACAGTTTGGAAGAAGTCCTGGCGGTGGCCGACCGGGTCACCGTGCTACGCAACGGCCGAACAATCACAACCGTGCCACGTGCCGAGGTGGATCGCGACGCCCTGGTGAAGTTGATCATCGGTAGGGAACCTGGCACCTACAACAAGCGCGAGCGCGCGACGCAAGCGGGACGGCGCCCGTTGCTATACTCGGCCGACCTGTTGCGTGACCGTGAGGATGCAGGAATCAGGGTTGGGTTCGAACTGGCCGCTGGCGAGATCGTAGGCATCCCCACCTATATCGGCGCCGGCGTGGATAACTTACTTGCCGACCTCGGCGGATCGGTCCGCGCGAGACCATCCAGCCTGAGTCTCGATGCCACCGACGTTTCCAAAATGGGCATGCGTCAGCGCGTGCGCATGGGCATCTGCCTGATCCCGGGCGACGCGATGAAGGAAGGTCTTATTCCCGCCATGTCAATCCAGGACAACATTCTGCTTCCAAGCGCCTGGCGTTTGCAGACGATGGGCGTACTCTCGCCGAACCGCGCGCGCAAGCTCGCGCTGAGGATGATCCGTGCGCTGGACATCCGCCCGGCCGATCCGGAGTGTCCGGTGAAGCGGCTGTCGGGCGGCAACAGGCAGAAGGTGGTGATCGCCAAATGGCTGGCCGCGGGCGCACGCGCGCTGCTGATGGATGACCCGACCAAGGCTGTGGATGTCGGCGCGAAAATGGACATTTACCAGCTGATGAACATGGCGGCGAGCGAAGGTGCAGCGATACTGCTTGTCTCCTCGGAAGTAGAGGAGCTGGTCGCCCTTTGCGACCGCATCCTGGTGGTTCACCAGGGAACACTGGTGGCCGACTATGACAAGCCGCCATTCGCCAAGGAAACGGTGCTCGGCGCGGTGGTCGGCAGTCGTTCAGCGCGGGTGCAATACTCGGATCGGGCACACTGATGAGCTTGCATAAACTCGAAGAGAGTATCCGGCGCGAGCTAGCGTACAACGAGTATCCCAGCCGGCCCTGGGTGTTGCAAAAGCACAACCCGGCCGGGCACGTGTTCGACGTGGTCGTCGTAGGCGGCGGCCAAAGCGGGCTTGCCGCAGCGTTCGGCCTGATGCGCGAGTGCGTGATCAACGTGGTCGTACTCGATCGCAGCACCGAGGGCCAGGAAGGCCCCTGGTTGACGTTCGCACGCATGAATACGCTACGAACGCCGAAGCAGGGCAGCGGACTGGATTTCGGCAATCCCTCTCTCACGCCGCAAGCATGGTACACCGCGCGCTTTGGCGCCGACGCATGGAAAGCCATGGGAAAGCTTCCGCGCCCGCTCTGGCAGGAGTACTTAGTGTGGTACCGCCGTGTGCTCGGCATCCCGGTGCGCAACGGCGTCGAGGTAACCGACATCCGGCCCGAAGGCGACATTATCGCCATCGCGACGGCGTCTGGCGAGACTTTGCTCACACGCAAGGTTGTGCTGGCGACCGGGCTGGATGGAAGCGGGCGCTGGTATGTCCCGCCCGTGGCAGACGGTCTGCCGCCCGGGAGCCATGCGCACACCGATAGCAAGATCGATTTCAGGGCACTGTCGGGTAAGCGGGTCGGCATTATGGGGGGCGGTGCGTCGGGCTTCGACAACGCTGCGATGGCGCTGGAGCACGGAGCCGCCTCGGTGGATCTGTGTGTGCGCATCGCCGAGTTCCCGCGCGTGAATCCATACAAGTGGATCGAATTCTCTGGCTTCCTGGGACATTACTTCGCGCTGCCTGACGAGAAACGCTGGCGGTTCATGCGCCAGGTGGCACGCATGAATCAGCCGCCGCCGCAAGAAACGCTATGGCGGTGCACTCGGCATTCGAGCTTCACCCTGCGGACCGATGCGCAATGGCAATCGGCCAAACACAATGGCAAGTCGGTAGATGTGGTTACGCCCAAAGGCCGGTTGCAGTTCGACTTTCTTATCTTCGCTACCGGCATCACCAACGAACTCGCCTCGCGCAGGGAACTGCGGGGCATCGCTGCACATGCCGCGCTGTGGCGCGACCGATATACGCCGCCAGCCGGGGATCAGGACGAGTCCATGTCGCGCTCGCCCTACCTCGGCCCGGGTTTCGAGTTCAAGGAACGCACGCCCGGCGGTGCCCCATGGCTGCGTCATATTCACAATTACAACTACGGTGCCACGCTCAGCATGGGCCTGTCGGCTGCATCCATCACCGGGATGAAGTACGGCGTCCGGCGGCTCGTCGATGGTGTGACCAGAAGCCTGTTCCTGGACGATTCAGACACGCTATTCGGCCAGTTGACCGGCTACAACGATCCGGAGATAACCAGCCTGGGGCCACCACCCACAGATGCCGCGGTGCCGCCGGTCGAGATAAGCGTCTAGGAGAGCATATGTATCCCTCGTCGTTTCGCTATCACCGTGCCTCGTCACTCGCCGAGGCTTCGGCCGCACTCGCTTCGCTAGGGCCGGACGCCAAGGTCCTTGCCGGAGGACAGACATTGATCCCGCTGCTGAAATTGCGGCTGCTCAAGCCCACCGACCTGATCGATATCGGACGTGTAAGCGAGGCGCACTTCATCAATGAGGACGCCAGCGGCGTTCAATTTGGCGCGCTTTCCACGCACGCGGCGATCGGCACCTCGGACGTATCGGCACGCCATCCGATCTTGCGCGACTGTTCACTGGGAATCGCCGACACCCAAACAAGGACCTTGGGCACCGTGGGGGGCTCGATCGCCGAAGCAGACCCAAGCAGTTGCTGGCCAGCCCTGCTTTGCGCGCTGGATGCACAGGTGCGCTGCGTCAGCGCGGCCGGCGAGCGCACCCAGAGCGTGCGCGAACTGCTGCGCGAACCCTACGCGCCGGCACTGCGACCAGGCGAATTGATCGCCGCGGTTCACATCGGTGCCGCCGCACTCGATGGCACCGGCGCGTTCGTCGCATTCAAACGCTGCGCCCCGGCCTACCCGACCGCGAGCTGTGCGCTGCAGATCGCCTTCGACGGAGATCGCTGCCGTGATGTGCACCTGGCGTTCGGCTGCGTGGCCCTTACGCCGCTGGTTATCGATGCGGCGCCGATACTGCGAGGACGTTTCCCGGACCGCGATGCCATTGAGGCGGTGGCGAGCGCGGCGTCCGCCTCGGCGCAGCCGCTAGCCGATAACAAGGGCAGCGAAGCCTACAAACGTTCACTGGTGGCGGGACTGGTGCGCCGCGCATTTTCGGTCATCGAGCAGCGTCGGCGCGGCGAAACTTCATTGCAGACACATTTCTACTATGGCTGAACAACCCATGCACTCGATCAACGTGGACATTAACGGACGGATCCACACAGGCCATGTCGAGCCGCGCCGGCTGCTGGTCGAATTCCTGCGCACCGACGCGGGCCTGACCGGAACCCACGTCGGTTGCGATACCAGCTATTGCGGTGCATGCACGGTTTTGCTCGATGGCGAGCCAGTCAAGTCCTGCAGCGTTCTCGCGCTGCAGGCCGATGGCCGCAAGGTCCGCACGGTGGAAGGACTTGCTCGGGGCGCGGAGATGAACCCCCTGCAAAAAGCGTTCTCCGAGCACCACGCGCTGCAGTGCGGCTACTGCACCCCGGGATTCCTGATGGCGGCGACCGCGCTACTCGAAAAGTCGGGCGAGGTGGACGAGGCTGCGGTGCGCAAGTCGCTCGCCGGCAACACCTGCCGCTGCACCGGCTACCAGAACATCATCACCGCCGTGCTCGCGGCGGCGACAGCACAGGGAAAGACGCGATGAAACTCCAACTGGACGGTTCTTTCGATGTGGAGGCCACGCCGACAGAAGTCTTCGCCTTCCTGACCGATCCCATGCGGTTCGCGCCCCTGCTGCCTATGTTCCGGGAACTGCGCGAGGTCGAAAGCCAGCGATTCAAAGTGATCCTCGAAGTGGGGGTGCCGCAGATCCGAGGCACGGTCGAGGCCACGGTATCCGTGGTGGAGCTGTTGGCCGGGACCCGCGCGAGATACAAAAGTTCGACGCGGCATACGCTGGGCATGGCCGATTCGGACATCGGCTTTGAGCTGGCGCCACGAGGCACTGGCACGCGCGTGGTCTGGCGAAGCGAGACGCTGGTGCGGGGAACGCTGGCGTCGATCGCCAACGGTATCCTGATGCCGCTCGCCAAGCGGAATGTTCAGGCCATGATCGACGCGCTACGCACCGCCCTGGGCGGCGGGCCCACGCAGGTGCAGGCCCGCAACTCACCGGACGATGCGGTCCCAATCGCGCACTCCGGATGGTGGGCGCGACTGCTGGCGGTAATCGGCATGGGGAAAAGGGATTCGCAATGAGCGGGCTCAACCGTAGAGAAGACAACCGTCTGGTGCGTGGCCACGGGTGCTTTGTGGACGACGAGCAGGGATCGCGCGACCTGCATGTGGCGATTGTGCGCTCGCCATACGCGCACGCGCGCATCCTCTCCGTTGACATCTCCGAGGCGCAGCGCATCCCCGGGGTAGTGTGCTGCCTCACCGGCGAAGAGGTGAAGGCGCTCTCGTCACGCTTTCCGTCGATGGCGCCTCCACCGGCCAACGGCATCGTAGATTTCTGCATGGCCACCGACAAGGCCCGCTTCCAGGGAGAGCCCGTAGTCGCGATCGCAGCCACCTCCCCCGCCATCGCGGCGGATGCAGCCGAGGCGGTACGCGTCGAATACGAACCGCTGGACGCGGTCACTAACGCGGTCGATGCCCTACTTACCAGCGTATTGCTCCACGAGGAAGTGGGAACCAACCAGACATTTTCTTCGGTGTTCGAGTGGGGAGAGGTTGATAAGGCGTTCGAGCAAGCCGACGTGGTCGTTCGCATTGACCGGCTGCATTTTCATCGCTTCTCCAGCACACCGCTGGAGAACTACGCAGTCGTGACCACCTGGGAAGCCAGCGGCCGGCTGGACGTGTTCTGCAACATCATACAGCCTGGTATCGCCATCAAGTTCCTTGCGCCTGCGCTGGGGATATCGCCGGAGCAGCTGCGCATCCGGACCCACGACATCGGCGGCGGCTTTGGTATCAAGCAGAACCTTTATCCATACATCATCATCTGCGCGCTGCTGTCCAGGAAGGCCGGGAACCGGTCGGTCAAGTGGATCGAGACACGGCGCGAGCACATGCAGGCCAGCGCCCACGGCAACGAACGTACGTTCCTGGACACCGAGGTAGCGCTGAAGACCGACGGCGAGATTATAGCCATCCGCTCGCGGCACGTGGACGACTGCGGTGCCTATCCGCGCTACGAGCCGCTTGGATGCGTGATCTGGTCGCAAGTGGCACCGGGCACGCTTAAGCTGGCGAACCTTCGCATCGACATGCAGCAGGCGGTGACCAACAAGTGCCCAGTCGGGCCGAACCGCGGCTTCTCGCGAATGCAGCATGTCTGGTTCCTCGAGCGCGTGATCGACATCTGCGGCCACCGGATGGGCATCCCCGCCGACGAGATCCGACGACGCAACTATGTGCCGGAATTTCCGTGGACCACACCCAACGGTTGCGTCTACGACTCGGGCGACTACCACGCGATGCTGACGAAAGCCCAGGAGCTGATTGGTTGGAGTGCGTGGGAGGAGCGGATTGCGGCGATGCGCGGGCAAGGGCGCATCGTGGGGATGGGCATTGGAACGGCTTTGGACTCGGGTACCAACAACTTCGGCCAGTCGCGCATAATCAATCCAAACTCGCCGTTCACAGGAAACTCGGAGATGGCAAACGTGCGCCTCGGCGTGGACGGCCGCCTCACGGTGGCTGTGGGCTCGGTCCCGCAGGGGCAGAGCCACGAGACGATCGCCGCGCTGGTCGTTGCACGGGAGTTTGGCATCGGCGAGGACTGGGTGATGGTTCAAGTCGGATTTGACACGGAGCGCAACACCCACACCTCACACTCCGGGACCTATGCAAGCCAGTTCGTCGTCACCAGCCTCGGCGCTATACACGGCGCGTGCGGCCTGCTGCGCACGGAGCTGCTTCGAATGGCTGCGCACGTGCTGAAGGCCGATCCGTCCACGATGACGATCGCCGCTGTCAAAGGCGTGCCGTCCGTTTCCCGCAGCGATGGCATGTCGGTGAGTTTCGCGGAGCTCTCGACCATCGTGAACATGCGCACCGCTGGCATGGCGGCAGAAATCTCCGACATTACACTGAACGCGCGTTACATTTATCGCCCCCCGTTCGAGTTGCCCGATGTGAAGCGCAAGTACGGCAACCTCACCCTCACCTATGCGTGCCAGGTGCACATCGCAGTGATTGAGGTGGATCCGGACACCCATAACCTGCACATCCTGGACTATTCCGCAGTGGACGACTGTGGGCGAGTCATTAGCCACACGATCGTGCGCGGACAGGTGCTGGGCAGCGCGGCGCACGGGATCGGCGCGGCACTGATGGAATCACTGGACTACGACGAGCATGGGAACCTGCTGACCAGTTCGTTCAGCGACTATTGCCCGATCACCATCCTGAACATGCCGACGATCAAGTACGGAAACCTGGAGTCGCCCTCGCCTTTCACCTTCAACGGCGCGAAAGGAATGGGGGAAGGCGGCGGCGGGCCGCTGCACACGCTTTGCGCTGCGCTCCAGGATGCCCTGAATTCGCGCGGCATTGTCGTGAGCGACTCGCACCACAGCCCCAGCGACCTTTTCGAGGCCATCCATCGCGGGGCAAAGGGTGCGCGCGTGGAAGTGTCGCGCCGGACCACCTGATTTTCGGCAATCAGGCTTTTGAGCCGCACCGGCGGCGGGCCCAAGCACCCAGCGCCTTGGAATGAAACGTTACGAAACATGTTATAAATCGACCACATACCAGAGAGGCTCCGGCGAGGGCGACAAGGAGAACGCAGGGCATGGAGCCGCAGCGCAAACGTATTGATCTGAAGGAACCGAGGCGCAACACTAGTTCGAAGCGGGACCAGGCGATCATAGAATCGCTACCCAAGGGATCGCTTGGCGACGAAGCCTACGAGGCGATCAAGTGGCAAATCCTCGCGATGGAACTGGCTCCCGGGACCTTTCTTAATGTCCAAGAGCTTTCGGAACGGCTTGGCCTGGGGCGATCGCCGGTGCAGTACGCGGTGCACCGGCTGCAGCATGATGGCCTGCTCGAGGTTATCCAGCGCAAGGGAATCCTGGTGCGCTCATGGTCGCCAAAGGAAATCGACCAGGTAGTCGAAGCGCGCATCCCGCTGGAAGTGGCGATGGTGCGGCTTGCCACTGAGCGTGCCACTGATGCGCAATTGCGCGCGCTCAAGGCGCGGCTGGCTGAGGGCAAAAAGCTGGTGGCGGCAAGAGACCGTCAGGGATTGATGGAGCTTGACCAGGATTTTCACCGCGGCCTTGCCGAGTGCGCCGACAATCCGGTCATTGCCGAAGTTCTTAATATGCTGCACCAGCGCTCTACGCCTTTGTGGTCCACCGCCGTAGCGGGTCAACGCGACTACGCCAAGGTTCAGGAGCAACATGAAAAGGTGCTGGCGTGCATCGCGGCCCGCGACGCGGACGGTGCCGCTGGGGCGATTCGCCTGCACTTGCAGGCGCTGGTGCGCAGCTAGTCGGCGCGCGCGACCGAATGGCACAAGAGACGTCCCCATTTTTCCGTCTCGGCCTGGATATGACGCGCGAACTGCTCGGAGCTCATGGCGCGTAATTCGACGCTCAGCGCGGCAAAGTGCGCTTCCATTTCGGGCTTGCGCAGCGCCGCCCTGATTGCCTCGTTCAATTGGTCGACGATGGCGCGCGGTGTGCCGGCGCGCACGACGATGCCGAACCATGGCGTCGCCTCGACTGCCTTCAAGCCGGACTCATCCAGTATTGGCACTTCGGATGCTGCGCTGAGGCGTGAACGCTCGGCGACGGCGACGGCCCGTAGCGCACCGCGCCGGGGGCAGGCTTGTCGTGATGTTGTCGAATATTATCTGCACCCGCCCGATCAGCAGGTCGGCCTGCGCAGGCGCGCTGCCTTTGTAGGGTACGTGGACGACGTCCACCCCCCCCATGAATGTGAGCAGCTCGAGGACAAGATACCCGGTAGAGCCGTTGCCCTTCGAAGCGGCCGATATTTTTCCGCGATTGGCCTTGGCGTAGTCGACGAGTTCCTTCAGGTTTGTAGCGGGCAGCGAAGGATGCGCGACCAGTATGAGCGGTGCGACGGCAACGATTGTCACCGGGGCGAACGCCGTCCTCGGGTCAAAAGAGAGCACTGCGTAAAGGCTGGCGTTGATGGCGAGCGGGCCGGGCGGCGTGATCAGCATCGCGTATGCGTCGGGCGGACTCTTGCTGATGATTTCCGCGCCAAAGTTGCCGTTGGCGCCCGGACGGTTTTCGACCACGACCGGCTGCGCAAGGGATCGGCCGAGCTCATCGGCGAGGCTGAGCGCGAGTGTATCGGCGGTACCCCCCCGGCGGATTGGTCGCGATGATGCGAATGGGCGGAACAGGCAGGGCTGTACCTGCGCTCCGGGCGGGGCGAGGCAGGCAATCGACAGCGCAATGGTGAATACTGCGCTTGCGGTCAGGCAAAAGCATAGTAATTGCGAATCTGTAAAATATCACGTAACATTCATCAACATCATAAATTGACACTGCACGTCATTACGCACGTCATCAACAAGGAGCCGCACGTGGCTAAGCGCACCAAGGAATTGCTGATCCCGCAGAACAAGCTGGACCCGAAAAAATGGAAAACCACTCCCGCCGGTTTCCAGATCTACACCCTTTGGCAGCATCCTGAAACCGGCGCGACGATCTCGCTGTTCAAATGCCCCAAGGGCTCGGGCGTACCGGTACGGCACGTGCACGCATCCAACCAGTTCATGTACTGTCTCGAAGGCGAATACGCCTACACAACGACCGGCGTGGTGCTCAAGCCGGGCAGCTTTTACATGAACCCCAAGGGCCACCCGCACGGCCCGACCAAGGCGCGCAAGGATTCACTCATGCTGGAAATGTACGACGGCCCGCATTACTTCGAGCGTCCGGTGTACCACTCCGAAAAAACGGTCGGCCCGATCGCCGCCGCCGTAAAAAAGGCCAAAAAGAAGACCACTGCCAAACAGGCGGTCCCGGCAAAGAAAAAAGCCTCCGCCGGCAAAGCAGTCGGCGCGACGCGCACCAAGACCGCAAAGAAGGGTAGCAAAGCCGCCAAGGCCATAAAATCTGCGAAGCCGGCAAAGCGGACAAAGCGTTAAAGGGATTCTTGCAGCTGACAGTTAACCAACCATTGAACCAACCGTTGAACCAACCGTTGACGAACTACGACCGGAGGGATTTGCCATGTTGAGAGCAATGCTGATTTGTATCCTGGGATTCGCACTGATGGGACCGAGCGCGAGCAGTATGGCGCTGGCGCAGGACAAGCCGCTGACCGAGGTCACGTTGACACTGGACTTCATCGTACTCGGCCGCCACGCGCCCTGGTATGTGGCCCTCGCCAAGGGCTACTACAAGGACGCCGGGCTGAACGTCAAAATCATACCGGCGCAGGGCACCGCGCAGGCGATCCAGGCGCTCGAGGCCAATGTCGCGCAATTCGCCTTCACCGACGTGCCGGCGCTGGTGCAGGCGCGCGCACGCGGCGCCTCCACCGCCAAGGTCGTCGCCGTAAACTACCAGAAGGCACCCTATGCGATTTTCTCGCTCAACCCGGGCGCCAACATCACCAGCCTCGCGCAACTAAAGGGTCTCGAAGTGGCAAGCGGCGCCGGCAGCTTCACGCCCAAGGTCATACAAGGTTTCATGAAAGAAAAGGGCCTCGACCCGAGCACGGTAAAGTTCACCAATGTCGACGGTTCGGCGCGCGTGGCCATGCTGCTATCGGGCAAGATGCCCTCAATCGAAACCTTCATCCTGGCGCAGCCGGGCATCAAACGCAGCCTGCAAACGGGTGAGCTGAAGACCCTGCTGCTGGCCGACCAGGGACTAGAGCTCTACGCCAACGGCATTCTGGTGCGCGATTCGCTCATCAAGAGCAACCCTGAGCTGGTGCGCTCTTTTGTCCGCGCATCGTTGCTGGGCTGGAAGGACGCGCTCGCCAATCCGGAGCAGGCGGCCGATATGCAGCTGCAGTACGCCAAGGCGCTCAACCGCGACAACATCATCGATGAGCTGAAAATCGTGCGCGACCTGGCGGTAACGGCGGACACGCGTGCCAAGGGCCTCGGCTGGATGGACGCGGGCAAGATGAAAAAGAGCCTCGACTTTGTCGTGCAAAACATCGGCATCGAGGGCACCGCACCGGCGCTTGCCGACATCTACAGCGCCGACTTCCTGCCCAAGCAGGCCATCACGCCCTGAGGCGCGAAAGCCCCGAATGCGCGTCACCGCCCCGCCTTTCGGCGAAATAGAAAACATCCACAAGCGCTTCCCGGCGCGGGACGGGCACGCGCCACTGGTCGCCATAGACAGCGTCTCGTGCAGCATGGTCGAGGGCGAACTCGTCTCGCTTCTGGGGCCCAGCGGCTGCGGCAAGACCACCCTCTTACGCATCGTCGCGGGCCTCTCGACCGCCAGCAGCGGCACGGTGCGCATACGCGGCCAGGTCGTGTCGGGGCCGCAGCGCGATTTTGGCTTTGTCTTCCAGTCGCCCAACCTGATGCCCTGGCGCACGGTGCTCGACAACGTCTTATTCCCGATGGAAATCCTGCACAAGCGCGATGCGGCGGCCAAACAACGCGCCGAGGAATTGCTTGAAATGGTCGGGCTGGGCGGGTTTGGCAAGGCACGTCCGCACCAACTCTCTGGCGGCATGCAGCAGCGCGTGTCGCTGTGCCGCGCGCTCATCTACCAGCCGGCACTGCTATTGATGGACGAGCCCTTTGGCGCGCTCGACGAACTCACGCGCATGGAAATGCACGATCTGCTGCTCGACATACGGCAGCGCACGCGTGCGACGGTGATGTTTGTCACGCACAGCATTTCCGAGGCGGTCTACCTGTCCGATCAGGTGCTGGTGTTCAGCCGGCGGCCGGCGCGCATCGCGGAACACATCCTGGTCAAGCTGCCCTACCCGCGCAACGCCGAGATGCGCTACTCGGCGGCCTTCACCGAACTCGAGCATCGCGCCAGCGCCGCGCTGGGCGTTCTCAAAGGCAAGCACGCGGCATGAAAAAATATCTCTACCCGGTCGCCGGCGCATTGCTACTGCTCGCGGCCTGGCATTTTTATGTCGTAGAGTTCAATGTGTCGATTGCGGTGCTGCCCACGCCGCTGCAGGTGCTCAACGCCGCCATCGCCAAGCGCGGCCTGCTGCTCAGCGAGGGCTGGATCACGCTCAAGGAATGCGTCTACGGTTTTGCGCTGGCCTTTTTTCTCGGCATCCCGATTGCCGTGGCGGTGGCCAACTCGCGCACGCTCAACCAGATGTTCTATCCGCTGCTGATCGCCACACAGTCGGTACCCAAGGTCGCGCTCGCGCCCATCGTACTGGTGTGGCTGGGCACCGGCATGGAATCCAAGCTGGCCATGGTCTGGCTGGTGGCCTTTTTCCCGATACTGGTGGACACCGCTACCGGCCTGCGCGCAACGCCACACGATCTGGTTGAACTGGCGCAGTCGCTGCGCGCCTCGAAGCTGCAGATCTTCATGAAAGTGCAGTTTCCCGCCGCGCTGCCTTTTGTACTCGCCGGCTGCAAGGTCGCGATCACGCTGGCCGTCATCGGCGCCGTCATCGGCGAATTCGTCGGTTCGTCCGAAGGCCTGGGCAATCTGCTTCTCTCCGCCAACTCCCAGATCGACACACCCCTGGCCTTTGCCGCGCTGGGCGGCCTCGCGCTACTGGGCCTGCTGTTGTACGGCGCGGTGGCGCTGGTAGAGCACCTGCTGACACCCTGGATTTCCTCGTCCCACCACAAAGGCTAGGCTAGGCGCCGGCGCCATGAGCCTATGAACCCGTGAGCACAAAAATGCAAACCAACCCGGAACAACTCGCAGCGTTTATCGCTGCCATTTTTGTCGCCCTCAAACTGCCGGCAGACGCGGCGCGCATTGTCGCCGATACGCTGGTGGACGCCGATCTTGAGGGCATCCCCTCGCATGGGGTGATGCTGGTGCCGATGTACGCCGAGCGCATTCGCGCCGGTTCGGTTTCGCTGGCGACCGAGGCCGTTGTGGCCAGCGACCGCGGCAGCGCACTGGTGCTCGACGCGCAAAACGCGCTGGGGCAGCTGAGCTCGCGCCAGGCGGTGCAATTGCTGTGCGAACGCGCGCCAAAGCACGGCCTCGCCGCGGTGGCGGTACGCAACGCCTTTCACTTCGGCACCGCCGGAAAATGGGCGGCCGAACTCGCGCTGCAAGGCCTGATCGGCGTGGTGATGTCCAACACGCGGCCGCTAATGCCCGCTCCGGGCGGTGCCGAGCGCGTGGTCGGCAACAACCCCATCGCCATCGCCATGCCTGCGGCCGGCCGCGCTCCGGTGGTGTTTGACATGGCCACGAGCGCCAGTGCGATGGGCAAAATCCGCCTCGCCGCGGGCGCCGGCCAAGCCATTCCCGAGGGCTGGGCCACCGACGTCACAGGCAATGCCACAACCGATGCGGCCGAGGCAATCAAGGGCATGCTGCTACCCGCCGCAGGCCCCAAGGGCTTCGGCCTCGCCTTCATGATCGATTTATTTTGCGGCGGATTGTCCTCGGGCGCGATTGCCGACGCGGTGCGGCCGCTCTACGGCGCACCGGCGCTGACCTACGGCTGCGCGCATTTTTTCCTCGCCGTGGATGTGGCGCATTTTTGCGCCCGCGATACGTTCGAGGCCGCTGTCAGCGCATTCAGCGCAAAAGTCGAGGCATCGGCGCGCGCGCCCGGCGTGGACCGCATCTTCAGCCCCGGCGGCCCGGCATTGCAAACGCGGCAGTCGCGCGCGAAGGCCTGCCCGCTCGCCCCCGACACGACAAAGCAACTCATCGCGCTCGCCGCCAGCCTCGGCCTGCCGGTGACGGATATTTTCAAAAATTCTTAAATAAAAACCCAGAAAGGACCTCACATGGCCAAGCAGCAAATCAAGTCAGAGAAATTGCGCCAACCCAACGGACATTTTTCGCACGCGACAACGATAGAGGCGCGCGGCAAACTGGTCTTCATCTCCGGCATGACGGCACGCCATCCGGACGGCAGCATCACCGGCATCGGCGACATCGACGCGCAAACGCGCCAGGTGTGCGACAACCTCAAGGCCGCGGTGGAGGCCGCCGGCGGGACGATGGCCGACATCTGCCGCGTTGATGTGTATGTGCGCAACATCGAGCACTTCGAGGCCATACACAAGGTTCGGCGCGAGTATTTCCTGCCGCCGCTACCCGCCTCGACCATGGTGGAAGTGAGCAAGATGGTCTCGCCCGATTACCTCATCGAGATCAGCGCCATTGCCGTACTGCCTGATGCCTGAATCCTGCAACCTGCAAGCTGAAATCCAAAAGGGAAAACCATGAGCAAAGTTTTGGGACTGTGCGGTTATGGCCTCGAAGTGCCCGACCTGGATGTGGCCGAGCGCTTTTACACCACCTTCGGCCTCAACGCCGAACGCAAGGACGGCCTGCTGCTGCTGCGCAGCCCCGGACGGCCCAACGACGAAATCGTCGTCAGCACCGCCGCGCAAAAGAAAATGCACCACCTGTCTTTTTTCATCGAGCCGGGCAGCGAACATGCCTTCGCTGAAAAACTGCGCGCCGCGGGACTCGAGGTCAGCGACAAGGCGCCAGCAGGCGGTGGGCGCTCGGGCCTGTGGTTCCGCGACCCCTGGGACACTCTCATCAATCTGCACGCCATGCACCCGGCGCCGGTTCCGGTTGTCGCGATGCCGCGCAGCAACTACGGTGGCCGCGCCGAACGCGTGGACCTGCACCTGTGGAAGGAACTGGGTCGCAACACGCCGCCCTCGCGCATCGGTCACATGCTGATGTTCACGCAGGACTGGGAACGCGCGGAGAAATTCTTTGCCGATGTACTGGGCTTTCGCACCACCGACCGCGCCGCCGGCAAGGTAGCCTTCATGGCCGCCGGCGACGGCGTAACCGACCATCACTGCTTCGGCCTGATCAACGGCACGCACCGCGGCTTCCAGCACTCGAGCTTCCAGGTGCCAAGTATCGATGACATCGGCTTTGGCGCCTGGCGCATGAACAAAGCCGGCTACAAGGAATCATTCGGTCCGGGCCGCCACGCCCTCGCCTCCAACCTCTTTCATTACACACGCGATCCCTGGGGCAGCTGGGTGGAGTACTACGCCGATATGGACAAGATCTCCGATGCCTGGACCTGCCGCGACTGGAACGAATTGCCTTATGCCTGGGGGCCGGAGTGGTCGCCCGAGTTCTGGGGCAAGGAAATGAACGGCAACTTCGAGCCGCGCTGAGCCCATTCGCAGGCGCATATAGGCTGGAAACCCGCTCCCAGAGCGGGTTTCCAGCATTTCGTAGCTTTTCTCACAGCGTGTTCGGCCTGTGACCGACAGCACTCACCTTTCAAAAGACCAGACGATGAGAAAGTTGACGCATTGGTTATTTTTTCTGCTCGCCGTTGCGGCGTCCAGCCTCGTTCAGGCGCAAGCCGGCTGGCCGGCGCGACCAGTGCGTCTGATCGTGCCGCTGGCGGCCGGGGGGACGGCTGACGGCGTGGCACGCGTGGTGGCCGAAAAACTCTCGACGCTGTGGGGGCAGCAGGTGCTGGTGGAGAATCGTCCCGGCGGCAACACCATCATCGGCACCGAAGCCCTCGCCAAGGCCGCGCCCGACGGCTACACCATCGGCCTGGGCGTCATCACCTCGCATGTCGCCAACAGCTTCATGTATTCGAAGCTCCCCTACGACGCAGAACGCGATTTCACGCCGATAATCCTGCTTGGAATAAGTCCGATTTTCCTGATCGTGCACCCGTCCATCCCTGCTGCCACGCTGCAGGAGTTCCTTGCTTATTCACGCGCAAATCCGGACAAAATTTCCTATGCGAGCACCGGCTACGGATCGTCGTTCCATCTGGCCACTGAACATCTCTTGCAGCGCACCGGAACCCGCATGGTGCATGTGCCCTACAAGGGCATGGGCGCGGCATTACAGGATTTGCTCGCCGGAAATGTGCAGGTGGCGATGGACGTCTCAACCATGGCACAGGTACGGCAGGGAAAATTAAAAGTCATCGGGGTTGCGAGCACGCAACGCTTTGCCGGCGCGCCCGAGGTGCCTTCGTTTGCAGAGCAGGGCCTGCCTGACTTTGAGTTCAATACCTGGCTGAGCCTGCATGCTCCGGCAGGCCTCGCGCACGATTTGCAGGCACGCATCAGCAGCGACATCAACCGCGTGCTGCAGATGCCCGACGTTCGCCAGCGGATGCTGGCCATGAGCTATGTTCCGGCCGGCGGGACCCCGGCTGAACTGTCGGCGCATCTTGCCGCCGAACGCGCCAAGATCGGCGGCCTGATCCGCGCCGCCGGGATCAAGCCGGAATAAGGTCTGGCAGGGGCTGAAAACCCGCATCAGACGGGCATTTCCCGGTGATCGTCAAGCGCGTGAAGCGTCTTCTACCACGTTGCCACTCCGGTGGCCGACCCAAGCTTAGTACTCAGTGAATAACGAAACCGCCGTCCACCACCAGGTTGTGGCCTTGGATGAAGGTGGCCGAGGTGGTGGCGAGGAAGGCGATGACCTCGGCGATTTCCGCTTCAGTGCCGAGGCGTCCGGCCGGAATGGCTTCGAGGCGCTGCTTCAGCAGCGCCGGTTCGCGATCGAGCCGCGCCTTGTAGTAGTCGGTGGCAATGGGTCCGGGGCTCACGGCGTTGACGATGATGCCCTCCGGGGCGAGCTCAAAGGCCATGGAGCGCGCCAGTGAGATGAGCGCCGCCTTGGTCAGGCCGTAAAGCGCCGCGCCCGGATCGGCCACCATGCCCAGCTGGCTGGCCATAAAAATGATACGACCGGCTTTTTGCGCGCGCATCGCCGGCAGCACCGCCTGGCTGAGCAAAAAAGCCGAGCGCAGGTTGACCGCCACCACCTTGTCAAACTCGGCCGCGCTAAATTCCCCGAAAGGATGGCGTATGCGCATGCCGGCGTTGTTAACCAGCACATCAATACGTCCCAGCGCCTGCAAAGCCGCTGCGGCGGCAAGCGCCGGCGCGGCGGCGCCCTCAAGATCGAACAGGCCGTGGTACGCCTCGGCGTGGCGCGGATGCGCCGCCTTGCATTCGGCCGCCGCCGCTTCGAGCTCCTCGCGCGTGGACTCGGCCACCAGATAAAGCGTGAAGCCCCTCGTTGCGAGTTCGCGCGCCACGGCGCGGCCAATGCCGCGTGAGGCACCGGTAACGAGGGCGACCTTGCCGGTGCCCTCCGTCATTGCGCTCATGCGCCCAGCGCCGGCGGGATGCGCTCGGCTTTGGGCGGCAGGAAGCGGTCGGTATAGACCTTCTCGGGCGCGGGCACGGTCTTGATGCCGTAGGCATCGTAAATGCTCTGCATGGTTTTTTTCATGCGCACGGGCGACACCGTGCCAAGGCCCTCGGCGCGTGTGGTGGGCGTGACCACCATGTCGCGCAACATCAGCAGCAGGCGGTCGTTTTCAAGATCGAGGTTGACGAGGCCGTCGCGCGCCTTGAGCGAGGCCACCGCCGCCTTCGGGTTGGCGATGGCGGCAACGAGGCTTTTGTTGACGGCCTTGACGAAGGCCGCCACGGTCTTGGGATTGCGCTCGGCGTAGGCGGCGGTGGTAATGAGGGCGTGGCCGTAGAGCTCGACGCCGAACTTGCCGTAGGGCATGACGATGATGTCTTCCATCTTGGTGCCCAGCGACTTGATGGTGAACACGCCAGAGGTGGTGGCGCCCAGAATGGCATCGACGTCGCCGCGCACCAGCATGGTTTCGCGCAGCGCGCCGCTCACCGTCTCGGTTTTGATCTTGCCCGGATCGAAGCCGTTGATCCTGGCGAAGGCGTCGAACACGTCGCGCGCCGCGCTGCCGGCGGTGGAGCCGACCTTCTTGCCCTCGAGATCCTTGGGCACGCTGATGCCGCGGCCCTTGATGCTCATCACCGCGTTGGCCGAGTTCTCGTGCGTGACATACACGGCCATCAGCGGGCGCTCGGGGTGATCGGCGTTAAATTTGATCACCGCGCTCATTTCGGCCCAGCCGAATTCATAAGTGCCGGTGGCGACGCGCGACACCGCGTCAGCCGAGCCCGAACCGCGGTCGACCTGAACCGTCAGCCCCTCATTCTTAAAGGCACCACTCTCCGCCGCATAGGTAAAAATAGACTGCGGCCCCTGGAAGGCCCATTCAAGCGTGAACTTCACGCCGGGTTGCTCGGGAGCCTGGGCGTGGGCGGGCAACGCGCCGAAGAAAAAACCGGCGATGGCGATCAGGCGGACGATGGCATGGCGCATTCGGCAAACCTCGATAGTGGTCGGGTTAAAAATTGCTCAGGGTGCAAACCGAATCGCAGTATAAGACAGGCAAGCAGGCGCGCGCTGCCCCGGAACCACAACGGTGCGCGCGCACCCTGATAGCGCTGTGATAATCTCGCCCGACCCCAAACCAGCATACGGAATTGCAATGGAGCTCAATCTGCACGGCAAGGTCGCCCTCATCACCGGCGGCACGCAGGGCATAGGCCGCGCCACGGCGCTGCGCCTGGCCGCCGAGGGCGCGGCCGTGGTCATCGCCGCGCGCGGCCGCGAAGGCCTGGACAAGGCGACGGCGGCAATTCGCGCCGCAGGCGGCAGGGTGGCGGCGGTGCAGGCCGACGTTGCCAAAGCCGAAGATTGCGAGCGCTTGGTGGCGGAGACGGTCAAGGCCTTCGGCCGACTCGACATTCTGGTCAACAACGCCGGCACTTCGTCCACCGGCGAATTCGAATCGATCACCGACGAGATCTGGCGCGAAGACCTCGAGCTCAAACTGTTCGGTGCGATCCGGCTCGCGCGCCTCTCGGTCCCACACATGAAACACCAAGGCGGCGGGCGCATCGTCAACATCACCACCATAGGCGCCAAGCAACCGCGCGCGCGCTCGATGCCCACCACGGTGACGCGCGCCGCCGGCCTCGCCTTCACCAAGGCCTTGTCCAAGGAGTTCGCGCCGCACCAGATTCTTGTAAACACCGTTTGCATCGGCCTCATCCGTTCGGCGCAGCAGGATGGCAAGGCGGCCAAGGCGGGCATGTCGCCCGAGGCCTTTTACGCAAAACTCGGCGAGGACATTCCGCTCGGGCGTGTAGGACTGCCCGAAGAGGTAGCCAATGTCATCGCATTTCTTGCCTCAGAAGCAGCCAGTTTTGTCACCGGCAGCAGCGTCAACCTCGACGGCGGGGCATCGGGCGTGCTGTGAGCGCCCGCGGTCAGACACTTCGCTTTTGAATAAACTCCGCAAAAAACGGGCCGTTCCCGCGCACGCGCGAATCCACTGGCTTTTCGCGCGTATCAAGGCGAAAATGAATTCTGCGCTTGCGCGGCGATGACGGCTTGATGCGGCATCCAGCGCATCCCTGCGGATCGATCCGTTTTTCATCCAGACCGTCCTGATTTTCGACCCCCGCCTCCCACCCCCCACCCCGATTGCGCGCCACGCCCCTCCATGCAGTGATGTTTGCCATCGTGCTGTCCACCGTTTCGGTGGCCACGCAAATGGCCTTTGCCGGCGGCAGCAATGCCCTGACCGTGGTGCTGGTGCGCAACGGCGTGGCGGCACTGGCGGTCGCGGCCTTCCTGGTCATCACCGGCGCGCCAATGGCGCTGCAGCCGCGCGAGCGCCTGATCGCCGCGGCGATCGGCATTCTGCTTGCGCTCAACAACATTTCACTCAACCTCGCCATCGAGCGCGTGCCGGTGCCGGTGGCGGTGCTCTCGTTCTACACCTATCCGGTGTGGATGGCGCTGTGGAGCTGGGCGAAGGGCGAAGAGCCGTTCCGGCCCGCCGGCGCCGCCGGGGTGCTGCTCGCCTTTGCCGGAATCGCGCTGACCGTGGGTCTTGCGCCGGTGCTGCCCGACGCCCTCGGCGTCGCCCTCGCCCTCAGTTCGGCGTTGATGTGGGTGGGCGTGCTGGTGCTGATCACCCGTTACCTCGCGGCGGCACCCTCGCATGCGCGCACGCTGCACATGTTCGTGTCCTCCGCGGCGGTCATACTGGTCGTCATGCTGGTCTTTGGCACGCCGGCGCTGCCCACCGGGGCAGGCGCGCTCGCCGCCCTCGCCTGGGTACCGTTGGCCTACGGCGCGGGCATGCTGGGGGTGTTGTGGGTGACCTCCCGGTTGGGGCCGATGCGCGCCTCGTTTTTCATGAACCTCGAACCGATCGCCTCGATCGCCCTGTCGGCACTGCTGCTGGGCCAGACACTCAGCCTGCTGCAACTCGCGGGCGCGGCCATGGTGATCGCCTCGCTGGTGATTTTCCGGCCGCCACCCGCCGAAGCCCCGCAGCAATCGTGACACGTAACACGTAACGCCGCGAGCCGGGGCATTGAGTCAGGCGCACAAAACGTCCAGAATGGACACACCGCTTCACCACCACACGCGCAGGAGCATCCGATGAAAGCCAACTCCGTACTCGACACCATAGGCGGCACGCCGCACATCCGTGTCAACCGCCTGTTCGGCAACAGCCACAAGGTCTGGATCAAATCGGAGCGCAGCAACCCGGGCGGCTCGATCAAGGATCGCATCGGCCTTGCCATGATCGAGGCGGCAGAAAAATCCGGCACGCTAAAGCAAGGCGGCACCATTATCGAGCCGACCTCGGGCAACACCGGCGTGGGCCTGGCCATGGCCGCCGCGGTGAAGGGCTACAAACTGGTGCTGGTGATGCCCGACAGCATGTCGGTGGAGCGCCGCCGGCTGATGCTCGCCTATGGCGCGAGCTTCGAGCTAACACCGCGCGAAAAAGGCATGAAGGGCTGCATCGCCCGCGCGCAGGAGCTGATTGCCGCAACACCCGGCGCGTGGATGCCCCAGCAGTTCGAGAACCCGGCCAACGTCGAGGTGCATGAGCGCACCACGGCGGCCGAAATCATCGCCGACTTCCCCGAGGGCGTCGAAGTGCTGATCACCGGCGTGGGCACCGGCGGCCACCTCACCGGTTGCGCGCGGGCGCTGAAAAAAAAGTGGCCCAAGCTCAAGGTCTATGCGGTGGAGCCGACGCAATCGCCGGTGCTCTCGGGCGGCGCGCCCTCGCCGCATCCGATCCAGGGTATAGGCGCGGGCTTTATCCCGAAAAACCTCGACGTGTCGCTGCTCGACGGCGTGATCCAGGTCGAGGCCGAGGCGGCGCGTGAAATGGCCAGGCGCTCGGCGCGCGAAGAGGGCCTGCTGGTCGGAATTTCATCGGGCGCGACGCTGGCCGCGATCGCGCAAAAGCTGCCGGCGATTGCGGCCGGCTCAACCGTGCTTGGATTTAACTACGACACCGGTGAGCGCTACTTCTCGGTTGAGGGTTTTTTGCCAACCTGAGTTACGCGGAGCCGGCCGCATAAGGCAGGAAAGGGCCCGCCCCGCGGTTGCATCCGACCAGAGCGTACAGGTAGAATAAGCGCATCCGACCCGCAGACGTAATCATGACTTATCAGCACATCAGCGTCACGCCGGTCTCGCCGCACATCGGCGCGCAGATCGGCAACATCGACCTCACGCGTCCGCTCGCCGACGCGCAGGTGGCCGAACTCAAGCGCGCCTTCCTCGAACACCAGGTGATTTTTTTTCGCGACCAGAGAATTAGTTTTGACGACCAGGTCCGGGTGGCGACCTACTTCGGCCCGCTCGGCCGCCATGTCGGGGTGAACACCATCAGCAAAACCACCGAACATCCGCTGGTGCGCAAATTCCACTACGACGAAACTTCAAAAAAGATTTCCGGCGAAAACTGGCACAGCGACCAGACCTGCGCGGCGACTCCGCCGCTGGGCAGCATGCTCTACAACCACACGGTGCCGCCAAAGGGCGGCGGCGACACCATGTTCGCCAGCACCTACGCCGCCTATGAGGCCTTGTCGTCCAACATGAAGCGCTACCTCGAGGGCCTCACCGCCACCCACGACGGCACGCGCGTGTTCGGTCCGGGCACGCCCATATCCGTGCACCCGGTTGTCACCAAACACCCGGAAACCGGGCGCAGGGTCATTTACGTCAACACCGATTTCACCTCGCACATCAACGAGGTGCCGCGCGAGGAGAGCAACCGCATCCTGCAATTTCTCTACGACCATTGCGGCCGCGCCGAATGGGCCTGCCGCTTTCGCTGGGAAGCGCATTCCATCGCCTTCTGGGACAACCGCTGCGCCCAGCACAAGGCCTTGTGGGACTACTGGCCCAACGTGCGTTCGGGCTTTCGCGTCCAGGTCGAGGGCACCGTCGCGCCGATCGCCGGCTAGGCCTTGCGTGCGCGGCCCTGTGCTGGACCTCGGGCCGGACCACGGGCTGGACCACGGGCCGGCCCGGGACTTGCCTAATCGACCGCGTCATCAACCGTCTGGACCCGCCATGAACACACCGCGTCTCAAACTGCTGGCAGCCATCGCGTGCATCCTGTCGACCCTGTTCGCCGGCGGCGGCGCGTTGGCGCAGGGCTTTCCGAATAAACCGATCCGTATCATCGTGCCCTTTGCCGCCGGCGGCTCATCCGACGTGCTGGCACGCGCCATCGCCCGGAGCATGTCAGAGGGACTGAAGAACGCGGTGTTGGTTGAAAACCGGCCCGGCGCCGGCGGCGTCATCGCGATGGAAGCGGTGGCGCGCGCCGCACCCGACGGCCACACGCTGCTCTTTACCACCAACGGCACGCACAGCATCGGGCCCGCGCTGTATCCGAACCGAAAAATCGACGCGGCGAAGGAGCTCGCGCCCGTTGCGCTGATGCACACGCTCACCAACGTGCTGCTAGTCCACCCCTCGGTGCCGGCGAGAAATGTCGGCGAACTGATCGCCTACGCCAGGACCAACCCCGGCAAACTCAATTTCGCCTCGGCCGGCAACGGTTCGGCGTCGCACATGTTCGGCGAGTTGTTCAAGCTCGCCGCCGACATTGACATCGTCCACGTTCCGTACAAGGGCGGGGGCGCCGCCATGCCCGACCTGATTTCGGGCCAGGTGTCGATGATGCTCGAGACCATTCCCAACGCACTGCCGCAGTTTCGCAGCGGCAAGCTCAACGCGCTGGCTGTCACGGCGGGCAAACGCGCCGCCGCGCTGCCGGAGGTTCCAACCATTGCCGAATCGGGCATCCCGGGATTCGACGCCTCGACCTGGAGCGGCCTGTCGACCACGGCGGGCACGCAGGTCGCGATCATCAATATCCTCAACGCCGAGACTCTGCGTATCGCCAGGGATCCGGCCTACCTTGACGTACTCAAGAGTGTCGGCACCGAGCCGGCGACCTCCAGCGCCGAAGCCTTTGAGGCCTATATCCGCAAAGATCTTGCCAAGTGGACCGAGGTGGTGAAAAAGGCCAACATCCGCGTCGAGTAAGCCGGCGCAAGACGCGCTTTGGCGCCACCGACACCCTGGCGAAAGGCGCTCGACGGCCCCTCCGCACCCGGCAATAGTCTGGAAAGCCACGTCTGTCGCGGCTTTCCAGCCACCCGACCGCTCAGAGCCCCTGGCTCTTGCCGCGGCGCTTGCCGGTTTCTTCGCGAATCAGCCACTGGCCGCTGTAATTGCCAAACACCACCGTCTTGTCCACGGTCTCACGGTAGGTTCGCGACTGGAACAGCTGCGTGAATTGCACCGTCGCGCTGCCATCGGCGGCCATAGTCACAACCGGCTCGGTGGTTTTCGTGACATTGAGCGCCCCCTTGCGCATGCGTTCGCGCCGTTGCGACTCCCATAAACTGCGCGGCAAGCCCTTGGGCAATTTCAGGTCGGGCGCATAGGCGGCAAGATAGGCGTTGATGTCGCGTTGCGACTCGGCGGCACGCCACGCATCCAGTGCGTGCAACAGCGCATCCCGGGTAGTGGCGAATGCGGTTTTTTCGGCCGGCGCATCACTCGCTCCCCCAGGCCGGATTCGAATATTCATCCGCCGGCCCGACTGCGGCTTGCCGGCCTGCAAGCGCGCACGCTCCTGTGCCTGCGCCAACATATCCGCAGGCATGCGTTTTTGTATCGACAAGAGCAGCGCGCCGGCTTCGGTATTGCCGTTTGCTTGCGCGAGCAGCGCCCACCGGTGTGCTTCGGGCAAATTGACCGCCACCCCCTGCCCGCTGCCATGCATAAGGGCGAGTACGTACTGGGCCCTCGCATCACCATGCTCTGCAAGGCGCAAAAACACCGGGAGCGATTGAATGAAATCGCCGCCGTCGCGCAAGGCCACCGCATCTTCATATTCGCCGGCCTTGACCGGCGTGACCCCGGTCAACAGGCCGATGACCACACACCATGCTGCTAATCGCATCCGAAACCCCGTTGATGCAAAGGGGCATCACTTTAACGGCAAGCACCCACCCACGGCAATGATTTCCGCAATTACCACCTTTGCCGGCGGCACGGCATAAAAAAGGGGTGCCTAGGAGCAACCGGCTCCCCCGCGAGGAGGAGAGTCCGGGGGAGCCGGTTGCCCTTTGGCGAAAACGCGGTACCGCAGTCACTCGGCGCTACGACCGGCCTGAAGTCGGTTAGTTTAGAAGCGGTGTAAGTGCCAGCGACTGCGGTTAAATAAATTAACGGCAGTCGGCGCAAAAACTTGAATTACCCATTGCAGGCAGTGAACTTGGCATGGACGGACAGCGCCGGTCTTGCGGTCTTGCGGTCTTACGGTCTTACGTACTTACGTTAAGATAGTCTCCGCCAGCTTCGGGTAAAAGAGTCAGCCAGCGGGCACTAGACACTAGATACTAGACACGAGACACTAGACACTAGACACTAGACACCAAAGGCACCAAAGGCACCAAATATCGGGTAGCGGGTAGCGGGTAGCGGGTAGCGGGTAGCGTGAACATATGGCCGCAGCCCACCCCAACGCCGAAGCGATAAGGCTTATAAAAAGCCATCAATACAGCGATAAAAATACAACCATGCACGCAAACATGCACGCAACACCTCAAGGGGGTCGCCATGAAAATAAAAAAAATCGCCTGCGCCATGCTCGCAAGCGCGCTGACATGCGGTGCCATCGTGGCTGAAGTCGCCCGGGCCGCTGACATCAGCATCATGTCCACGGTCGCGCACAAGGACGCTTACCTGGAAATGCTGCCCGCGTTTGAACGCGCATCAGGTCACAAAGCCGCCACGCAGTGGGTGCCCACGGTAGAGGTCCTGCGCCGCATCAAAGCCGGCGAGACCGTGGACCTGGTGCTAATGGCCGCCGGCGGCATAGAGGATCTGACCAGGTCGGGGAAAATCGAAGCGGGCAGCGCCGTGCCCTTTGTCAAATCGGGCGTGGGCATTGCCGTTCGCACCGGCGCGCCCAAGCCGGACGTGGGTTCGGCCGAGGCCTTCAAGCGCACGATGCTCGCCGCCAAATCGGTGGCCTACTCCACCGGACCGAGCGGCAATTACTTGGTCGGACTGTTCGAGCGCATGGGCATCGCCGCCGAGGTCAAGGCCAAGACCAAACTCATTCAGGGCGAACCGGTGGGCGACGTGGTGGCACGCGGCGACGCCGAGATCGGCTTCCAGCAAATTCCGGAAATCCTGCCGGTAAAGGGCATCCAGTACCTCGGTCCGCTGCCGGCCGAGATCCAGTACACCACGGTGTTTACCGCCGGCATCCACACAGAGGCGAAGCAGGCCGCTGCGGCGCGCGCGCTGGTGCGTTTTCTGAAAACGCCCGAGGCGGCGGCGATTTACAAAAAGCACGGACTGGAAGGTATCTGAACCGGCATTGCGGCGCCGCGCCGGCCGCCATAGTATATTTTTGGCGCAGCACAAACTGAATGTCCGGGCAATATCCGCCCACAGAACGCTAAGACCGCACAGACCACATAGACCACATAGACCACATAGACCAACAGGAGAACCAGCATGAAAATTCCCGCATTCGTCCTGCTCGCCCTGTTCGGCCTGCCGCTGTCCGCATTCGCCGTGTGTTCAGACCACACGCTCACGCGCTCGCAGGATGTGCGCCTCACCGGCGACGCGGTGCTCATCGTCACGCATGCCTCATCCAACGACGATGGTCGCGCCGCGACCAAAATCGGCGTCGACGAGGCGGTGCACTTTGCCAAGAAAAAGCGCATCCCGGTGGTCTACCTGCAGGACGGCCGCCCGATCGAGAACTACTTCATGGCTGACTGCAAGCCCGACTACTGGGTGAACTCCGAGGGCGGCGAGATCGGCTTTGACGTCACACCCTCGCACGTCTATGTCGTCGGCGGCCACCTCGAAGAATGCCTGTCAGCCACGCTCAACGACGTGCTGCTCAATTGGGCGCGCCAGCCGCGGCGCAACCTCACGATCACCTATGTGATGGACGGCATTTTCTCCAACGGCAAAAGTATCGAGCCCTCTGACCGCTACTACAGGAGCTATAACCGCTTCATCGGAATCGTCGCCTATAACAAGCCGGCGGGCGAGTACTACCAGAAGCTGTCGCTGCTCGAGATCATGGGGCTCATCGTCGATGACAGCCTGCAGAACGCGTACCTGCAGCGCGTACTGCCGCGCTACGACCGCACCATGGCCCCCGACTACCGCGTCGAACTTAAACTGATGGATTCGCGCACACGCATCCTGCAGGCGGGCACGGGCAAGCGCCCGCCGGTGCTGCGCTTTGAATTTATCGACTCGGCCATCACCCTGCAAAACTCCAGCACCTTCCCCGCCAGCATGTTGTAAGCGGACCAGCATGGCTGTTTTGCGCCGCCCGCATCGGACGGTGTTATTTTCCCGGCAGCAGGAAACCGTATTCCCCTGATTCAAAAGCAGGCTGACAAGATGCTTTTTTGTGCCTTTCGGCAACGGCCAGGCCTGAGTCGTCGCACACGCAAGCGTCGCGGCCGGCGGCGGGAAAAGAGCCAAAGACAAAAACCCCGGGCTTACCCGGGGTTTTTGTCTTTGTAGAATCAACGCAAGCGCAGCGTCTACGACAAGTCAGGCACGGCGCACGTGGGCGGCGGTGAGTTCCCTGAGGTTTTTCACGCCCGTCTGCTGCATCGCCCCGTAGAGTTCGAGTCGCATCAATTCGAGCACGCGCTCCACGCCGGGCTGGCCGAATGCGCCCAGCCCCCACAAGTAGGGCCGTCCGACGCAGACCGCTTTGGCACCCAGGGCGAGCGCCTTGATGATGTCGGTGCCGCGGCGTATGCCGCCGTCCATGAGAACCGGGATACGCCCGCCCACCGCCTCCACGATCTCGGGCAAGGCGTCGATGGTGGACCGCCCGCTGTCCTCACCGCGCCCGCCATGGTTGGAGACGATAAGCCCGTCGACGCCGTTCTCTACGCACAGCCTCGCATCCTCGTGGGTAAGAATGCCCTTGATGACGATTTTCATTTTTGTCGTGTCACGCAGGCGCTTGATGAAATCCCAGGTCATGTTGTTCGAATCCATTGCCTTCATCGCCGACAGATCAATGCCGTCGTACATCGGCCTGCGCCTGGCGCGCCCGACCGCGCCGGGCTCGTGGCAGGTCTTGCAGTCACGCGTGTCCTCCTTGCGCAGGCGAAACAGCGTTTCCTGGTTGCGGCCGCCGAGGCGGTCCACCGTGACCTCCAACACCGGGCAACCGGCCGCCTCGACGCGTTTGACAATGGCGCGCGCAACGTCCCAGCTGGGCGAGGCGTAGAGCTGATACCAGATCGGTCCGCCGTAGGCCGCGGTGAGCTCCTCGATCGACTTGGTACCCGAGGTCGATAAGGTGTACATGTGCTGGCCCGCCTTCGCCGCGCGCGCGACGGCAAGTTCGCCCTCGTTGTGAAAAAAACGGTTGCCTCCGGTCGGCGCGATGATGATGGGCGTGGCATGCCTGACGCCGAACAAATCCACCGACATGTCAACCTTGCTGACGTCATTGAGGCGGCGCGGCCGGATCTGAAACTTGAGGTAGCCCTCGCGGTTGGCGCGCAGCGTTACCTCGTCATCTATGCCCGAAGCCATGTAACCGAAGTGCGCCGGCGGCACGTTCTTGCGCGCCACTGGCTCGAAGTCAAACACGTTGATGGCGTCCTTGGGGTCGGTGATGAGCTGGTTCGGGTTGAACGGCGCCCAGATGGTGGGGTCCGGGTACCTTGATGGCAACTCCCCCGCCCAGGCGGCGAAGCCGGGCGAGGCCAGCAGCGGGCTGGCTGACAGCCACCTCAAAAACTGCCGGCGATGCCCGTCATGGTGTACGACCTGTTGCTGCGCATGCGATGCGGAAAACCGCTTGTACGATGACATCTTTGCTCCTCCCTTTGTATTCCTGTATTCCTGTATTCCCGTATTCCCGTATTCCCGTATTACCCGGCGCCCATGCTCTGAAGTTGGCGGGCTGCCGGGCAATCGAAATTGCATCCATCCTACACCTGTGCTACCAGCGTATAGTAGGCCTTCAGCACGGTTGCATGTCGCATCAAATAAAGCGACAGCGCCGGCCGCCGCGCCCAACGCGGAAATAAAGGAGAGGCTCTTGTACGTCCTGAACCTATTGTCCGTGCTGCGGCGCGCGCCTGCGCCCGCGCTGTTTGCGGCGCTCGCGTTGATTGCCGGCGTCTCTTCCGTCACGGCGCAATCCGTCTATCCGGCGCGCACGGTGACCATGGTGGTGCCCTTTCCCCCGGGCGGCGGCACCGACACCGGCGCGCGCATCGTCGCGCAAAAGCTCACCGAGCGCTGGGGCCAGTCGGTGATTGTCGAGAACAAGGGCGGTGCCGGCGGCCTGATCGGCGTGGACTACGTCGCCAAGGCCAAGGCAGACGGCTACACCCTGCTGATGGGTAACCTGCAGACGCAGTCGGTCAATCCGTCCCTCTACAAAAAGATTCCCTACAACGCCGACACCGCCTTTAGCGCCATCACGCTGGTGGCTGAATTGCCGCTGGTACTGCTGGTCCATCCGTCGGTGGTGGCGAACAACCCGAAAGAATTGATTGCGCTCGCCAAGGCCAAACCCGGCGAGCTCACCTACAGCAGTTCGGGCGCGGGCGGTTCGACCCACCTCGCCGCATCGCTGTTCGAAAACGCCACCGGCGTGAAATTTGTGCACGTGCCCTACAAGGGCGGCGGGCCGGCGCTGCAGGACTTGATCGCCGGCCACGTCAACATGACCTTCCTGACGGTGCTCGAGAGCAGCGGCCACATCAAGGCCGGCAAGGTGCGGCCGCTAGCGGTGACCGGCGTGACGCGCTCACCCGCCCTGCCCGATATCGCCACGCTCACCGAGCGCGACATTCCCGGCTACAACTCGATTTCCTGGATAGGCATGCTGGCACCCGCAGGCACGCCCAAAGACATCGTCGAAAAAATTTCCAAAGACGTGCGCGACATCATCGCCCTGCCCGAGGTGCGCGAAAAACTCATCACCCAAGGTGCCACGCCCATGGGTACGACGGCGGCGCAGTTCCAGGCACTCATCGACACCGACCGCGCGCGCTACGCCAAAATCATCGCCGAAAAAGGCGTGTCCCTGGACTGAAGCCCGACGGCAGCGCGACACAGCACAAAAAATACCTGAGGAGACGCTGATGAAATACCCCACCGCCCTGCCATCGCGCTGCCGTGCGATCACCGCCTTGTTCTTGCTCGGCGCGGCGCCGCTGTTCACATCATCCTTCGCCCAGGCCCAGGCGCAGACTTATCCGAACAAGCCCATTCGCATCGTCGTGCCCTTTTCGCAGGGCGGTGCCATCGACCTCATCGCGCGCCTCACCGGCCAGAAACTCTCCGAGGCATGGGGACAAGCGGTGGTGATTGAAAACAAGACCGGCGCCTCGGGCATGATAGGCACGGATTTTGTCGCCAAGAGCGCGCCCGACGGCTACAACATCGTCATGGTGCCGAGCAGCCAGGCGATCAACCCGAGCATGTTCAAGAAGCTGCCCTACGACACGGTCAAGGACTTCGAGCCGGTACTGCTCACCCACCAGGTGCCGCTAATGCTGGTGGTCTCGCCGACGCTGCCGGTAAAGAACGTGCCGGAACTCATCGCCTACGCCAAAGCTAATCCGGGCAAGCTGTCCTTCGCCTCCAGCGGCCCGGGCGGCGCACCGCACATGTCCGGGGAGTTGTTCAAATCCATGGCCGGCCTCGACATGACGCACATTCCCTACAAGGGCAGCACCGCGGCCCACCCCGACCTGCTGTCGGGGCGCGTCGCCATCATGTTCGACACCGTCACCGCGGTCACCGCCCACGTCAGGTCGGGCGCACTGCGCGGCCTTGCCCTCACCACGGCCAAACGCACCGCATCCTTCCCCGACATGCCAACCATGATGGAAGCGGGTGTCGCCGGCTATGAAACAAGCACCTGGGGCGGTTTTCTCGCCCCTGCGGGCACGCCCAGGGCGATCATCGACAAGCTCAACGCCGAAATGAACAAGGCCCTCGCCGCACCCGACGTGCGCGCCAAACTTAGCGCGGCCGGTATCGATGTCGCCGGCGGCACGCCGCAGCAATTCGGCGAGTACATCAAATCGGAAATGGTGAAGTGGGCCAAGGTGGCCAAAGACGCTGGCGTCGTTCCAGAATAAGACGCTGGCGTCGTTCCAGAATAGGGCGCTGGCGTCGTCCCAGAGTAGAACGCCGGCGTCGTTCCCGAATAGAAAATATCTCATGCCACTCTCAAAACAAACCCGCGCCCTGCTGGGCGGCTGCTCCAGCGCCACGCTGTCGACGCAATTGTTCAAGCGCGGCCTGCGCAACCAGACCATGCAGGGCATCGCGCGCATCACCCCGGACGCGCCGACCCTGGTCGGCGAGGCATTTACGCTGCGCAACATCCCGGCGCGCGAGGACCTCGACCACATCGGCGTGTATGAAGACCCGGAACACCCGCAGAGGAAGGCGGTGGAAAGCATTCCGCCCGGTTGCGTGCTGGTGATCGACTGCCGCGGCGATGCGCGCGCCGCCTCGGCCGGCGCCATCCTGTTAAAACGCCTGGAAGTGCGCGGCGCCGCCGGCATGGTCTCGGACGGCGGCCTGCGCGACAGCCCCGATGCGGCAAAGGAAACCTTCCCGGTGTATTGCAAGTCACCGGCCGCGGCGATCAGCCTCATCCACCACCACGCGGTGGACATCAACCTGCCCATCGCCTGCGCCGGCGTGGCGGTCTATCCGGGCGATGTCATTGTCGGCGACGGCGAGGCGGTGGTGGTCATCCCGCAGCACCTCGCCGACGAGGTGGCGCGCGACGCCTTTGAGCAGGAGCGCATGGAGCGCTTCGTCCACGCCGAAATCGCCGCCGGCCGGCCGCTGCCGGGAACCTATCCGCCCAACGACGCGACACGCGCGCGTTACGAAGAATGGAAACGCAAGCATCCGAACGGCTGAACCGCATCACCGATTTTCCAGAAGTCCGCTTTTCACAGTATCCGAACACCACATAAAAAAGTCCCACCACCAAGGAGAGAGAGCATGCAAGCAAAATCTGTTGATTCAAGGCGCAGTTTCCTGAAAGTCGCCGCAGGTGCCGGTCTCACGGCAATCAGTGGCGCCGCCGGCGCGCAGTCTTTTGAGTTCAAGCCCAACCAGCGCTACCCCGACGCCGCGGTGCAGATTCTCGACCCGAGCTTTGGCAAGTACCGTATTTACAGCAGCAGCGTCGAGCAGCTGGCGAGCGGCATGCGTTGGGCCGAGGGGCCGGTCTACTTCCCGGCCGGCCGCTACCTGCTGATGAGCGACATCCCGAACAACCGCATCATGAAATACGACGAAACCAACGGCGCGTTCAGCGTGTTCCGCGACAACGCCAACTTCGCCAACGGCAACACGCGCGACCGCCAGGGCCGCCTCGTCACCTGCGAGCATTCGGTCACGCGCCGCATCACGCGCACCGAGCACAACGGCAAGATCACGGTGCTGGCCGACAGTTTCGAGGGCAAGCGGCTCAACGCGCCCAACGACATCGTCGTCAAATCGGACGATTCGATCTGGTTTACCGATCCGATTTTCGGCATCAACGGCGAATGGGAGGGCGCGCGCGCCAAGCCCGAGCAGGCCAACACCAACGTCTTTCGCCTCGGCAGCGACGGCAAACTGACGGCGATGATCACCGATCTGGTCAACCCCAACGGCCTGGCGTTCTCACCCGACGAGAAAAAACTTTATGTCGTCGAATGGAAGGGCACGCCCAGCCGCAGCATCTGGGGCTACGATGTCGCCGCCAACGGCAGCCTGTCGGGCAAGACCAAGGTGATCGACGCCAACGGACCGGGCGCGCTGGACGGGTTCAGGGTCGATACCGAGGGCAACCTGTGGTGCGGCTGGGGCAGCAACGGCTCGCCCCAGGGCAAGCCCGAGGAACTGGACGGCGTGATGGTGTTCAACCCGCAGGGCAAGGCCATCGCCCACATCCGCCTGCCCGAGCGCTGTGCCAACCTGACTTTCGGCGGCCCGAAAAACAACCGCCTGTACATGACCGCCAGTCACTCTCTGTACGCACTCTATGTCGAGGCGCACGGCGCCGCCTGACCGTGCAATACGCTACCGAGCGGCGTGAGCCGGCCGGTAGCGCCCTGCTGTTCTTTGCTCTACTTTACTGCCCGTCTTTTTTTTCTTCCGGATCCTTCTGCTTTTTCATCATCCACACCACAACGATGCAAAAGCCGAGGAACAGCACACCGAAAATGATCCCGCCGATCGGCCCCACCGATTGCAGGTTCTCCGGCTCCGCTGTGATGGCATGAGCCTGCGCGGCAAGCAGTGACAAGGACGCGACGGCGGCGAGATTCGATGCGGCGGCGAAATGGCGTTTGAGGTTCATGCTGGCTCCTTTGCGGAAACGGCGCTCTGTTTGCTGCGGCACGGTCGAAACAAACCTCCCGATCGTCGCGTCCCGAGCGCGTGGGACGCGCCACCAATATGGCAGGCCAAGCTGTCTTTAATCTGTCGGTAATCTGTCGGCAGCCTGTCGCTGCGCTAGCGCCGCGCCCCTCTCCATACCGCAGACCACCCCGGCCTCGCCGGGCGATGCGCCCAAAACGCCCGCCAGTCGGGTCTTTCCAGCGTATGCCACAAGACCGACGAGTGCCATGCGGCGAATATGCTAGCCTGCGCGCTACGGTTAATTGACCGCGGCGGCACACTCGTTTTTGCGCGCACAACACCAACGGGCGCAAACATGCGCCCACAAGGAGAAGAAACATGGAATCGATCGCATCGGGACGACGTAAATTCATGCTCGGCGGGGCCGCCTTCGGTGCGCTGGGCGTTTCCGGTTGTGCCAGCCTTTCGGGCACCACCACCGGCGGGCGACTGCCGGCGCAAGACGAGTTCATCATCAAAAACGCCTTCGTCATGACCATGGACGCGGCCGGCGACCTGCCCGGTGCCGATGTACATGTGCGCAACGGAGCGATCGTCGCGGTGGGCCGCGGCATCGATGCGCCCGGTGCGCAGAGCATCGACGGGCGCGGCATGATCGTGCTGCCGGGCCTCATTGAGACGCACTGGCATATGTGGAACACGCTCATGCGCAGCATGTCAGGTGACAAGCCCGAACACGGCTACTTCCCGACGGCGCGCAACCTGGGCATCGCCTATGTCGCCGACGATATGTACCAGGGCACGCGCCTTGCGGCGGCAGAGGCCATCAACTCGGGCATCACCTTCGTGCACGACTGGTGCCACAACATCCGCGGCCCCGAATATGCCGAGGCCAACCTGCGCGCACTGCGCGAGGCGGGCATACGCGCGCGCTTCTCCTACGGCTCGGCCCAAGGCTACGCCAACGACAAGCCCATAGACAGCGCCGACATCGCGCGACTGCAGCGCGACTGGCAGAATTATTCCAACGGCAACCTGCTGCAACTGGGGCTGGCCTGGCGCGGCATGTCCACGGGCGGCACCGGCACGGTCGCCGCAGCCGCCTACCAGCAGGACTTTGACGCGGCGCGGCGCATGGACATCCCCATTTCCGTGCACGCCAACAACTCGCGCGCCAGCGCCGGCACCATTGCCCGCCTGGCGCAGGGCAGGTTCCTTGGCAAGGACGTGCAGGTGATACACGCCAACTGGGTTTCGCCGGAGGAGGTGCGCGCCCTGGCCGAATCGGGCGCGTCGGTGAGCCTCTCGCCCTTCACTGAAATGCGCATCGGCTTCGGCTTTCCGCAGACCGGCGTATTCCTCGATGCAAAAATCCCCGTCGGCCTTTCCGTCGACACGACCGCACTTTCGGGCAACGCCGACATGTTCGCCATCATGAAGGCCATCCAGAACGTCGAAAACTCCCGCGCTGAAAAAGAATTCACCCTGCCGGCGCGCCGCGTGCTGGAACTGGCGACGATAGAGGGCGCCCGCAGCATGGGCATCGCCGAGCGCACCGGCTCGCTGGTGCCGGGCAAGCGCGCCGACCTCATCATGGTCAACACACGCGCAGTCAACATGGGCGTATTCACCGAACCATCGCACATGCTGGTCGAGGCGGCACAAGCGTCGAACGTCGACACGGTGGTGGTGGACGGGCGCATCCTCAAGCGTGAGGGCAGGCTTACCGCCGTCAATGTGGGGCAGCTGCTCGACCAATCGGCCGGCGCGCTGGCCGGGGTGCGCAAACGCGCCAACTGGTGGTAGATGCGAACAGGGCAAAACCGGCGCGCACGTCGTTCGCCCCTCTTCCCTCTTCCCTCGTCCCGCGCCCCTCGACACCCGGCGAACGACGAACGACGCCCACATCCTGTATCGTGACGGGGTTTGACAGGCATGGGTCGCAGCAAACCAGCACCCCATCCAGACCATCAGCGACCAGTCAACGCATCCCGCCGCAAACAGAACCCGCAGACACCTGACATGCCAGACAAACCCGCACCGGCGCCAGAAGCCCTCAACCTCGATTTCACCGGGGTGTTTAATCTGAAGGAACTCAAGCGCGAGCCGCCTCCACCGCCCGCGCCCAAGCCACGTCCGATTCCGCCGGAGTTTCTTGTCGGCGCCAGGTCACTGGCCAAGGACAATTTCTTCGTCAACATGACGCGTCCGCGTCCACCCCGCACCGTTGATCCGAGCAAGACCACCATTCTGCTGGTCGAAGATGACGCCGCAACCCGCAACGTCCTTAGCCTCGTCCTGCAGCGCAGCGCGGGTTACCAGATCCGCCAGGCCGGCGACGTGGACAGCTTTATCGCAGCGCTGCAAAAGCGTCCGTTGCCCGATGTCATCATCCTCGACCTTGAACTGCCGGGCAATATCAGCGGCTTCAAGATCCTGACCAAGATCCGCGCCCACCCGACGATTCGCAGCATGCCGGTGATTATTTTTTCCGGCCATGCCGATCCCAAGGATTTGCAGATGGCCATCGGCCTGGGTGCAGACGCCTACCTGTCCAAACCGGCGAAAGTCGAGGCCATACTCGCGGCGGTAAAGGGTGTGCTCGGCGGCTGAAGTCGGCCTTTGGATAGATGAGCTTGGCGCGAGGCCGCTGCAGGCGATCGGGCGTGGTGCCTGAGCAGGGCAGACTGGCCGCCCTTATTCGGGTTGTATGCCCGCGGCGTCTATGACTTTTTTCCAGCGCGCCGCCTCGTTTCTTACAAAGGCGGTCAGTTCGACGCGGCTCATGTCGCCGGTCAGCGCGCCCATGTCGGCAAAACGCTTGCGCACCGCCGGGTCGGTCAGCGCTGCGCGAACGGCGACGTTGATCTTGTCAAGTATGCGCGGATCGGTGCCGCGCGGTGCGGCCAAGCCCTGCCAGCTACCGGTCAGCAAGTCCGGAAATCCGGCCTCCTGGCTGGTCGGCACCGCCGGCAGCGCATCGAGCCGCGCTGTGGCGGCGACGGCCAGCGGCTTGAGCTTGCCCCCGCGAATGAGCGACAGCACCGGGCCCATGGTGTAGAACGCCAGCTGGACCGAGTCTTGTTGCAAGGCGATCATCACCGGCGGCGAACCATTGAACGGGACGTGCACCATTTTCACCTCGGCGAGTGCGGCAAAAAATTCGGCCGACAACTGCGGCGGCGTGCCCACGCCGGGCGAACCAAAGTTGAGTTTGCCCGGATTGGCCTTGGCGTAGCCCGCCAGTTCGCGCAGTGAATTGACCGGCACGCTGCCGGTCACCGCAACCACGGTCGGCGAATTGGAAATGAGCGCGATCTGCTCGAAGGCGACGAGCGGATCAAAGCCCATATTTTTATACAAAAACTGGTTGGAGGTGTAGTTGTTACCCCCGCCAAGCAACAGGGTGTAGCCATCGGGCACTGCGCGCGCCACCTCGGCGGCACCGATGTTGCCCGAGGCCCCCGGTTTGTTCTCGATGACAAAACGCTGGCCCAGCTTCTCTTCCACCGCAGCGGAGATCAGGCGGAAGGCGATGTCACCCGCGCCCCCCGCGGCGTAAGGCACCACCAACCGTATCGGTTTGGACGGGTAATCCTGGGCCACGGCCGCGACGACCGGACAGAGCAGCAAGACAAAAAATAAACGGGCAAGACGCAGGCGGATGTCAGGCATGGTGCTTGTCTGTCCAAAAAATTAAATCATCAAATCGACAATAGACACCGGGGAATCGGTCATCGACTATCGAAAATAGGGAATAGGGAATAGGGAATAGGAAATAGAAAATAGAAAATAGAAAATAGAAAATAGAAAATCAAAAATCAAGCATAGACCATGAGCACAAGTGACAAAACACGCGCCGTGTCTGGTTTAAATCGGGCGGGACTCTGTTGCGTCGCCCCGCCCTCTTCCTTGGTCGCGATGCCGCGCTCAGGGTTCGCCGAAAAAGCTGACGGCATTATCGTAGAGTATTTTTGTCTTTTGCCCCTTGCTGATGTCGGTGCGCTCGATGATCTCGCGCGCGGCACTGTCGCGACCCTCGCCGTGCGGGAAATCGGACGAATAGAGGATCTGCCCGTCGCCAAGCAGCGCCAGTTCGTGCGGCATCATCTTGTCGCTTGACTCGACCGCGAGGAAAAAACGCCCCGAACTGCAAATCTCCTCGGCGGTGTGCTTGGGCAGCATCGACGGATCGGCCATGCGCAGCTTGTTGATTTCCATGTAGTGCGTCATGCGTCCGACAGAGTAAAAAATCCACTCGCCACCGAACTCAAGGAAGGCCACCTTCATGTCGGCATAGCGCTCCATCATGCCGTGACCGACCAACGCGACAAAAGCCAGCTGGGCCGGCATCGCCTTACCAATCATGTTGGCGTCCTGGATGGACTGGCTGATCTGGTCAAAAGGCGTGAAGCTCATGGCCATGTGCACACACACGGGCAGTTTTGATGCGGCAACGGCGTCCCAGATGGTGCGAAAGCTCGCGTTCGAGTGCATGCGCTCGCCCACGGTACCAAACACCACCACTGCGCTTGCGCCCAACTTGAGCATTTCCTCTAGCGCCTCGATGGCGAGCCGCGGATCACGCATGGGCAGCAGGCCGGCCCACTTGAGCCGCTTCGGTGCCTGTTTGCACTGCCCCGCCATATAGCGGTTGTAGCAGCGGAATAGCGCCGCTTCAAAGCCCGGGTCTATGGACATGGTGGCGTAGAGCGTGCTCGGAAAAATCATCTGCACGTCATGGCCCATGGCGTCCATTGCCTTGAGGCGCGCCGGCACATCGGCGCCGGTGACGGTGCCGATGGACAGCCCCTTTGCGTTGAAATCGCCGGCGTTATCCGGCTTGGCGCCGTATTCGACCATGGTCATGCCCGGCGTGTTGGCGGCATGCGTGCCAGGCCCGTAGGGATGCGGCTCGATACGGCCATCAAGCAGCCATGCGCTGCGCCAGTGCGCGAGGTCAGCCGAATCGCCAATGGCGACCGGTCGCGGGCGTCGCAGCGCGTATTCTTTTGGCAAGTCACGCCACATTTCGGGGGTCATCATGACGTGGGCGTCGGCGTCGTAAATCTTGAATCCGTCAAGCATGCAGTTCTCCTGGACTTTTATAAATGAAACCGTTTTAAACGGCCGTGATTACCGATCTGCGCCGCCTCTAGACTGCGCCTACCCATGTTTTAAACTGCCCTCACGCTACCGGCTAGCGGCTACCGGTTAGCGGCTAGCGGGCGGTGGGCGGCCGACGTCTGGACTCTCACTTTGCCGGTGCCCATGCCTTTACTACATCGTCCAGCGTTGTCACATCGCCAAACAAAAAGCGCACATTGTTGAGTGTCGCCTCGTGCGCCGGCGGCGTGTGCGAGGCAACGCAGTCCTGCGGCACGACACAGTAAAAGCCTAGCGCATGGGCATGGCGCAGCGTCGCCTCGACGCAGACATTGGTCTGCACGCCGGCGAACACAATG
The DNA here is from genome assembly GCA_025356665.1 of Pseudomonadota bacterium. Taxonomy (GTDB): domain Bacteria; phylum Pseudomonadota; class Gammaproteobacteria; order Burkholderiales; family SG8-39; genus CAITSH01. The sequence goes on from JANXRV010000151.1 coordinate 85,078, forward strand.
CTGCGTATGCCTTTCTTGTGCAGCTCAGACTCGAGCGGCGTGGCGACAAAGCCGTCGTAGCAGGTCTTGTCAAGCACCGGCTCATCCGGCGCCGGTTGCACGCCGTGCCATTCATAACCCCAGGTGCCGGGCGCACAGCAAACGTCGCTAATCTTGCGTTCGGCGAGCTTGGCGCGCATCGACTCGGGCAGACCGGCGTTGGCGTAATTGGCGCGCAACCACACCACCGGCACGCCGCGCGCGCGCGCGGCGTCCACCAACCGGTTGACCTGTACGGCAACGGCGCTGCACGCCGCCGGATCCTTGCCTATGACTTTGTCGATGTAACCGCCGGCGCCGCAAAAATCATTCTGCATGTCAACGACCAGCAAGGCGGTGTGACCGGGCGCCATACGTGCGGGCAGGTCAAGCAACAATCCCTGTTCGTTACTCATGCGCAGACCGCCCATTCAACGCCACCCATGCCGCAGCGCAGTGGCACCGAGGGCACGTAGAACATGGTTTCACTGCCGCGCCTGGGGGCGAGCGTCTGCGCCGCACCCATGGCCACCAGCCAGGCCAGCAGCTCAACGGTGCCGCCGTCACCGGCACCCAGCATTTTCTCTATGCTCAGCTCGCGCAGCACGCGCGCCTCATCGCCCGCGCCCAGCAGTTCGAGAAACCAGCGGTCGAATTTTTCATCAACGTCAAAATATTTCTGCCCGCCCGGGTCGTGCGACAAGCCGCCTGTGGCCATGACAGCGACACGCAGCTTCTGCGGCCAGGCCTTGATCACTTCGGCCAGCGCGCGCCCGAAGGCGACGCAGCGCTCGGGCTGGGGCATGGGCGGCAGCACACAGTTCATGTGTATGGGCACCAGCGCGATATCATGATCGGGCGTGAGAAAGTTCAGTGGCACCGACCAGTTGTCATCGAACTCGAGCTTTTCGGAAAAGGCCAGATTGATGCCGCGCTTCGCGCACTCGCGCACGATGGTGCGGCCAAGGTCGCGGTTGCCCGCCACGGCGTAATCGGGCACGTTGATCCAGTCGCGAAACCACTCGGAAGGTCCGTGCCAGCGGTCGGCGATGCCAACACACCAGTCGGGCACGTTCTCGACGCTGAAATTGAGCATGTGATCGTTGGCGATGCCGACAATGACGTCCGGTCGGGCCGCGCGCAGACGCTCTGCCATGCGGCCGTAACCCACTTTGATGGCCTCCTGCTCGTGCGCCGGCGCCTTGTCCAGCCAGCCGGTTGCACCCGGCGCATGCGCCAGCGCGATGACGGATACGATTTCAGCCACGGCTATTTCCCCTTGAATATTTTTATGGCGCGCCGATGCGGGCTCATTTCAACATCCTGTCGGCGTACAAGCGTGCCGCTTCACTATCGTTGTGGTTGTAGCCCGCGCCCTTGAACAGCCGCGCCACCTGCGGCAAAAAATACGGATGCATGCCAAGGTCGGACAGCTTTTGCAGGTTGATCTCGCGCAGGGCCTGTTGCTCCTCCGCCGACAAGCCGTAATCACGCATCAGGCCGTCAAGGTCGTCGCGAAAGCGCGCACGCAGCGCGGCGTCGCGCCGCACCTCGAAAATAAGCTTGTTGGCCGGAAGTGTCCGGTCGGTCTGCATAATGCCCATGATCTCCCCCGTGGAATGCGTTCGCACCAGTCGCAGCAACTGCGTCCCGACACACCGGGAAGGCGCACCCTGAATCGCGTTGCCTAGCTGGTTGGGTGGTTAGTCAGTTGGTTAGCCAAATGGCGGAGCAACGATTGCAATATAATCGATAATAAACTGATAATCGATTATTATCAATACATGAACGGTAAATCAGCATCAAGCGCGGCGGCAGCACCGGCGGCGATTGACCTCGTCGAGGCCGGCCGCAATCTTGCCGGCAGTGTGGCTACACGCCTGCGCAACGACATCGTTTCGGGCGCCCTGACTCCGGGAACCAAGCTGTCGATAGACGAACTGCGCGCACGTTACGGCGTCAGCCTGTCGCCGGTGCGCGAAGCCCTTTCACATCTCAGTGCAGAGGGTTTTGTCGTACTTGAGGAAAAAAAAGGCTTTCGTGTCGCGCCGGTGTCGCGCGAGAACTGCCTCGAAGTGGCGCAACTGCAAAAGCTTTTGGAAACCCAGGCCCTCACCGCAGCCATCGCCCGCGGCGACGCCGCCTGGGAGGAGGAGATCGTCGCCGCCTCACACGGACTGTCGCGCCTTGAACGCAGCGAGGCCGGGCGCGGCCGGCGCCCGGCACGCAGGAACGGCGCGGATATTGATGTCTGGGAACAACAACACCGGCGCTTTCACGGCGCACTGATCGCCGCCTGCGGCATGCCGCTGCTGCAATCGATGTGCGCCTCGCTGCACGATTTCAGCGCCCGCTACCGCCGGCTGTTCCTCGCTTCACACGAATTTGACGCCGTCGTACCCGACGAGCACAGCGCCATCATGCAGGCCGTGCTAGCTCGAAAAACCAGGGAAGCCTGCCGGTTGATGACAAGGCATATCGAACGCACCGCAGAGAACATTCTCGCCTCGCTTGAAGAGCAGGCGCGCTAAGCCGCGCCAAGCCACGCTAAACCACGCCAAGCCACAGCAGGCCACGCCAGAACAAGGGCGAACGCGCCCCCCATTCACCCGTACCCGTTCAGTACTGCGATGCCGGCAAACGCACGACAAGGCCGTCCAGTTCCGGGGTGATTTTTATCTGGCAGCTCAAGCGGCTGCCAGGCAGGCGTTCGGCGGCGGTGAAATCGAGCATCGCCAGCTCGTCGCCGTCTGGGGCGGGCAGGCGTGCCAGATAAGCCTCGTCAACATAAACGTGGCAGGTGGCGCAGCTCATGACGCCGCCGCAATCGCCGGCAATGCCGGCGAGGCCGTTCTGCGTGGCCGCCAGCATCAGCGTGTCACCGATCGCCACCTCAAGCGCAGTTTTGCTGCCATCGGCGGCGATAAAATGTACTGCAATTACCTTGGGCATGCGCTGCGGCTGGCTTTCTGCAGGATGATGCCTGCGCGTTTGTTGCTGCGGTTTGTGTCAGTAACTATGCAGCAGAGGGTCAACAGATGATCAGTAGGGCTCAGTAGATATCAAAATATTCGCGCTGTTCCCAGTCGCTCACCTCGGCGTTGAAGCGGGCAAGTTCGGCGTGTTTGAGATGAATGAAGTAATCGACAAAATCGGCGCCAAAGCCCTCGCGCATGCAGGCGCTCGCCTGCAGCGCCGCGAGCGCATCGGGCAGATTGGCCGGAAGGGCCGGCGCCACGGTCTCGTAGGGCGTGTCGGCGGAGGGCCCGGGATCACGCCGGTTGGCGATGCCATCGAGGCCGGAAAAAATCTGCGAGGCCATGTACAGATAAGGATTGGCCGCCGGCTCACCCACGCGGTTCTCGACACGCGAGGCGGGGTCACCGGCTGCGCCCATGACGCGCAGCATGGCACCTCGATTATCACAACCCCAGATGGCGCGATCGGGCGCGAGTGAGTTGGGCCGGTAGCGGCGATAGCCGTTGATGGTCGGGGTGGTGAAGGCCGCCGCGCCCGCCGCATGCGCGAGCAGGCCGCCGACAAAATGTCTGCCCAGCCCGGACAGGTAATGGCCGATGTCTGTGGGCGACTGTGCCGCGCCATCGGGAATGAACAGGTTGCGCCCGCTCGCCGGGTCGCGCAGAGACTGGTGCAAATGCCAGCCCGAGGACATCACCTCCGGAATTTTCGGCCGGCACATGAAGGTGACGTGGCAGCCCAGGCGGCGCATCACCTGCTTGGCGGCGCTGCGGAACAACACCATGGTGTCGGCCGGCGTGAGTCCGGACATCGGCGCAAACACAAACTCGCACTGGCTTGGCCCCAGTTCCACCTCGACCGAGCGCAGCGGCATGCCCATCGCCAGCACCACACGCTGCAATTCGGACAGCACCGGTTCGATCTGGTCGTAGCGCTGCTCGGCCAGCACCTGGAAGCCCCCGTGCAGCAGGCTGGCCTTGCTGTGCAACAGGCTGACCTCGGGCGGCGGTGCCGGCCAGCCCGCGTCGGCGCTGGCAAGACGCGGATTGTCGACGCGAAAAACGTAGAACTCGACTTCCAGGCCGGCGACGTATTCGAAACCCGATTGAGCCAGGCCCTCGAGCGCGCGCGTGCACACGGCGCGCGTATCGTATGGCACCGGACGGCCGTCCGGGAAAAAGGCGTTGCACTGCATCCACGCGGTTTTTTCCACCCAGGGCAGCAGGCAAAAGGTCGCCGGGTCGGGCACCAGCACAACGTCGGAGGCACTGTGAAAATCACGCCCGCCGAAGGGCGCGCTGCCGCCAAAAACCGGCCATGCCGTACGGCCTGAGGTGTCCTTGAGCAAGATGGTCCCCACCAGTCGCACGCCTTCGCGCATCGCCGCCACAGCCGCGCCGCCAACCAGTGCCTTGCCGTGCGGAATGCCGTGCTGGTCGGCGAAAACAAAACGCACGGTCTCGATGCCGTCCTTGTCGATACGCGCCAGCACCTCGCGCGCGCCCCGCGCTTGCGCGTCGGTCCACAGGCCGTGCTGTTCGATAAAGCTCATAAAAGGCTTTCTTCGCGCCCGGCCACTCAGGCCGCCTTGGGTGCCTTGGGCGCGGTCCAAGGCGCATTGGCGCGCCGGCGCTCTGCGAGGCCCTTCCAGTAAGCCTCCCAGTCTTGCGTCGGTCCGACCCCGTCCACCGTGTCCGGTCCGTGCAGCGTGCGCGCCACAGCGGCATCAAGACACATCAGCGGACGCTCGCCCTTTTGCACTGCGGTTATCGCATCGAGGAGCATGCGACGGTAGGCGATGATGCCACGGTCGCTGGTGCCAAGGTGCTCGCGCGTGCGGTCCTGGATCGGACCCTGCGTCTCGCAGGCCCATTGATCGTGGATGTTGATGTCCATGCCCATGCCCGTAAAGGTCTGGGTCTTTTGCTCTTGGGCGTTGTAGCCGTAACGGTTGCTGCGGTTGAAAATCGGCCGGTAATCGGGCGCCGGATAAGTCTTGAGGCGCATGTCGCGAAAATGTTTTTTGTCTATGGGCTTGCCAAAACTGGTGAACATGGTGAACCAGTAGGTATTGGTGTCGTCCACCGGCACGTGCCATTGCGAGATGGTGATCTCGTCGGACATCGGGATGAGAAAGGCCTGCGGAAAAAGGGTGTTGGTGACGCGCACATGGGTCTTGTCCCCATCAATCTTGCGCAGGGTGATCAGGCGCTGGCCCCAGTCGGCTTTTTCGATGCGAATTTCCGGCTGATTGTATTCGCGCAGCACCTTGGTCATCGGGATTCCAGTATCGCTGGAGGCGCTCCTGAACTGGCGGCCGTAGCTGTCGCCCGGATCCTCATCTTCGTAGTAGACATGCAGGAAGGACGCATGCGCCGGATCGATGCCAACCTCCAGCGCCTGCAGCCAGTTGCATTCCCACAGGCCCTTGAAGGCGAAGACGTGGCTGGCCGGCGCGACAAAGCAGTCGAAGTCGGGAAAGGCCGGCGGCTCGCCCGCGCCAAGATAAGCCCACAAGATGCCCGCCTTGGCCACCACCGCATAGGCGCGCTGTGAAACGCGCTCGCACAGTTTGCTACCGGCCGGTTCGGCCGGCGTCTCCAGGCACTTGCCCTTGACATCGAACAGCCAGCCGTGAAACAGACAGCGCAGGCCGCCATTTTCGTTGCGACCGTAGGACAGGTCGGCGCCGCGGTGCGGGCAATCGCGATCGAGCATGCCATAGCGGCCGGCCTCGTCGCGGAACAACACGAAGTCCTGGCCCAGCAAGCGCACCGCCTTGACCGGGCGCTCATCGGCGGCGAATTCATCCAGCAGGGCCGCCGGCTGCCAATAGTGGCGCAGCAACTGCCCGGCCGGCTGATCCGGCCCGACACGGGTCACGAGGTCATTCTGCCCGGGACTCATCATGATGCGCTCTCCTGGTTCTTTACCCGCAATGCAATACGCACATGCAGGCAATGCGCCCCGCGCGGTAGTACGCGAAGCTTAGCATTGACCAGCATGAAACGAGCCGGATCGGCCCGCCGCCGCAGCTAACAGCCCACTCAGCCGAACCCCGGGCGCTTGTTGCGTGTAATCGCAGGCTCACACCGCCTGATTTCGGGGATTTGCGCTATGCCATAAAAGCACGGGAAGGACGCCACCTTATCCGGACGGCGAAACGACATCCGGCAGAGGCACGGGTACTTGTGCGGTCCGCAGCGCGGCAGCATTGGCGCACACCTAGAAACGGACCGGCCGCAGGCCAAGATGCTCATGCATCAGACGCAAGGCGAGGAACTCAGGCCTGTTGACGCAATAAGCGACATGAAAAATTCGCCGCTACCGGACAGGCCACCCTGCCGCGCTCAACGCGACAGGTTCTGCCCGCCGCCCGGCAGCATCGCATCGGTGGCGAGAAAGTAAGCGCGTGCAAACTTGAGCAACTCACCCTCACTGGGATGATCCAGCGTCTCGACCCCGACCAAGCGCTCGACCAGCACCGGATGGCGCTTGTGGATGTGCTTGACGAATTCGAGCTTGGCGTTGGCGGGGCCCGTGACCAGCAACTCCTGCGCATCACCAACGGCGACAAGGATTTTTTCGTAGTACTTCGGATCCTCGGCGGCATGTCCGCTGCCGATAGCCCCGCGACGATGGTGCAGGTGGCGCTCGCCGCCTTCGTGCTGCACCGTGGCCGATTCGCTGCTGTCGCGCCCGAAGGAAACCACCTGCGCACGTTTGTGATCGAGCCAGATTACCGCGTGTAGATAAGCCATAGGGTGTCTTTCGTCTGGTGGTGGATTGAGCAATACGCCGCTTGTTGCGCCGCGTCAGATTGATGATGTGCTGGAGCGACCGCGTTCGAGCTGTCGCTGGCACGGTGTGCAGCGCTTGGCCGTGGGCCATATGGCAAGACGCGCAGCGACGATCTGTTCGCCGCAATCGGCGCAAATGCCGTATGCGCCCGTGTCAACGCGTGCCAGCGCCGCGCCGATGTCGCGCAACTCGGCCATATCGCGCTCGATCTCGGCATGGTGCACGCTGCCGATGGCGTCAATCTGCGCGCCGTCACCACCATCGGTGCTGGTGCTTGAATCAAAACCGATGCGGTCGCGGCGGACTTCTGCGCGCTTGCGATTGATCTGCGCCTCCAGCTCCGTCTGCCGCTGCGCCAGAGTGGCGCGCAACGCCGCCGCGTCGGGCAGCCCCGCCTGCAGGCTCCGGGTACTCTGGCTGTGCTGGCCGTTCTGGGTGTTCTGGGTGTTCTGGGAGTTCCGGCTGTTGCGGGTGTTACGGTTTTCCGAATTCATCGGCGCTTCCTTAAAGCGGGTGATCACCCCACTTTAAGCGCGCCCCGTCAGGCGCTATTGACATGGATCAAAGCCGCGTCGAATCGAAAATCCTCACACTCCCGCTCAGGCCGGTTTCACCGACTGGGCGGGCCTGCTTTTGTCCAGCACCGTCATCGCCGTCGCCATCATTGATGACACATCGGCGAGGTTGGAGGGCACAATCATGGTGTTGTTGGTACGCGCCAGTTGCGCGAAGGCGTTGATGTAGGCCTCGGCGATTTTCAGGTTGGCCGCCTGTTGCCCGCCCTCTTTCGCCATGGACGCGGCCACCGCCTCAACCGCAAACGAGGTCGCCTCGGCAACCACACGGATGGCCGTGGCCTGGCCCTGCGCCTTGTTGATGGCCGAGGTCTTGTCACCCTCGGACTTGAGCACTGCGGCCTGCTTCTCGCCCTCGGCGATGTTGATCTCCTGCTGGCGCTGCCCCTCGGACTTGGCGATAAGGGCGCGCTTTTCGCGCTCAGCGGTGATCTGCGCCTGCATCGCGCGCAGGATAGTCTCAGGCGGGGTGATGTTCTTGATCTCGTAGCGCAATACCTTGACGCCCCAGTTTCGTCCCGCCTCGTCAAGCACCGACACCACCTGCTTGTTCATTTCGTCGCGCGACTCGAAGGTCTTGTCCAACTCCATCTTGCCGATCTCCGAACGCAACGCGGTCTGCGCCAGCTGCGTGATGGCGGCGATGTAATTGGACGAACCGTAGGATGCCAGGCGCGGATCGACGACCTGGAAGTAGATGATGCCGTCAACGGAAAGCTGCGTGTTATCGCGCGTGATGCAGATCTGTTCGGACACGTCTAGCGGCACTTCCTTGAGTGAATGACGGTACTGCACCTGGTCAAAGAAGGGCACGATCACATTAAGGCCGGGTTCCAGAATGGCGTGGAACTTGCCGAGGCGCTCCACCACCCAGGCGTTTTGCTGCGGTACCACGCGCACGCCCTCGATGACAAACACCACCACCAGTGCAATGATAAAAAATGGGATGGCAAAACCGCGCGTCTGCTCCATGGCCGCAATGGCAATGGTCGTGATGATTACACCGATCAGTTTCGGGAACATGCCTATCTCCTGCGGGGGTTTTAAGGGAAATTTTGATATCAAGGCGCCGCCCCACTCGTGCGGGTCGGGCACCTTTGGCACCATCATGGCCGCGCCTTGCCAACGCGCAAACTGGAACCCTCGACCGCGCTAATGTAATACACCTCCCCGGCAGCGGGCGTCTCGCCGGCGGGCAACTGTGCATCCCATTGCGCGCCGCGATACTTGACGCGCGCGCTGGCGTTCTGTTGGTCGACCCAGGATTCAAAATACACCGCCTGGCCGATGTCCAGCGCAGGCATCGAGGCGGTGTTGCCCGCATCGCGATGCTGACGAACCCACCAGAGGCCCGCAAGCGCAACACCTGCGGCAACCAGGGTCTGCGCCCAGAAGGGCGCGCCAAGCCAGGCCGCACCGGATCCGGCGAAGGCGGCGATGCCCAGCACCAGCAGGTAAAAAGTGGTGGTGGCCAGTTCGGCGATAACCAGCACAAAACCGGCGACAAGCCAGATCAGATAACTTTCCATCGGCATGACAGTCCTCGCGCGCTATGGCTCTTGTACGCAAAGAGCCTTGTTGAGGATCTATGTTACCAGTGTCTGCCCGAGCCCATCTGCGCCGTGGC
>JANXRV010000051.1:0-50211 GCA_025356665.1 Pseudomonadota bacterium
GAACTTGTTGATGGCGTATTTGTCAAACGTGTCATGAAGCGAGACGGCCGCACATTCGATCATCAGACACTGGAGGCGATCCGCCTGATGGCGGTTGAACGCGTACGGGAAGGGGAACCAGCCTCGAAGGTGATCGAGTCCTTCGGATTCAATCGCACGTCGATCTACAGATGGCTTCAGGCGGCGCTGCAGCCGGGCGTGGGAATCAAGGCGCTGCGCTCGACAAAGGCAACGGGGCGGCCGCGCAGCTTGAGCCCGGCACAGGAGAGGCAGGTGTTTCGCTGGGTCAATGGTCGCGACCCGCGACAGTATGGCTTGGACTTCGGATTGTGGACGCGTGCCGTGGTGGTCGAGTTGATCGATAAGAAGTTCGGAATTCGGCTGGGCGTGACTGCAGTGGGCGAATTGCTGGCCAAACTGGGACTGACACCACAGAAGCCATTGCAGCGTGCGTACCAGCGCGATCCGCAAGCCATCGAGAAATGGCAGCGTGAAACCTACCCTGCCATAGCCAAGCGAGCCAAGACGCAAGGCGCCGAGATTTACTTCTGGGACGAGTCCGGATTTCGCGCCGACACCGTGCACGGCAAGACGTGGGGGCTGCGCGGCCAGACGCCGGTGGTGCAGCGGCCTGGTCAGAGGCAATCGATGAGCGCGGCCTCGGCGGTCAATGCCAACGGAGCGTTCTGGTACTGCACCTACGAAGGCGCGCTGAACGGCGAGCTGTTTGTCGAGTTGCTGCAACGGATGATGAAGTACCGAAGGAAGCCACTCCATCTGGTGATTGACGGCCTGCCGGCGCACAAGAAGCTCAATGTGCGCGAATACGTCGCAAGCACCGAGGGCAAGCTGACCCTGCATTTCCTGCCCGGCTACGCCCCCGATCTGAATCCCGACGAACTGGTGTGGAGTCATGTCAAGCGCACCGGCCCGGCTAGGCGTCCTCTGCTGAAGGGTGAAAAATTGCGCGACAAGATCGAGGAGCAGCTCTCCAAGCTCCAGCAAATGCCACATCTCGTTCGCTCATTCTTCAAAGTCCCGTCTGTCGCCTATGTTGGCGACTGCTGAGTAAAAGTAAAGCATGAAAAGTTCTAAATTCTCGAGCCCCCCCTTAGCCAAGAGCCCGGCTGGGCTGAAAGTCGGTTCATTATTCAGCAGCGCCCGCCTACTGATCATAACGGCGGTTGGGCTGGGTGTCGTGATCACGATACTGGCCAGTGTTGGCGCTGGCCTTATGTATTCGAGGCACATAAATGACGCAAGGGCCGGGATAGAGCGCCAACGATGGCTCGTGGCTGCCCATGCGCAGCAGAGCATGGGAGGCGCAGAGGCCGCGGTGAATGCACTCGCAGAGCGCGTGACGCGACTTGAATTGAACAATGAGCGCGAACTGAAAAGGCATCTAAGCTCACGCCAGAGCTTCAATGCGCTCCGGGATTACGTAAAGATTTTTCCGCAGATTGGCACGGTCGCCTTTGCCGATGTACGCGGCGATGTCATTCTTAACACGCGCGCCTTCCCGGCGCCGGTCTTTAACCTCGCCGCCCGGGAGCATTTCAAGCGGCATGTGGATGATCCTGGCCTCGAGGTCAAATTCACCACGCCATTGAAGAGTCTTGTTGATGGTCGGTGGGCCATTTATGTGACCCGCCGACTCAACGACATTCAGGGACGGTTCGTCGGGATTGTGGTCATCGGGATTGAGACGCGGTTTTTTCGCAACTATTACGAGGCCATTTCCCCGCAAGAGGGGCAGACCATATCCTTGTTCGATCAAACTGGTTTGCTATTGGTGAAATTTCCGGAGCCATTGGCGGCCATGGGAGCGCGTTACGACTTCGAGCGCGGATCTGCCTTGGCAGGCGCTGCCATCGATGTGGAAACGTTCAAGGCAAACAGCCCGGCCCTGTTTGCCCGGGGGGGCGACGGGGGCAGGGTTTTGACAGTGGCGGGCACCTCGGAGGACGGGCGGTTTTTGGTAAAGCTTGAGTCCGGAGAAAGCGTTTTTCTGGGCGCTTGGCGCGATGACCTGAAGATAATCGGCATTTTTACCCTCGGGTACCTGATTATCATTATGTTGGGGACGATGCCTTTGCATCAGGCGCTAAAGCGCAAGCGTAGAGCCTTGGCTGAGGCCAATGTCTTGCGTGGCCGCGAGGCGGCACTCTGGCGTGCTGCCGAGCAAGGCGCCGAGGCGAAAGCGCAGTTTCTCTCCATAGTCAGCCACGAAATGCGCACCCCCCTGCACGGCATGCTTGGGTTTTCAGACTTGCTGCTTGAGGGCGAGCTCATAGACGCACAGCGGGAGCTGGCCATAGAGATACATGGCGCGGCTGAGCTCATGCTGAGCTTGGTGAATGACGTGCTCATCATCGCAAAATTGCAAAAAAGGGGGGGGGCCGTCGAGTTCTCTGCCATGGATATTCGCATACTCATTCGAACTATGCTCGACGCGCATTCAAAGCTGGCCCTGAAAAAAGGCATCGCTTTGGTCGAGGATATTGACGCGGGTATTCCCCCCTTGGTCTGGGGAGCAGGCGCGGAAATACGCCTTATTTTGGACAAACTTATCGACAACGCCATTAAATTTTCCAGCGGTGGGACGGTTACCTTAGGCGCAATAATGCACAAGGTGGACGGCGCCCCGGAATTATGCACGATGGAATTTTTCGTCTCTGACCAGGGCATTGGTATCAGCCAGAAGGACTTGGACCTTATTTTTCAACCCTTTACCCAGGTCGACAGCGCCATTGGCCGGCGCTTCAACGGGCTTGGCCTTGGGCTGAACATTTGCAAGGGTTTGGTGGAGCTCCTGGGGGGCGAGCTGGCCGTGGACAGCGTACCGGGCACAGGCTCAAAGTTTCGGGTCAAAATCCCCTTAAGCCTCGTGTATGTACCGACGGGAAGCGTTACGCAGTCGTGATCGCCCTGCCGGGTGGGCGGCGGCTTAAAGCGCCCTGCGCAGGGCATGTCATCCCGGCCCCCGCGCCTGCTTACTCCAGGCTTGGTGCGTCGCTAGCCCGGAGAGGGAGGGGGAGGCAGCTCTGTCGGGCAGCGCCCGAAGCCACAAAGGCGGCGGCATCACAAATCACCCTGTGCAGGCTCGTTGGCTGTGCGTGCGCCCGCCGCTCGTCATCAGCGGCGAAGGCGAAGGCGAAGGCGATCGAGAGGGTGAGTGCGACAAGCAGCGCGGCCAGGCGTGGCAGTGGGTTGCGGGGCCTTGGCGCGAGATCGGGTTCAGCCTCCGCTGCCAAGGCCGCCGCCCCGGGCTGCGCGGCCGGGGCCGTAGCGTCAGGGGCTGTAGTGTCAAGGGCCGTAGTGTCAAGGACCGTAGTGTCAGGGGCAGGAATGGGCCCTGTTTCGGTCGGCGCCACCGAAGAGGCCTGGGTTGCGAGGGCACAAGTGGCGGCATCGGCGACCGGTGTTCCGATTGCGTGGGTCTTTTGCAGGTATTCCCAGTCTAGCTCCAGTAGTGTGGCGTAACGGTGCATGCACCAGTAGCGCACCGTATAGCTCAAAAATACCGTGGAGGATCCGAGCTCGAGCGCGATCACTTGCTTTTTCGACAGGCAGAGCCGGGTGGCGCACTCCTCTTGCGACCATTGCAACTCATCACGCCGGTCGCGATAGGCCTCGCCCAGCGTGGCCAGGTCAAGTGGCGGTGGATACAGCCCGAAGGGCACGGCTGCTGCGGCCTTGGTTTTCAATGGGCCGCTGACGGGCTGTTGTAATGCGCGTGTTTGTGCGCGGGTGGCGGCGCAGTGAGTTCCAGCTTGAGCGGGTTTTGCCGGCAATCTCCGTTCAGGTCGGACCTGAAGAGGGCGGCGAGGGTCGCAGAGGGCAGCATCGAGGTGCTGTGTCGGGCGGCCAGGTTGCAAGCGTCGGCCGGGGCTGCGCTTTGCCGGGGCGTTTCATCCGAGGGGCGTTGCGTCTGGGCGCAGCCCGAGAGGAGTAGCATTCCGAGCAGCAGGGCATTGCCGAGGCTGCACTTTTTAAGCAAGCCACGGGACAAGAGGTCACGGGACAAGAGGCCACGGGACAAAAAGCCACGGGACGCGGCAGCTTGTCTGGCGCTTTGGCGTCTTATGCGGGTGAAATTTGTCAAATTCGTGGCCTGTGCGCAATCTGACGCCCACTACGCGTCAACTGAAACGGTGCAATGCAAAGTTTACAAAATGCAGTTTCGCCAGAAGCGCTGCCCGCTTACGCGGCGCGAGCAAGCCGGATAATTCAGAAAAACATGGCGCGCCTGATCAGCGCGACTTTGTTCACCTGCGAAAACAACTGTGTCGAAGGAAGCGCGCGCAGTTGCTGCGCCGCGCGCCATGCGCCGGCAACATCACGCAGCGTTTTGGTCGTGGCGGCTGCGGCCAGCGGCAAACTGATCTGGAATTGCCATTTAATTTTTTCGGTCCTGCGCCCGTAGCGGACCAGGGGCATGATCAGCACCGGCTGGCGGGTGCAGGCGCGCAGCAGTGAAAAAACCGTCACCACGTGGCGGATGAGCCCGCTTGATTTTCCCAGCATCACCGCGTCGGAGGAGCGTAGCGCCGCGGCCAGCTCGCGCGTGCTGAGGCCGGCGGCATTGGTGACATCCACACCGGCATGCAGTCCGTAAAGGCACAGGAAGGCGATGTTGTTCTCGTTCGCATCGATGAGCAGGAGTTTGAGCCGGGTGGCGGCGATAGGCGTGGGCTGTTCTGTGTTTTGCCCCGCAGGCGCCACATCGCAAAACATGTCTTGCGTGATCATTTTTTCCTGCGGCTGCTCCTTCAGCCGTCTGGCCGGCTGCAGGCGCGCGTGAGGGCGCGTTCGCGCGCCATCGCCTGATTTGCGCGGGGTGGCGTCGTTCATCGGCGTACGCGTCCGAAACTGAAACTGGCCGCCAGTAACTTGGGGAAGGCGGCGAGCAAGCCCAGCAGAATAGGGGCTGGGCGATTGGTGTAAACACCGTCAAGGGTGTCGGCTGCTATGCTTTGCCTGGGCGCATCCGTGCTGGCAGCCGTTGCGATGCCCACCAGTAGCCGGTAGCGGCGGGCACACATCAGTGCATGGTTGACATGGTGGAAGGACTGCGCAGTCCCTTCTTCGAGTTGACACACCTGCTTGACCGAAAGCGCCAGGGTGCGGGCGACATTCTCTCGTGTCAGCCCGGCCTTTGTCCTGCCGGCAACAAGGAGTCTGCCGGCGATCACGTCCACCGATTCGGCGGGCGGGGGCGCAGTGGCGGTGGCAGTCGCGATGGTAGTAGCGGTGGCAGTAGCGGTGGCAGTAGCGGTGGCAGTCGTGGTGGTAGTCGTGGTGGTAGTCGTGTTGGCAGTCGCACGGGCAGGCGCGTACTGCATGGCGCTGAGCGCTTCGGTCGAGCGTGTGCTGCTCGCATCGCTTGCAGAGATCGGTGCGGACGCCTGTATCGATGTCGGAATGAAGCGGACACCGCGCATGACGTTGCCGAATTTATTGAGCATGTAGAACTGCTTAAGCTAGCAATTGTAGAGCTTGGATTAAATACGCGATGTAAGCTAAATGCCTTTTATTTACAAAAATTCGGTTTCGCGGCGATTTGGCCGTTTCCAAAGGGGGGCGGAGGCCTTTTCGGTGGTGCGCGCACCACGAAATGTTGCGCTGCGGGATAAGTTCGCTGTGGCCGCACCCGTACGGGCGCACGGCCGCGCGGCCAAGGACGATGACGCCGTGTTCATTGCCCTCGATTCTTGCGTCTGGCACCTGACACCTGGCACCCGGCACCCGCCCCTTCGCGGGCCGGGGACGAAGGGGATCGGCTTGCTGTGCTTTAGCTGAAAACCAGCAATCAGTGCTGGTTTAGTTGGCGGTGACCTTGCGGCCGTTAAGCGCCTGCACCGGGCGGGCATTGAGTGTGAACGGGAAGGCGTTGACTTGCTCGCGCGACACGTTGCCGGACGCCTTGAGGATGTAAAAGCTAACGCCCTCGGTGCACGGCGGTGTGGTCAGCGAGCCCTCGAAGGAGTAGTACTCGAGCGCGGCGGGCAGTATTTTCATCAGGTTGAGCGCCACGCCGGGCACATCGACTTCGGGCCCCTCTTGTTTGGGCGCGTTGCTCCAGATGGAGCGAATGACCTCGTTTTCGGTCCCCTGGTTGAGCAGTACGCCGACAACGGCGAGCTTGCCGCCTGCGCTTTTGTGCACAAAGTGGGCGACCATGGCGGCCGGTTTGCCTTCTATAAGCTCCTCGCTGGGGCGGTGGAAGTGGAACTGCAACAGGTCATATTTTTCGCCGCCTATGCTCATCTGGCTGCCCGGTGTGACGTTCACCTGCAGCGTGTGGCCGTTATTGAGAACCTTGAGGGGGATGGGTTTGTAGTCCACCGTAAGCGCGTTGGTGGATTTTTCGAACGGCCCGCGGATATCGATGGGCGACTGCGCCTTGCCGGTGCCGCAGGTGGCGAAGGTATCGCCCCACTTGGCCGGGTTCATGTCGCCCTCGTAGCCCCAGTGCGGCGCGCTGTGGGAATTGTCGGGTGCTTTGTCGTGATTAGCGGCTGAGCTGGCTACTGTTTCGCTAACGGTTTTTAAATTCTTCTGAACGCTCGATATCTGCGTTTCAAGAGAGGCCATTTTTGTCCAGGTAACCAGGGACAATGTCGCGGTTATCGCGAGTATCGCGGCAATAATTATTTCTATAATAATGCGTAGCATTTTTTTTCCTCTTCGAATTAACTATTCAATGTGCCTTGGGGTGGCTTCCTGAGCGGCGGCGGCAGTCCACATTGGCCGGTGTGCAGTGTGCAGTGTGCAGCGTGCAGTGTGAAGTGTGAAGTGTGAAGTGTGAAGTGCGACTGGCATTGATACGGCTTTGGCTGCGACCCTGTGAAGTGCTCAACGGTTCGGTTTGGCTGTCTCCGTTTTTTGTGCTTGCGGATTTGGAAACTGGACGAAGTCCTTGTCTTTTTGCTCAACAGGTTTTTCTCGCGCGCGTATGACGGCCGCGCTTGGCGCAATGGCCGCGGGACGCTGCCGCTCCGCGTTGAGCATGGTTTCGAGTTTGCGTGTGGCTTCGGTCAGTTTTGATACTTCAGCTCTGGAAGTGCTGAGCTGATCGCCCAGCTTGGCTGTTGCACGGGCCTGCGCCTGGTTCTGTCCATCGAGTACTTTGATTTGTGTCAATAGGGCCTGGTGCCGTGCCTGATCTTCTTTGGCGGCTTTTTCATTGGATGCCGGCTCGGCCGGCTTGCGCATTTCGACTAATGCGGCATCAAGTTTTTTTTCCATCGACTCGATGCGCCCGGTCTCCTTTTTCGCATCAATGCCGGTTAGCAGGCTTTCAATAGTTTTCAGACTCTCTGTTCCGGCATTCATTTCCACCATACGCTTTCCGACCGCGAGCAGGGTGGTTTCGGTTCGGGTGACGCTAGCTTCGAGTTTGATAAAGCTCCAGATCAAGGCCCCCGATGTGATGAGCAGCAATAGTGACGCGAGACTTAATATGATCACGGAATTCATTTTGGCTTGCGCGTTGGTCTGACCTAGCTCTTCAGTCACGGCAAGCAGGTTTTCGGTGGCGCTTGCGGCCATCTCGGATGAGCGATTGGCAACGCCTGCAGTCTGAAGTACTACGTCGACGAGCTTGTCCAACTCCGACTTTTGGTTCTCCTCCGTCGAAGGTCTCTCCGCTGCAGGGTCAAGGTCTGGCTCGACGCTTACAGCGTCAAGCCTTACTATCACTTCCTTGATTTCAGTGTTGTCGCTTGGCTGTTCAGGATTGCTCATGATGGTGTGTCCCGCATTAGTGTTTCACAAGCCGGTGGCCTGCTCGGTCGGATGTCTTGCAGCATCCTGTTGCAGCACCCATAGGTTTTGATGGGGCTTGCGTCGTCGCATGGTGCGTGCTTTGCCCGTTTTAATATTTGTGGTCTTTTACCCTCGCCTCGAGTCGATCCATTTTCTCTGTCAGCACCATGGCCTTTTGCTCTTCTTGGCGTACCTTGGCGATTGCTTCTGCGTTGATCGACAGGGTGAGTTGCTGGGACTTATCGTGCTTGTGCAAACTGCCCAAGCCGGGGGGAGGTTCATCCTGTAGCTCTTTTGCATTGGTCGGCGCATGCTCTGGCTCGATCCCGTTGCGCGCGGATGGTGGGGTATCAGGCTTCTCGGGCGGGTGTTGCAGGGGGATTGGCGCGAGGGTGAAGTCCGGGGCCGGATGTGCGAGTTGTTTGTCGGGTTTGTCTGGGTTGTCTGCGTTGTCGGGAGCTAAGCCCGGCGGGATTGCCACTGCCGGTGGCGCTGACCCGGCCTGCAGAAAAATTTCATTGCCTTGTTGATCCGGATTTCCCGGCGCCCCTGGCGCACCTGGAGGATTGGCAGCCGTAGTCGCCGCCGGGTGCACGGCGCTTCCTGTCGACGCGGCGCCCGCAAGATGATGCGGCGCGGCGCCGCCAAGAGCGGAAGCTTCTTCGAATTGGGTTTCTGCTCGCGGCTTGCTGCCAGCGGACAATGCGTTGTCATGGTGCTTCGTTTGTTCGGGCAAATGAACACGGTTGCTTGAGGTCTGCGCGCTGCCCGGAGGCGGGTTGATTTTTGTTATGCCCGCTTCGCTCGTCGTGGCAACTATGCGCTCTTCAGCTGCGGGCGATGCGGCGGTAGTCGTGGCTTTATTTTCGTGTTTCTTTTCGCCTGCATCCAGAAATTCGACGTGTGTCTGATCCCCTTGCTCGGGCAGATGAAGATGGCTTGGTGCCGTTTGCCCACCTGCGGGTGCTGCGAGGTTTTCTGTTGTGGACGCCGCGGTTGCTGTGCTTAATATAATGCTCTGTGTGTCTGCATCCCGTTCGGCGCGAACGATGGAGTCGGCGCCAGATCTGTCAGCCTGTGCGGTTTTGTTGTTCTCTGCTGCAGATTCCCCGCCGCTGGCCTTTTGAACCGAAGGTGGTGCTGCGGCTTCTGTGTCGAGATTCAGGGATTTGTGCTGGTTCGAAGGTGTCGCTGCTTTGCCGGTTCTTTCATTGAATGAAACGGTGTGGGGCGTGCCGCTGCGCACCAAATTCAATGCTTGGCCATCTCGTGCGGATTGATCTTTTTTATCGTCGGCCATCGGGTACTTCCTTAGGGTCGTTTTTCTGCAGGCATGGCGGCTATCAGTGAGTCCGCAGTGCGCAGCCAGGGCTGTGGGGGAATGTCTTTTCGCTTGCTGAAGGCGTTTGCGGCTTCTGATGAAGAGAAGGGGCCGGAAACAAGCACGTATTTAATCTGCTTGCCTTGGGAGGTTGCGATCGAAACGATCAAACTGCCCGCCAGGGTCGGTCTGGCTTTTTGCCAGTTTTGAGCTTCGCTGTAGCTGTCTAGCGCCACATGCTGGACAAAAATATGCAGCTTTGGTGTTGCCCTGACCGTCTGGGCGTTGGCGCGCAGAGCCGACAGCGATGGTGGCTCGATGGCTTGCACTACGGTTTTGGGGGCCTCCGCTTGCCTGGGCGTAGTGGTCGCGCCGGCCTTGTCCTGAGGTACGGGTGGCGGCAGTGGCTTGGCAATCTGCTCGGTGTTTGATGTAGCCACCGGCGATGGGGGGGCGGGAGGCGTCAGCTTTGCCTCGCCAGGTGGGGGCGCAAGTTCTGCCGCGATCTTTGGTGCAATGTTTGCAGGGGCCGCCGGTCCAGGGATAGTGGGGGTGGGCACGCTTGGCGCGGTCGCAAGCGAGGAGGGGGCGGGGCGGGCGGGAGGGGCTGCGACCGGCTCAACTGTGACGGGGCTGGCGGCCTGTGGCGCATAGGCACCGAGGCTGGAGAGCACTGTTTCAGTCTGTTGTGGGAATAGTAGCGCCATCACCACCAGGCCAAAACTGACCAGGGTGACGGCGATGACAATGCGGGTGAGCAGGGCGGGGACGGTGCGAAGTGCGCTTTTTTCTACGGCTGCCGGCGGATGATCATTGCCAGGGGACATTTCGGGCCGCGGGGCTTGGCGGGGCAGGTCGCTTTGGTTTAGAAGTACATCCCAAAACGGTTCTTCAAGAAGCTCTGGCGCAGTCGTTTGAAGCAATGTCATTACCGCATGTTCCCGTCCAAGTGGCTGGGCTGCCGTCAGCAAGGCCAGAGCCTCTTCTTTTGACGGCGCTGCTATGTCCCAGCGCAGCAGCCGTTTACCAAAAAACTCAACCGGCTTTTCTTGCGGCAAATCGCCATCGGTAGTCTGCAGCAAAATAAGTTGAGTGTTTGCTCCTGGGAAGCCACTCACCAGCCGCGCCAGAAGCCGCCACTCGGCCGGACTGGTCGCTTCGCTGCCGCTCGATATGAGAATACGCAAGGGTGAGGACGAGCTGCGTCCTGCCATGGCGTCGGTCATTGACATCGAGGCCAGGATTTCATTAAAACGGTCGAGCAAATCTTCGGTGTTCTCGGGGGAATGGATTTCCAGGCGCACGTCGGCGAATGCAGACAGCCGCTTGATGACCATGCGGCAGTAGTGGTGAGAACAAGCCTGGTTTGCTCCAATAATGGCAAGACTCATGCCGTCGGCGACAATCTGCGCGCATAACTGCTCGCAGGTGTTGCGGTCCTCGGCGCGAAAAAACAGGTCGTCTTCGTCGTCCGGGATCGGCGCTTTGTCGTCGTCGAGGCGGTTCATGCGTTGAGGCCTCCGGCCTCCAGTTGCCCATTGCTGTCAAAGCGCATCGCCTTGGGTATCTCCAGCTTGGGCCGCACCATCGCCCCCATGCCGGGCTGGAAACTGCTGAGGCTGAAAACATAGGCGATGACTTTTGCCACGACGTAATAGAGCTCCTCCGGAATAGGGTGTTCGATTTTTGTCGTGAAATAGAGTGCCCGGGCGAGTGGCGGGGCCGGCATGGTGTGCACGCCGGCTTTTTTTGCCTCCTCGATGATCCGGAATGCCAGCGAGTCAATTCCCTTTGCCAGCAAAATGGGCGCACCATCCTTGGATGGGTCGTAAGCGAGCGCCACGGCGAAGTGTTCGGGGTTGGTGATCACCACATCCGCCTCTTTGATGCGGTCCATCATGCGCGAAGTGGACATTTCACGCTGGCGGCGGCGTATTTGGGCGCGCACTTCAGGACGTCCTTCAGAGTCCTTCATTTCGTCGCGGATGTCCTGCTTGCTCATGCGCATGCGCTTGTTGAATTCATGGCGCTGGTAGAAAGCGTCGCATACTGCGATCAGTATCAGCGACAAGCTGATCAGAAGTGCTGCGTGAGCGGTCATGTCTGCGGCACTCGATAGCGCCGGTTCCATGCCCATTGCACCCAGGCGCATCAGAGTTTCAAGGTTGTCAGCAACGACCCAGATGATGACGGCTCCTACGAGTGCGATTTTTATTGTCGCTTTGGTCATTTCGGCAACTGCCTTAAAGCCGAAAATACGCTTCAAGCCCGAGAAGAGGCTGAGCTTGGAAAATTTCGGTGCTGCTGATTTAAGCGAGAACAGGTATCCGCCTGTCAGTCCTGAGGCTGCGATGGCAGCGATTACCGTAACAGCCAGCAGCGGCAAGATGATGATAAAGCTTTGCACAAGATGCTCGGCAAGAATTGCTGGTAGTTTGGTCACGTCGTGTACGGAGTCCTGGTCGAAGATGAACCCTGCGGCGAAGAGAGCCTTCAATCTGCTGGCGGTGTCGCCGGCGCTGTAAAAGATGTATGCCGTGCCGGCGATTAAGACGCTTGCTGCGGGCACTTCGCTGGAGCGCGCGACCTCCCCGTCATCACGGGCTTTTTGCAGCCGCCGTGCCGTTGGTTCTTCGTTGCGGTCTTCGGATGCGCTTTCGTCAGCCATCAGCTTATACCAAGGACGTCACGCACGTGTGCAAAGCCCTGCAGCCACAGCCATTGGATACGGCTGCCAATGCTGCCCATCGATAGCAGAAGGATGATGAAACCGGCGAGGATGGTTGCCGGAAGGCCGACGACGAAAATATTGAGACTGGGCGCGGCGCGGGTCATTACACCCAGACCGATGTTGACCACAAGCAGCGTGACCATCACCGGGAGTCCGATCAGAACGGCGCCAAGAAACATCATTGAGCTCCAGGCGAGGAGCTTGCCGATCGCAGCCAGGCTTAGGAGCGATTGTCCTACGGGGATTAGTGTGAAGCTATCGAGCAAGATCGAAATCAGCATCAGATGTCCGCCTGTGCCGAGAAAAATCAGCGTCGAAAGAATGATTAAAAACTGCGACAGTACGGGGACGTTTCCCAGGTTCGGATCCAGCAGGTTCGACATGGACAAGCCCATGGCTGAGGAAATCGCCTGACCGGCGACGATCATCGCCGCGGTTATCACCTGAAGGGTCAAGCCCATCATGACGCCGATACCCACCTGGTTGAACATCGTTGTGATCCCGAGGGAGGAGATGGGATCAATGATGGGCCAGGTGAACATCGGGAAAACAAGCAAGGTGAGCGCAAGCGCGAGCATCAGGCGGACCCGGGCGTTGGCCGCATCCACCGACAGGATAGGCACCGTCATGAGTGCGGCGGCGATCCGGGTTAGCGGCCACAGGAAGGTGTAGAATTTTTCTACAATGTCACCCGTTAGCAGGTTCATGGCGTTTCGGTTTGCGGAGGAATAGGGTGCGGGTCAGGAAAAAAGCGTCGGGATGCGAAGAAAAATGCCGCGGATGTAGTCTCCCAGCACCTGGATCTGCCAGCCGCCAAAAACCACCACCGCGATGGCCATTGCAACGAGTTTTGGAATGAAGCTGAGGGTCATTTCGTTGATCGAAGTGGCCGCCTGGAGCAGGCCGATCAGCAGGCCGACAACGAGTGCCACACCAAGCAAGGGGGCGGAGACTAGCAGGGTCACCCAAAGCGCTTCGCGGGCAAGGTCGACGACAGTGGAGGTGTCCATGGGTCTCAGGGCATCACGAAGCTGGCGGCGAGCGAGCCCATGGTCAGGCTCCATCCGTCGACCAGAACAAACAGCATTAGTTTGAAGGGCATTGAAATCATCATTGGCGAGAGCATCATCATACCGAGCGACATCAGGATGCTTGCGACGATAAGGTCGATCACGACAAAGGGGATGTAGATCAGGAAGCCGATGGTAAATGCGCTCTTCAGTTCCGAGGTGATGAAGGCCGGTACCAGCGTGAAGAATGGCACCGTCTTGGCGTCTGTCAGGACGCCCTTGTTGGCAATCTGAGCGAAGGCTGTAATTTCCTCCTTGCGCGTCTGGTTGAGCATGAACGCGCGCACCGGGGTCTCCGCCGCGGCAAGCGCCTTTTCCAACACCATGGTGTTGTTGAGGTAGGGAACGACCGCTTTGTCATAAACCTGGTTCAACACCGGTGCCATGATGAAGAAACTCAGAAAAAGAGAAAGCCCGACCAGGACCTGGTTGGGGGGGGTCTGCCCCGTGCCAAGGGCCTGCCGCAGCAAAGACAGGACTATGACGATCCGAATGAAGGGGGTCATCATGAGCAGCAGAGACGGCAGAACCGTCAACACTGTCATGAGCGCGACGAGTTCCAGCGTCACGCTATAGCGCGTGCCTTGTGCGCCGTTGTTGATTGCATTCAGGATTGGCAGGCCCTCGGCATTAACCGCGGAGGAGATTGCCACTAGGGCTATAAGAATTAGTAGGCGCATATGATTTTTATTTCTGTTTTCGACCTTGAAGCTTGCTAAGTAGTTGCCGCAGACCGGCACCATTGGTCACGGATGTGACGGATGTGACCGATTTGACGGATGGCGGTGGTGCGTCGGCTGATCCGAAGGCGCTTTTCTTTTGGGGGGTGTCATCCGCAGGCCAAGTGGCGAGCGTGGTGATCTGGTTCACTGTCATGCCGATGAGCACTTCGCGATCTTTGGCGCGAAGCAGGATGATGCGCTGGCGGTTGCCCACGATGTGGGTCTCGAGCACGTTGATCTGCCTTTCGCTGCGGCCACCCAGGCCACCCGTGCCCAGATGTCGAAGCAGGTAGAAGAGCGCGCCGATGATGCCAAGCACCAGTGCGAAGCTGGCGACGAAAGTCAGCCAGTCGGCCACGCTTAGTTGGGAGGATACGGGCATGTTGTCAGAGATTCTTCAGGCGTTCTGCCGCGGTTACGACGCGGGTCAATCGGACGCCGTAGCGTTCGTTGACCAGAACGACTTCGCCTTGTGCGACAACGGTATTGTTCACCAGAAGGTCGACAGGCTCCCCTGCGATACGGTCAAGTTCAACCACACTGCCCTGCGCGAGCCGGAGCAGGTCACCGATCTTGAGTACTGCACGACCGACTTCAACAGAGATGTTTACCGAAATGTTGTGCAGCATGTCGCTGCTGATCTGTTTGTCGGATGGTCCGGCGTCAGCGGTGCTCTCTTGGGCTTGCTGCTCTTGCGTTAAGTCTGTCATGTGTTTCCCTTGTTTATTGCGTTTTGGACTTGTCCAATCACTGTTTGTATTTGAATCGCGACGTTTGGCCCGGAAGCGCCGACCAGGGCTTCAAAGGTCGGGATATCGTTGATGGTTACGCGTGCGTGCGCTGTTTTTTTAAAAAATATAAGGTCGCCTTCCTTTATTGCGCCGAGGTTGCTCATGGTCAGTTTGAGTTGCCCGAGGATGACCTTCATCTCCAGCTCGGCATCGCCCAGGGCCGATGTCAGGGCGTTTTGCCAGCGCTTATCGGATTCGTCGTCCCCGTCCACCGGAGAGGCTCGACTGCGTAAAAGGTCGCGAATCGGTTTGAGCGAGGCATAGGGGTAGACCAGGTCAATGAAGCCCTTGCTGTCTCCGCACTCGGCGTCGAAATGATTGACGATCACCAGGTCGTTTTCATCGGCGATCTGTGCAAATTGGGGATTTATTTCCGAGCTGACGTGCTCGAATTCCAGCGGCATAAGGGGCAGCCAGGCTTCTTTGAGGGACTTGAAGAACACATCGAGAATGATGCTGATCAAGCGCGTCTCGGTCGGCGTAAAGAGTCTCGTTGGGGCAAGCGAATCGATGCCTCGTCCGGAGCCGCCAAAAAAATTGTCCAGGGACGAGAAAATCACGTTTGGGTCTATTAGTACGAGAGATTGTCCGCGCAACGGGTTCATGCGAATGACGTTGACCGACAGGGGGGCGTGCAGCCCCTTCTGATAGTCGCCGTATTTGATAAGTTTCACCCGCGAGGGGTTGATCTTTGGACTGGTGCGCAGCACCTCAAGCAGGCTGAGTCGGAAGAGCCGGATGAAGCGTTCGTTAATCATGTCCAGGGAGGACACGTTGACACCCAGCGAGCTGTCTTCGTTAGTCAGGTCGTGTTTGCGAATTCTCGCGTTTGCGTTGTAGCCGGTGTCGACTGGCAGCGTTCCGCCGGCGATGCCGGTGGTCAGGGCGCTTATCTCTTCCTTGCTCAATAGATTTCCGGACTCAGCCATGGTTTATATGCATTAGTTGTTTATGGGTGTTTCGTTGTTGAGGGGGACAGGCCGGCTTCTTATTGGTAGACAAACTCAGCGAAGAATATTTCTTCTATGCCGCCGAAGCCCTCAAGGCGCTCGAGCTCCAGGTTTATTTTGTCGCGTAGTTGCTGTGCCAGCTGGACGCGAAAACCCGCTTTGGTGAGTTCCGGTTCGGTGATCTGGCGCAGCACGTCGAGCGCGACCGAACGCAGGGCGGTCCTGTGTTTTTCGACATTTTTGAAAACACGATCATCGTATTGGGTCATCAGCGACAGTGATATTTGTACGACCTTGCGTGAACCGGAGATATTGGTGACGAGGGGCTTTTTGTCATCAAGATCCATGTAGCTTTTTTCGAATTTGGACTGGGTATCTGTGGGG
This sequence comes from Pseudomonadota bacterium, assembly GCA_025356665.1. Lineage (GTDB taxonomy): Bacteria > Pseudomonadota > Gammaproteobacteria > Burkholderiales > SG8-39 > CAITSH01. The sequence goes on from JANXRV010000051.1 coordinate 15,740, forward strand.
AGCGGCCGTTTTTGCGGCGCGGCAGCGCCCCCTTTACCCTGGGCGTCTGCCTTCCCCGCGTCTGCTTTGCCCGCTTTTGCGCCCGCATCCTTGCCATGGGCATCGGCGGTGCTGGCTGCTGCAGCCGGTTTGTCATGGGCTGGCTTGGCTTCTGCCGCGTGCTCGTCGAGCACTTGTTCGGCGTTTGGCGCTTTCTTGGCCAGGGCGCCGGTGAAAAAGAGTGTCCCGCCTATCGCTGCGACTAAAACGATCAAAAGGACTAAAGACAGAACAATAATCTTTAGCAGCGGACTTTTTTTCTGTTCTGTTACTTCAGCGGGTTGTTCTTCGGACATGGCGGCGGTGAACACTTTCAAAAAATAGATTGGCTACAGTGGCTGATGCGAGCTGATATTAAGGTGCTTCCATACCGTTAAATTCATCTAAACAATTATTTACAATTGATTGCGCTCGCAGCGGCAGTCCATTCGGACGCGTCATTTATTTGACGGCGAGCGAGGTTTTTAGTGTGACAAGGCCTATTAAGCAAGCCGTGTGCCTGCTCTGCTCGGGCTTGGCTGGAGCCAGGCTTAGACCGTGATATCCAGTCCATCGTGGCCGATATAGTCAAGTTTCGCTGGGGCTTGGGGCCGGGCGACTGCTTCCCCGACTGTTTCCCGGCCAGGCTGTCCTTGGCTGGCTGGCGTAGCCGGCTGGCGCGGCGCGGGGTTGTCGTTATGGCCGGTCGCCGCATCGTGCTTGGCCTGCATCGTTGCCAAGTCAATGCCCGATTGCGCGAAAATTTCCCTGAGCCTGGGCAGGCCGCTGTTCAATAGATCTTTGGTTTGTACTTCACTGGCATTGAATTCGGCCGAAATATTGCCTTTGCCTTGCATGGTCAGGCGGATATCAATCTTCCCCAGATGCGCTGGCCGCAGTTGCAGGTTCACCTGCCAGATTCCCTTTTCGATTTGGGCTGAAAGCCGCTGGCCAATCGCCTCGGCTAACTTGTCCGCGGCGATCTGATTTTGTTCGCTACGTCTAAAGTAAGCTTCTTGCAGGGTTTCTTCACGCATCGGCAGCGGCTTGCTCACGTCCAGTAGTTGGCGTGCGGGGGGGGCACCGTGGGCGACCGGGGCGGATGTGGTCGCACCGCTTTCCCCGCTGATGACTCCCGGCAGTTCGCCTTTCGGTGGCGAGGTGGCCTTTGCGATGGAACCGATCCCCGCGCTGAATTCCTGTTCGTTAAGCGCTTGTTTTCCCGCGTTTGTTTTCTCGGACTGGTGGAATTGGATGTTTTTTGCCGAGAAAGAACTTTCATTTTTTTCGGCTTGCGGTGTCTGCATCATGGGCTCTTGTGCTTGTTCTTCTGTGGCTTGTTGCTGGCTGTGTTGCTGTCCCTCGGCCGTTGCGCCAGCCTCGGGCGGTATCGTTTGGTGTTGCTTGCTAATGTCGCTTGGCAAGTCGCTTGGCAGCCCTGTTGTGCCGGAGGCGGCGAGTCGCACGGCTTGGGCCTCGCCGGTCGGCTCTGGTCTAAGTGGCGGGGGCGGAAGGGCGTTGGTCACGCCGGTGTCAGCTGCGGTCTGAATTGCAGGCGGGCGCGTCAGGGATGTCGCCGGTGCTTCGTCGGCGGCGAGCAAGGCTGTTGCTCCGGGGGGCGTGCCGACTCCGGGATCAGTCTGGGGCGACGCGGCCAAGCTCGGGTTGTTGACGTCTAGCTTGGCTAACTCTGGTCCGGGCGCGGGAGGGAAGGGGATGGATGCTTGTCCTGCGCCCTTGCCGGGGAGACTTAATGCCGTCTTCTCTGGTGCCGCCGTGTCTGGTGTCGCCGTGTCTAGTCTAGCCGTGTTAAGTGCTGCCGCCGCCTGCCCGCTCCCGTTTGCCGGGTTGGAGACGCTAGTGTCCAAGGCTTCAGCCGGGATCACGGCGGATGGGATGGGCGTGATCGGATTGGCGCAGGCTGGCGCCGGGTTTGAGTTATCCGGCTGGGGCAGTGTGAGCTTGGCGGCGTCCGTAGCCCCAGGGGCGGCGGCTTGGGCATCGGTCTTGTTTGCCATTATGAGTTTCAGCATGTCCTCATCGATGCCTTGCGCGCGGGCGAATTCGAGCAGGCCTGCTTCGTTGGCCGAGTGGGTGGCCGCAGTAATGATTTTGACGCGCGAACCCAGCGTATAGCTGTGCAGGGCGGGAGACGGCAATTTTTTGCCTCCCCAGGCGGCAATATCGCGGCCTCTGGCGGATGAACTTACCCCTCGGATCACCCGGCTAAAGTCTTTCCCGGGAGCGATTTTGGGTTCCGCACGAGGTGGCGTAGTCCCTTGTTTATCGCTGATAGATTGCTGATTAAAAAAAGAAAAATGATTTACTGGGGAATTCGACATAAGCGGATTGGATGGTTTTGATGTTGTGGGTACAGGGACTCCTTAGCAATAAACGTGACAGGCTTGCGGCGAGCTTGGCGACGGCTCCAATTGCGTTTTGACAGACGCGTTGTTGCAAAGATGGCACGTCGATTGCTTATATGTCCGTATCAGGCGGTATGAGTTTTAAATAACCTCATATTTAACAAGCAGTTAAAAAGGTTCACTGTCAAAAACATGTCAGCTATCGCATTCACACAATTGCGTCAGAGTTTTAGCAGCGTCAAGTTTGCCGAGTTGGGTATTCCGGCGCTGGTATTGATGATCATGGCCATGCTGGTCGTACCCCTGCCGGCAATGGTGCTGGACGTCCTGTTCACCTTTAATCTGCTGGCCGGGATGATCATCATTCTGGTCGCCATCAGCACGACGCGACCGCTTGAGTTTTCATCCTTTCCGGCGGTGCTGCTGCTCACTACTACGCTGCGTCTTGCGCTTAACGTGGCCTCGACCCGGGTGGTGCTGGTGGAAGGGCACAAGGGCCCGGAGTCGGCCGGTAAGGTGATCCAGGCCTTTGGTGAATTTGTCATCCATGGCAACTACCTGGTCGGTTTTATTATTTTCGCGATTTTGATGATTATCAACTTCATCGTGATCACCAAAGGCGCGGGCAGGGTGTCGGAGGTTATTGCGCGTTTCACACTCGATGCCATGCCGGGCAAGCAGATGGCCATTGATGCCGACCTCAATTCCGGGGTGATCAATCAAGAAACGGCAAAGAAGCGGCGTGAAGAGATCACCCAAGAGGCCGAGTTTTTTGGCGCCATGGATGGCGCATCCAAATTTGTCCGCGGTGACGCCATCGCCGGACTGATGATTCTGGCCATTAATATACTGGGCGGTCTGGCCATAGGCATAGGCATGCACAACCTTTCGGTGGGGGATGCGTTGCGCATTTACACCCTGCTGACCATAGGTGACGGCCTGGTTGCGCAAATTCCCGCGATGTTCCTGTCCCTTGCCACCGCGATCATTGTGACCCGGGTTACGACCGCGCAGTCCATGACCGAGCAGGCAACGACGCAGTTAGGCAAACCGGCGCCCTTGTTCATTTCCGCGACTATTTTGACCTTGATGGGGGTGGTTCCCGGTATGCCGCATGCCGTGTTTCTCGCGCTGGGCGCCATTACGGCTGGAATCGGTTACATGGTATTGCGGCGCGATGCGGATAGCGCACCACAGGTCTCTTCGCAGTCTCTTGCGCCGGTAGCCCCGCCCAAGGAACTCGATTGGAGCGATGTCGAACAAGTCGATCTTATCGGTCTTGAAATCGGCTATGGCCTGATCCCCCTGGTCAACCCGGAAACGGGCGGGCAATTGATGTCCAGGGTAAAGGGCGTGCGCAAAAAACTGTCTGCCGAACTGGGCTTCCTGGTGCCGCCGGTGCGTATTCGCGACGCGCTCAACCTTGATCCGGAGGCCTATAACATTGTGCTAAAGGGGGTGGTCAGGGGCACCGGTCAGGTTAAGGTCGGGTGCGAACTTGCCATTAACCCCGGCCAGGTCTACGGTAAGTTGGAGGGCGTCCCGACGCGCGAGGCGGCGTTCGGCCTGGAGGCGGTCTGGATTGAGCCGGCGCAGAAAGATTACGCGCGGACCATGGGCTATACCGTTGTCGATGCAAGCACGGCGATTGCGACGCATGTCAACAAGGTCTTGCGGGAGAATGCGGCCGAATGCATGAGCCATGACGAGACGCAGCAGTTGATTGACAAACTTGCGGCGCGGGCACCCAAACTGGTGGAGGATCTCGTGCCGGCGAAACTCTCGCTGGGGGTAATCACGCGGGTCTTGCAGAATCTGCTTGTCGAGTCGGTTTCCATCCGTGACATGCGCAGTATCTTTGAGGCCTTGTCCGAGGAGAGCGCGCGCAGCCAGGATCCGGATCAGCTGACTGCCCTGGTCAGACCCAAGTTGGGAAGAATGATTGTTCAGGGACTCGCCAGTCCGGGTGACAACCTTTCTGTCATGACACTTGACCCGGAGTTGGAAAAAATTCTTCACAACGCAGCGAGTCAGAGTGCGGGTGGGCAGGGCGTGTTGCTCGAGCCGGCCCTGGCTGAGAGCCTTTTCAGTGCTTTGCGCAGCAGTGCGGCTAAGGTTCAGGATCAGGGCCACGCGGCGGTGTTGGTTGTCTCCCCGGCGATCCGTCCATGGCTGGCCAAGATGGTGCGTTACCGAGTCAACGATCTCGTGGTTTTGTCCTATAGCGAAATACCGGACGACCAGGACGTGAAAGTTATTTTTACCGTTGAAATTGAACCCAAGCATTAATCGAGGAAAATCATGGAACTGAAACGCGTTCTGGCACGTGATAGCCGTACCGCTACGGCCAAGGCAATAGAGTTGTATGGCAAGGAAGCGCTGATCATCTCGAATGAGCGGGTTAACGGCAAGGTCGAGGTGATCGTGGCTGTCGACGTGACTGCCAGTGATCGCGAGCAGTTTGACGGCGCGGATTTGGCGGACACCGCGGATGCGTCCTCCCTGGCGGCTCAGAAGGCTGTGGCCTTGCCTGAGGTGCCGGCTGGTGGCGCACGCTTTGGCGCTCTGTTACATGAAAATATGGAACAGGTTCGTAAGTCGGTGCAGGTGCCCGATGACGCCGGCTTGCGTGCCAGTGATTCATTTGATCGGCGGGAGTTAGACCGGGCGAAGGATCTGGTTGAGATGGTTCGCGGTGAGTTGGCCGAGATGCGGCGTGAATTCCGAATCGCGCAGCAAGTTGGGCAATGGCAAACGAACTCCGGCATTCGTGAAGAGGTGAAGCCCCTGGCTGACGCTCTGTTCGAAGCGGGCGTCCCGGTTTCATTGCGCAGTCTCCTGCTCGATGAGGTAAGGGAGCGGGACAGCCTGGCTGCGGCACTCGGGGCGATAGAGACGCTGTTGCGGCATACGGTCAGGCGGGAGCGTAAGGCCGACCCCCTGAGCGGGGTCCAGGTGATCGCCGGTCCTTCCGGGGCGGGCAAATCCATGATGGTTGGACGTCTCGCCGTGGCCCACGCCAGGACAAACGGCTGCCAAGCCGAAGACGTGGCGATTGTGAGTTTTCGCGACCAGCGCCCCGGCGCCTGGAACCAGATTCAATTGTTGAGCGCGCAGGCCGGTGTTGATTGTTATCGGGCGAGTAGCGAGTCGATGCTGCGGGAGGTGTTACCGGAGCTCTCCGCACGGCGCCTGGTGCTGGTTGACACGGCGGGTGGTCAGGAATTGGATCATCTCGCGGCGATTATGAAAATAGCGCCCGACGCCGGCATTCACTTGGTGCTCCCGGCTGAAGCATCGGCAGCGACGTTCAAACGTTTTCTCGACCAGCCGGGGCTGAATTGGAAAAGCCTGATGCTGAGCAAGCTCGATGAGGCAAGTCATCCGTGGCCCCTGGTGCAGGCGCTGTGCGAGAAAGCGATCCCAATTTCGTTTGCCAGTCGTGCACCGGGTTTGGACAGTCTGGTCGAGGGGGGGGATACCGATTCGCTGGTCAGCATGGTTTTGGACGGCATTCGTTCGCACCTTACCGTGCAAGCCTTGCCCGGTGCGGGCATGGGGAAAGATTTCTCGCCAAATGTCTGGCGCGCGAACAGCAGAGCAGTAAAATGACGGCGACGTCGGCTATTTGAAAGGCCGGACTGAGTCCGCTTTAGTCGCGCACGTGGTGCTGCTATAAAAATCCTATTAAGGTTTGTTAATGTCGCAAAAATCAACTCAGGTTATCGGCGTCGCGAGCGGCAAGGGCGGTGTGGGGAAAACTTCGATAGCATCCAACCTTGCCGTCAGTTTGGTGATGCGGGGACATAAGGTTATGCTTTTTGACGCCGACCTTGGCCTTGCAAACGCACAGTTGGCTTTTGGATGCACCGCGGAGTTCAACTTCAGCCATGTTCTGTCCGGGGAAAAGACGCTGGCAGAAATAATTGTCACGACGCGACAGGGTGTTCGCTTGGTGCCAGGTGCTTCGGGGATCCAGCAAATGGCTTCGATGGGCGCGCTCGAATCGGCCGGAATTGTTCAGGCCTTCAGTTTGCTCGATGAAGAGATCGATTTTTTCATAATCGACTCTGCAGCGGGTATTTCGGATTCGGTGGTGACTTTCATGCAGGCGGCGCAGAAGCGCTTTATCGTACTGCGTGACGAACCTTCTTCAATTGCCGATGCGTATGGAATGATCAAAGTGCTTGCCCGCTCCCATATGCTGGACGAAATTTACCTGCTGCCCAACATGGTCGAGAGTCAGGCCGCCGGTCAGGCCTTACACAGGCGGGTTAGTGATGTGTGCGAACGTTTTCTCGGCATTTCGGTAAAATACCTGCATTCCATAACTCACGATGAGCACATGCTCTCTGCCATCCGCGCCTATCAGTCGGTTCTTGAATTTGCCCCCGGCGGCAACGCCGCCCGCGATTTTCGGCAAATGGCGATGGCCACTGAGTCACTCGCGAGCGCAGATATGGCGTCCGGTGGTATCCAGTTCTTTGTTGAACGCTTGACCGGGTTTCAGTCCTGAAAATGGGGATTTCCCCGATGCAGGTCTATGACCAGGCGCGAGTGGATGATGACGCGCGCATTGTCGAGCACCTTGGTCTTGTAAAAAGGGTGGCCCTGCATCTTCAATCCAGAGTGCCGCGGTTCATCGAACTCGATGATCTCATGCAGGCAGGTATGATTGGACTGATCGAGGCGGCAAGGTCTTACGACCCGGAAAAGGGGGTCAATTTCGAAAATTTCGCCTATGTCCGCGTCAAGGGGGCGATGTTCGATGAAGTCAGGAAAATATCCTACTTGCCTCGTTCGGCGGTCGCGATCAATAAGGCGCATGCCCAGTCAGAGAGCGAACTTGCAGCCAAAATAGGCCGGGCGCCGACGATGGCTGAGATGGCCGAGTTCATGAACAAGGACGCGCAGAGTCTGCACCTCGAGCGCTCTGAAGCGATGCGATTCGAGACGACATCAATCGAGACTTTGCCTGAGTCGGTTGATAATATTCCTGACACCGCTGGTTCCAGGCCGGATGTGCTGGTTGAAAATGCCCAATTCATGGAGGCCCTCGAGGCGGCGATCGCAGGCTTGCCCGAGCGTGAGAAGCTGATCATTGCCCTCTACTATGTTGAGGAGATGAATCTTCGGGAAATAGGCGCGGTGGTCGGCGTAAGTGAGTCCCGTGTCAGCCAGATTCTGTCAGCAACTGCGAAAAGCCTGAGACAAACCTTGCAAGTGGCCATCTGAGTCGCCCGTACTCCGGCCCTAGCAGCTAGGCGCGGCCTTAGAGGTCTTGGTACATCAGCGTGATACTGATGCGGCGGTTGCGCGGATCCAGCTTGTTTTCCGGAACGAATGGCTCGGTGTCGGCAACCCCCTCTATGCGGGCAACCCTTTTTTCTGCTACACCGCGCCCGTTGATTATTTGGCGGGTCACTTCCGCGCGCTCAGCTGACAGGGACCAGTTGTTGCGTTCCGGTCCGTTGTACGGGACGCTGTCGGTGTGCCCGCGCACCTTGATTTTATTGGGCATCGTGCCCAGGGAGCGGGCAATCTCCTCGATCAGTGACTTCGCGCTAGGGGAGAGTTTGGTGGTGCCCAGGGCGAACATCGAAAAGTCGGCCTTGTCTATGACTTCAATGCGCAAGCCCTCTTTTTCGCGGACGAAATTAACCTTATCCTTCAGTTTGGCCAGGTCCTTGTCTTGGGACATGCGTTCGATTAGTTCCTGCTGCAGTTTTTCAAAATTGGCTTGGTCCAATTCGTTGGATATTCTCTTTTTTTCCTCTTCTTTTGTTTCGCTGCTTTTTTCTTTTTCGCTTTCAGTCTGCTCGTTGACATCACGTGGCGTCAGCAACTGCATCAGCCCATTTTGTGTCGCAGCCATGGGCAGGGCGGTGTCGTCTATCATCGACTGTCCACCCATAAGTCCGATTGAACCCGAAGTGGTGTTAACTGTGATGGCACTTTTGGTCAGGGCGGTGGGCTTGAAGTAGTCGGCAACGCTTTTGCGCTGGTCGGCGTTGGTCGCCCCGAGTAGCCACATCAGCAGGAAAAAGGCCATCATGGCGGTCATCATGTCGGCAAGGGCGATTTTCCAGGCGCCACCATGCGCCCCGCCATGGCCCTCATCGATGATTTTTTTGATGATGATCGGGGCGAGCGGCGCCTGCTCTGCCTCGGCGCCGGCATTTGCGCCGGTTGTCGCTGTCGCTGCGACGGGGGGCTCTGCGACTGTCTTGCCTGCGGAGGCAGCCATTTCGGGCTGTTCGTCCAGCAGTTTCTCTATTTTGGCGTCATCAGCCATGCTTATTTGCCCCGCAGTCCATCAAACACTTCAGAGAATGAGGGCTGGTAATCGTGGGTTATACCCACGCGGGCCGCTTCAATTACAACCGGTATGGGGTGGCCGTTGAGGGTGCCGACGATGATCTGTTTTACGACGTGGTAGATTTGTCCCTCATCGTCGATGATTTGCTTGAGTCGGGTCGCCATGGGTCCGACAATGCCGTAAGCAAAGAAGACGCCCAGGAAGGTTCCGACCAACGCGCCCCCGATCAGTCCACCGAGAATGGCAGGAGGTTGGTCGATCGCAGCCATTGTCTTTACCACCCCCAGCACGCAGGCAACAATACCCAGGGCGGGTAATGCGCCCTCCAGAGAGGCGAATGTTTCGGCCGGTTTCAATGCCTCATGGTGGTGAGTCTTGATCGACAAATTCATCACATCCTCGATTGAATCCGGTCTTGGAGCAGAAGAGGAAACCACCAACAGCCGGATGCTGTCGGTGATCAGGTGTATCAATGCGTGATCCTTGAGCAGGCGTGGATATTCCCCGAAGATGGCGCTCGCCTCCGGACTCTCGACATGCGACTCCAGCGCGACAGCCCCCTCGGCCTTGAGTAGTTTCATGATTTTGGATACCAGAAAAATCACGTCAAGGAAGTCCTGCTTGTTAAATTTCGGACCGGCGAGGATTTTGCCGACACCGCCGAAAGTGCCTTTTATGATGGTCATGCTGTTGCCGATGATCATGGCACTAAGGGCTGCGCCACCGATAATGAAGGTCTCGACGGGGGCGGCTTTGATAATAGGCGCCATATGGCCGCCGGCCATGATGAAGCCGCCGAAGACGCAGCCAAAAAGTAGCACCAAGCCAAAAATACTGATCACCGCATTCTCCTTTAACGATAGCCTTGCTTCTCCGGATCGCCCCGGGCGCCTGTCGTCAAGCTGTTATCCTAAAAGCCCAATGTGGCGGCCTGTTGAAGGCCGCCAATACTAATACTGGCTGGCAGCCACTAGCTCTCGATTAACAAATGTTAACTAACAAATACCGCGTCGGGGCCCCGTCCGGTTCTACCCAGACAGGTGCCGCGCCAAGCATACCAAGCGTCACCGACTCAAGTCGGTCTATGTCGCTGCGGCACCGATTTATTTTCCCGCGCTAGCTGACGCGGCGTAAAGGAGCCACGAGCGTGGGCACCAGCGTCCACGCATCGCGAATCTGCCCCATCAGGTTTTGAACCTCATGCAAGGCATCGACATCGTTATGAATGTTGATATGCAGGAGGCGGCGGGTGACATAGCCGTACAGTTCACTCAGATTCTTGGCGATATCGCCGCCTTTTTCATAATCGAGGGCGCTTTGTAATCCGAGAATAATTCGCCCCGCCCGTGTCAGATGAAACGACTTGTCGGCGATAGCCTTTCTCGCAATGTGGCCTTCGGCCACTTTCAGGCTTTCCATCAGTCCGTCGAGAAGCATCTGAACCAGTTGTGTCTGATCGGCCTCGACGACTCCGGTTTCGACCATCACATCGCCATAGGTGGCGGCAGCTCTGCGGTTCATCATCATGGTATTTTTTGCCTTGGTTGACGGGTGATTCTTAATCTAAGAATCGGCATGAGGAACACAAGCTTTAGCACTAAAAAAGCCGTTTTTTATCTGACTGATGATGGAAATTTTATGCATGGAATAGCGGTGAAATTTTTTATCCGTAGGGCGGCAATGCCGGCCGTGCGTAAGCCCCACCAGACTGGTCATTTTACGCGAGTGGCCAGGTCTCGTGGTTTGCCCTGAAGTCTGTGCTAATACGGACGCGCTGGCATCATTGCCTGCCAAAGGCGCTCGCCGCTGAGAACGGCAAAGCGTTTATCGGGCGAGCTCTGCGGGGCGACCACCGGTGCGTGTTCCCCGGCCGCGGCACGGGTGTTTTTTCCCAGCAAATTAATTTTGTCAACCAGGTAAATCATCATGATCGCCGCGCCGGGGATGCAAAAAAATCGCCAGAAGTAAAAAATTGCTCATTTGTCGGTCGCTTTTCGCACCGCTTTAATACCGTCTCGTCGTAACAGGTGCGGCCCCGGAAGGTATTTGCGTGCGGACCTCGACTTGCATTGCGATCGCGTCCACCGTTGCTGTTCCCTTGGGATATTTTTTATCCGGCTTACCCGGGGCGGGTGTGCAGCAATATCGCCCCCGCTAAGCGGGTATCCGACCTGGCAGAGTTTGTCTTTCGATTCGAATATGGTTTGCTGCTTACTTGTTCGAGTTTGACATGTTGTCAAACTGCGATTTGAGCGAGTCCCTGAGGGAGTTCATCTGCCCGACCATCGCGTCCATCGCCGCGAATTGTTTGGTATAGCGATCGAGTACGGTTTGCATTCGGACATTCAAGTCGGTCAGGCGCACGTTGTATGCTGTTATTTTGGTGCCGGCATTATTGCTGGCGTTCAGGATCGGCCCGCTGGTGCTGACCAGGTCGGTCAATCGCTTTGCTGCGTCCCCGGCCAGCCCTCTTGCGGCGGTTCCCGAGCGGCCGGTATTCTCGGTGTTGGCCGTAAGCATGCCGGCGACCTGCGAAAAGTTATTATTAAGCGCGTTGTCCAGTTTGACGCTATCCAGAGTGAGTTTGCCATCGGTTTGTATTGTCAGGCCCAAGTCGCGCAACGCCTTGATAGCACTTCCGGGTGTGGAGGAATTGCCCGTAACCATGCTGGTAATCTGCATTCTGATTTGCCGCACCAGCGAGTTGTTGACCAGTGTCGCTCCGGTCGTCGCAACGGTCGATTTGCTGTCAGAAACCGTATTGAGCAGGTCTTTGGCGGCGTTGAAGGCCGTGACCAGGGACTGCAGATTGGTTTTGACGCTGCTGGTGTCGCGTGTGAGTAGCAGCGTGCCGGCTGTGCTCTTTGTGATTGTTCCATCGGTACTGGTGGGGGCCAATAATTTGAGGGTGACGCCGGTAATGACGTCGCTTACGGTATTGGAGCTGCGCCACAATTCCAGCCCGTTGATCTGCAGGTGCGCATCGACCGCGTCCTGGCCTGTCAGTGGTGCGGGGAAGAGCAGGGGACTGACGCCGTCGGCCGCCACGGCTGTGGTGGTAGCGGTGAAGGCGTTGGCCGCACCGGTATTGTCCGAGCTCAGGACGATGGTGTAGGGGTTGTTCGCACTGCCGGTGTTGACCAGTTGTGCCGTGACGCCTTGTTTGGCAGCGTTTATCGCTGCCACCACCCCCGCCGGGGTTGCGGCGCTTACGCTGATACTTTGGCTGGCATTAGCGCCAATGGCGAGGTCGATGGTAAAGGGGTTGCCGTTATTGAGTGGCGTGGCCGCAGCCGCAAAGCCCGCGCTTATGCTGCGCTGCGGGCGTGCCAGATTAAGGACATTGATTTGGTGGGAGCCAACCGCGGCTGCAGAGCTTGCGGTGACGTCAAAATACCCTTGGGCGTTGCTCTGCGGGGTGACGCTGTTGACTTTTGACAGGTCTTGTAAGGTCGAGAATGCGCTTTTGAGTGCCGATAGGGAGGAGAGCACGGCCCCGAAGCCTGAGATCTGCGCCTGACTTTGTGTGATGACGTTATCGAGTATCTTTTTTTGCGGCGCTTTTTCCGCTTCGGTCAGGTTGGTTGCCAGCGCTTTGACATCGACCCCTGAGCCGGCGCCGAGCATGTTGGTGAAGCTTCCACTGGTGCTGGTTACCGCTGCCTGGGTGGTAGTCGTGGTTGCCATTATGCGCTCGATCCGGTGTCCGGCGGTGCGACCCTATGGCCGCCGCTACCTCTTGTAATCGGGAGCTGGCGCGGGTTCTTTAGCCGCATAATCATCATTTCAGATAATTAAACAGGCTGAGGCTGGAGGTCTTGGCGAAGCTGCTTTGTGCCGCCTGCAGGCTCAGCGTTTCTTTTTGCAGCCGGGTAATAGCCTCAGTGTAGTCGCTGTCGGACAGCGTGGAGAGGGTCGTTTGCAGTCGCACCTTGGTTTCGTCAATGCGTGTTTTTTGCGAACTGATCGTGTTCTGGTCCGCGCCAATTTGCGCCAGGGCGTGGCTGAGGCCGGTCTGGAGCTGGTCGACTTCATCGAGCGAGCGTTGCATGCCCGGCTGGTCTGATGCGCGTACCGCAGTCGTCAGGTCATCGAGCACCTGGAAAAACCCCACCCCCACGGCGCCCGCACCGTTGTTTCGTGCCACTGAAGTGAAAACCTGCGAACCCGGGCGATTGACGGCAATCAGCCGTTGTTCCCCTATGCTCACATTGATGCGGGATTGGTCACCGCGGTATTCGGTGCCGCCGGCCGGGCCCGCGGCAAAAGGCTGCTGGCTGCTGCGCGTGCCGCTGAACATATAATTGCCCTCGATATCACGGCTGCCCGCGAAGGCCAGTAAATCGGCTTTGAGGCTATCGAGTTCTGCGGCAATATTGGCGCGATCGGCCGGCCCAAGCGTGCTGTTTGCCGCCTGGACTGTCAGCTCTTTTACCCGACTCATCACGTCGCTCGCCCCTCTTACGCTGCCCTCTTCGGCCGCAAGGCGGTCGCCAACGGTCGCCAAAGTGCTTGTGTAGCTGTCTTGACGGACGATGGCCGACTGAAGCCGCTGTATTGCCACTACTTTTTCAGGGTCATCACTGGGTTTGCTGATTTGCATTCCAGTGGCGAGCTGGTTCTGGGTTTTGGCTATCCGGGTCTGCAGTTCGCTCATTTGCTGCGATGCCTGGTCAAAGGCGTAGCGTGTTGAGATGCTCATTTGTCCGGTACTCCGTTAGCGAATCTGAATGATTGAATCGAACAATTGGCTGGCGATTTGTATGGTTTTTGCCGCCGCCTGGTAGGCCTGTTGAAATCGGATCAGGTCGGCCGCTTCATCGTCAAGATTTACCCCGGATGCTTTGTCGCGTGCTTCTATGGCTTGCTTGTTGACCACGCTGAGCGCCTGTTGTGAAATCGTTGCCTGGTTGGCGATGCTGCCCACCGCGCTGACCAAATCGCTATAGCCCTCGCTCAGCGTCTTGTCACCGGGCAGAAGAGACTTGTTTGAGGCCATGTCGGCAATGCGCAGGATGTTTTCATTGTTGCCAACGCCATCCTGGTTGCCGTCGACGCGAAAGCTGTCGCCGGCTGCCGGTGCGGTCGAAAAATTAAGTTTCAGCTCACCGTAGCTGATACCCGTTTGTGGGTCGTATTTGCGCTGCGCCAAAACGCTGCCGGTGTTCACATCGGTAATGGTGTAGTTGTCCGCCGAGGTGAAGCTGATGTCCAGGGGCTGTGCGCGCTGCTGTTGCACGCGATCGACGCTTGCGACCTCATAGCTCGCGGCGACTGCGCCCGCACCGACGCCGCTTGCGAATACGAGCAGGTCTTCAGGCGCCGCGCCGGCGACGTAGGCGGTGGCGCGCAAGCCGAGTTTGGCCAGATCGGATGCAGAGCCATTGGCGCCAATGCCGATGCGCATCTCCTTTGCGCTGCTCAGACTGATGTGACCGCGAAAAGTCGCCGCGCCAAGATTGAGCGCGTTGGTCACATAGCCGGCAGGGGTGCTTATGACAATATCCTTGCCGGCGTTGCCCGCCGTGTTCGTCAGCGTCATCGCCCCGTCGCGGTTGATCGCCGCACTGACACCGGTGGCTGTCGATTGCGCATTGATCGCAGTCATCAGGCTTTGTGCGTTGGCGAACGTGCCCGAGTTGTCGGTGATCTCGGTGCCGTTAATCGTAATCGCCGTGCGCGTCGGGCCCAGTTTCAGGTCGCTTGCGCTGACCTGTATTTCGTTGATTGCGCTGGCCGTGACATCGGAGGCGCCCGCGGCGGCCGCATTAATCCAGTTGGCGAGGTCTGCGGCTTGCATGCCGGCCGCAGGAACGACAAGGCTGGGGAGGGCCTTGCCGTTCAGGCTCAGGGCGCCGGCGGCGATAAAGGTGCTGCCGGCCAGCGCCGTCGCCGCAGGCATGGCGAGCGCTTCCAATTTGGCCAAGAGCTGGCGACGATCGACCACATTATTGGCAGCGTCATAGGCGGGGTCGCCCTGCGCGACTGCGCGTGCACCATAAAACACGTCAAGTTTGCGATAACCGGCCTCGCCGGATCGGTTGAGGTAGTCTGTGGCGTAGCCCGCCCCGGCGACAAAGCCGTTGGCCGGGCTGAGTAAAGCCTGTTGCTGTGTGTCGCTAAGCGCCGGCCCTATCAGTTGGCGGCCGTCGCGGGTGAAAATCTGCAAATCAAGGCTGTTGGCCGGCGTGGTTTCAAGATTAATGGCAACGTTGCGAAAGCCCGCCGGGATGGTGGTGATGCCGCTGGTCGGCGCAGTCGATGCGTTGGCAAACTTCACGCCGCTGGAACGGCCGGCATTGTTGACCAAGGTCTTGTCGAGCAGGGCCGGACCTGCCAGCGCGCCCACTTGCGCTTTATAGCTCAGAGAGGGGGAGGCAATGCTGCCGTTGGTAGCTTTGCCGGCAACCCGGAACAGCGCTCCGGCGGCAATGCGCTGCGGATCGATCTGGGTCATGCGTATGCCCAAGGCCGGTCTTTGCGCCGCTTTGAGTGTGAGCATATCGGCGTCCAGCGCCGTACCGCTAAAATTAAGGCGTACGCCGTTGATCGTCAACTCGCTCGCGCCACTGGCGCCGGTCACCGTTTGTTTTGATGTCGTGTCGGTGGCGCTCCAGCGCTGACGGGTGCCGTCGTAGCGCAGTTCGACATCATGAAAGGCGAAGGCCGCGGCGTTGACGACGCTCGTGTTCACCTGAACTTTGCTGTTGCTGGCGGGCGACTGCAGGCTGAACACCGGGTCGATTACATAAAGCGGCTGGCCGATCTCGCCGCGCGTATCCACGCCCGAACCCTGCAATTTGTTGATTTCGGATGAAAAGACCTGGGCAAGAAAATCAAGCTTGGTCTGCGTCGGTTCCAGCGCCTGCTGGCGAAAACCGATCAGTCCGGCGAGGCTGCCGCTGCTCATGCCGGCTATCGGGGTGTTGCTGCCCGAGGGGTCGAGCACGATATCAACCTTGCCGGTGCTGCTGTCGCTAAATACCGCACCAATACTCTTTGCCCCGTTTGGATCGACAATAAGACTCTGGCTCGAGGACAGGCCGAGGGCAACGGCAACCTCGCCGTTAGGGCGGGCGGTGACGCTGATGGACGCCAGTGCCGACATGTCGCGCAGGAGTTTGTCGCGCTGGTCCAGTATGTCGGGCGACTGGCGGGTCAGGGTGGCGCAACGACTGAGTTGGGTGTTGACCGTGGCCAACTGCTTGGCCAGCGTGTTGAGTTTTTCTACGCCGGCCTTGATGGCGTCCCGTGTTTCGGTTTCCACGCTGCCGAGCTGGCCGGCGAGCTCACGGAAACGTGAGGCCACCTGGTCGGCGTTTTGCAACAGGCTGCTGCGCAGGTCGGTGGAGGCCGGTTGGGCGGAGACGGCGCGTGCCGCCGCAAAAAACTGGTCCAGCGACGGAGCCAGTCCGGATTGTGCGTTGCCCATCACGTCAATGACGCGATTGGCATACTGCACCAAGGGCCCTTGTGTGTTGAGTGTGCTGATGCTCCCGCGCAGACCGGATTCGGCGAACTCGTTGTAGGCGCGGGTAACGCTGTTGAACATCACGCCGGTGCCAAGGAAGGTCGAGCCGGTGCTTTGTGGCGCGGCCGGGCTGAGGGAAATTTCCTGCCGGGTGTAGCCCTCGGTGTCAATGTTGGCGATGTTGTTGCTGACGGTGCCAAGGGCCCGCTGGTAAGCGGCCACCGCTGTGCTGCCGATGCTAAGCAGATCGCTCATGGTTTTTTATCTTTCACTCGGCCTGGTAGCTGTTGTTGCCCGGGGCGGGGGACTGCGTCGGATCGAGCGAAAATTCGGTCTGGCGCTCCGGCGGCATGGCCAGGTACGGTTTTGCCCTATTCAGGGGAAGCGCGGCGCGCTCGGGTTTGAGCGGCAGGCCGGGTAAGGGCGCCGACTCCTTGCCCTGGGGTAGATGGAGTTTGTCCGCCTCCAGCGGTACAACTTTGGCGCGCGCGAGTTGCGCCGTGAGCATGTCAGCGACGCCAAGCGCACCGCGCCTGGCCATTTGCATGGACAGTTCCTTGTCGTACAGTCCCTGGTAGGTCTCCAGGCTTTGTGATTCCACCAAGTCGCTCTTGAAAGCGGCCTCACGCATGGGCTTCATCATCATCTGGATGAACATCGCCTCAAATTGCTGCGCCGTCTC
The DNA here is from genome assembly GCA_025356665.1 of Pseudomonadota bacterium. Lineage (GTDB taxonomy): Bacteria > Pseudomonadota > Gammaproteobacteria > Burkholderiales > SG8-39 > CAITSH01. Next base: position 32,596 of record JANXRV010000051.1, read on the forward strand.
GCGGGTGGCCGCGTCGCTGTCTTTGTGCGCCTGGCCGCGCAATCTGCCCAGACCGGCGAAATCATGATACGAACTGGGGCCTTGTATGGCGTCGCTCATGTCAGATCACCACCAATTCGGCGCGCAGGCTACCGGCGCGCCTGAGTGCCTCGAGAATTGCGATGAGGGCCGAGGGTGTGGCGCCAACCTGGTTGATGGCGTCGACAATGTCTCTCAAGTCGACTCCGGGTTGGAAAAGGAACATCGGATTTTTGGCCTCGGTCGCCGAAATTTCGGCATTGGTCACCGGCAACGTCACCGCGCTCGTCGGTGCGAGCGCCGCCGGTTGGCTGACCGAATTTGTCGCCGCAATGCTGACGGTGATGCCACCATGGCTGACCGCCGAGGCGGTGACGCGCACATTGCGGCTGATCACCACCGTTCCGGTGCGCGCGTTGATCACCACCCGGGCTGTTGCATCGCCCGGGACAATCTCAAGATTCTCGATCATGCTCATGAAGGCGACGCGCTGGTTGATCTCCTGGGGCGCCGCCAGGGCCACCGAGACGCCGTCCAGCGCCCGTGCGATGCCGGCGCCGAATTTGCTGTTCACCGCATTGACAATGGCGTTGGCAGTGGTGAAATCGTGGGATCGCACGTTGAGCACCACCGAGGCGGATTTTTCAAACGAGGTTTCGACCGCGCGCTCGACGAGTGCGCCGTTCGGTATGCGGCCCGAGGTGGACACCCCGGTTGAGATGCTGGATCCGGCGGCGCTGGCCTCGACTGAGGCAATGGTCATCGAGCCCTGGGCGATGGCGTAGACGGATCCATCTGCGGCGCGCAAGCGTGTCATGATCAGATTGCCCCCGCGCAGGCTGGTGGCCTTGCCGATCGCGGCAACATTGATATCTATGGTTTGCCCCGGTTTGGCAAAGGCCGGCAGTTCCGCTGTCACCATGACGGCAGCCACGTTCTTGACGTCCAACTTTGCGACCAAGGAAACGCCACCGTCAAAGTCGGACAATTGTCCGTCCACGCTGACCCCAAGCTGGTTGAGGAGGGCGCGCAGGCTCTGGCCGGCAAAGGGAATATCGCCGCCGTCACCAGTGGCCTGCAGGCCCACCACCAGGCCGTAACCGATGAGCTGGTTGGCGCGCACGCTGGCCACCGAGGTCAGATCCTTTATGCGATCAGCCTGTGCCGGTTGTGCGCAAAGCAGGAGGCAGAGCGTCAGAAAAATGAGCCGTTGCATGGTGCTTGTCATCCCTAGAAGGGCCACAGGTTATTTAGCAGGTTGGTGCCCCAGCCCGGCTTGGCGGAGCTCGCCAGATCGCCGGTGCCGCGGTAGGTGATTTGTGCATTGGCCAGGCGCTTTGATGTCACTGTGCCGTTGGAAGCGATGTCCTCGGTACGCACCACGCCAAAGACCTGAATCACCTCGCTGCCTTCACTCAAGGTGACTTGCTTCTCGCCACGAACCACGAGGTTGCCGTTGGACATGACCTCGACAACGGTCACCGCGATGGAACCGGTGAGTGTGTTTTGCTGGCCGGAGTTGCCGCCGCCATCGCTGCCGATTGTCGCGCCGTTGGGGCTGATCATGCCGACAGCTTTGCCTACGCCTCGTCCCAAGGGCAGACCGGAATTACCCAGTGAGTCGGCCAGTTTGTTCTGGATCCCGTTGAAGGCATCATTGGTCGCAACCCGCTTGACGGTCGTGTTTTGGGTGCGCAGTGACTGGGTTTGCTCGTTCAGCAGCACCGTAACCACATCACCGACGCGGTAATCGCGTTGCCGGCCGAAAAAGTTCTCGGAGCGGCCGTCGACGAACAGCGAGCCGTTGACCTCGCGGGGCTGGGCCGCTACCACGGGCAGCACCGGTGCAAATTGTGCGCTGGGCGCTATTTGCTGGGCGGCACAGCCACTGATCAGTGTCAGTGTCAGCAGTCTCAGCAGTCTCAGCGGTGTCAGCGGTTTCAGCGGTGTCGGGGCACGACGGCGCACGGTTTGCATGGTTATGATCACAGGTTGTTATTGACAAACTTGAGCATCTGGTCGGCGGCGGAGATGGCCTTGGAGTTGATCTCGTAGGCGCGCTGCGTTTCGATCATGTTCACCATTTCTTCGACAACGTTGACGTTCGAGGCCTCGAGTGCACCTTGAACCAGTTCACCGGCGCCGTTGACGCCAGGCTTGAGTTGCTGGACTGCGCCGCTGGCAGAGGTCGCGCGCATCAGGTTCTGGCCTATGGATTCCAAACCTGAGGGATTGGCGAAACGCGCCAGCGTCAGATTGCCCAGGACCTGCTGGTCGGGGAGCTTGGCGAGCTTGGCAGAGACCGTGCCATCTGCGCCTATGGTGATGCTCGAGGCATTCGCCGGAATGGTGATCGCCGGTTGCAGCAGCGAGCCGTTGGAGGTGACCAATTGCCCGGTGGCCGACAGCTTGAAGCTGCCATCCCGGCTATAGGCGAGGCTGCCGTCTGGCTGCAACACCTGGAAGAAGCCGTCGCCCTGTACCGCCACGTCGAGGGCATTCTGGGTGGTGATCATATTGCCCTGGACATGCATTTTTTCGGTGGCGATGATGCGCGTACCGGTGCCCAGCATCAGGCCTGTCGGTGCGCGGTCATTGGCCGAGGTCTGCCCACCGGCTTGACGCACGTTTTGGTAGAGCAGGTCTTCGAACACCGCGCGACCGCGCTTGAAGCCGTTGGTGTTGACGTTGGCCAGGTTGTTTGAAATGACCGCCATGCGCGTCTGCTGCGCATCGAGGCCGGTTTTTGCTACCCACATTGAGGCATCCATTACACTGCTCCTGTTTTATCTGTTATTCGCAAAGCCATCTTCAGGCCTTCATCATCGAAGCGCCGGACTCGTCCAGAGTTTTCGCTTCTTTGATAAATTTGATATTCGCTTCGTAGCTGCGGCTGTAATCGAGCAGCCTTGTCATCGCGCCAAACGCAGACACGTTGCTGCCCTCGAGGGCACCGACACTGATCGAAGGGGTTTGTTTTCCGTCCTTGATATCGGCGCCACTTTGTTTTTCGGTCGAACCGGTTTTGGGGGCCGACGTGAACAGGCCGTCTTCGCGCCGCACCAGCGGTGTTTCGCTGGCATCGCGCAACAACAGTTTGCCGATCAGCGTTCGCGCCGACGGTTGCAGCTTGCCCGAGCTCACTGCGTACATGGAGCCGTCGCCGGTGACCTCCACCGAATATCCGGGCGGTGCGGTGATGGGGCCGTTTTCGCCGCGTACGCCCTGGCCAGAGCCGTTTTCCACGATGCCGTTGCTGCCCACGCGCAGGTCGCCGCGACGGGTAAAGGCGAGCTCGCCATTGGCCGCCGTCACACCCAGCACGGTGTTGCCGTTCATGGCGATATCCAGCGGCACACCGGTGTACATGCGCGGGCCGGGGGTAAGGGAGATGCGGTCGTAGTCCCGTTGGGTCGGGACGAAGCGCGAGTCAAAGCCCGGACCTGATACTTTCACCGTTTTCATGGCAGCAGAAAAATTAGACTTGAAGCCGGGCGTGGAGAGGTTGGCGATTTCGTTGCTCAAATGCTGCCGCGGGCTCCCGCTCTCGCTAATGCCGCTCATCGCGGTGTATGCCAGTTTGTCCATGATAGCGCTCCCGGTTCAGGCTTAGTTACGGATTTGGATGATGGTCTGCGTCAGCGAAGTGCTTGTTTCAATCGCTTTGGCAGAGGCCTGGAAGTTACGCTGTGCGGTGATCAGGTCCACCAGTTCCTGGGTCAGGTCGACGTTGGCCCGTTCGCGTGCACCGGCACGCAGGGTGCCGAACCCGGCGCCGCCCGCCTCGCCAAGCACTGCCGTACCGGAGGCGGCGCTGGCGTTAAAACTGCCGTCGCCGATCTGGCGCAGGCCGTTGGCGTTGGAAAAGTTGGCAAGAATGATTTTTCCGAGCGCCTTTTGCGAGCCGTTCGAGTAGCTGGCATTGACCAGACCGTCGTCGCCGATATTCACCCCGACCAGATCGCCCTCGGGTGACCCATCCTGTGCCTGCGAGAGCACGGCAAAGGGGGAGGAGAACTGTGACGAGGCTGAGTAGTCGATGTTGATGCGCAGTGCGCCCTTACCGTCGGCAAGGAACACCGTGTCGAGTTGGGAGCCGCTTTTGGGTGAGAGCAGTTTTCCGCCGGTGTCAAAAGTCAGTTCGCCCTTGTCGTAGTAGACCGCCGACCATTCGGGCAGGGTCGTAAAGCCGTCGGTGCTGGTGGTCTCCAGACCGCGCTCATCGATGTATTTGGGTACGGGGACGCCGTTGACCAGAGACGTGAACTGGGTTGGTTTGGTCCAGCTTGAGGTCTCGCCACGGCCGGCGGTGGCGTTTGCCAGGCCCCACATGCTGCTGCCCGAGATCTTGATGAACGAGTCGCTGGAGGCGGTGCCGCTGGTGAATTTGAAGCTGTTGGTGCCGCGCTCATATTCGACCTTGACGCCCGATACGCTGTTTCCGGCATCGTTGGCGAGAAGGTTGATGCGGTTTTGCAGTTGCGCCATAAAGCCGTCCAGCGTGTAGTTGGCGCTTGGCGGGATAACGATCTCGCCCTTGACGTTATCCACCGTGACAACAAAGCGGTTGTTGGTCGTGTCAACGGGGAAGTTGTTGTCGACGTTGATGCCGATGGTCGATCCACGGGTGATGGCCGGCGATGAGGTGATGCCGCGTAGTGCCGAAGTTGATGTGGTGATACTGTTGTTCGCCAAGCCCATCAGGGACTTCGCCAAATTGTTAACGTTTGACAGGGCGATGCTGGAGGAGTCTCCGGTTTTACCTGAGGAGACGGTGAACTTTTGTGTCACGCTGTCGAAGTCGACCTTGACGCCGTAGCGTTGGTCGGCGGCGGCGCGTATGAGGTTGCCGTTGGGCTTGATGGTATCGCTGGTGACGTAGGATCCATTGGTCGCTACCGTCGCATTGGTGATGCCAAGCCCAAGTACATCGTTGGAGGTGAATGTGGTGGTGCCCCCGCGAAGTGTCAGCGCCGTAATCCCGTCGGAGGGGACGAACTTGAACCCAGTGGTGACAGGGTCGTAGCTTACCGTGATCGCTACATCGGGGGTTGCGCCGGTCGCGACCGCCCGGTCTATGCGCACCTGCATCGCGGCGACAAGCTGTTTGGTTGTCATGGTGTCGGTGATAGCCGGGTTGGTTTCGACCAGTGGAGCGGTTACGCCGGTGGTGCCGGTATCGACATAAGTCATGGTGACAGCCTTGCTATCGGCCGCTGCGTACTTGACAGTGATTGAACCGTCGTTAGGGTTGTTCAGCGTTATGGATCGCCCGGCGTTGCCTGTGATAAAGGCGTTCGCATCGACGGCGGCTTTTACCGCGGCCGCTACGTTGGCCGCGCTCATGCCTGCCGTGACGTTGACCGCTACCCCGGCAACAGTGATGACCCCGGCCGTGGTGGCGGCTGAAAAGGTCATTTTGTCGGCGCGCTGCAGTGTGGTGGGGGTGAAGGTTTTAATGGTGCCGGTCGAGCCGGTTTGGCCAGCGACGACGTCGGGAAATGCCGCAAAGCTGTTGTTCGAGACACTGTCCCTGGCGCTATCGGCCGCGGAGTAGGCGATGCTGATGGAGCCGTTGCCATTGTCGGTGACCGTTGCGCCAGCATGAGCGGTGAGGAAGGCGCTGCCCGCGGTTGAAAGAGCGGTCTTGACGAGGGCAGCGACCTCTATGGCTGTCTTGGCTGCGTTTAATATGACGTCCGTTCCACCGACGGTCATGGTGCCCGCCCCGGTTGCTGGATTGAACTTAACCATGTCGGTTTTAATGGTGTCGGCGAGGTCTATCGCCAGGCTGCTCGTGCCAGAACCGATAGTGAATTTCTTGCTCGCGTCGGCGGTGGCGAAATCCCAATAACGGCCATCGCCGAAAGAGCTGTTGATCTCATTGCTCATTTCCTTGGCGATATCGATGCCGGTCAGTGCTTTGTTCAGGTTGGCAAGGCGGCTCATGTCGATGGTGATGGGCTTGTTGGAGCCGTCCACATCGATCGCGAACAGCGAACTGAGCATCGCCTTGTTGGTGTTACTGATGGTGGAGAAATTGATGCCTTTTTCCGCCGTCAGGTCTATCGTGTAGTCGGTGCCGTCCGCAGCCTTGGTCTTGGACCCTGCTATTGTCGTGCCGATGATGGAGGCGGGTACCGAGGTGCGTTTATCGGTCAGGTTGTCGAGTGCGAACATTTGTGTTTTGCGGTTGACCAGCTGGTCGGCAACTTCGACCTCGGACTTGAGCTGACCGTATTTGTTGACGTACAGTTTTTGGCCGTTGTCATCGGTAGACTGAATCAGCGAGGCGTTGACCGCGGAGTCGCCGATGTAGACATAGGTCTGCCATTTGTTGTACGGGCTGGCCTGGCTGGCGTTCTGGGTCTTGGCGTAGTAGACGGTGGCGAGGTAACCGTTGCCGCCCTGGTCATACACGGTCAGGGCGGTTGTTTTGTTATAGGTGGCCGCGTTGGTGCGGTTAAATGCGGCGGTGATGACCTTGGCGTCGGCCGGGAAATTCAGGCCCAGTTTGACCAGCGAAGTTTGCTTGGCGTCACCGGTGGTTTTTTTCGGGATGGCGAGGCGGTTGAGGTTACCCAGGTCGGCCTTGCCGCTACTGTCGACCGAGGCTGCCATCAGTGCCTGCCCCGCCGAGTTAACCACGTTGTATTGGTCGTTCATGGTGAACGCGCCATTACGGGTGTAAATGTTTTGCAGGCCGTCGGCTGATTTGAGCGGGAAAAATCCGTCGCCGGTAATCGCCAGGTCGAGCGCGTTTGATGATGTGGCGATGTTGCCCTGGCTGAACTCCTGGCTGACCTGCTTCAGTGAGACGCCCTGGCCGATGACGCTGGAGGCTTTTTGCAGCGGTGAGGTGGCGAAAATGTCGCCGAAGTCGGCGCGCGAGCGCTTGAAGCCCGAGGTGCCGACGTTGGCGATGTTGTTGCTGGTTACGCCCAGTTGCGCGGTGGCGGCGTTAAGCCCGGTCAGTGCGGTGTAAAAAGACATGAGGCGCTCCTTGGTTCAGAACTGGAAAATAAAAAGTGGTTTAGCCGCCGACGCGGGTGACGCTCGATAACGGTACGCTGATGCCCTGGCCCACCTCGAGACTGAGGTCCTTGCTGCCGGCCGGTGCGCTGACGCTCCATACCTGCGCAAGGGTGCTGACCGGTACGACCTTGTTCTGTCCGGCCAGGGTGGCGGTGGCGACGATGCTGTAGTTGCCATCGGGCAGGGCGATGCCATTGTCGTCGGTGCCGTCCCAGATGAAGGAGGTCTGACCTTTGGGCTGGGTTTTTAGCGTATCGGTGCGCACCGGCGTGCCGCTCGGGTCGAAGAATTCGATCTTGACGCTGTCTGCGCCGTTGGGCAGGTCGATCATCGAGGTCACGTGCGTGCCGCCGCTCAATATGGCCGGGATCCCGACCGCGGCCACTTGCTTGCCGATCAGGGAGGCCCCTGACATCATGCGGTCGCCCTGCATGGAGCCAACCAGGCTGCTTAGCGATGTGGCCATGGTGGTGGTGGCCTCGAGCTGCGAGAACTGCGCCAGCTGCGATACAAAGGCCTCGTTTTTGACCGGATCGAGCGGGTTCTGGTTCTTCAATTGGGCCGTGAAGAGGGTAAGAAATTCGCTCTTGCCCATGGTCTCGGATTGTTTGCCCAGGGCGGCCTGGGCATCTGCCGTGCGGGTAATGGTGGCGAGGTTTCCGGTGTTCACTGTGCTGGTCATGGCGTGCTTACCTTTGTTCAGTTTTTGATGGTGTCTATCGTGCGCATCATCAGATCGCGGGCGGTGTTCACGACTTCAACGTTGTTCTGAAAGGAGCGGGCGGCGTCCATCATTTCGACCATTTCGGTGACCTCGTTGACGTTGGCCTTGTAGTGATAACCCTTGGCGTCGGCCTGGGGGTGGCTCGGTTCGTATATTTTTGATGCGGGCGAGCTGTCATCGATAATTTTGTCAATCTTTACGCCGCCGGTGTTGGGTGTGCCGCCGCCCGATTGTTCTTTTTCGAGCAAGGCCTGGAACACCACGCGCTTCGCCTTGAAGGCCTCACCCTCGCTCGAAGCGCTGGTGCCGGCGTTGGCGAGGTTGGAGGCGGTGACGTTCATGCGCACCTGCTGTGCGTTGAGGGCGCTGCCGGCGATACCGAAAATGCTTGAGATAGACATACTGATTACTCCCCGCGCAACGCGCGCTTGATACCGCTGACTCTGTTTTCAATGAACATCAGGCTGGCGCGGTAATCGGCTGAGGCCTTGCCAAACTGCGCCTGTTCCACGCTCATTTCGACGGTGTTGCCGTCTATGCTGGCGTTGAACGGGATGCGGTACTTGAGCCCGCCGGGGCTGGCCGCAGCCTGGGCCGTGTCAAAGTGGCGTGAATTGGTCGTCTTGAGCGCCTCGGTTTGTGCTATCCCAAGCGCTTCCTTGAAGTCCATGTCGCGGGCTTTGAAGCGAGGCGTGCTGGCGTTGGCGATGTTGGTCGCGAGCAGAGCTACCCGCTGGCTTCTGCTGCGCAGGGCCTGTTCGTGGATGCCGAAAGTGTTGGGAAGAAGGTCCATGGTGGGGGCGCTCAAGTTTTGGTGGTAACGGTCGACTCTGTTGTTAATGGGACTGGCATAATTTTTACTATTGAAGGGGTATAAGCAAAGCGTGTGCCAGATGCGGTTTCTGGCGATTTCGGGCGCCTTTGCCCAGCCGATGACCGGGGTGGCAGCAAAGGGGGCAAAAGTCTGCCGCCGAGGGCAGCCGACTTGCCGCAGGCGGTGGCAGATTTTTGCCACCGCATTGGGTGCCGCTTCGGTGCCGGATAGGGTGTCGTCTGCATGGCGGGGCTAGCGAAACTTGCCCTGTTGCGAGAATGACAGCGCGCTCACCCGCATGGGTGCGTTGCGGTTGGGCTGGGGAAGGACGGGCTGGGCGGGGGGATTGGCTTGGGCGGGTTGGACGATGGGGGCGGCGAGTTTGCCGCGCGCGTTCTGGCGCAGGCCCTCGAGCAACGATGTGCGCGTAATCGTTGATGAGGTGTCGTTGCCCGGGTACAAGGTTGCAGCCTGCTGGCCGGCGATATCGAGTTCAACGTCACTGCCGCGCTCGCGCCGTGCCGCGGGGGTGAGAACGGTGAGGTAAAGGTCATCGAGCGAAGCGGGCTTGGACTTGCCAAATTGGCGCAAGCCGGTCTCCTCGAAATACTTGCCCACCAGGTTGAGTTGATCCAGAACGCCAAGTTCGGTGATGGCCTTGGCGTTGTTTTTGAAGCCCACCGTGGCGGCGCCGCGGTTGGGGCCGTCGCAAAACTGTATGAGTCCGTGGCAACGACCGTTGGTGGCCTTGGGGTTCATGCCGTCGCTCTCTATCAGCGTGACGACGGCAAGGTCATCGGGTGAAAAACGATGCTCATTGGCAAGCGCCAGAATTTTGTCACGCACCGCATGTTTTTGCGCGCGATTGACATAGCCCAGGCTGACGGCGCGATCGAGCGTTTTTTCCAGTATGGGGTTGGCTGTTGGTCCGTCGCGGCCTGCGGTATTTCTGCTCGTACCCGGCTGCGCTATGACCGCTTGTCCCTTGGATTTTGCGAGCATGCTTTGGGTGCTCGGGCTCTGGGGGAGGCTTACATTAGTTGTTGTTTTGTTCTTTGCCTCTTCTGGCGTGCTGTATTCGAGTCCGTTCTCAGCTTTGCCTGTGGGCAGGCTTGACAGGTTTATTTTTTGCCCCGGGAAGATCAGGTCGGCATTGGGCAGCTTATTGTCCTTGGCGAGTTGCAAGGCGGCCCGTAGCGACGCTTGGGGGCTGGAATCCAGGCCCCGTGCCTCGAGTGCCCGACGTGCGATATTGGCCAGGGTGTCGTTCTCGCGTACGGTGATGGCAAAGCCTCCGTCTGGCGTACCGGCGGATGTTGTCGTGCTGCTTGCGGCCGAAGCCGGCGCGCTCGGTCGCGGGCCAGCCGTCTTTGTTTGGGCAGCCTCTTGCAGTATTTGGCGAAAATCTTGCTGCAGGGCTCCGTTGGAGAGGCGACCGGGATTGCTGCCGCCACTCGTCTGGTTGGCCAGTAGTTCGCTGAATTTGCTGTCGATCTTCATGTTCGGCTCCGCAGCGCGTCAGTAGGGTTGAGAGATGATCCGCAGTGCCCGCACAAATGGTGTTGAGCGGGTCCCAGATTGGCGTACTGTCAAAAAACGGTCTGCTTGCTTGCGATAAGGGCTTTTGAGCAAAGGCTGTGCCAGCTTTTGTCCAAGTTGCGTGCCGGGGCTGAAGTGGTCAGACTAGGGCATTGGGCAGGGTGGCCGTTCAAGCGAGCGCGGATGGCGTGTTCCCCCTAAGCCTTTCATAAAGATGGGGTTGCAGTGATTGCCATGCTTAAACTGCTGTTGGGGCTCTGTATTGCTCTGTGCGCTGGTTTTTTGTTGCCGGCCCAAGCGGCCGACACGCCCGCCGCGGCGCGCGATCGCCTGGTACAGGACATCAAGACTTGGGTGGGGGGGCAAAGCGGGGTCTCGGCCGAGCGGGTTGAGGTCGGTCCGCTCGATGGCAGGTTGCGCGTCAGCCCCTGTCCGCCTGGTGCGCGGATGGATTTTCCTTTTCCATCCAAAGAGTTGGTGCGGGTGCGTTGTGATATCCCGGTATGGCAGCTGTTTATTCAGGTAAGCGTACGTGCACCCAAGAATATTGTTGTCGCGGCGCGCAACCTCGCTGCAGGTACGTTTTTGGCGGAGGCAGACCTGGTCGTGCGGCAGGCGGAGATGGCCGAGGCCGATGCGCTCGAAGATCGCAGTGCTGTCGTCGGGCGCCTGCTCAAGCGCGACCTGGTTCGGGGACGTTCTTTTCGCCCGCAGGACCTGGACGATTCGGCGCGCGTGGTGCGCATCACTGCGGCGCTGGCGGCAGGCAATTTGTTCAAGCCGGAGGGCTATAGGCTTGAGGTATTGTCGCGTTCGAGCGTGCCCGCTGGTGCTGCGCCGGGGGTGGCGCCGGCAGAGGGCTCGCGGGTGGTTCGGGACCTTCCCGCCGGACATATTTTATTGGCCGCGGACGTGTCGGAGGGGAGGTTGGTCTTGGTCGCGCGGCAGAATCTTTCGGCGGGCCAGCAAATCGATGCCGGAATGTTTGAATCCCGGCTGGTGGCAAACCGCGACCCGGGTCAGCGGTTTTATACCTCCATTGAGGGGCTGGAATACAGCGCATTGACGCGCAATATGCAGGCCGGCGAGCCTTTGCGTGCCTCCGATGTGCGCTTGGCGGTGCTGGTGCTGCGCGGCCAGTCTGTGTTGTTGTCGGTGGGGGGGGCGCAGGGTCTGCAGATTAGCGTGCGCGTTGAGGCTTTACAGGATGGCCGGTTGGGCGAGCAGATACAGCTCAAGAACCCTGAGTCGGGCCGCGTGCTGGGTGGCGTGGTGACCGGCAAAAATGCCGCCCGGGGGTTATAAGTTCGGGCTGAACCCCACAAATGATGGGGGGGGCAATGGGGGACAATGGGGTGAAAGGGGCTGACAATGTGCTGGTTTTGGTTTAATTGTAAGTTCCAAGTTTAGATCACGTTGTCATGGTATAGTATTGTTTGTATTATATTTTTATAAAAATTTAAACATTTTTATAGCGCTTGGTGGGCAGGGCCTGGGGAAATGCGAATAAATATGCACGATGCGCTAAAGGAATTGTAATTGCTGTCGATTCTCTTGATGAGTACCGGAAAACCGGTTTTGACCCAGTTACCACTGAGGCGAGTTTAAGAGGGACTTAATATGACGAACCCAATTTCAAACACAGGCGCGGGGGCGATAAACCCTGACTACGCCAAGCCGGTGAAGACGCGCCCAGGCGATGTCAAGCCACAGACCGCGCCGGCCAGTGAAGATGACAAGGTCGAGTTGAGCGCGACGGCCCAGCGCCTGGCCGCCGAGCCCGGTTTTGACGCCGTCAAGGTGGCCTCGATCAAGCAGGCGATCGCCGACGGCAATTACCCGCTGGATCACAAGCGCATGGCTGAGAGCTTTGCGGCCCTGGAAAAAATGATAGACCACGTCAGTTCGTCCAACGACGCCGCCGGCGGTTGAGCTTGGCGGCAGTATTGTTCGCAAGGTTGGCATAGTGAGTCTGGGTGTGGGCATCGCCGATGCGATCGCCAGTGGGTGTGATCAGGCCCACCGACTGGGTCAGCTGCTCGAGGACGAATTTAACGCGCTGAAGGTGCAGGACCTGCCGGCCTTCGAGTTGTTACAGCCTGAAAAAGAACAGATTCTTGTGGCGCTGGCGCGGGTGTTGCGGCGCGTGAGCGCTACCGACAGCGCGGCGGCGGCTGTCGGCCTGCCGCAGGAGGCGGGCGAGCAGTGGGCGGTATTCCAGAGCTTGATGGGCGAGTGTCAGGCGGCCCACCGGCGTAACGACATCCTTATTCGCAGCAAACTTGAAACCATACGTGCCACGCTACGCATTTTGCAAAGCGGAGAGAACACCGGCTCGGTCGAAGTCTATGATCGCATGGGCAAAGTCTCCAGCTTGTTGCGTGGGCGCGGCTACGACGACGCCTGAGCGGCCGCTTTAAAGGCCTTGGTACCTTGGTACCTTGGTACTCAAGGCTTAGTGCTTAGTACGTAGCACTTAGCGCTTAGTGTTCAGCACTTAGTGTTTAGCGCTCATCCGGTGCTCTTTTCTCGTCGCCCGGCACCATGCCGCGCAGCCAGTAGGCCCAGGACAGGATGGCGGCGACCGCAGCGTACAGCTGCTCGGGGATCTCCTGGTTGAGCTCCAGTTGGCCCAAAAGGCCCAGCAGTTGCGGGTCTTCGGCGATATACACACCTTGTTTGCGCGCCTCGGCGATGATGCGTTCGGCTACTTCACCGCTGCCTTTGGCGCTGAGCACAGGCGTATCGCGTTGGCCGTATTCGATTGCAATGGCCTGTTTTGAGGGTTTCATCGGGCGGGCTTAGGCGGCGACGTTGACGATGCTGCCCGGCGGGGCGGCGTCTTGGGGGGCGTTCGGTCGGGGGCTGTTGTAGATGACGAAGGAATTCATTTCCAGCCCGGCATTTTCCAGTTCGTGTGCGAGGGCATGGGCGTTTTGGTGGGCCGCTGTGGCCACCTCTGGCTGCGCCGCCCACATGGTCATATCGATCTTGTTCTGGCCGCTGACCGCGGTCTTGAGCCAGACCTCACCGAGCTGCTCGTTGCGTGTGTGCACGCTGACCGTGAAAGGCGGGTCGGGCTCCTCGCGGCTGGGGGCGGGGCGTGAAAAACTGAGCCGCACCGGGTTGGCGTCGGCGAAGGGAATGACCAGATTGAGCAGCAGTTCGCGTTGCGATTGCGCCTGCACCGCCTGCAACTGGGAGGATTCGATATCCTTGAGTGCGCGGTCCACCGGTTCGTTCAGCAGCGGGTCGCCGGCCGTGGCCTTGAGCAGGCTCTGCAGTGCCTGCTTGAGGTCATGAGCGGCTGGAGCGCGGCCCTGCGCGAGGGCGGACTCGGCAAACAGGCCGGAACCGGCCACCGCTTCGCGCAACTCTGCTGCGCCGAGGCGGGCCATGGAGGGGCGGCTCTTGTGCCAGGCGTGGAACTCCGGTGTATTGGCAAGTGCCTTGGCGAGTCCACTGTCTGACAAAAGTTGCATCCATCCGGTGGCTTCCAGGGGCCGCAGCAGCATGGCCGTCATGGTAGAGACCGTGCCGGGGGCGAGGCCGGGCGCGGCGCTCAAGCCGCCGGGGATGGGCAGCGGTTTGAGCAACCAGCCGCCGGGTGATTGCACCGCGCGAAACAAGGGGCTATCGCCGCGGGCAAGGCTGGAGGCTGCCGGGAGCTCAAAAGCGAGGCCGTTGAGCACAAGTTTGAGTGATTCACCGTTAGCCTCGACGAGTCCTTTGACGACTTGCCCGTCGCGCAGGCCCAGTTCGCGCGCTTGCGGCTCAGCCAGGCGCAGTGCGGTGGTGTCGGCGGTCAGCAGGGTGGGCCTGAGGGCGGGATTGGTCTGGTCTATACCGAGCACGTGTGCTAGCCCCTGTCTTGTTGCTGCGTTACTGAGTATGAGCGCCATGTCGGCCGGCGTAAAGTCGGCGCGCAGCGGCGTGTTTGCCGGTGCCATCTGAGTCGCTTGCCGCGGCGCGGCCAAGGACTGCCCGGTTGCGGCTTGCCCGGCCCCGGCAGGTGTCGTTGCGCTGGCGTGTGACGGCACGGACCGTGTTGCCGGGGCACTTGCGCCCGTGTCCACTCCGGTCTGCGCTGGCATGGCGCGCTGGGCAGGCGTGGCAGGCGTGGCTGGTGTGTTAGTTGTGGCTGGTGTGCTAGATGTGGCTGGTGTGTTAGATGTGGCTGCTGCGTTAGTCGTGGCTGGCGTGGTAGCTGTGCTAGCTGTGGCAGGGGGTGCCGCGTGCGCATCGTCCGGGCTTGCCCGTGGCGGTACCGCCAAGCGCGAGGGGGCGGCCACAGCGGTATCCACCGCTGGCAGGGCGCGCAAGCGGGTCTGTGGCCTTGTTTGCAGCGCGGCGGCGACCCATTCCAAATCTAGCGGCTGGGGCCATAGCGCTGATGCTGGTGTGGCATTGCGCAGGCTGCCCCCGGCAATGGACAGCAGTTGCGGCGCTAGGGATGCAGGACTGGGTTTGAACCCGGCAAGGGGCGAGAGAGCTTCGGCTGCGGCGCGTAAAAGTTGCCAGCCCTGGGTCGTTCGAATGGCCTTGAGTTGCAATACTGCACCGGGGGTGGCGTCGCTATTGGCCGGCAGCTTAAGGATCTGGCCTGCGGCGCCGTCCAACAAAAGTCGCATGACCCCGTCACGCATCACCACGCGGCCCTTGATCGACTCCCCTGGCTGCAGTCCCAGTTCAGCGGCCAGTAAGCTCGGCAGGGCAATCGCCGCGCCCGCGTTAGTGTTAGTGAGGGCCGTGACCGGCAACGGGACGATGGGAACGGCAAGGGCGCCCCCGGCACTATTCACGGAAAGCGCACCCAGCCCTTTCTCACATCGGGCTCGGCCGAGGGCTGACTGTTGTCGGTCTCGTTAGCGGCGGTCGCCGTTATCTCAGCCGGGTGGGTGATATGGCGAAAATCGCTCATTACCGGCAATTGAATCAAGGCGCCGCCGATCAGACTCTTGGCGTTGCCGCCCTTGAATGCGCCGGGGTTTTTTTGTACCACGATGTCGCGCAAAATATCTTGCCGGAAGGGCAGGTGTTTCATGCTCCGGGCGATGAGCCTATCCAGGCTTTCGCCTTTTTTTGCCATGACGGCGCCCTCCGGAATTGCCGCCGGAGCTGGCTTTGGTGCGGCGACTTTAGCCCTTGTCGGTGGCGGGATCACCCGCGTGGCTGGCGCTGCAGACTGAATCTGTATGGGTACGCTGCCCGACTGGATCGGTCCTTCTGGCGCCATTGCTGGTGCTGCCTGCGCTGCTGCTGCTGCTGCTGCCGCCGGTGCGGCTTGGTCGGCTGCGCGGGCTGGGTCAAGGCCAAGCGTGGTAGCCAGACAGCTCAGGACAAAAAACAGTGTTGGGCGCATGGTTGTGGTCCGTTTAAGGTCGTTGTTCGTTGTTCGTCTCGAGTCTGTAGCCTGCAGCCTGCAGCTTAGCGTGTAGCTGGGCGGCAATAACTTATCTCACAGCGGCATGGCAACCAGGTTGCTCAGCGGCGCAGTCGGAGCCGGGCCGGCCACCCGTTTGGCATAAGCCCCGTCAGCCGATACCGACAACACTTCGATCAGCGCCGCGCGATCGAGCGTGCCCGCCTCCAGGCTCTTGCGCGGGAAGCGCGTGCGGTCCACCAGCAGCAGTTTATCGCCGACGCGCAGGCCGATGCGGTTGCCCGCATTGAGGGCGAGTCGTTCGGTCTGCTCACCCGGAACCGTCTCGATTGCAGCCACGGACAACTGCAGCGGCTCACAGGCCAGCGCCTTGCCCATTTTGAGGCGCCAGTCGCCGAGCAAGGCCTCTATCGGTTCGGTAAGACTGGCCGGCAGTGGTTGGCGTTGCAGGTTTCGCCCCGGATCCGGGTAGACCAGTCCGCTTGTTTCTGACCACAGAACACGGTTCGAACTACGCTCGAGCAGCCGCAGACTGAGGCGTATGGATTTTGCCGGGGGGCTGCTGTAAAGGCCCAGGGTTTCCAGAAACTCGTTTCGTGGTGCGGCCGGTCTGCCCTTGATGACCGTCTGGTAGTCGCCGTCACTGGCCTCCAATTTGAGTTGCAGCAAATAAGGCGTTGCCTGCGGTACTGGTGCGGCCAGGGCCTGTTCGTAGGTGGTGGTGGCGCTCGAGGCGGGGGTGAGCACCCAGCCCTCGTCCAGGGCAAAGCCGGCGAGCAGGGTCTGTTGGGCGCGCGCTGTCAGTTCGGGCAGTTGATGGTAAGCGAGCCGGCCATCCCGCGGTTCATGGCTCAGGCTGAGCAGCGCCTGGCGCTTGAGGTGTCCGCTCCCCTGGCAGTTGTCTGGCGCCGAGGCCGTATCGGCCAGGACATCGGCCTTGAGTGCGCCGCCCTCCTCAAGGTAGGACAGCACGCGAATGCCGCGTAGCTTCACATCCGATTGGATCTGCAGATTCTCACGCAGCGTGCCCGATTCGTCTATCCAGGCGGCCGAACGTAAGCGGGCGGGTGCTTTGAGGGCGCGCTCGAGCAAAGCGTTACGCAAGGCCTCCAGTCGGGATTCGGCGCTTGGCGGCGGGGTTGCCTGTGCCAGCAAACGCCCGGGCAGGCCCGCGCTCAGGATGAGCGCCAGCAGCGCGAGCAGCGCCAGGCCGCTGGTGCGCGATAGCGGCACGCGGCTGGGCGGGGTGATTGGGCTGGCGGACGTGGTCATGGCAGACAGGGCAAGGTGGGGCCTTGACTTAACGGCGCTTGTTGCCGGCCATGCTCAGGTAGAGCAGCCGCAAGTCGTTGACCGCGTTGCTGTCCAGGCTTAGCGTGACCTCGTAGGTGTCGTTATTGATCGGGCTGATGCTGGTCAGGTTGGCACCATAGACCACGCCCTCCACCCGGGTGCGAAAGCTGTCGCTCATTACGGTCATTTCCGCTACGGTGGTATTGGCATCCAGGTGCAGGCCGTAGATTTGTTCGGCCAAGCCGCGATAGGCGTCTATCTTGGCGGCGCGGATGGCCAGCAGGCGTTGCTGCGGGGCGCTTTTATGGTTTTGTACGCCGATGACGGCGTAGCCGGTGGCGACAATGGTGTCGCGGCGCTCAATCAAGGCTTGCGAAACACCGGCCATCGCTTGCGCCGGTCTGGGCGTTGTGGCCGACGCGGACGTACTCTCGCGCGATTTTTCGAGCAGGTTGGCGCAGCCGCTCAGGTTAAAACCCAGAGCAAGGGCAAGGGCGAGGGTGGTACAGTTACGCAGGCTAATCATAGTGACGATCGCTCAGTTGAAGGTGTTGTTCCGGACAGACCCGCCAAGCATGGCCAAGCTCGAGGCAATAGCGCAACACAAAACGGCTGTGTGCGAACAAGGAATCGGCAGTACAGGCGCAGTCTTTAATGCAGATTGATCTTGCGTAGCTCTTGAGCACGCATTGTGACCGGTTTGGGGCCCGGTTTTGGTCGGTTCGGGGCTGTCTCTCTTAACTCTTAACTCTTAACTCTTAACTCTTAACTCTTAACTCTTAACTCTTAACGCTTAACTTGCACCTTCGC
>JANXRV010000079.1:0-29016 GCA_025356665.1 Pseudomonadota bacterium
TGCTGACGCAGGGTTCGAACACGGTGTACGTGCGCCAGACTGATGTGGCGGGGAACGTGAGTGCGGGCTCGACGGCGTACACGTTCACGTACGACACGGTGGGCCCTTCAGATACAATCAGCAGCACTATAGGAACGGACACCGGATCGACGTCGACGATCGCGAGCGGTGGGCTGACCAAGGACAATACGCTGGCGTTGTCCGGGACGGTGAGTGACGTGAACGGCGTGAGTTCGGTGCAGATTTACGATGGTGCGACGCTACTCGGTTCGGCGACGGTGGTGTCGGGGAACTGGACGTTCACGACTGGAGCACTGGCAGATGGGAGCCACACGCTCACGGCCAAGGCGATGGATGTGGCGGGGAACACGTTCACGACGGCGGGTGTGATTGCGACGATAGACACGACGGCGACTTTGGCGAAGCCCGTTACGCTGAACCCCCAGACTACGATAACACCGGTTCCGGCTTCGCAGACCGTTGTGTCGCCATTAGGTTCAACCATCGGTTCCGGAGTGGCTTCGCCGATCGTTACTGGAATTGGATTGGACGTGGGAACAAATTCGGCGCCGCCACGCTCAATCGACCCGAGCTTACAATCGCAGCCAGTTGACATTACCGGCGGGCTAAAGGGCATACCGTCACCCGCGTCGCAAACGACGACGTCTTCAAACGCGCAGGGGACGAGTGCAGACGAGCTAAATGCGCTGCCTCCAACGGCTTCGGGACCCCCTCAGGCGCAGCCGCAACTTGCGTCTAGCGATACGGGCTTCCCGCTGGCGCGGGTGGCGCAGGCGGAGAGCGGGACCAATACGCCGGGGCAGGCATTGAGTCCGAATGAGCAGCGGCTATTCGTTTATGAAGGCGTGACAAATGGCAACGGGAACGGGCAATTTCAGGTGCCCGTCGAAGCGTTTGCGCACACGGACCCCGCTGCAGTCGTCAAACTCGAGGCAAGGCAAGTCACGGGAGAGCCCTTACCGACTTGGCTGCAATTTAACGCCGTGACCGGACAGTTCCAGGGCCTTCCGCCCGTTGGTACCTCGGCTGCAGTGGATGTCGAAGTAATCGCGAGGGACTCAGATGGAAGGGAGGCGTCGGTCGCATTCAAACTTGATCTCAGTGCTGCGCCCAATACGACCGGACAGACGGGTACGTTGCCGCAAAGCGCTTTCACTGCAGCACCTCCCGGAGGATCACAGGCTGAAACGGGCGGACCTGGTAATTCGGGAGCGCCCATTGGGCCGGGCGTTGGGGCGTCGGGGGCAACGGGCCGTCTCAGCGCGCCAGGCTTTTCGGGCTCGGGTGGCTCAGGCGTCGATTCAGTTAATGCGTTGCCGGGGACGTCCACAGGAGTACCTCGTTCCGGATCGACAGGCAGTGCTTCGACGGACGCAGGGTTCCCGGTTGCACGTGTTCCTCGGGATGCGATTGCAAGCGCGAGCGGAGGTGGTTCCACCGATCCAGCAGAGGGGCGCTTATTTGTGTTTGAAGGCGTTGTCGACGGGCGTGGCGCTGACAGCTTTCAAGTTCCGCTCGAGGCCTTCGCTCATACCGATCCTTCGGCGGTCGTTAAGCTTGAGGCGCATCAAGTTGATGGGTCGCCGTTGCCACCCTGGCTGCAATTTAATGGCGGCACTGGGCAGTTTCAAGGCATGCCGCCGGCGGGAGTGTCAGGAGCGCTTGACCTCGAAATTAGCGCTAAGGACGCCGACGGTCGTGAGGCTTCGCTAACCTTCAAGCTGCAGTTGGGGCTGCCGGCTTCCGAGTTGCCACAGCCTGCGAGCTTGCCAGCCAAACCGGCAGACGGTGCGCGTAGCGAATCTACGGGGGCGGCAGCCTCCGGCTTCCTCGGCACGGATGCCAACGGTGTCGGCGGTGTGGTCGGACCGCGCATAGCGACAAGCTTGCTGGGAGCGGACACGAAGGTGCCAATTCGTGATGAATCTACGGCTCCGGACACTACCGACATTCGATCGGATGTTAGGGACAGCGCGGTGCCCCCGGAACCCAAAGGGTTCCCAGTCGTTCGCCTCAGTGAAAATAGTGCCGATTTAATGCCGGTTTCACTCAGCGACATCCAGTCCCGACTGTTTGTCTATCAAGGTATCAAGGAGGCAATCGGTTTCGACCAGTTTCAAGTACCGCGCGACGTATTTGCGCACACGGACACCGGTGCGGTTGTAAAACTTGAAATACGCTCGGCGACTGGCGGAGCATTGCCGTCCTGGCTTGAGTTTGATTCTGTCACCGGCATGTTCCGAGGGCTGCCGCCAGGAGGGGGGGGGATTTCGCTCGAACTGATTCTTACGGCCCAGGATTCGGAGGGGAGAGAAGCCTCGGTCGACTTCAAGCTCGAACTGGGTATAAAAGAAGGGAGTTCGAAAGCGATCCGGGCAGATTGGGCCGACTTGCAATTTATTCTTGGGTCCGATGACTTAGATGCGGACGTGGGCCGGGATAAAGCGCAAAGGCTTGCCGACGCCAGTGAGGCCAAGCTATTGAAAGAAAAGGGCTTAAAGGTAGAAAAGCATGGTGCAAAATCATTCGCTGAGCAAATTCGTGCGGCAAAATCAACGAAAGATCCCGTGCTGACTAATATTCTAGTTGCGAAAATAAAATAGGTTAATGTCCTAGGTTATTGAAAATAGATTAGAATTTTAAAACGATGACTCCCCATAAGGCTTACGATCTTCGCTTACTTGGTTGTGCCGACCGCGCATCGGCGGAACGCCTGAGAAACAGATGTTGTTCTGTGGCTTTCGTAGCCTTGCTTTTTGGGTGCGCTGTTTCCCCGGTAGAACTTGAACAATCAGAGCGTGAGCGCATCGCGAGTGAGTCGCTTGAAAAGCTGTTTTCAGGACAGGAACCTGTATCCAAGCCGCTTAGCCTGTACGAAGCGACCGCACGAGCAGTTAAATATCAGACTGAATATCGTATAAAAATCATGGAGGAGGCGGCGGCGCTGGCGCAAATAGACGTCGCTCGGTTTGATCTTTTGCCTAAGTTGGCCGTGAACGCCGGGTATTCAACCAGAAACAACGACTCATTTGGTTTTGGTTTTTCACCAAACGGAACGCCCGCGACAAACCCATCGGCGTCATCTGAACGAACGCATAACACCGCGAGTGTCGGATTGGTCTGGAATGTAATGGATTTTGGAGTGAGCTACTTTCGCTCCAAGCAACTAGCCGACCAAAAACTAGCCGCGGCTGAGCGTCGTCGTAAGGCGGTACAAAATCTGATTCAGGACGTAAGGCTCGCTTGGTGGCGGGCGGAGGCCGCACAACGCCTGTTACCCGTTATCGATGCGTACTTTGAAGAAGTCGAGCAAACCATCGAGAAGACGCGAATTATTGAGAGTCGCAAACTCTTGCCGCCTATGCAGACTGCGTCGTTGCGGCGCGCGCTACTCGACTTGCAGCAACAAATCAGCCTGAGGCGTGAAGAACTCGCGCAGGCCAGAATCGAACTCGCTTCCATAGTAAACGCCCCGCCGGGGACGGAAGTCTTAGTTTCGCCCCCTGACGATTATCCGGCGGCTACCCTCAACCTGAAGGAGAGCATTCCGGCCCTTGAGGCTGTCGCACTGCGGAACAGGCCGGAAATCGCCGAAGAGGTTTACAAGTCCCGAATCAGCGTAAGTGAGGCGAGGAAGGCGATTTTGGGATTGCTGCCAGGTTTGAACTTCGATTTGACTGGCAACTACGACAGCAACCGGTATCTGGTGAACAATTATTGGACGTCAGCAGGATTGAGCGTTGCGTTCAACCTCGTAAAAGCATTTTCATACCCTGCGGTGAAGCGTTCCAATGAAGCCCAGCAGCGTCTCGACGAGTCGCGCAGGCTGGCAATGGCGATGGCGGTGTTGACGCAGACGAGGATCGCCGCAGTTCGGTTTGGCCTTATGGCGCATGAATACGGAGTCTGGGATGAAGCGACCCTAGATGATAGGAAAATCGTGCAATTTCTCGAGTCAAGCGCGGAAGTTGGTATCGACACCGAACTTGAACTTATCCGCGCAAAAGGCAGGTATACGGTGAGCAAAATAAATCGCGACATCATGTACGCGAACCTCGAGGCTGCACTGGGTCGAATTTATAATTCGACGGGGCTTGATCCCGGAACATTGCAGGCGGATAAATTGGGCATGGACGAACTAGCGTCGCAAATGAAAACCCAGATCGCAGATTGGCAGGCCGCGAACTTTGCGCCCAGAGCAGTTCAAATATCCCCAAGCGTGTCTATAGCTGAAATAACCGGGGTTCCGGCCGACACTCTCATAGCCTTCCGGGATTCGCTCGATTCTGTTTTTGCGCAATCAAAGCTAAACGTTACTTCAGAAAGTGATGCACAAATTCAACTGTTCGTGAGTATCGAAGTAGAGCCCCTGAAAGGCGGTGGCCGGCCCGCAACGGTAAAGGTGCGCTTGGTAGATAAATCAGGTCGTGTCGCTAAATTCAGCTCGGAGTTCAAAACTACATTGAGCGAACCTGTCGACGAGGAACAGTGGCGCACCCTGGCAGAAGGCGCGGCGTTTCGCTTGTTAGGCCCGATGCTTCGTCAGCAAGCAGTGCGGGCTGTTTCGGGCCGCCAATCTGGTCTTGCCTCGGACGATCCGGAGCTTAAGTTTGCGTCAGTAATCCAGACGAATCCGGCTTCGGTCGTGGCGCCCATCGACTTGGCGCAAGGCGATGATGCGCCGATTTATCTCAGGTTGGATTCGGGCACGGCATGGATCCCCGCCCCCAATCTCTCTACATCTCGGCTGGGTGAGGCTTCGCATGCGCAATAAGTATCGCCTGGTTTTGAGCTTGACGTTGTTGTGCGTTAGTACGGTTTCTTTGGCACAAGCAGTCCGCTCGACGGACGCAAGGGGGGCGGCTGACGCAGTCGAGTCATCAAGCGCCTCGGTTCAGCGCTTAGATAAGAAAAAGACCTCAGATATTCCGCGTGCATCCACGTTGCAGGGTAGTAATAGTCAGTTTGACGAGGCTTCCGCTATAGAGCAGCGCGATATTTCGGTGTTGGTGGTTGCGGGCAACGAAACCACGCTTTCAAGCCAGATGGCTGGAAAAATAAAGCGAATTTATTTTGGTTTGGGGGATGCCGTTGCTTCAGGGGCGGTCTTGCTTGAATTTGACTGTGCGGAGCAGGACGCGCAACTTCAGACGGCTGAGGCCGAATATCGAGGCGCGAGAGAGACGCACCTCACCAAGCTTAGGCTTCAAGCGCTGGGGGCGGCAGGGGAACTTGAGGTAACGGTTGCCGCCGCGGCTGCGGACAAGGCGAAAAGCCAAGTTTTTTTGAGAGAGTCACAAATCGCATATTGCAAGCTCACCGCTCCGTTTGCCGGCCGAATCGCCAAAACACGCGTGAAGGTGGCTGAAAGCGTGCAAGCTGGTCAGCCAATGCTGGATGTGGTGAATCCCGGTTCTTTAAAGGCGCAACTTTTTGTTCCGGCGAATTGGGCGTACTGGCTGCGTCCAGGGGTTCCCTTTCAGGTTCGCATTTCGGCGGAAGGGAAGGCATACAACGCACGAATCTCAAAGCTCAATTCCAGGGTCGAAGGCGTTAGCCAGGCGCTGGAGTTGGAGGGACGGTTCGATGGTAATACGCAGGGTTTGCTCCCCGGGATGGTGGGAACAGCGGCGTTTTCAACACGCCCCAAGCGCTGAACGTTTGTGAATCAAGCACAATCGAAAAACGTTGGAACCGAACTGCTCGCGTTCCAGCGGAAACTTGAACTCTGCAAATCTTTGCGGGAACTGAATTTTGTTTCTGTAAATGATACTTTCACAGTACTGAATTATGATCAGGCTGTGATGTGGCAATACGATGTAAGGGGCAAGGTTTCTATTGTAGCCGTGTCCGGTCTGGCCGAAATTTCAGTAGACACTCCTTACGTGCAGTGGCTTGGAATGGCCATTCATTACATTCTAGTCAACCACCCCGATCCAGTCGCGGCGTTTCCGTTTGCAGATTTGCCGGAGAGCTTGTCCGAGGATGGCAAGGATTGGGTGCATGAGAATATCCTTCACTGCTCCTTGTTTAGTCCAGATGGCAGATTGTTGGGAGGGCTTTTTTTCAACCGCCACGCTCCGTTTGAGGATGAGGACAAGGCGGTTGTCACTTGGCTTGGCAGTTCAGTGGGATTTGCGGTTTGGGCATGGCGGCAGAACGAAAAAAAAATAGAGCATGTGACCCGTGCTTTTGGAAAGCGCTCGATCCAGTACGCTGTGGGTTTGGGGGCGATCGTAACTTTGCTTTTTGCATTTTTCCCCGTCAGACTCAGCGCGCTGGTTTCGTCTGAAATCACACCGGTCAAGCCTTTTCCTATTACTGCGCCAATTGACGGGGTAATAAGGAAAATATTAATCGAGCCAAATCAGGTGGTTAAGGCCGATGAGGTGTTAGCCGAGCTTGACGATACCTCGATTCGTAACAAGTTAGCCGTTTCGACGAAAGCATACGAAACTGCTTCCACCGACTATCAGCGCGCGGTAAACAAGTCCTTTAATGACGAGCAGAGCAAGGGAGAGCTTTTAGTTCTCGGGTCGAAAGTTAAAGAAAAATTGGCCGAGGTAGCCTACCTCTCGGAAATGTTGGAGCGCTTGCGCATAACCGCTCCTCAGGGAGGCATTGCGATATTTTCTGATTCTGAAGACTTGCGTGGCCGCCCAGTTCAAACGGGCGAACGAATCATGATCGTCGCCGATCCATCGTTGGTTGGAGTGACACTGTATCTTCCTCCTGAGGATGCTGTGGAACTGGACGTTGGTGGCGAGGTTACCGTTTTCCTGAATATTGACCCGCTCTCCCCGTTAAGGGCCAGCATCGTGCAGACCAGTTACGAGGCTACTGCACAGCCCGATGGGGCTATCGCTTACGTCATAAAGGCAGCTTTGTTACCTGGCTCAAGTCCTCCGCGTATTGGGAACAAAGGGACGGCCAAGGTGTACGGAAAATCGGTGTCTTTGGGCTATTACCTATTCCGAAAGCCTATCCTGTTTCTTCGACGCAGCTTTGGCGTCTAGCAGATCGGAGCGCGTCGATAGCTCTGGCAAGGCTCTCGTTGAAGTTTCCCTCTTGCAGCTTGCTCTGCTATAATCTTACGCTTTGCGCCCGTAGCTCAGTTGGATAGAGTACCTGGCTACGAACCAGGGGGTCGTGGGTTCGAATCCTGCCGGGCGCACCATCAAAAGACCTGCTTAACCGCAGGTCTTTTTTTGTCTAGATTTCTCGTGAGGCGTGGAGGCTAGACACAATCCCTTACTGTCGTCACACCAAGCATAGATGGTGCATGTCTACTGTTTTCGCATGTCTTTGGGGATATTGCAGAGCAAGAGGGTGTTCTATTTAATTGGTAATGCTATGTTTTTACGATGAAATAAATTTTGGCGTGATTTTTGCCGTCAGTTTGTGACACTTTCGCCTTTTTCCTCCTCTTATGGCTGAAAGCTTTTAAGGCAGCCCGATGGCTGTTTTTTTTGAGCCGGGTGCCGGCATTGCAAAAAAGTAGAGAAAATCTTCGCTGAAAAATGTCGGATCCTTTGGTAAGTGTCGTTATTTAGTTTGCGGCTGGCGACTCAATAATTCCCAGCGCTCTAGCGCTTGATTTGTAAGTTTGACAAGCAAGAATAGTCGTGATTGTTGTACTTGGAGCCCGTGGTTCCAGTTCGAGAAATCCGGTCGAGTTCCAGTGCGTAATTTACGGCACAATTACCTGATCATGAGCGCTGCAGAAACGATCTAGCGCTGTTAAATGGGATTGCCTTAGACTCTAGTGCAGAACCGTGGAGAAGACGCCATGCGTAATGATGTGCCATTAATTCTCAGTTTGGATAATCACGGAATTCCGCATCGTTGGATCACCTGGCAGCGGGCCTGCTTTTATCACGCAAAGGATCTTATCGCTTGGACGCTGGGAGAGCGAGAATTCACTTTCTACGGCGGTATCTCGCGGCATACGGGGAAACGATCATCAATTACGGCAAGGTCCATTATTGCGATCAAAGGGAGGCCGCTGGCATCGAGCGGGTATCGTCAGATCCCTCCGCTTTGTAACCGTGAACTTTTCCGTCGCGATCACCATATGTGCGCTTATTGTGGTGGTCAATTCGGGCTCCCAAAACTTACGCGAGACCATATCAAACCTGTTTCGCACGGAGGTCTTGATGTCTGGATGAATGTTGTTACGGCCTGTCGAAATTGCAACGGAATGAAGCGAAATCGGACGCTGGAGGAAGCTGGGCTCGAATTGCTGTATGCCCCTTACGCTCCGAACAAGGCAGAATATTTGATTCTGACAAACAGAAAGATTCTTGTGGATCAAATGGAATTTTTAAAACAACACGTTGCGGCGCATAGTCGTGCTTTGGAATTGACGGGTGAGCCTGTGTGAGCGTCGCCGTGCGCAATGATTTCTGGAGTAACTCCGGCTATCATCTACTCCAGCATGATTCCTCTGGGTATTTAACGGTTACAGACGATTTTCTCAGAGCTTATTATCTTCGGCCTGAGGTTCGCCCTTTGGAGGATTCCTCTTCGCTGGAGATTGATTTTCACGAAGCTCTCATGGAATTTCCAAGAATGAGTGTTTCGGACGAAGGACTGTCAAAAATAGAAGATGCGGATGTTAGGGATAATTATCGCGTAATTTTTTCTTTTCGCGAGCAGTTGCTCAAAAGCACTTCTTTGGAGGCTTGTTATAAAGGCATTTTTTTAGAAAGTAACGTGAGTGTGCCGCCTTTAATCATCGATCAGATGGCACATGTCATATTGCGAAATGTACTGGATGGAAGTGAGGACGCTTTGCAATTGCGGGTAGCTGAGTTGTTTTTCCGCAAGCAACGGGCGAGTGTCCAGGACGGTGCTGTGATGTTGGCTGATTTTGATGTCGTGGAGGCACAGGCATCCGGTAGCGCTTTGGGCAGTATTGGCCGATTGATTGCAGATACGAATACCCCGATAAGGCAGTTAAGTCTTGACGTCCTTGAACGGGGAAACGCAGGCCTGTACTGGGGGCGGGATGAGCGTCACGACTTTGTTGTAAGGCTTAATCATGGCGCTCCGGCGGCGCAGTGCATGTGCAAAGTTCTGGAGTCTTGGATAGCACATTTTTTTGAAATTGCGGTAAAGGTTAGGTCCATTTCATCCATTGAGGAAGCACGATGGGCTTGGCATATCGGCCTTGATGCCGATTCAACCGCTTTGTTGAATGAATTGTGGCAGGGCTCTCCAGTGAGCCAGGATCAGTTAAAGCAATTGCTTGCTCTGTACAGAATCGATTTTGAAAAAAATTCCGATATGCGTGCTGATGTTGCGGGACGACCTGTTTATCTGGGGCTTTCCATGGATGCTGAAGGCATTGTAAGGATGAAGCCCCAGAATCTTCTCA
This sequence comes from Pseudomonadota bacterium, assembly GCA_025356665.1. GTDB lineage: Bacteria > Pseudomonadota > Gammaproteobacteria > Burkholderiales > SG8-39 > CAITSH01. The sequence continues at coordinate 9,401 of JANXRV010000079.1, forward strand.
TCAATATGCCCACGTCTCGCCGGTTCTGAAACCTTGGTTGCGTGGGCGAAATGATGAGTCCGGTTTATTGGGCGCGCGCGAAACGCCAGTTGGCGCAAAAAGACCCAATGATGGCGGCCTTGTTCAAGGCATTTCCGCGGATAAGTCTCGAAAGCCGCGGGGAGCCTTTTTTTACTTTGGCGCGCTCAATAGTAGGTCAGCAGATTTCCGTCAAAGCAGCCGAGAGCATTTGGAACCGCGTTGTGGTAATGGTGCCCGATATGCGTCCGAGCACGATGTTAAGTGCTGGCGAATTTCAACTCAGGGCTTGTGGCCTTTCTGGAAGAAAGATTGAATACATAATTCATTTGTCGCAACTTTTCCAGGACGGCAGTCTTTGTATTACGGATTGGCAGTACATGCCCGATGAAGAAGTCGTCGCCGATCTGGTTCGCGTCAAGGGTATTGGTCGATGGACGGCGGAGATGTTTTTGATGTTCAACCTTCTCCGTCCGGACGTGCTTCCCGTTGACGATCTCGGTCTTCAAAAAGCCGTTAGCCATTACTATTTTTTCGGCGAGCCTGTTTCGCGCGAAGGTCTTCGAGATTTGGCCGAAACATGGCGACCATGGCGATCCGTTGCTACCTGGTATCTCTGGAGGGGGCTCGAGCCAATGTCGGTTGCGTATTGATCCGCTGATTTAAGGGAATAATGGTTGGGGTAAAATGAAAGCATGAAGACAACATTCCTGGAATTTGAGCAGCCGGTTGCCGAGCTTGAAGCAAAGATTGAAGATCTTCGATTCGTGCAGGATGATTCTGCTCTGGATATATCGGAAGAAATCCATCGGCTCCAGAAAAAGAGCCAGACGTTGACCAAGGATATCTACGCGAAGCTGACACCTTGGCAGGTCGCGCAGGTAGCGCGACATCCGCAGCGCCCTTACTCACTTGACTACATAAACCTTTTGTTCACGGATTTCGAGGAGTTGCACGGGGATCGTTCGTTTGCGGATGATGCCTCAATCGTCGGTGGTGTCGCACGGTTCAACGGCCAATCGCTTATGGTCATAGGGCACCAGAAGGGCCGTGACACCAAGGAAAAGATCCTACGAAATTTTGGCATGCCCCGGCCCGAGGGGTATCGCAAGGCGATGCGCCTGATGCGTCTTGCAGAAAAATTTGCGATTCCGGTGGTCACATTTATTGACACGCCGGGTGCCTATCCTGGCATCGGCGCGGAGGAGCGGGGGCAGTCTGAGGCGATAGGACGAAGCTTATACGTAATGGCCGAACTCAAGGTGCCTTTGATTTGCACCGTCATTGGTGAGGGGGGCTCAGGTGGGGCCCTTGCAATTGCTGTGGGCGATATCGTACAGATGATGCAATATGCAACGTATTCCGTGATTTCTCCTGAGGGTTGCGCATCTATTTTATGGAAAAGCGCGGAAAAAGCGCCTGAGGCTGCTGAAACACTCGGTATTACGGCGAATCGGCTCAAGAGCCTGGGACTGGTCGATAAGATCATTTCAGAACCGCTTGGCGGCGCGCACCGCGATCCGGCAGCAGCCGCGCAGAATTTAAAAAAATCACTTCAGGATGGGTTGCGCCAAGTGAGCGGAAAGAGTGTTTCCGAACTTGTCGAGATGCGATTTGAAAGACTAATGGGTTATGGCAAATTTAAGGAAACGGAGATCAAGTGATCTTTGTGCGCGAGTCTCTGCGCGTTTGCCATCCAATATGGGATCAGGGGCACTCGTTCGACTCGGATTGTCAGGTGGGCGAGATTCAGTGGTCCTTCTGGCCATCCTGGCTGAACTTTCAGTCGAAAATAATTTTGTTCTAGAATGTGTGCATGTCCACCACGGCATCAGTCCTAAGGCCGACCAATGGGCTGAATTCTGTGCAATGCTATGCGCGAAGAGGGGCCTCAGGATAGATATTGTCAGGGTCAAGCTCGGTGACGTGTCAGGGAAAGGCCTTGAGGCGACAGCGAGAGCTGCGCGGTACGCCGTTCTTTTCCGAGAGGGGGCCGATTTTGTACTGACGGCCCATCATCTTCAGGATCAAGCAGAAACGGTGCTGTTGCAATTATTGCGCGGTTCCGGCGCGAAAGGGCTTGCTGCCATGCCGCACTCACAGGCGGACAACTACGGCGGCATACTGCGACCTCTACTGGATGAGTCCCCAGCCGAACTCTTGGCCTTTGCTGAATCGGCTGGGCTTCAATGGATTGAGGACGAGAGCAACGAGGACACCCGATTCAGGAGAAATTTCATTCGACAGGAGCTTCTTCCAAGAGTGGAGGCCCGGTTCCCTGGTGCCACGAGGGCTATCGCGAGATCGGCCGCCCATTTAGCCGAGACACAAGGGCTACTGGAAGAACTTGCAACGATAGACTTGGCCGCTATCGGAAAGGCTGGAGGCTTAGACGTTGGGTGTCTTTGTGGGCTCAATGGCGCGAGGGCAAAAAATGTCTTGCGCACCTATTTTTCCCAGAACTCGTTAGAGATGCCCCAAACGGCGCACCTTGAAGAACTTTTAAGGCAGATAAAATCCGCGCGCCCGGATGGCGCGCTTAGAGTCAAACTTGGCAATATGAATGCGCAAATTCATAAAGGCATTCTGCGTCTTGTTACTGCAACGAATCAACCAGCTCCCTGTTTTGAAGTTCGATGGGCCGGAGAAGCAGTTTTGCCCTTGCCACATCTTGGAGGTGCGTTATCGTTTTCCCCGGGGATTGGTGCGGGCGTAAGCGTTGAGAAACTCGCGCTGAGGCCCGTAACGGTTCGGTTGCGCATAGGTGGGGAGCGGATGCGGATGGCGTCGCATAGACCACTGCGAACCCTGAAAAACCTGTTGAGAGAGGCTGGCACGCCTTATTGGGCAAGGGGGCGATTGCCCTTGCTTTACTGTGGCGATGAGTTGGCGTTTGTTCCAGGGATCGGAATTGCTTGCGATTACCGGGCGGGTGTAGGCGAGCCTGGTATGGTGCTCGAATGGTCCGAGTCGTTCGTAAGCCGCTGATTTTGTGCTGCAAGCTTGTGGCCACACCACGGTTCCGACTCCTTTATTTTTCGGGGGTGGGCAGAACGTGCTGTGACCGAGCGAGAGTCCCCTCCGCTATAGGGCAGACCGGTAGGGGCATTTCCGTTTAGAACGGGCATAGTAGCCAAGGTTAAAGTTGACTTAGGTAAAATATAAAAATCCTGATATAATAAAAAGTTCAGTATTTTTAGTAACTTACACCTTTAATCAATTGCGTTATTTGCGCAAAATGGAGAGCAGTATGGCTGCAGAGCGAACACTTTCAATTATCAAGCCCGATGCGGTGGCAAAAAACGTTATCGGTCAAATTTACTCTCGCTTTGAAGGGGCGGGGCTGAGGGTTATTGCTGCGAAAATGATGCATCTTTCTCAGCGCGAGGCCGAGGACTTTTACGCGGTGCATCGGGAGCGCCCATTTTTTCGCGATTTAGTTTCTTTCATGATTTCCGGCCCGGTGATGGTTCAGTTGCTTGAAGGCGAGAACGCAATCGCCACGAATCGTGAACTTATGGGGGCGACGGACCCGAAAAAGGCTGCGAAGGGCACAATTCGTGCGGATTTCGCGGACAGTATCGATGCGAATGCGGTTCATGGATCGGATGCGCCCGAAACGGCACGCAATGAGATCGCCTATTTCTTTCCTAGCCTGAACATTCACCCGCGCTAATGGCGGTAAATCTCCTCGACCTTGATGCGCAGAGTTTGACGGCTTTCCTTGAGGGGGCCGGGGAGAAACCGTTTCGAGCCAAGCAGGTAATGCGCTGGGTTCACCGTAACGGGGTGAGTGAAGTTGAAAAGATGACTGACATTTCCAAGTCACTTAGGGAAAAGTTGATCTCTCTTACCGAAATCCGATTGCCCAACGTCGTCAGCGACAGTACTTCAGCGGATGGAACGAGGAAATGGCTACTGGATGTTGGAACAGGGAACTCAGTTGAAACTGTGTTTATCCCTGAACAAAATCGCGGCACGCTATGCGTTTCCAGCCAAGCGGGATGTGCGCTTGACTGCCAGTTTTGTTCCACAGGAAAGCAAGGCTTTAATCGGAATTTGACTACCGCGGAAATTATTGGCCAATTGTGGTTGGCGTCCGCATCCCTTGGAGGCTTATCGAGGCGATTGCCGTTGTCTGATGAGGACCGCTCTGGGGACGGGATTGAGGTGGAAGGCAAAGCTATCAGCAATGTCGTGATGATGGGAATGGGCGAGCCCCTCTTGAATTACGAAAATGTCGTTCCCGCACTCCGTTTAATGCTGGATGACAACGCTTACGGTTTATCCCGTCGTCGCGTCACACTCTCGACGTCGGGAATTGTTCCTGCGATTGACCGGTTACGTGACGATTGTCCAGTGGCGCTTGCAGTTTCCCTGCACGCATCAAGCGATACATTGCGAGACGTGTTGATGCCGATCAATAGGAAATATCCGCTTCGTGAACTGCTGGCTTCATGTGTTCGATATCTTGACCGGGCACCCAGGGATTTTGTTACGTTCGAATATGTGATGCTCGATGGCGTCAACGACAGCGATCTGTCGGCGCGAGAATTAATTGCGCTGCTTGCAGAAATACCTTGCAAGATAAATCTGATCCCGTTTAATCCATTTCCACAGTCTTCTTTTAAGCGTTCCCCGAGCGAAAGAATTCGAGGCTTTAGCGAATTACTCAACGCAGCGGGAATTGTCACAACCACAAGAAAAACGCGTGGCGATGATATTGATGCCGCATGTGGACAGTTAGCGGGAATGATTAAAGATCGCACTCGTCGTGTCATCCGCCTGGCGCGGGACACGGGAGCAGCATCATGATTCGGTGCCGCAGATTATTTTTTATTTTTACGGCGATTATTTTTCTTGCCGGATGCGGGGCCGGTCAGATTGCACCGGAGCCTGAAATGGGTGCTGACACTGGCCAGCAAAGCGGTGATTCCGGTGATCCACGAAACCGGGCGCGTATTCACGCCGAACTGGGTGGGCTGTATTTCCAAAGGGGGAATATGGGGGTTGCTCTTGAGGAACTGCGGATGGCTATTGCGGCAGATCCAACCTACGCGCCTGCATACAATGTCCTCGGTTTGGTTTACATGGATTTACGCGAGAACGCGCAAGCTCAGGCTAACTTTGAACGTGCTATTCGGCTCAGTCCTAATGATGCCGACGTGAATCATAATTACGCACTTTTCCTTTGCCAGTCTGGACGTGAGGCTGACTCGGCTCGATATTTTTTGGCGGCCGTGAGAAATCCGCTTTATTCCCAGCCACAAAAATCCTATGCAGCGGCAGGTGCTTGTGCGATCAAAGCTAATAACGAGCGAGATGCGACTGAGTATCTTGAGCGGGCGCTTCGGATAGCCCCAGATTATTCTCCGGCACTTATGAGTTTCGCGCAGTTGCTCTACAGAAAAGGTGAGTTGGAGCGAGCGCGAACGATTGTTGCACGGTTCAATAAAGTTACCGATCAGTCGGCAGAGTCCCTATGGCTTGCGTTGAGAATCGAGCGCAAGTTGGGGGACAAATTGGCAGAAAACAGCTTTGCCGCACAGCTTCGCCGGCGGTTTTCCGGCGCGCCCGAATACCAAAGCCTCCTTAAAGGAAATTTTGAGTGACAGATGAATCACAGTTGATTGATTCGACGGAGAAAACGGTCGACGTTAGTCCGGGCTGTGCGATATCGCAAGTTCGTCAGGCGCGTAATATGACCACCGCTGAGGTGGCGCAACATCTGAAATTCAGCGTCAAGCAGATCGAAGCACTCGAGGCAGATGATTACGGCAAGCTGCACGGGAGCACGCTGGTTCGTGGGATGATTCGAAGCTACGCAAAATTGCTGCAACTCGATGTGGCACCGCTGCTTGCCGCTCACAGTCGTCGACAAATACCAGCTGAGGTGACTGTGGATTTACGCTCAAAGCGTATTCCGTTTCCTGATGGCGTCAGGCGATCAACGCGCACTTACGCTTTGTTGACCGTGGTGATTCTGATCGCAGTAGCAGGTATTGCGTATGAATGGCGCATGGCCCCTACGGAACCAGCAAAGCCGGTTTTTATCGCTCCAGCAAAATTAACCGGAGAGTTAGCCGGAGAGCTTGGGCCGGGAGGTTCTGTTGACACAACCGCTAAGCCAGCTATGCCCGTCGTCGCGAGTCCACTTTCCCCGCAGGGAATCCTATCAGGGCAACCTTACAACGGGCTTGAACCGGAAGTTGCAGTGACTTCTGTCAGGCTGGCGAAAACTCCACCGTTAGGGGCTCTGCGACGAATTGATCTGGAGTTTGGAAAAGACTCGTGGGTGGAGATAAAGCAGGGTGATGGGCGTATTCTCTTATCGCAGCTAAACGCCGCGGGCACCAAGCAAACGCTTGAAGGTAAGCCGCCATTCTCATTAGTCATTGGAAATGCGCCGACCGTTCGTTTGCGGTACAACGATGAATCAGTTGATCTGCGGCCACATTTCAAAGTCGATGTCGCGCGACTCACGCTGGAGTAGTAATGATGGAAATTATTCGGCGCCGTCTTTCCCGGCAGGTGCATATAGGTCCGCTCGCCCTTGGCGGTGGCGCCCCGGTGCTGGTTCAATCCATGACCAACACAGACACGGCAGATGTCGAAGCGACAGTCCGGCAGGTTTTCGAACTTGCTCAAGCCGGGTCTGAAGTCGTCCGGATAACCGTTAATTCCACCGAAGCCGCTGCGGCCGTTCCTTTCGTAAGGGAAAGGCTGGATGCGCAGGGCTGTGGCGTCCCTCTGGTGGGGGATTTTCATTTTAATGGACACAAGCTGCTTGCTGATAATCCGGCATGTGCGCAAGCCTTGGCCAAGTACCGCATTAATCCAGGCAATGTCGGTCAAGGTTCAAAGCGTGATGGACAATTTGCGATCATGGTCGAATTGGCCTGCCGCTATGACAAGCCGATTCGCATTGGTGTCAATTGGGGAAGTCTGGATCAAGATCTCCTGGCGCGCCTTATGGATGCCAATGGCCAACTACCAAAGCCGCGTACCGCGGAGGCGATCATGCGCGAGGCTCTGATCAGTTCGGCACTTGATAGCGCGAAGCGAGCGGAGGAGCTGGGTTTGCCGGGTAACCGGATTGTTCTTTCCTGCAAAGTCAGCGGTGTCCAAGACCTCATCGCGGTTTACAGGGATTTGTCCACTCGTTGTGATTATCCCTTGCACCTCGGGCTCACAGAGGCGGGTATGGGCTCCAAGGGAATCGTTGCGTCGACCGCAGCAATGGCCGTTCTGCTGCAAGAGGGCATCGGCGATACGATCCGGGTTTCCTTGACTCCGGAACCTAACGGTGACCGAACGCGGGAAGTGATCGTGGCGCAGGAGCTTCTGCAAACCATGGGCATGCGATCTTTTACGCCAATGGTGATAGCGTGTCCTGGCTGTGGACGTACGACCAGTACCTATTTTCAGGAACTTGCCTCGAAGATCCAAGGCTATCTTAGAGCGCAGATGCCGATTTGGCGCGAGCATTTTGCGGGCGTTGAGGAGATGCGTGTTGCCGTCATGGGCTGTGTGGTAAATGGCCCCGGCGAATCAAAGCACGCAGACATCGGTATAAGCCTGCCAGGATCCGGGGAGCGACCCGTGGCCCCTGTGTATATTGACGGTGAAAAAAACGTGACCCTCAAGGGTGATCGCATAGCCGAGGAATTTCAGGAACTCGTCGAGAATTATGTGCGGCACCGCTATGGTTCGGGAGGCAGTAGGCAACGCGATCAATTGAAGGTCATCCCGATCAAAGCCGTTTCATGAGAACTTCTTGATGAATACAACCCTTCAAGCCGTTCGCGGTATGAATGATATCTTGCCCGACGAAGCAGAGCTCTGGGAAAGCATGGAGGCCATACTTCGAGAATGGCTTCAAGGATACGGCTATCGTAATCTTCGTACTCCTTTGCTTGAGCAGACGGCATTGTTCCATCGGGCAATCGGCGCGGCGACGGATATAGTCGAAAAAGAAATGTACAGCTTTGTTGATGCACTCAACGAAGAGCACCTGACGCTTAGGCCGGAGGCGACTGCTTCGACGGTTCGGTCGGCAATTCAGCATTCACTGACTTATAACGGACCGCAACGTCTTTACTACATGGGCCCAATGTTCCGGCACGAAAGACCCCAAAAAGGGCGTTATAGGCAGTTTCATCAGGTAGGCGCGGAAGCTCTGGGCATGTCGGGGCCTGATATAGATGCTGAGCAATTATTGATGTGCTCAAGACTGTGGGACGACCTTGGCATCCACAGTCTGCGCTTGCATTTGAATTCTTTGGGGTCTGCTGAGGAACGGTCAGATTTTCGTAACCATCTGGTGGCCTTTTTGCGTAATCATTCTGTCGATCTTGACGATGACTCCCGGCGGCGTTTAGAAACCAATCCGCTACGTGTATTGGATAGTAAAAATGCGCAAATGCAGGAAATTATTCTCGCAGCTCCAAAGCTTATGGACTATCTCGGTACCGAGTCGATACGCCATTTCGAATCTGTTCAAGGCGTTTTAAAAGATGCTGGAATCCCGTACGAGATAAACCCGCGCCTTGTCCGGGGGCTGGATTACTATAATCTGACCGTATTCGAGTGGGTGACCGACAGCCTTGGTGCCCAAGGTACGGTATGCGGGGGAGGACGTTATGACGGCCTGTTCGGACAAATCGGGGGTAAGCCGACTCCCGCATGTGGCTGGGCCATCGGTATCGAGCGACTTCTTGCGCTCGTTGCTGAAGAGGGGCGAAAAGCAGAGCCATCCTGTCCCGATGTTTATGTGGTCAGCCAGGGCGAAGCAGCTGTGCGATACGCGTTTTCGATCTCGGAACGGTTACGGGACACCGGCCTGGCAGTAATTCAGCACTGCGGTGGAGGAAGCTTCAAATCCCAGATGAAAAAAGCAGACGCCAGCCGAGCGATTCTCGCATTGATCGTCGGAGATGACGAAGTCGCAAGCGGAGCGGTAAATATAAAACCGCTTAGAGAAGGGCGTGAACAGGCTACGGTGCCTTTCGAGCATGCGCCTCAATGGATTAGTGATTTTCTTTATTCAGAAAGTGATTAAATGGCTGCCTATGACCTAGAAGAGCAGGAGCAACTTGCCGAGCTGAAACTTTGGTGGAAGCGGTACGGGAATCTTGTGGTTTTGACTTTAAGCGCTGTTCTTGCCCTATTTGCCGCCTGGACCGGTTGGAAGGTTTGGGAACACAACCAGGCGCAAGAAGCGAGTGCCGCGTACTCGGACTTGCAAAAAGCGGCGCGTGAAAATGATGCGAAGATGGCAAATCAGATCGCCGGAACCATTCTCGAGCAGTTTCCCAGAACTACTTATGCATCACTTGCAGCGCTTGTTGCCGCCAAAGTGAACTTTGAGTCCGGCGATTTGAAAGGTGCAAAGGTGCAGATACTATGGGTTGTCAGCAATGCGCGTGACGGAGAGTTGCAGGATATTGCACGTCTGCGTCTTTCTGGGATATTGCTTGATGAGAAAGCTTACGATGAGGCTCTTAAGTTTCTTGACGCCAAGCCCTCGGCCCATCTGGAGCCTCTTTTCGCGAGCGCCCGTGGCGACGTGCTGCTTGCTCAGGCAAAAATGGCTGAAGCGCGGGGCGCGTTCAGAGCGGCGCTGGACAAGACTCCCGCTAAACAAGTCGCAGCACGCGAGCTCTTGCAATTGAAAATCGATTCGTCCGGGGTCGTGCAGTGAGGTTATTCCTCACGCTGGGCGTCGTTTTTATCGCGGGCTGTGCCACCGTCTCGGATTCGAGCATTAATCCGCTTAATTGGTTTGGTAGCAAGTCTCCGGCCGCGAAAATGGCCGAACTTCCTGAGATTAAGGCATCCGTCGTACTACCGGTCTTGTGGCAGGCCTCGGCAGGCAGTTCTGGCGACGCTGTATTTTCACCGGTCATAGCCAACGGAAGTGTCTTTGCCGCAGCGGTTGACGGGACGGTTTCCCGGTTCGATTTGACTAACGGCAAGCAGATATGGCGTGTGAATGCTGGAGAGCGCCTTAGTAGCGGGGTTGGCTCAGACGGCGACTTGGTTGTGGTGGGTACCGGGAAGGGCGATGTGATTGCAATGGACGCTAATGGCGTAGTTGTTTGGAAAGCGAAAGTGACGAGTGAAGTGCTCGCGACCGCTGTCGTGTCTGGTGATCAAGTAATTGTACGGAGCGCAGATAGCCGGATTTACGGCTTTAATGCCAAAGATGGGAAGCGTCGCTGGATCTACCAGCGTGTAACACCGACGCTGGCCGTGCGTTCGCCATCAGGGGTGGCCCCGTTTCGGGGTAATTTATACGCTGGATTTTCGGGCGGCAAGATGATCGCGCTTACATCGGGTAACGGTAATGTGCGATGGGAGGCCACAGTCGCATTACCCAAAGGTGCGACAGAAATTGAACGTGTAACCGATGTGGTGGGGCTGCCATTTACCTCTGAGCGAGAGGTGTGCGCAGTTGCATACCAAGGTCGTGTCGCCTGCTTTGACGTAACCAACGGGACTGTGCTTTGGTCGCGCGATATGTCCAGTACTTCCGGCGTCGGGGGTGATATGCGGATCATATTAGTGAGCGACGAAAAGGGTGGTGTTCATGCCCTTGATCGAAGCAGTGGTAACAGTCTTTGGAAGCAAGACAGGCTATTTTTGCGTAATCTGTCGGTGCCGGTCAGTCTGGGTGCGCAGGTGGTTGTCGCCGATATACAAGGCTATATACACGTCTTGGCGCATGAAAGCGGCGCCTTTGTCGGACGTGCGCCGACTGACGGATCGCCGATCAGCACTAATCCAATCAGGTTTGACCGCGGCTTTCTAGTGCAGACACGAAACGGCAATATTTTCGCGTTTGGCCTGCCCCAATAATCAATAGATCAAACCACCGAGGCACCTTGGATCAGGGCGCTGACTTTCCGCTGATTTGCGAAAGCTGGTATTCAACCTGCGATCCCATGGTGAGTTGTAAATGAAACCCACGCTCGTATTAGTAGGCCGCCCAAATGTGGGTAAGTCCACCCTTTTCAACCGTCTTACAAAGACGCGGGATGCGCTTGTGGCCGATGTCCCCGGACTTACTCGTGATCGACACTATGGTCAGGGCAAGCTTGGAGACAAGCCTTACCTCGCAGTTGATACGGGTGGATTGGAGCCCAACACCGATGAGGGCATCCTTCAGGAAATGGCGAAGCAGACCCAGCAGGCCATTGCAGAGGCGGATGTGGTTATATTCTTGGCGGATGGTCGGCAGGGCTTGACCAGCCAGGACAAGGCGATAGCGAACCAGTTACGCCGGCTTGACAGGCCGGTGATTTTGGTCGTCAACAAGACCGAAGGCATGGATGCTGGGGTGGTCACCGCCGAGTTTCATGAACTCGGTCTTGGGCGGCCATGGGCGATTTCATCCGCGCATGGAGAGGGCGTATCTGATCTGGTTGCCATGGCGCTGGAATCCTTTCCCGTGGAGGAGGAGGCCCCCATTTCAACCCACCCGCGCGTTGCGATCATCGGGCGCCCCAACGTTGGTAAATCTACGCTGGTGAACACCCTTCTTGGCGAGGAGCGTGTCATTGCATTTGATCAGCCCGGCACGACCCGTGACAGCATAGAAATCGAATTTACGCTTAATGAGAAAAATTACACGTTAATCGATACAGCCGGAGTGCGCAGACGCGGCAGAGTGTTTGAGGCTATAGAGAAATTTTCGGTCATCAAGACCCTCCAAGCGATTGATGAGTGCAATGTCGCATTACTTGTTCTTGACGCACAGGCGGACGTATCAGATCAGGACGCCCATCTGGCCGCGTTTATCCTTGAGCGTGGACGCGCGCTCGTGGTGGCCGTCAATAAATGGGACGGGATGGAAGACTATCCGAGAGAGCAGGTGAAGCGTACGATCGCCAAAAAGCTGCAATTCTTGTCTTTTGCGAGATTCCATTACATATCTGCGCTAGAAGGGCAGGGCGTCGGAGCTTTGTTCGGTTCGATTGACGCCGCATATGCTGCGGCAATGCGCAAGCTCTCTACCCCGCGGCTCACACGAGCTCTCATAGCTGCGATTGAGAAGCAACAACCACCGCGAAAAGGAATTTTTCGACCGAAACTCCGCTATGCCCACCAAGGCGGAATGAATCCGCCAGTCATCGTTGTGCACGGCAGCGCGTTGGATGCAGTTTCCGACAGCTACCGCCGCTACCTTGAGACGGCATTTCGAGACGTATTTGAGTTGCAGGGAACCCCATTGCGGGTCCAATTCAAAAACAGTCGTAACCCTTACGCAGTGGAAGGGCGTAAGCGGTAGCAAATGCCTTAAAAATCAATTAGAGTAATGCTTCAGTCATTAGAGTACGGAGTGGCCATGAGCACCAAAGGGCAATTGTTACAAGACCCGTTCCTGAACACGCTGCGCAAAGAGCACGTGCCGGTAGCGATTTATCTGGTAAACGGAATCAAACTGCAGGGTCAGATCGAATCGTTTGATCAATACGTCGTTTTACTGAAAAATACCGTCACTCAGATGGTGTACAAGCATGCCATCTCTACGGTTGTCCCTGCCCGTCCTGTTCAAATCACCTACGATAACGCCACCCCTGAAAGCTAAACCGGCCTTCCCCGCGCTGAATTTTTGTGTTTGCCCGACCGGAAGGCGGTGACGGAGTTGTTTTGGTTGGCTTGGACTTTGGCGCCGACGGATACAGCGATAGCCTTGAAGAGTTGAAGCTTCTCACCGCAAGCGCTGGATTGTCAGCGAGGGCGGTCATTGGCGGAAAGCGGCAGCGCCCGGACTCGGCCCTGTTTGCAGGTTCCGGGAAAGTCCAGGAAATCGCTGCCGCATTGCGAGCTTGCGAGGCTGTTTTGGCTGTTTTTAACCATGAGCTTTCTCCCGCGCAGGAACGCAACCTGGAGAAGGCGCTTAATTGCCGGGTGATTGATCGCACAAGCCTGATTCTCGACATTTTCGCCCAGCGCGCTCAAAGCCACGAGGGAAAGCTGCAGGTTGAACTAGCCCAGCTCGACCACTTAACTACAAGGCTTGTTCGCGGGTGGACCCACCTCGAACGCCAAAAGGGCGGGGTCGGTCTGCGCGGACCCGGCGAGACCCAGCTGGAAACGGACCGCCGTCTCATTGGCAAGAGGGTGAAGATACTCAAGGACAAGCTGGATCGGTTGCAAAAACAGCGGCTCACTCAACGTCGCGCGCGGGACCGTGGCGCAGTATTTTCAGTTTCACTTGTCGGCTATACCAATGCAGGAAAATCGACATTATTTAACGCGCTTACGCATTCTGCCGCTTACGCGGCGGACAAGCTTTTTGCCACGCTTGACACAACGTCGCGCCGTTTGTGGTTGCCTAACGTAGGGTCAATAGTAATTTCGGATACGGTTGGTTTTATTCGGGAGCTTCCTCACGCGCTAGTCGCAGCTTTTCGCGCAACTCTCGAGGAAACGGTCCGAGCGGATTTATTGCTGCATGTCGTAGACGCTGCCGGAAGAGGGCGTGAGGATCAGATTGACCAGGTTAACAACGTTTTGTCCGAAATCAATGCGGCGAGTACGCCACAGATCCAAGTTTGGAACAAGATTGACCTATCTTCACTTTCACCGGGGTTGGATAGGGATGAATATGGTAAAGTTCAGCGTGTTCGGCTAAGCGCTCGCACCGGGGAGGGACTCGGTTTTCTTCGCGAAGTACTTGTCGAAACAGCCCTTTTAATATCCCGACGGCGGGATATCGCCGGAGCCTGAATTGAGCGTCGCAGAAACGCCTTGTTTCAGCTGGCGGTCGCCGGGCAGCAACTTCTTAGCAACTGAATATTACGTCGGAGGCATCGGATTGCCATGGCATTGAACGACCCGCAATGGGGTAAGAAAAAGGGTGGGGACAATGGTGGTCCACCCGACCTGGATGAGATGTGGCGCAGCTTTAACCAGAAGCTGAACGGCATCTTTGGTAAAAAGAGCGGAAACGGTTCGAGCCCTCCCGGCGAACCCAGCATGAAACAGATAGGCGGGGGTATCGGTCTTGTTGCCGCGCTGATCATGGTGGTTTGGCTCGCGAGCGGGTTCTATATCGTTGACGAAAGTCAGCGCGGCATTGTCCTGACTTTCGGGAAATACTCACAAACAACAACCGCGGGTCTTCGGTGGCGCCTGCCTTATCCGATTCAAACACACGAACTGGTCAGCCTGACCCAGGTGCGTACGATTGAAATTGGATATCGCAATAATGTGAAGACAAAAGTATTACGCGAATCATTGATGCTAACGGATGACGAAAACATCATTGATATTCAATTTGCCGTGCAATACACCTTGAAGGATCCGGAGGATTATTTGTTTAACAACCGCCGCCCTGAAGAGACTGTAATGCAGGCGGCGGAGACTGCCTTCCGCGAGATCGTCGGTAAATCTAGCATGGACTTTGCCTTATACGAGGGACGGGAGCAGATCGCGGTCTCGGCCCAAAAATTGATGCAGGAGATTCTCGACCGTTACAAGACAGGCGTTTCAATTAGCAAGGTTGTCATGCAAAACGCACAACCTCCCGAACAGGTTCAGGCAGCGTTCGACGATGCTGTTAAAGCCAAGCAGGATCTCGAGCGTCAGAAAAACGAAGGTCAGGCCTATTTCAACGATGTGGTCCCGAAAGCGAGAGGCTCGGCTTCGCGCTTGACCGAGGAGGCTACTGGCTACCGCCAGCGTGTTATCGCGAATGCTGAAGGCGAGGCATCGCGTTTTAAGCAGATTCTCGCCGAGTACAGCAAAGCACCACAAGTAACCCGCGAGCGAATGTATCTTGAGACGATGCAGCAGATTTATTCGTCCACGACTAAAGTGCTGGTTGATGCGCGTGCTGGCGGGAACATGCTTTTCCTTCCGTTGGACAAAATTATGCAAATGACAACCGGAACCGCGCTGACAGAGGCAGGTCCTGCGGCGCGAGCTCCTTCGACCGAAGTTTCGCCGCCAGCGGAGTCCACGCCGTCTGCAACTTCTACGCCGCGTTCGCGCGACGCACTGCGCGGCCGTGAAAGGGAGGCACGATGAACTCTAACCGTTTGAGTGCCGTGCTGGGCGGCGTCCTTGTTGTGCTGGTTATGATCAGCGTTAGTGTATTTACGGTAGATCAGCGTGAGAACGCGATTATTTTTCAGCTTGGCGAGGTGAAAGAGGTCATCAAGGAGCCCGGGCTCCACTTGAAATGGCCGCTTATCCAGAACGTCCGAACCTACGATACGCGTATTCTGACGCTTGACACGCCCGACACGGAGCGGTTCATTACGTCGGAAAAGAAAAACGTGCTGGTTGATTCTTTCGTCAAGTGGCGCATCGCGGATGTAAAGCAGTATTACATTACCGTCGGTGGCGACGAGGCGAGGGCGCAAACGCGGCTGTCTCAGTCGGTCAACTCAGTCTTGCGCGAGGAGTTCGGTAAGCGCACTGTGCTGGATGTGGTTTCCGGCGAGAGAGAGAAGCTCATGCAGGTGGTGCGCGAGAAGGCTGATGACGACGCCAAAAAAATTGGCGTGCAAATAGTGGATGTCCGGCTTAAGCGGGTAGAGTTGCCGCAAGAGGTGAGCGAGTCGGTATACCGGCGGATGGAGGCGGAGCGCAAGAGCGTGGCATCCGAGCTCAGATCGCAAGGTTTCTCCGAGGCTGAGAAAATTCGCGCCGAGGCAGACCGTGAGCGTGAAGTTATCATTGCAGAGGCATACAAACAGGCCCAACGCGTAAAGGGCGAGGGCGACGCGAAGTCTTCGTCTATTTATGCCCAAGCTTTCGGTCAAAGCCCTGAGTTTTATGATTTTTACCGCAGCCTTGAGGCTTACCGTTCGAGCTTCAAGAACAAGAGCGATGTCATCGTGGTTGAGCCTAATTCGGATTTCTTCAAATATCTCAAAAATCCCGCTGGCAAACCCGGAAAATAATGGGTTCGACGATTGCCATGGCGTTTGCGCTTATGCTGGTACTGGAAGGCATGATGCCATTTTTTCTGCCGGCTTCCTGGCGGGAGACCTTCAAGCGAATTATTCAACTCAGTGACGGGCAGATACGTTTCTTTAGCATGTCTTCGATGCTTGCGGGCATTTTCTTGTTTCTTCTTGCGCGCTAGGCGCATTCTGACACTGGTCAATAAGCCGCGATGCGTACGCGTAACTGGTTACTGCCTGAACATATAGAGGATGTGCTCCCCAGGGAGGCGCGTCGGATCGAGGCTTTGCGCGGCGTATTGTTGGAGATGTATCGCGTCCATGGGTACGAGTTGGTCATTACGCCGATGCTCGAGTACGTCGACTCCCTTCTGACGGGTACGGGCCGTGACCTGGATTTACGTACCTTCAAGCTGGTAGACCAGATCTCCGGCCGTATGATGGGCTTGCGTGCCGATATCACTCCCCAGGTGGCGAGGATTGACGCACACTTGCTTAATCGCGAGGGGGTGACGCGTCTGGCCTACTGTGGAAGCGTGTTGCACACGCGCCCCGCCGGTCTCACATCGACGCGGGAACCGATACTGATCGGGGCTGAGATCTACGGGCACGGGGGGATTGAAAGTGATATCGAGATTCAGCGCCTGCTTGGCGAGTCGCTGACGCGGTGTGGTGTCGCGGACGCCAGGTTGGATATTGGCCATGTCGGCATCTTTGGCGCAATTTCAAGGCACGGCGGAATTGAACCGTCGCTTGAGGCCGAACTGTTTGAAGCGCTTCAGGCGAAAGACGTGGTTGCATTGCAGTTACTGACCGAGGGGCTCGAGTCGGTGACTCGCAATGCCCTGCGGTTACTGCCGACTTTGTATGGAGGGGTCGAAGTCATCGAGCGTGCTAGTCGAGAGCTGCCGAATTACACCGAAATAGTATCGGCGCTAGCTGATCTTCGTGCGCTCACCATTACCAATGGCATTCCAATTACCGTAGATCTTGCCGACCTGCGCGGCTACCACTATCACAGCGGCGTGGTTTTTGCCGCTTACTGCGCTGGTCTGCCCAATGCGATTGCGCTAGGCGGTCGTTACGACGAGGTTGGCAAAGCTTTCGGCCGTGCGCGGCCCGCGACGGGATTTTCGATATACATGCGGGAGTTGGTACGTGTGTTGCCTGCGAGTGAGGAACGCGGTTGTATTCTTGCGCCCGCCTCCGGTGGTGCGATCCTTGACGCTGAAGTTGCGCGTTTGCGCGCTGCCGGTGAAGTGGTGATAAGAGATCTGCCCGGACACGATGCAACTGTAAGGGAATTGGGTTGCGATCGGCGGTTGGTATTGGCCGGCAAGAGTTGGAAGCTTGAGAAAATGGAATAGCGGATCAAGACTCCGGATGGCGCGTTGAATCTGCTGATCGGATATTTGTAAAAATGGGCAACTTTTACAGTTTATGACGTTGGAAAGTTACTGAGTCTATGGCAAAGAACGTAGTTGTGATCGGCACACAATGGGGTGACGAGGGCAAGGGCAAGATCGTTGATTGGTTGACTGATCACGCCCAGGGGGTAGTGCGTTTTCAAGGCGGACATAACGCCGGTCACACGCTTGTCATTGGCGGGAAAAAAACTATTTTGCGCCTCATTCCATCGGGAATTCTCCATGCGGGCAAGGCCTGCTATATAGGTAATGGGGTTGTGCTTTCTCCCGATGCTTTGCTCAAGGAGATCGATGAGCTTGAAGCGGCTGGCGTAGACGTAAAAAGTCGTCTCCATATCAGCGAAGCTTGTCCGTTGATTCTGCCCTATCACATTGCGATCGACCAAGCGCGGGAGACGGCGAAGGGAGCGGGAAAGATCGGTACAACAGGTCGCGGAATCGGTCCTGCATATGAAGACAAGGTAGCGCGTCGGGCTATTCGACTGCAGGATCTTTTTGATCCGAAGGGGTTTTCTGACAAGCTCGAGCCGCTACTTGATTATCACAACTTCGTGTTGACCCAGTACCTCAAAGCGCCTGCGGTCAGTTTCTCGAAAACCCGCGACGATGCCCTTGAGCTGGCTCCGCGACTGGCGCCAATGATCACAGATGTTTCGCGTGCACTTTACGACGCGGGGCGGGCCGGTAAGAGTTTGTTGTTTGAAGGGGCACAAGGGGCGTTGCTTGATATCGACCACGGCACTTATCCCTATGTGACTTCGAGTAATTGTGTGGCCGGAGCGGCATCGGCGGGAGCCGGCGTGGGGCCCGGAATGCTCCACTATGTTCTTGGCATCACCAAAGCCTATACCACTCGCGTGGGTTCAGGTCCATTCCCGACCGAGCTAGAGGATGAGACCGGTGACAAGTTGCGTACGCGCGGCAATGAATTCGGCTCGGTGACAGGCAGGCCCAGACGCTGCGGTTGGTTTGACGCGGCCGCGCTGAAGCGATCGATGCAGATCAATGGGGTATCTGGCTTGTGCATAACAAAACTTGACGTTCTCGACGGCCTGGAAACGCTTCAGATATGCACTGGCTACCGCATCGATGGTGAGCTGACTGACATGCCCCCCCCGGGAGCCGAGGCTATGGAGAAGTGTGAGCCGGTCTATGAGAGCCTTTTAGGCTGGACGCAGAGTACCATCGGGGTAAAGCGTTTGGACGATCTTCCGGAGGCAGCGCGAGTCTACCTTAAGCGTATCGAAGCCATCTGTGGCGTTCCCGTTGATATGATTTCAACGGGCCCTGATCGGGAAGAAACCATTGTCTTACGGCATCCGTTCAACTGATTTTTCGCTTGGCACCGCCGAAGATGAGCGATTTACACGTTTCCTGGGACGATTATCACAGCAACATCGAGCAACTGGCCATAAAAATTCATGCGTCAGGCTGGGAGTTCGACCAAATTGTATGCATTGCCCGGGGCGGTTTGCGCATCGGCGATGTTTTTTCCAGAATCTTTAAACTACCGTTGGCCATACTGTTCACGCAATCTTACGTGGAAGATCACGGTACGGTCAGGGGAGAAATCGCCATATCGCAGCACATTGCAACGACTGCGAAGCGTCTGGGCCCGCGCGTGTTGTTGGTTGATGACCTGGTGGACTCTGGGGTGACACTGGATGCAGTGCATACGCATCTGTGCAAGGCACATCCTCATATCCGGGAAATGAAAACAGCCGTTATTTGGTGGAAGGCAGTCTCGCGTTTCAAGCCGGACTATCACTTACTTTATTTGGCTGATAACCCTTGGATACACCAGCCGTTCGAGCCTTATGACTCGATGTCTATCGCTGAGCTTCTGAAGCGGCAGCTTTAGTCTCCGCTAGTAGAAGATGACGGCTAAGCGGGAAGAACATAGGAAAAATCGCCGGGCGCTTGCTGCTGCGAAAGTTCTGTTGTTGCAGGGATATCGAAAAATCGGTTTAAGCGATGGGTATGGTGCTTTGTATCCAAGTCAACATCGCTGTGCCACGGGAGTTGATTCCCGTGGCGCCTCGGAGAAACTTAATACTGGTACTAAAGATTCCCGCGAGTAAGATAAGCTCTTACCCACAGGAATTTGGTGCCCAAGAAGGGACTCGAACCCCCACAGTGTTGCCACCGCCAGGACCTGAACCTGGTGCGTCTACCAATTCCGCCACCTGGGCTGCAAGTCGCGCATTTTAAAGGAAACCCCTTTTTTGTCAAAGAAAAACAGTAAAAA
>JANXRV010000156.1:0-3419 GCA_025356665.1 Pseudomonadota bacterium
GGGCAACGACGTCGGCTACGGGTTTGACCTTGCCAGCGGCCACATCCTGATTGCCCAGCGCGAGGATTTTCAGCAAAGCCAGTGTTTCTTGCGTCTCTTCAAACGAAGCGACGTCCTGCAGGACAGCTTTCGCTTCACCATTTTGAGTGATGACCATCGGTTCGCGCTGCTCCGCGAGGAGCGTCAGAACCTCGGCTGCGTTGGCTTTGAGATAGCTGATCGGCTTGACTTGTGATGAGTAGCGCATGACGATGCTCCAGACTTGATTAGGACTTAATATAGTCTTTTTATAGTCCTATGGCAAGGTATGAATACGACCTCTGGAGAAATCGTGATCATTCCGCAGGCACATCAGAACCCACCCTGTAACCCATCACCCGGTAGGCGCGCTGTCGTTTGTCCCACATACGTAGCAACGCCGGATGACCCGTATCCACGAAATCGATGATCCGCACGTCGGTCTTGCTGGCATGCTCCCGATGCAGGCGCCCCGCGTACTGCTGCAGCGTACCCCTCCAGGAAACGGGCATGGCCAGCACCAAGGTATCGAGCGGCGGATGATCAAAGCCCTCGCCAACCAGTTTCCCAGTCGAAAGTAGAACGCGCGGCGCGTCGGGTGGCAGTGCATCCAGGTCAGCAACCAGCGCCGCTCGCTGTTTCTTGGGCATTCGACCGTGCAGGACGAAAGGCACCGGTTCCAATCCATCAAGTGCCGCTTTGATCGCATCGAGGTGTTCCGTGCGTTCGGTCAGGACCAGCACCTTGCGTCCCTGCCCAACGGCATCACGCACCTCGTCGGCGATGGCTTCGGTTCTGCCCTGGTCATTGGCGAGATGCCGAAACACGTCCTGGATGCCTGCATCGGCCGGCATGTCGATCCGTGTGAAGCGTGAACGCGGCAGCACTTCGAGATCGTGCGGTGCGCCGACTGGCTTGGCCGCCGTGTATCGGATCGACCCGCACTGCATGAAGATGATGGGCTGCTGACCATCACGGCGGATACGCATCTGTGCGCCCGCGAAACAGACGGCGGAACAACGCCACCTTCTCGGAAGTCGACAACCGAGATAGCTCTGGCTCCTGTACCGCAACAACAACTGGCTGTGGCGGCAATCGCCATTCGATTCCATGAGATTCGAGCAACGCGATCAGGCGAGCGTTTTCGACATCGAGTCCTTTCAGCTCCAAGGCCTGATCGACATCCGGGCTGTTCATCCCGCGCGCACCGCAGTGAAAGACGAGTCGTCGCTAAAGTGGATGAAGATGCGCCCCTGCGCCTGATCGCCCGTTACGTCCAGCCAACCGCGCCCGCTCATCGGGTCATTCTCATCAGCGCCCGACCAAGAGAATTCAACGCGCACCGTGCTAGCGACCTTATGGACACGGGCATCGATTTCGCCTCGTACCAGGCCGAACTGGAACTCTCCTGTCAGATCATCGCGGATCGTGATGTGCGCAGGAACTTCCATATCAAAGTAATCGGTATCCCAGGCTTCCATGCTGGTGATGCGCCAACTGCCCGCCGCCACCTTTTCAGATTTCTTCATTCCTCACCCGCCAACCCGGCTTCTGACCAGGAATGGTTGAAGTCACTGCCCACCCCCCAGCCCACGTCTTGCCCTAATTTGCGAACCTGATCCAGCCGGGCCAGGAATGCCGCCTGCTGTGCCTTGGGCAAGGCCAGCACATACTTCAGCGCTTGCTCGAACATCCGTACCAACGCGTCATAAAAGCCTTCATCATCCATTCCGCAACCGGCCAGCAAGGCAAACACTTCTTCGCAGTAAAAGACCGTCAGCTCGGCCAATCCCTCGGGCTGCCCCTGCGCCTTTTTGTAATCGCTGATGGATTTTTTGGCTTCGCTGACAGAAATCGGGTGACGGAAGTCCGGCGGATTGATCCAGCGAATGATCACATCCTTGTAAGGCTCCAACGGGTCATCACCCAGCCCGAAACGGGCGTGCAGAAAGGCTTTGTTGTCCTTGCTGGCCGCGTATAGGTCTTGGACCAACCCCATCAAGCCAGCGCGATCGAAGCCGGCCAGTTTGGTTTTAACGTCGCTCCAACTGGGGGCTGCTTTCGTGGTTTTCTTCGTGGCCATGCGCTTCAGCCCTCGTCCTTGTCCGGCGTACTGCCACACTCGATCTGTTTCAGCAGCCGGTCGAAATCGCTCTCAAACAGCCTGTCCTGAACGATGCGGTATTTTTCGAATTCGCTTTCGGCGTGGGCCTTGGCGATTTCCGCTGACACCTTGCCCACGTCCTGCAACACCGCGCGGTCGGTTGCCTCGATGAAGCGATTCAGGCGGGTTTCCCAGTCCTGCATGGTCATGGGAATCTTGCGCTGCGCCATGTCCTCAGCGACATCCAGATAGGCGTTGACCAAGCGGGAAAGTTGCGCCATCTCGTGCTCGGTCAGGTAGTTCTTGGCCACGACCACGTCAAATTTCTGAATCTTGCCCGCAGGTGCATCCGTCCATGAGGTCAGCCCCATGTGGGGCTGGTCGGCGTCCGCGCGGTGATAGACGATCTCGGCTGCCGTCTGGCCGTGGATTGCCCAGTGCAGCTTATTTTGCACCGTGGCGAAGAAGCGCTTGGTCGCTTGCGCTGTCACGTCGTAATCCATCGCCGTGGCGTAGATGTCGGTGATCTTTTGGTAGAACTTGCGCTCCGAGAGGCGAATCTCGCGGATGCGATGCAACTGCTCCTCAAAATATTGCTCAGTGAGGACGGAGCCGCCGGCTTTGATGCGCTCATCGTCCATCACGTAGGCCTTGATGGTGAACTGCTCAATGATGCCCGTGGCCCACTTACGGAATTGCACAGCACGCTCGGAGTTGACCTTGTAGCCCACCGCGATGATGGCGGGTAGCTTGTAGTGCAGGGTGTTGTAGTTCTTGCCATCCGAGGCAGTTATCCGGAATTTCCGGATAACTGATTCTTCTTGCAACTCGCTGTCGGAAAATATCTTTTTCAGATGCTCGTTCACCGTGCGCACGTTCACGTCGTACAGCGCGCCCATCATTTTTTGGGTCAGCCAGATGCTTTCGTCGGCATACACCGCCTCTACACCACCCTGGCCGTTGGCGGCGACGAAGGTCAGGTACTCGGCCGCCGATGAACGGATGATGGAAACCTCGCTTTTCTTGGACGGCTGCGGTGGCTTTTTCACTCCGACGTCTCCGAAGTGGCCATCAGCGAATTCAACCGTGCCAGTGCATCAGCAACGATGCGACCCTGCGCCTCGATGTTGTCGATGATTTGCCGCAGCGTACGCGTATCGACTTCGACCACTGCCGTCGGGTTTACGGCTTTCAGGTCAAATACGGCGGCATCAATGTCAGCAGCTTGCGTTTCCAGATCACGCGCGGCTTTTTCTTTTTCCAAAATCTCGGTGGTCAGTGCCAGTAGCGCAGCGTC
>JANXRV010000011.1:0-3453 GCA_025356665.1 Pseudomonadota bacterium
TGTGCCGATCATCCTTGCCAATTCCCTCGTCCTCATTTCGCCTCTCCTGGTCCAGCGCCTCTGCGCTACACAACCAGTTTCCGCTTACACAGGCTCACTAGATGAGCCACCAACATCATTCGCTATATGAGCCAAAAATAAAGAGCAAAAAATTAAGGGCAAAAAATTAAGGGCAAAAATACACTACAACGCAACCCCCGCATGCGCGATCAAGGCGGCTGCGAGAACTATTCGGGCTTGAGTCCGGAAACACGCACCGCCTTGGCGAACACCTCGAGGCTGCCGCGCAGGCTTTCGGCGTAGGCCTCCGGTGTGCTACCCACCGGAATCGCACCCAGGTCGCCAAGGCGCTTGACCACATCAGGGTGACGCGTCGCCTTCTGGATTTCGGCCGCCAACTTCGCGACAATCGCCGCCGGCGTGCCGGCCGGCGCAACCACACCGATTTCGCCGGCAAAGTTGAAGCCGGGGATGAACTCGGCGATCGCCGGCACATCGGGTGTACGCGGGGTTCGCTTCGCCGGCGTTCCCGCCAGTAACTTCGCCTTGCCGGCCCTGACAAAGGGTTCGACCGCGGCGAGTGTCGAAACGAGCACCGCAACATCGCCGGCAATAAACGCCGGCACCGACTGCCCGGTCCCCTTGTAGGGGACATGCAGGATGTCGGTGCCCGTGGCCACCTTCAAGGACTCCATGACGATGTGGTGCAAGCTGCCGATGCCGGCCGACCCGTAGCTCAATTGCCCGGGCTTTGCTTTCGCCAGCGCAATCAGCGCGGGAAGACTGTCCACCTTGAGCGAAGGCTGGACCACGATGAACATGGGCGTCATGGCGATGATACTGACCGGGGAAAAGTCCTTCACCGGGTCGTAGGGCAGTTTGGCGAAAAGAAACGGGTTGATGGCCAGTTGCGGTATATCGGGCACGAGCAGGGTGTAACCGTCGGCCGGCGCCCTCGCCACGGCCTCGCTGGCGGCAATCCCGCCCGCGCCGGGACGGTTCTCGATCACAAACTGCTGGCCCATGCTCTCGCCAAGGCGCTGTCCCACCAGGCGCGCCAGCACATCGGGCGCGCCGCCTGCGGCATAGGGCACGATCAGTTTCACCGGACGGTTCGGATAATCCTGCGCAGCCACACCGCCGCTATACAACACGGCAACGACGGCGAGCATCGCCACTCTCAGAAAATCGGTGAAATAGGCACCCATGTTTGCTGTTGTTACTCCAAAGTATTTTAGCGGGACCGGCGCCTCAGGATTTATCATGCGTCCCGAGCCGCGAGGTGAAGCGCAGAATCTGCTCAAGCGTGTTCTGCGCGTTCTGCTCCGAAGGTAGCACGTCCCATAGCTGGGCATCGGGCAGCAGTTCCTTTAGCGCCCAGGACCCGGAAAGCGAGTGCGCCCAGTCGTTCCCCGACATGATGATGGCGGGCACCTTGATGGCCAGCAACTCCGCGCCACTGGCACCCGAGGGCATGGTGTCGCCAAACAGGCTGTCGCGGCTGCGCTCGACGATATCAACATACCGCGCCATGTCCTGTCGCACGTACCCGGCGGCGAAAGCCTTATCCACCACGGTGGGCGAGCCCCAGGGACCGATTTCCGGATCCAGAAAAAAATTGTCACCGGCGGGCGCGCGCGCAACCACCGCAGCAAAACCGTTCGCGTGCACAAAATCGACATGCCGCCGGAACCACGCATGCATCGTCGACATCCAGCGGTACCCGGCCACCGGCCAATGCAGCAAGAGCCCCCTGCACACCTGCGGATAGCGCACCGCGAGCGCGAGCGCGAGGGACGCCCCCATGCAACCGCCCAGCACAAAGGCCTGCTTCGCGCCCGCAATATCCAGAACGCCCTTCGCTTCCTGGGCGTAGAGATCCCAACTGAGGGGCTCGACGCGCCCGCCGGAAAAACCCGACTCGCGCCGGTCGTAGGCAATGACGGTGAAATGGCGCGACAGGGTGTCCAGCGCATTCATGTCCTTGAACACCCCTTTGCCGCCCGCCGTAGTCCAGCGCGATATCACCGAGCGAAATCCCCCCGGGGCGAACAGCAGCAGGTGCGGCCCCCGCCCCTGGACAAGATAATTTATTTTTATTCCGTTGATTGTCGCGAATGGCATGTTCAAAGACCGGGCTGGCAGTGTTGTCAAGCAAGCGCCGCAACCGTCGTCGCGTTGCAGCGCCCCTCAAGGCGGGCCCAATTCTAATGCCATTCCGCCGCCGTACGCGCCGATGAAATCAACCGGCCGGCACACCGGGCCATCAGAATCGGAGCGACTGACAGTAAAATCAGGCATCACAACAAAAGCATCGGCCACACCATGAAAAAGACTGAATCCCTCGCTCTCGAGCGCGATGGCGCGATGGTTTTTAACGCCTATCTCGCGGAGCCTGCCGCCGGAGCGGCCAAAAAGCCCGCCGTCCTGATTCTTTCGGAAATGTTCGGCCTCAACGGCCCGATGCGTGAACTGGCCGAGCAGTTCGCCGCACGCGGTTACCCCGCCATGGTGCCCAACGTGTTCTGGCGCTCGCAAGTCACGGCCGGGCTGGCCTACGAGGGACCGGAGCGCCAGGTTGCGATCGAGCGCCTCACGACCCTCGATTTTGTGCAGATTCCGCTGGATTTGCGCGCCGCGGTGACGGCACTGCGCGGCCTGCCGGCCTGCTCGGGCAAGGTCATGGCCATCGGCTTTTGCGCCGGCGGCACGCTTGCCTATCTTGCCGCCGCGCACAGTGGCGTCGATGCGGCTGCGGCTTTTTACGCGCTGGGCATAGGCCGCCACCTCGATGACATCGCGTCAATACACTGCCCGGTGCAGCTCCATTACGGATCGCGCGACCCGCACGTGCCCATGGCCGAAATCGAACGCGTCAGCGGTGCCGCGGCCGGGCACCCATCGATACAAATCCATCTTTACGATGCCGGGCATTCTTTTTTCAACAAGGTACGCCCGACTTACGATGCGGATGCCGCGCGGCTTTCGGCGGAGCGCATAGACGCGCTGCTGGCCACGCTCTGAAGGGTATCGATCAGCGCGCCGGACTGCATCACCGTGCCGATGTTGTTGCGTACCGTGGCAAGCGTGCCCTCATGGCCGGCGCGACTGTTACTGCCGACGCAGTCCTCGGCGACAACGATGTGGTAGCCGAGAAAAAATCCCTCGCGCAGCGTCGAGTCGACGCAGACATTCGTGGCAACCCCGGTCATGATCAGCGTGCGTATGGCGCGCGCGCGCAGCACAGCGTCAAGCGTCGTTCCGTGAAAGCCGCTGTAATGGTGCTTGTCGGCAATGACATCGCCCGGTGCCGGCTGCAGCGCAAAAAAATCCGCGCCCCAACTGCCCTCCATGCAGCATCCCTCGGTGACGCGCTTGGCAATATGCGCACCGGTGAGGTACTTGAAATCGTAAATAGAGCGCAGCCACACGATCGCGACGCCGGCGGCGCGC
>JANXRV010000131.1:0-23419 GCA_025356665.1 Pseudomonadota bacterium
AGGGCAACCTCTTCTGCAACGCTAGGGCTTAAGGTTTAATGCTTAAACCTTAAGCGGCAAAGCTTAAGTGCTGCGCATGCAGTGCTCACTGTTCATGGCGCTGGCGGCGACTCCACCGCGCCATTCTCGGCGACAAGCGCACACTGCATCAGCACGCTGTCCACCCAGCGACCAAACTTGAAGCCGACCGCGGGCAGCAAGCCCACGCGCGTAAAACCACAGGCCTGATGCAAACCAATCGAGCCGGCGTTGGCGCTATCGCCGATGACCGCGATAATCTGCCGGCAACCCGAACGCGCACACGCCGCCAGCAAGGCCTCAAGCAGCATCCGTCCCACGCCCCTGCCAGTCGCATCCTGGCGCACATAAATAGAGTCTTCGAGGGTGTAGCGGTAGGCCGGCCGGGAGCGGTAAGGGGCGGCGTAGGCGTAGCCCAGCACCTGATCTTGCTCTACCGCGACAAGATAAGGCAGGCCACGCTGCAGAACATCAGCGCGGCGGCGCGCGATCTGGGCCTCATCAGGCGGGTTGAGCTCGAACGAGGCAAGACTGTTGAGCACGTGATGGGCATAGATTGCCGTAATTGCGGCGATGTCGCGATCGAGGGAAGCTCGGATATGCACCACTGGGCCCTTTGCCGTGGAATCTTCTTGGAGACAGGATTCTAGCGCGCCTCCGCCCGCCTATGCCCGCCTATTCCCCGCCTATTCCCCGCAGATGCCCCGCCGTCGCAGCAAGATCGCATGCTATATTGGGCCGCATGGGACACCGACTTTCAAAAATAACCACACGTACCGGCGATGCCGGTGAAACCGGCCTGGGCGATGGCAGCCGGGTTTCCAAACACAGCCTGCGCATCGCCGCGCTGGGCGATGTCGACGAACTCAATTCGTGCATTGGCCTGCTCTTGTCCGAGAGCCTTCCGGCCGACGTGAGCGAGGCCCTCACCGGCGTGCAGCACGACTTGTTCGACCTGGGTGGCGAGGTGTGCATCCCCGGCCGCGTCAGCATCACCAGCGCGCAGATCACGCGCCTCGAGTCTTTGGTCGGGCACTTCAACAGCGCCCTGCCGCCACTGAAGGAGTTCATTCTTCCGGGTGGTTGCCGTGCGGCCGGTCTGTCGCACATGGCGCGCACCATCTGCCGGCGCGCCGAACGCGCCCTGGTTGCGCTGGCCACGACGGAAAAGGTCAGTGAGGCCTCGCGCATTTACCTCAACCGCCTGTCCGACCTGATGTTCGTGCTCGGCCGGGTGGCCAACCGCCACGCCGGTCAGGCCGACGTGTTGTGGCAGCACGGCCGCAATCCGCCCGCGTAACAAAGCAAGCTGCCAGGGAAGCGGGGCGCGCAACGCGGCGTGCCTTGCCCCCTCCCTACCGGGTCACCACCGTGGTCAGCACCGGGCTCACCGCCCGATGCGTCACTCTGCACACCACCCGAAAAACCCGACAAAGACTGGAAACCCGCACCAGTCGGGCCTTTACAGGCGGTGGCTGGAAATCCGCGCCAGTAAAGGGTTTCCAGCTATCTGCATGTTTGAGACGCGTGCCGAGCCAGAGCTATGGCGTGGCTTTTGGCGGCGCCATGCCCCTCGGAAGCAATAGCCACATCTGTCCCCAGCAGCGCGTTCGCCGCGTAATATTTTTGTCATGGCGAGCGCAGCAATCCCGTCGTCCTTGTGACGTACACCGCAATGCCACAAGATTGCCGCGTCGGCTTCGCCTCCTCGCAATGACATGGCCTTGCTACACCCCGGGTATTGCACTCGGTTGTTGTACAGCCCAGGTTTGCTACTCGACCTTGGCACCCGAGGCCTTGATCACGCGCGCGTACTTGTCAAACTCGACCTTGATGAAAGCGGCAAAGCGCTCCGGCGTGTTGTTGGCCGGCGGCTCCGCGCCCATTTTTTCAAGCCGGTCTCTCATATCCGGCGCGCTCAAGGCCTTGTTGATTTCGGTATTCAGGCGCAGGACGATGTCGCGGGGCGCGTTGCCGGGCAAAAATATGCCGAACCAGGTGGTGAGGTCGAACCCGGGCACACCGGCCTCCGCCAGCGTGGGCAAGTCCGGCGCAAACGCCGAGCGCTGCGCGGTTGTCACAGCCAGCGCGCGCAGCTTACCCGCCTTTACCTGCGGCAGCGCGTTGGCGAGGTTGTCGAACATCAGCTGCACCTGCCCGGCAAGCAGGTCGGCCATCGCCGGCGCACCGCCCTTGTAGGGAATGTGCACCATCTGCACACCGGCAAGCGCGTTGAATAACTCACCCGCCAGATGCCCGGTCGAGCCAGTCGAGCCGGACGCAAAATTGAGGTAGGACGGCCTGGCTTTGGCAAAGTCGATCAACTCTTTCACCGACTTTACCGGCAGGGCCGGATTGACCACCAACACGTTGGGCACCACCGCCACCATCGCCACAGGCGTGAAATCCTTGACCGGGTCATAGGGGATTTTCGGATACAGCGTCGGGTTGATGGCATGCGTCGCCACCGCCCCCATGACGATGGTGTAGCCGTCGGGCGCAGCCTTGGCGACGATGTCAGCGCCAATATTGCCACCCGCGCCCGGCTTGTTGTCCACCACCACCGGCTGCCCTGTCGCCTCGGTGAGCTTTTGCCCGATGGCGCGTGCGATCAGGTCCAGCGGCCCGCCCGGCGCGTAAGGCACGACAAAGCGGATAGGCCGCGCCGGGTAGGCCTGCGCCTGGACGGCCGTTACGGCCAGCGTCAACAGCATGCCGGCACAAAGTATGACGATTTTTCTCACCATGCTCACAATCGCTCCCCCTCTTCAATCACACAAGCTTAGGGCCTGTCAGGAAATTGCGCTGCCCGTTCACGACGCACAGCGCACGACGAACAACGCACAACGCACAACGCACAATTCACGATTCACGATTCACGATTCACGATTCACCCGCCCACACCCGCCCACACCCGCCCACAAAAAACAAAGGACGCCGTAGCGTCCTTTGTAGGGTCGGATGGAGATCAGTCCTCGACGAAGGCTTCTTCGCGTTTTTTGCGCAGAACCGGCGACACAACAACGATCAGCATGAGCACCGAGAGCCCAAGCAGCACGGCGCTGATCGGCTTGGTGACAAAGGTTGACGGATCGCCGCGCGACAGCAGCATGGCGCGACGCAGGTTCTCTTCCATCATCGGTCCGAGGATGAAACCCAGGATCAAGGGCGCAGGCTCACACTCGAGTTTGGTGCAGAAGTAACCCAACACACCGAATATGCAAGTCAGAACCACATCAAAGCCGCTGTTGTTGATCGAGTACACGCCGATGCAACAGAACAGCAGGATGGCTGGGTAGAGCATGCGGTAGGGCACCGTCAGTAGCTTGATCCAGATACCAATCATCGGCAGGTTCAGGACGACCAGCATCAGGTTGCCCACCCACATTGATGCGATCATGCCCCAGAACAGCTGCGGCCTTTCGGTCATCACTTGCGGGCCGGGGGCGATACCCTGGATCATCATCGCGCCGATCATCAGCGCCATCACCGGGTTGGACGGAATGCCCAGGGTGAGCAGCGGAATGAAGGATGTCTGCGCGCCGGCGTTATTGGCCGCCTCTGGCGCAGCCACACCCTGGATTGCACCCTTGCCGAAGTTCGCCGAGTTCCACGAGACCTTCTTTTCAAGCGCATACGCCGAGAACGAGGCCAGCAAGGCGCCGCCACCTGGCAGGATGCCCAGCGCCGAACCAAGAATGGTGCCGCGGGTTATCGCGCCAGAGCAGTCCTTCAAGTCTTGCAGCGAAGGCAGCAGGCTGGTCAGTGAGGCGGTGAAAAGTTCACGCTTTTGCTCGCCCTGCTCGAGGTTGGTGATGATCTCGGCAAAACCGAACATACCCATGGCGACAATAACGAAGCCGATGCCATCCGAGAGTTCCGGGACACCGAAGGAGAAGCGCGCGACGCCGGAGTTCACGTCAGTACCGACCAGCCCCAGCAGCAAGCCCAGCACCACCATCGAGATCGCCTTGAGCAGCGAGCCGTGCGCCAGAACCACCGCAGCGACCAGGCCCAACACCATCAGCGAGAAATACTCGGCCGGACCGAACTTGAGCGCGACTTCCGCCAGCGGGGGCGCAGCCACCGCAATCACCATGGTCGAAACCGTTCCGGCGATGAACGAGCCGATGGCGGCGATGCCCAGCGCCTTCCCGGCCCGCCCCTGTAAGGCCATTTGGTAGCCATCCAGCGTTGTGACCGCGGAGGACGATTCGCCCGGCAGGTTTACCAGGATCGCCGTGGTGGAGCCGCCGTATTGCGCGCCGTAGTAAATACCGGCAAGCATGATTAGCGCGGACACCGGCGGCAGATTGAAGGTCACCGGCAACAACATGGCGATGGTGGCGACAGGGCCGATGCCCGGCAACACACCGATCAGGGTGCCCAGAACGACACCAAAAAAACAGTACATCAGGTTCTGCAGCGACAGCGCGACACCGAACCCCAGGCTTAGGTTTGCAATCAGTTCACTCATGTCAGTTCCCCAGTTCCGGCCAGAGGTTGAAAGGCAGCCCGAGGCCGTAATAGAAGACCGCGACCGATCCGATTACGAGGACTACGGTGAGAAAGAGAATTTCCTTGAAACGGAAGTCGTTACCACCGAAAGCCGACACCATGATAAGGGCAAAGATGGCGATGACCAGGCCGGCAGGTTTGAGCAGCACCGCGAACAGCACCACCGCGCCCAGGATGATAAGCAGGGGCCTGAGGTGCAACTTGTTGACCGCACCATTTTCAACCTTGCTCAGAAAAGCCCGCACGAAAATGACTATGCCTAGCAGCAGTTGCATGCCGCCCAGGACTGTTGGGAAATAGGCCGGCCCCATACGGACCGCACTGCCCATGGCGTAATTTTTCGAGACCAGCATGAATGCCAGACCGAACGCGATAAACATCAGACCCGCCCAGAAATCTTTGGCGTTCTTCACCTTACTCATCATTTCCACGTCTCCTCAAACGTCTTGTCGCGATGTTGGACAAGCGCGTAATTGTGCCACAGGACTCTGTCTTGCAACTGACATTTTAGCGCTTCAGGAAGCCGGGGCCTGGCCTTCCTTATCCATGTAATTCACCAACTTCACACTGGTTTGGCGAAGGCGTTGCGACAACATCAAGACCAACTCCATCAAAATCTTCGATCCAAGCACCGGCTGCTCCAGCACAATACGCGCGAGGTTCTCCCGCGACAACACCGCAAGCTGGCATGTCTGGGCGGCAACGCAGCTGGCAAACCGCGGCTCGCCATCGATCATCGACATCTCGCCCAGGCTTTTTCCCGGATCAACAACGGCGATCAGGCGCGGCGCATTCCAGCGATCCTGCTTGAACACCTCGATGCGCCCCTCGAGGAGGAGCATCATGAAATCACCGTCCTCGCCCTCGCGCAGGATTTCGGCACCGGTCTCGGCGCGGTAGACCTGCATGAAATGGCTCATCAGCCTGATTTCCGCGAGGTTGAAGTTCTCGAACAGCGGAGAGTACATGATCAGCGCGTGGATCTGGCTGGCAAACTGCGTGGCATCCCCCATAAGCTGGAGATGGGGCAGCCGGATTTTTTCTGCTGTTTCCTTTGTAGCGTCCATGGCGACGATGATTTCCTCCTGTCGCTCCAGCCAAAGGACCGGGCGAATCAGGGCAATTATGCAGCAAAGCTGCCGCTGCCGGACAAATCAAAGCATGCCGGTCAGTGCCGCCAGCGTCACCGCCAGCCAGCCCATGGTTGCAACAAGCAGATGCGCATCGCGCAACAGTTCTCGCGACGGGTCGCCGCCGCCGCCGGCGCGGTGCAGCAACCACAAATAGCGGAACACGCCATACAGCACAAACGGCAGGGTCCAGACCAGTTTGTCCGTGCCGTGGGTGAGCGCGGTTTCGGCGCTGACCGTATATAAGGCATAGCAAATAATGACGCCGGCCGCGCTGATGGCGATCATCCGATCGAGCAGTGCCGGACTGTAATGGTCAAGCACCCGGCGATGCGTGCCGCCGGCCTCCTGCAGCGCCATCATCTCGGCGCGACGTTTGGCAAAGCCCAGAAACACCGTGAGCATCAGGCCGCACAACAACAACCATTGCGAGGGCGCGATCCCCACACCCAGCGTACCGGCAAGAATGCGCAGCATGAAACCGGTCGCAATAATGAACACATCGAGTATCGCCACGTGTTTCAAGCCGAGGCTATAGCCCGCGTTGAGCGCGAGGTAAGCGGCAACAATCGCCGCCGCCACCGTTGAGGCCGTCAGCGCCAGCGCGAGTCCGGCGAGCGCGAGCAGTCCGGACAGCCAGAACGCGGCGACCAGCCCCACGCTGCCCGAGGCGACCGGACGCAGGCGCTTGTGCGGGTGCGCCCTGTCGGCTTCGCGGTCGGCGATGTCATTGAACACATAGACCGCGCTGGAGGCGAGACAAAACGCCGCAAAAACCAGCGCAACACTGCGCCACGTCGCCACGTCAGTCCAGGCGTGGCCGAACACCAGCCCGACCAGCACAAAACTGTTCTTCACCCACTGATAAGGCCGCGCCAGGCGTATCAGGCTGCGCACCATGGCGGAAGATGCGGCGGACTTGGGAAACTTGGGCGACCCTGATGATCTGGCAGACATAGGGCGCCTCAACGCACCGGACAATACTGCTGCGACAGGGTGCGCTCGCAAAAATCACAGCGCCCCTGCGGCAGGTAGGTGGGGATGCGGTAGTAGCGCGCGGCAAGCGGCGCGAGCACGCGCTCGCGATAGGCGGCGTAATCAAAGCCGCGCCCGAGCACCACATGGTAGGTGACGCCGCGCACCGCAATGCGCCGCTGCTCCACCGTTTTGAAGTAAGGCGCATATTCGCCCGGCTGCGGCGCGCTCTTGCGCAACACCAGGATATTGCGGCCCGCCAGCGGACGAAAATCGGTGAGCATGTCGTCGTGCCGGGCGTGCGATGAGGCCGTGCCAAAGACAAAGAAGTAATTGCGCCGCCACGCCGCGGCATCGTCGCCGCGCCGCAAAGGCTCGCCCTTGAGGCCGGACAGCGCGGCGCGATAGGAGATGGTCACCGCCGGCGAGTAGCCGTCCGAGGCCATCTCGTATTCGTCGGCAAAGGGGCGCAGCGCCTCGACCAAACGGTCGCTTTCAAGCGTGTAGACGATGCCCTCATACAGGCGCGTGTTCTTCCAGGTTTCCAGCGGCAGGTTGGCGCCCACCAGCACCGCGGTCACGTGCAGCAGACTGAAGCAGGCGAGAAAAACAACCGAACGCGCGAGCTGCGCACGCGACAGCATGATGCCGAAAAACACAAAGGCCACCGGCACAAAAGACAGCACCCAGTGCAGGCCGATCTGTTTAAGCAGCGACAGCAGCGCAAACCCGGCCAAGGGAAACGCGACGCAGACAAACACCAAGCGCAGCACCTTGTCACCGGCGGGCAGCGCCGGTTCAGCGCGGCCGCGCAGCAACTGCAGCAGGGCCGGCGGCGAGAGCACATACAGCGCCGTCGCCAGATACAGCAGCGGCGTCCGCCACGACCAGCCGGCGTCGCCGTGCCGGTTGTACAGGTTGAACATCAGGTTGGCCCAGCAGTTCTCGTAGTTCCACCAGAAATTGAACCCAAGCAAGGGCAGCGCAAACGCCCACGCCACCAGCACGCCGCGCCAGGGCTTGTCGCGGCCCGGTGACAGCAGCGCATAAACACCGTAAGCGATGGCCAGCAAGCCGGCGAAATATTTGGACAGCAGCGCCAGTCCGAGAAATACCCCGGCCAGCGCAAACCACGCAAGCGCGCGCGCCGCGCAAGCGCGCTCCTGAAGGCGCAGGGCCGTGACAAAAGCGGCGACAGACAAGAATGACCAAAACGCCAGCGGCGTATCGGTGGTGATAAAACCGTTCCACACCTCAATAGGAACCAGCAGGAAGGCCGTTGCGGCCAGCCAGGCGCGCGCCTCGTCGATCGGACGCAGCAGCAGCAGCACGACCCAGGACAACATGGGCGCGAGCAAAATCGCCGGCAGGCGCAACACCCACTCGGCTGCGGAGAACTTCAGCAGCAGCGCGAGCAGCCAGCCCACCATGGGCGGATGATCGTAAAAGCCGGCCGCGGGGAACGCGCCCCAATACATGAAGTAAGCCTCATCCCCGGTCAGGGGAAAGACCGCCGCCAGCCAGAAGCGAAAGGCCAGCGTGAGCAGCAGCGCGGCCGCGTAGCCGCGGCGCAGGCCTGTCAGCGCATCAGGCACCGGGGACCCGCATTAGACCGCCGTGCCGGCGGCGCGCCCCGGCTTTTATTCCGGCTGCGGCCGGCGACGATTGCTTAAAATAAAAAAACAATCAGGCCACCTTGATGTTGCGCCGGGCCTTCACCGCCGCCGCCAGCTTATCGAGCACCTGCTTGCTCTCTTCCCAGCCGAGGCAACCGTCGGTGATGCTCTGGCCATAGGTGAGCGCTTTGCCCGGTTCAAGATCCTGGCGTCCGGCCACCAGGTGCGACTCAATCATCACGCCGACGATGCGACGCTCGCCACCGGCAATCTGCCGGCCAATGTCCGCCGCGACCTCGGTCTGGCGCCGGTAATCCTTGGAGCTGTTGGCGTGACTGCAATCGATCATGATCATCTGCTCAAGCCCGGCCTTGGCCAGGTCCTTGCCGGCGGCCGCGACGCTGGCGGCGTCATAGTTGGGTGTCTTGCCGCCGCGCAAAATGATGTGGCAGTCGTCGTTGCCGCGCGTCTCGACAATCGCCACCTGGCCGCTTTTGTGCACGGACAGGAAATGGTGCTTCTGGCGCGCCGCCTGAATGGCGTCGACGGCGATTTTGACATTGCCGTCGGTGCCGTTCTTGAAACCCACCGCAGCCGAAAGACCGGAGGCCAGCTCGCGGTGAACCTGCGACTCGGTGGTGCGTGCGCCTATGGCACCCCAGCTCACCAGGTCGCCGATGTATTGCGGCGAAATGACGTCAAGGAACTCACAGCCGGCGGGAACGCCCATCTGGTTGATGCGAACCAGCAGGTCGCGCGCCACGCGCAGGCCCTCGTTGATGCGGAAGCTGCCGTTGAGGTAGGGGTCGTTGATGAGGCCTTTCCAGCCCACCGTGGTGCGCGGCTTTTCGAAATACACGCGCATCACCACCTCGAGTTCGCCAAAGTGGCGCTTGCGCTCCACGGCAAGCTGGCGCGCGTATTCGATCGCGGCGGCCGGATCGTGAATGGAGCACGGGCCGATCACCACCAGCAGGCGGTCCGACTGGCCGTGGATGATGCCGCTCACGTCCCGGCGCGTGGCCGCGACCAGCTCCTCCACCGGCGTGTCCTCAATCGGGAAAAATCGAATGAGGTGCTCGGGCGGTGGCAAGGGAACGATGCGATCAATGCGCTCATCGTCGGTCTGCGACATCTTGTCGGCCGGAGCCGGTACGGAATGGTTGTCGATGATGCTGGTCATGATTGCCTGCTTTCCTTGCTGGTTTGATCGGTCTGGAAGCCCGCCGGAACGGGTAAAAAAAAACCGCCAGGCAGGTGGCACTGGCGGTTCTTCGGGTATTGCGCGTACGAGGCTAGCTCGTTCCCTCCGCCGGCGGCTGGGAAAAGCTGTAAAAATAAAAGTTGTAAGCGCGATACATGGTGGCGTATTCAAGCATGTTCCCGACCATCGTGCAAGCCCCGCCGCCCCGTAGCCGTGCGCCGGAGCGCCCCAAACGCACCGGCGGGAGGCAGGCGATTTCAATCCGCGGCGCCGCACTGCGCTTTGAACGACGCGCCAAATTGGCTGTCAAGCCGCGTGACGGCCAACGGTGACTGCCAATGATGCGGAGGCCCCGCTGACACCGGGCGCCGCGCCCTGGCAAAAAATATGTTTTACGGGGCATCGTCATCCCTTGCGCGGTTTGGAGCGTTTATTGCTTAATGAATCCTTGGCGACAGCCGATATAGGTTCAGAGGGAAATGACTTTTTTCGTACACCTTACGGAGGAGAACATTTCATGGTAGTTGGTCAAGACAGCAGCAACATTGCCGGCAACGGCGGCGGCACAAACTTCCCGGTGACGCTTCCTATCGCCGGATTCAAGGACGTGTACGACGTCGCACAGGTAGACCGGGCCTTGCAGGAACTGCCCGTCTCGGCCAACGAGGCACTCAAGACCACCTACGCCAAAATGCTCAGGATCGGCGGCACCCGACTCGCGGTCAAGCCCTCGGGTCTGCCGGTGATGAACCCGCTGTACGAAGAACTGCCCAACTTCGGCGAGGTGCTCGATGACATCCGCAAGCAGCTCGCGCTGTGCACCTCAAGCAACGATGCACTCGAGCTCATGCCCATGCTGCTGCTCGGCGAGCCGGGCATAGGCAAGACCCATTTTGGCAAGCGCATGGCCGACCTGTTCGGAACCGGCTTTGGCTTCATTTCGATGAGCTCGATGACCGCCGGCTGGATCCTGTCGGGCTCCTCGTCGCAGTGGAAAAACGCCAAACCGGGCAAGGTGTTCGAGTCCTTCCTCAACGGCACCTACGCCAACCCGGTAATGATGATCGACGAGATCGACAAGGCCGGCGGCGACAGCCAGTTCGACGCGCTCGGCCCGCTCTACTCGCTCCTCGAGCACGATACCGCCAGCCACTTCGTCGACGAGTTTGTGGAGATTCCCGTCGACGCATCGAGCATGCTCTGGATCGCCACGGCCAACGACGCCTCGCGCATACCCGAGCCCATCCTCAACCGCATGAACGTCTACGAAATCGCCCCGCCCGACCACGACGGCGCCGTGCGCATCGCGCAGTCCATCTACACGGAGATCCGCGGCTCGCACCAATGGGGACTGCGCTTTCCTGAAACATTGGAAGCGGGCGTGCTCGACAGGCTGGCTGAACTCGGCCCGCGCGAAATGCGCCGCGTCATCCTCAACGCCTTCGGCAACGCCAAGCTGGCCGGCCGCGACGAAGTGCGCGAAGCGGACGTGGTCGACGCACGCTCCACGGCAAAAAAACAGCGCATCGGGTTTTAGGAAAAAGGCTGGAAACCCGCGCCAGATAAGGGTTTCCAGCCGATATCCCCGGGGGCTAAGGTGCCGCCGTGTAACCGGCGGCAGCCAGACGCGCCTTGGCGGCGGGCCCGGTCAGGTGGGCGATGAAGGCATCGACCGCCGCGGCGCGCGGCGTGCCCGGCACCGGCACCGCCACATAGACGGTGTACTTTTGCAACTCTTCGGGCAAGGGGCCAACCAGGCGAACGCCCTTCACCGGCATGATTTCACTGATCTGGTGTATGCCCAGTTCAATGACACCGCGACCGACCGGCTCGACGACATAGCCGCCGGTGCCCAGCGTTGACTTGGCCTTGACCGCCTCGCTGATGCCAAGCCTGTCAAACACCTCGGCCACATGCTTGCCGCTGGTGCCGATTTTCGGGTCGATGTAGACCACAGACTTGGCGCCAAGCACTGTACGCTTGAAGGCATCGGCGGTGGAAATATCCGGCGAGGGCGCGTTTTCATTCACCGCCACGCCCACACCGACGCGTGCGATCGGCCGGCCTATGCCCTTGGGCAGCTTGCCCTCTGCCTCCAGACGCTCGAGCACGTCGCTGGTGATGATGACCATGTCAATCGCCTCGCCCTTGGCCAGGCGCGCGGTGAGCGGGCCCATGGGCTGGAACTCGACACTGGCCTGGTGCCCGCCTGATGAGAAGGAAGCGGCCAGCGGTTCGACCAGCGCCTTCGCGGCGCCGCCCGAGAGCACGCGAATTTCATCGGCATGAACCGCCGATACAAGCAATGCGGCACATGTTGCCGCAAACCAATGGCGCATGCTCAATCGACCGTAGCGCCCGAAGCCTTCACGATGGGTACCCATTTTTTCACCTCTGCTTGGATGAGTTTGGCAAATTCCGCCGGTGGAATCTGCGGCAGCAATTCAAATCCCTGTGCACCGAGTCTCTCACGCACCGCCGGATCCTTGAAAATTTTCACCAGTTCGGTGTACAGCCGGTCAAGTATCGGCGCCGGCAGGTTGGGCGGTGCGACAAAACCGAACCACGCCGTCACTTCGTAACCCTTGATGCCAGACTCGTCCAGTGTCGGTACATTCGGAAACGTCGGCGAGCGTGTCTTGCTCGTCACCGCGAGCGCCTTGAGGCGTCCGTCCCGCACCTGGCCGATCACCGTGGGGGTGTTGAAAAAACCCATGCTCACCTCGCCCGACATTACCGCGGTAATACCCTGTGGCGCGCCCTTGTAGGGGATATGCGTGGTCTTGATGTCGGTCATCGAGGTGAACAACACGCCCGAGAGGTGGTGCGAGGTACCGTTACCCCCCGACGAGAAAGTCAGCTCACCCGGCCTCGCCTTGGCCTGCGCCACCACGTCGAGCGGCGTCTTGGCCGGATTGTTCGGATTGACGATCATGATGTTCGACACTTCACCGGCCAGCGTGATGGGGGTGAAATCCTTCACCGGGTCATACCCGAGCTTGGGGTAAAGGCCGACGTTAATGGCATGCGTGCCATTGGAGGCAAAAGCGATGGTGTAGCCGTCGGGATTGGCCTTGGCCACCTGGGTCATGGCGATGGTGCCGCCCGCCCCGGCACGGTTGTCGATGATCACCGGCTGGCCGAGGCCCTTACTCAATTCCGCGCCGACCAGGCGCGAAATGATGTCGGCGGTGCTGCCCACGGCAAGCGGCACAATCAGCGTGATGGCCTTGGTCGGATAGGCCTGTCCTGAGCCTGTCGAAGTAATTTGCGCCGCCGCGCTACCGACAACAAGGCTCAGCAGCAGGAGCAGTGCACGCAAGGGGCGATACCGGGACGTCAACATGAAACCTCCGCAATCGATCAGGCAATGAAATAGATCGGACTGGACCAGGCGAGATGGCCGTCCTCGAAGGTGACACAGACGTAAAGCGCATTGTCGCACCCGGGCTCGAGCGCAATCGTGCGCCGCCCGGTCATGCGCGTGCCCTTGTTGTGCTCGGGCAGGCGAAACACGCGCATGCGCCGGCGTATGCCTCCACCCGATTCCAACAAGCAATCTTCAATCCCGATGTCGGCGACCGGCACCGATGCCTTCACCAGCCCGGTGTCTATTGAGAGCGTGCCCGCGACTGCATCGGCCAGCAGCACATCGGCACCGCCGAAGCCGCCGGTGGTGATGGCTTGCCAGCGCAACCGGTCCGGCGCGACCTGCTCCAGCTTCTTGTCGATGTTCCACAGATTGATCGGCGTCGCGCGCTCGAAGGTATTGCCCGCCAGCGTGGCGCCGCCGTCCCACACCGACTGGCGGCCGCGGCCGCGGTATTCCGAGCCCTCCCAGATAATGCGGATGCGCCGCCCCAGGTCGGCCCTGGCATAGGGCCGTACCGTTTCGAGCACCTGCATGCGGTTGCGTATTTCGATGCGCTCGATCGGCACGCTGGCGGCCACGTCGAATGAGAATTCCACGTCCGCACCCTGGCATTTGACAATGTCGCCCATCATGACTTCACGCACCGCCTGCGATTTCGCCGGTCCGGTCTGCGGGTCGCTGTCAAAGCGCTGCGCGTCCTGCGCAAAGTGCGCGCGCACGTCGATGAACACGCGGCTGCCGGTGGTGGCGTAGTGATGGCGGCGGCGCAGCGCATCGGCGAGGCCCTGGCGCGAGAATTCCGAGGCCAGCAGGCAGGACAGGCCGCCGTAGGCGCCAAACAGCGACGCCCCCGGGTGACTCGCGCCGTGGCGCCCCTTGTGGCCGTCGGAGTTGGCGAGGATGCCGACGCGGTAACCCTGCTCGAACGCGTCCGCGAGCAACCACTCGAAAGTGCCCCAGTCCGAGTGCACCTCGACCGCGCGTTCGATGCGCGCGTCGTGGCTCATCTTGATGTCGGCGTAGCGCCCGCCGATATGCGCGAACACAATGCAGTCTTCGTCGGCCAGTGCGCGGAACAAATCGTCGGCACTGTTGGCATCCGTCGCCACGTCGGACAAATCCTCCACCAGGCCGTGGTGGGAGCGGTGAATCTGCCGCCCCTCATTGAGGAACAGCACGTTGCGGTCACCGCCAAGCCCGGTGTTGCCCGACCATTCGTAACCGGGAAAAATGATGAACTCGCCATTGCGGTTGTACTCCGCCGTGAGGCGGTTGAGTTTCTGCCAGAAGGGCGTGGTGATCTGGAAGTCATTGCCCTGGTGACTCATGGCGTCCAGGAAGGCGCTGTCGCGCGCAAACTCAATGAGCTCGCGCGCCGAGTTGGTGCCAATGGTTTCCTCCGACTGCCCGTGCAGGTCGGCCCAATAAGGCAGCAGCGCGGTATCGGCGACAGCGACAGCGACAATACGCAAGGGGTTAGAGATGCACAACACCGCGCCCCTCGCATCGAGAACCTCGATGACGAGCTCTCCGGGCGCGCTGACGATCAGGTCGGCGAAACGGACCGCGCCCTCGCCCGGCTTGATGGTGAAAGTAAGCGGCAGTCCGCTGACCGGAACGCAAGGGCGCAGGGTGTAACTGCCCGCCACCAGGCGGCTGACATTGCCCCACTTGTCCTCGCCCTTGAACCCAAGCGTGAACGATTCACCGGCGCGGCGCGCGGTCGGCAGGATGGCCTTCCACCCCACCGGCGGCCCGGCCACGACCGCAATTTCCGGCTGCTCCGGCAACTCCACGTAGTTGTAGGTGGCAAACGGATCGGCCAGCACCTTGAACTCGAAGGTCGGTTCGCAAAAGGTCTGCATGCGCATGCCCGGCGATCCGCCGCGCGTGTCGCCAAGGCGCACCGTGATGGTTTCGCCCTCGCGCAGGAAGCCGCGTTGCACGCGGATCATGATGGTCTTGTCCCAGGGGCGCACATTGCCCTTCTGGTCGTAACGCATTTCCAGCACCGCGTCGTTGGAGGCCTCGGCAGTGACGTAATTCCAGCCCTTGGGATCGGTGAATTGCGGCTTGCCCATGTCCGAGGCAAAGCGGTGGACGATTTTAAGGCTGCCGGTGTCGTCCACGCCGAAATAGCCCGCGGTATAGACCAGCGTGAACGAGGCAAAGCTGCCGGCCTCGAATTCGCCCTGCGGGCTGATGCTGGCCCGCCCGGCGCGCTCGGCGATGTAGGTGGAATGAAAGGCGTTATTGCGAAGCGGCTTGCCGGGAGGACTCATGGAATCGCGCGTCTCAGGTTCAGGGTCAGGTCAGGGTCAGAGTCACGCTCAGGCGCGCTCACCCACCCAGGCCTGCACCGAAGCGAGGGCCGCCGCCAATTTAGCCGGTTCGGTGCCGCCCGCCTGCGCCATGTCCGGACGCCCGCCGCCCTTGCCGCCCACTTGTTGCGCGACAAAGTTGACCAACTCGCCGGCCTTGATTTTGCCGGTGAGGTCGGCCGTGACACCGGCGATCAGGCTGACCTTGGCGCCCTCGGCGGCGCCAAGCAGGATGACCGCCGACTTGAGTTTGTCCTTGAGCTTATCCATGGTTTCACGCAAGGTCTTGCCATCGGCGCCCTCGAGCGCGGCCACCAGCAGCTTGACGCCCTTGACGTCCACCACCTGCCCGGCAAGATCGTCGCCCTGACTGGAGGCGACTTTTGATTTGAGTTTGGCCAGTTCCTTTTCCAGCGATTTGACCTGGTCCTGCATCTGCACGATGCGCCCGGTCAGTTCCTGCGGTTGCACCTTCAGGGCATCGGCCGCTTCGTTGAGGCTGGCGTTGAGTTGTTGCACATAAGCGAGCGCATTGCCGCCGGTCACCGCCTCGACGCGCCGCACCCCGGCGGCCACGCCGCCCTCGGCAACGATCTTGAAAAAACCGATGTCGCCGGTGCGCGTGACGTGGGTGCCGCCGCAAAATTCGCGCGAGCTGCCGATATCGAGCACGCGCACTTCGTCGCCGTATTTTTCACCGAACAGCATCATGGCACCGGATTTTTGCGCCTGCGCTATCGGCATCACCTGCGCCCGCGTTGCCGCGTTGGCGGTGATTTCGGCATTGACGATGGCCTCGACCCTGCGCATCTGCTCATCGTTCATCGGCGCGTTGTGGGCAAAGTCAAAACGCGTCTTGTCGGCATCCACGAGCGAACCCTTTTGCTGCACATGATCGCCCAGCACCTGGCGCAAGGCCTTGTGCATCAGGTGGGTGGCCGAGTGGTTGCGCACGGTGCGCGCGCGCTGCGCGCTGTCGACCGCAGCCGAAACCGCGTCCCCGACCCTGAGCACGCCGGTCTCGATTTGCCCGTGGTGGCCGAAAACATCCGCCATGATTTTTTGCGTGTCGGCAACAACAAAGCGCGCGCCCCCGGCGCTGATGACACCCTGGTCGCCAACCTGTCCGCCCGACTCCGCATAAAACGGCGTCTTGTCGAGAACCACCACGACATCCGGCCCGGCCTTGGCTTCTTTCACCGCGACACCATCGACATACAGTCCGGTGATGTAACCGCCCTCTAGCGCCAGTTCGTCGTAGCCGCGAAATTGCGTTTTCGCGCCGCTGTACTCGAGCCCCGCCGCCATCTTGAACTTGCCCGCGGCACGCGCCTGTTCGCGCTGGTGCGCCATGGCCTTGTCAAAGGCCGCCTCATCAACGGTAATACCGCGCTCGCGACAGACATCGGCGGTCAGGTCGAGCGGAAATCCGTAGGTGTCGTGCAGCTTGAAAGCCGTATCGCCGTCAAAGGTCTTGCTGC
The DNA here is from genome assembly GCA_025356665.1 of Pseudomonadota bacterium. Classification (GTDB taxonomy): domain Bacteria; phylum Pseudomonadota; class Gammaproteobacteria; order Burkholderiales; family SG8-39; genus CAITSH01. The sequence goes on from JANXRV010000131.1 coordinate 16,637, forward strand.
CCGACTTGGCCAGCACCGCCAGCGAGGTGTCGAGAATTTCCATACCGTGGGCGATGGTCTCGTAAAAGCGCTCTTCCTCCAGGCGCAGCACCTCGGTCACGCGCGCGACGTTGCTGCGCAATTCCGGATAGGCGTTGCCCATCTCGGCGCTGAGGTCGGCCACCAGCTTGTGGAAAAACGGCGTCTTCTGCCCCAGTTTGTAGCCGTGGCGTATGGCACGGCGCACGATGCGACGCAACACGTAGCCGCGGCCCTCGCTGCCGGGAATCACGCCGTCGACAATCAGGAAGGAACAGGCACGAATATGGTCGGCGATGACTTTGAGCGAGTTGTTGGCAAGGTCTTTGATCTGCGTCTCGCGCGCAGCGGCCTTGATCAGGTGCTGGAACAAGTCGATTTCATAGTTCGAATGCACGTGCTGCAATACTGCGGCGATGCGCTCCAGCCCCATGCCGGTGTCGACGCAGGGCTTCGGGAGGCGCGGCATGTCGCCGTTGGCCTGGCGGTCAAACTGCATGAACACCAAATTCCAGATTTCGATGTAACGATCGCCCTCGGCATCGGGCGAGCCGGGGGGGCCGCCGGCGACATCCGGACCGTGGTCAAAAAAGATTTCCGTGCAGGGGCCGCAGGGCCCGGTGTCGGCCATTTGCCAGAAGTTGTCCGATGCGTACTTCGCGCCCTTGTTGTCACCAATGCGCACGATGCGCTCGGCCGGCACGCCCACTTCCTTGGCCCAGATATCGTAGGCCTCGTCATCCTCCTGGTACACGGTGACCCAGAGCTTGTCCTTGGGCAGGCCGTAGACACCGGTGAGCAGCTCCCAGGCGTACTTGATGGCGTCTTGCTTGAAGTAATCGCCAAAAGAAAAATTACCGAGCATTTCGAAAAACGTGTGATGGCGCGCGGTATAGCCGACGTTCTCCAGGTCGTTGTGCTTGCCGCCGGCGCGCACGCTGCGCTGCGAGCTGGTGGCGCGGGAATAGGGACGCGATTCCTTGCCGACGAACACGTCCTTGAATTGCACCATGCCCGAGTTGACGAACAGCAACGTCGGATCGTTGCCCGGAACGAGTGAGCTTGAGGCGACAATGCTGTGGCCCTTGGATTCGAAGTACTTCAGGAATTTGTCGCGGATTTCGGCGGAGTTCATGGCGGTGTGCGGCCGGACCAGCATCGGCGATCGGCTGAATTGGCTCAAGTGTTTGACAGAACGGGATTTTCGCCCGAATCGCCGCTTCGCGCAATGCGCGGCACGGTGGAACACTACTGACCTGGCGCTACAGTGTGTAAGCTGTGTCTAAGCTGTTGCCTTATCGGCCATGTCATCGGATCCGGGGTCTAGGCTTTCTTCTCATTCTGGCCTTCCCCCTCCCACTGCAATCCAAACGAGTAAAAAAAACATGAAAATTTTTCACAGCTTGCCGGCCACGATCTTCACCTGCGTGCTGGCGGCGCTCGCGTCCGCGTCCGCGCAGGCCCAGTCGGAGGCATCGCGCCGTCCGCTCACCCTGGTGGTGCCCTTTACCGCCGGTGCCGCCAATGACGTGCTCGCGCGCATACTCGCGCCCCACCTCAAAGAAACCTTCGGCAATGTCGTGGTCGAGAACAAGCCCGGGGCGGATGGCGCGATTGGCGCAATGGCCGTGCTCAATGCGCCACGCGACGGACGCACCCTGCTGGTTGCGCCCGACCAATTTGTGATCGCTGCGGCACTGGGCCAACCGCAGCCATTTGACTTCGTGCGCGACTTTGCGCCGGTGGTGCGCACCAACAACCTGCCGTTTTTTCTTGTCACCAACCCCGACGCGCTGCCCGCCGGCTCACTGGCCGAGGTGGTAGCCGCCCTGCGCACCAGTCCGGGCAAATACACCTACGGCTCGGCCGGCAACGGCTCACCGCATAACCTGGCGATGTTGATGCTGCTGCAGCGCGAAAAACTCGACCTCGTGCATATTCCCTACAAAGGCATGGCGCAGGGTGTGCCTGACCTGCTTGGCGGGCGCATTCAACTGGTGATCACCGGACTGCCGGCGGTGAGCGGACAGCTCAAGGACGGACGGCTGCGGGTTCTGGCCACCGTCGGCAGCCGGCGCGCGGCCTTGCGACCGGAGGTGCCCACTTTCGCCGAGGCCGGCGTCACGGACGTGCAAATGGACACCTGGCAGGGCATTCTCGCGCCTTCGGGCACACCCAAACCGATGATCGATGCGCTCAACCGCGCGATCAATGCCGCCCTTGCCCGTCCCGAGGTGCGTGCGCAAATGGCCGCCCAGGGCATGGATGTCGCCGGCGGCACAGCCGAAGCCTTTGGCGAGTCGATCCGCGCGGACAACCTGCGCTACCGTGAACTGGTTCGTGCGGCAAAAATCTCCGAAGGCAACGGCGCGGCGAAATAACACGCGGTGCCGGCCAGAGGTGTGGGGCCAAACCCGTACGCATCGGCGAAAAAAAGGACTGCCGTGACGCAGGCAAGCGACTGGAAACCATCCCATTGCACGGGGCGGGCCTTTTCAGCCTATGTGCCCGATCAGCCCATGCCCGATGAACCCGCTCAGTCGACCTGCGCGCCCGTTGCCTTGATCACCGGCACCCAGCGCGCGTTCTCGGCCTTGCCGCGGGTCGATCAATCGAAAATTCAAATGTAACGGTGACCGTCTGGAATTGGCCGGGAAGAGCCCGATGGTCGCGGCTCGAAATTTCTGAAAAAGCGGCCCGTCGCGCACTCATTCGATCACCGTATCCGCCAACACGAGGCGTGTTTGCATGGCCTTGATGCCGGGCGTTTTGGCAGTCTTACGATTAATCATCAATTTAAACCTTGTCGGCTGCACGACGTGCGGGTCGGCGGGTGCCCCGCCTTTACGAATCTTATCAACGTAAGTAGCAACGCACCGCTACCCGTTGTGCATCATTGCAGCCGAAATTCCTCTTATCCAAATTCCGGGGCCACCTCTTTATTACCGCTGGAATTTGACCGCTATTTGCCGGTTTGACGCAGGCTGCTCTTTCCCATAATCGCAGTAGCGTGAAGGTCCATCGCGTGATGGTGTTTATTGATCCTTTCGAAGGATGTTGCCTGGGCGACGCTGCGGTATGAGTCTTAGTTCAATCCAACCGTCTTTTGCGTCACAAACCGCAGCCCGACTGCCACGCGCAGATGGTTCCGACCACTATGGCGCCTCAGCCGGCTCGGCGAGGCAAAAAGATACCGTCAAGCTATCGGTGCATGGCCTGCAGATGTCACGCCTGTCGGCATTGGGACCGACAACGCCAGAGCATCTGCGTAACTTATCCACCACCCTCGCGGTGGACTTGAACCGCTCTTTGCGACAGGCCACCATCGATACCAGCACAGGTATCGGCATTGAGATTGATGCCGACAGCGGGCACTTCCGCGTGCAAGGCGAAGGGCCGGCCGCCAAAAATGTCGCGGCTGTGATCAGCAGTCAGCCGGCCCTGGTGAGTCGCCTTCAGGATGTCGCCACACTGAGCAATCACCTTGCCGCCGCACAGCAGGGGGATGCGCTCAACAGAGCACAGCAGGACACTCGCCAAATCGCACAAATGAACGCGGTTGCAGCCGCGTATGCCGGGCGTTTTGAAGCATCGGCACCAACACCGTCATCCGAGCTAACGCCGATCCACCGTGCAGGCCATAGCGCCGGCAGCGAACGGGTCGCCACCGCTTATGGCTCGACCGGCAGCGGGGCCAACGGGGGGCCGCATGTGGCACTCAGAATTAACGGTGCTTCGATGAGTGTTTTCGTCAACGGCAAGGAATGGCTGTCGTCGGCCGCCTGATTGCGGGGCGGTCCTCCTCGGGCGATTACGCGGGCGTATGCGGATGAATACCGATAGCGATTACTACGCCATCCTCGGCGTCTTGCCGGAGGCGGAGGATATAGTCATCAAGGCCGCTTACCGTGCTTTGGCGCAGCGCTATCATCCGGACCGCTCCGCTAGCGCAACGAAAAAAGACAATGCCTATATGGCGGAATTGAATCAAGCCTATGCCGTACTGTCCGACGCGGATGCGCGCATGCGCTACGATCAGTTGCGCCATGACAAAAGCACCGCATGCAACAGTAATCTTTGCGGCATGGAGGAGCAGGCGCCGGCGGGGGACGATCCACTGGCGAAGGACTGGCGCATTGCGGTCAATGTCTACCCGGACTTGGCAGAGATCGAGCAGAGGCTGGCGCGGTTCTCGTGGAAGCTGTCGAATACCTATCGAGCCTATCTGCTTGAAGCGAAACAATTCGAGGGGCGCCACTCAATCGCCGCCTTGCTCGAAAACGATTTTCTCCGCACCTATTTTGGTGATCACCCCAAAACCATGGCGTTCGCGAGGAGACTCGTGTTGCAGGGCTGCCGCGAGGAGGCATTGGCGCTCAATAATATGATGCGCATAGTAGGGTTAAACAGCGACCCTAACCGGATTATCGGCAAGATTGCGCAAGATTTTGACTTGCGGCATCTGGCTGCGGACATGGACAGGATATCCACGCTGGTTGTCAGGCTGAGGGCGAGGGTGCGCACTGTTGATATCAGTGTGTGCGTGCAACTGCTCAAGGAACTTGGCGGCAGCGTCTCCTATGAGCCGTGCGGGCAACCCCAGGCTCGCATGGCCACAGACAAGCCGTTCCGTGCAGAGTTTGAGGGGCGCGATTACAAGTTCGGATCGGAATATGAATTCGGTTTGTGGTTTCGACGCGAGGCCCTTCCGGTCGCCGAACACCTGTTGCGGTGCGCAGCTTGACCCACTGCAAAGCTGTGGATCAATTTGTGTCGCGCAGGGCTGAAGCGTCAGTGCTCGTGCCTGCGAGCGTGACAAGGTAGTTGCAATGCCCAACCGAAAACCGGTCAGCCATTACGATAATCTGCAGGTGGCGCATAAGGCACCGAACACCGTTATACGGGCCGCCTATCGCATTTTGGTACAACACTTTCATCCGGATAAATTCCCAAATCGTTCCCTGGCCAAGCGTCGCGTCAAGTTCATCAATAAGGCTTGCGAGGTCTTGCCTGACCCCGGAAGGCGGCGGGAACACGATGTGTGGAATTGATGACCAGATCGAATTTCGTAGGCTGCTCGGCCGGCAGGTCTCCCGGCTTCACACCGCTGAAAATCTTATCGACATAGACTGCCGCGCGCTGAAAGCTGTAGACGAAGCTGCTGCCGTAGCGCGTCAGGCAGCCCGCTTGCGCAACCACCTGATCTGCAGCCAGGGACGGCAAGCGGTGCTTCGCGGCTAACGCGGCAATCTGGGTTTTTTGTTGCTAAAAAAGGGGTTAAGCAAGACCATTATTCGCCCGCCCCCGCATCGTCATCACCGTCCCCGGCCGCGCTGAATTTGGCCGGCACCACCGCGCGTATGGTGTCAAACGAAAACCCGCGCCCCTGCAAAAAGCGCATCTGCTTGGCCTTCTCAAGTGCGTTGGCGGGCGGCGCGCGAAAGCGCTTGGTCCAGGCTGTGCGCGCGCGCTCGATTTCACTGGAACGCGTAGAGTCGACCGCCTTGTCGGCAAGCTCGTCGCTGACGCCGCGCGCGCGCAGGTCCTGCGCAATGCGCGAAGCACCGAACTTTTTGGAAAGGATGTGGGTGCGCATCTCGGCAAAGCGCGCATCGGACAACATGCCGCGTTTGGCGAGCTCATCGAGAACAATCTCGATTTCTTCGGCCGTTTCGGCGTGCTTGGCGAGTTTTTGCGCCAACTCCTGCCGGGAATGCTCCCTGCGCACAAGCAATTGCATCGCGCGGACGCGCAGTGAGGGTTGTTGCACGGACGATTAAGGCGAGTAAGACAATTAAGACGGCTAAGACGGTTCAGGCGACTACGGGAACAAAAATCCCGTCATTCCCGCACCAGCGGGAATCCATGGGCTGCAACAAAGGTCGAGCCCATGGGTTCGGGGTTCGGGTTCCGGATTCCGCTTCGCGGACCCGGAATGACAGGATTTATTCACGTGTCCCCGCACCGCGCTTTGGCCCCTAAGCCGCTGCAGCCTCTGCCGCCGCCAAGGCAGCCGGGTTGTTGACGCCGACCTTCGCGCGGATCAGCGCCTCGATTTCCTGCGCCATTTCCGGGTGTTCGATCAAAAAGTCGCGCGAGTTGTCCTTGCCCTGGCCGATGCGGTCCTTCTTGTAGTTGTACCAGGCGCCCGATTTCTCGACGATGCCGTGCAACACGCCCAGTTCGAGAATTTCGCCTTCGCGCGAAATGCCCTTGCCGTAGAGGATGTCAAAGATCGCTTCGCGAAAGGGCGAGGCCACCTTGTTCTTCACCACCTTGACGCGCGTCTCGGAACCGACCACCTCGTCGTTTTTCTTGATCGCGCCGATGCGGCGGATATCGAGGCGCACCGAGGCGTAGAACTTGAGCGCGTTGCCACCGGTGGTGGTTTCGGGGCTGCCGAACATGACACCGATTTTCATGCGGATCTGGTTGATAAAAATCACCAGCGTGTTGGTGCGCTTGATGTTGGCGGTGAGCTTGCGCAAGGCCTGGCTCATCAGCCTGGCTTGCAAGCCCATTTGCGGCTCGCCCATCTCGCCCTCGATCTCGGCCTTGGGCGTGAGCGCCGCGACCGAGTCGATGACGATGACGTCGATGGAACCGGAGCGCACCAGCATGTCGGCGATTTCCAGGGCCTGCTCGCCGTTATCGGGCTGCGAGATCAGCAGGTCGTCGACCTTGACGCCGAGCTTGCCGGCGTACTGCGCATCGAGCGCGTTCTCGGCGTCGATGAAGGCTGCGGTGCCGCCCATTTTTTGCATT
>JANXRV010000012.1:0-9590 GCA_025356665.1 Pseudomonadota bacterium
GATTGACCACGTTGACCGGTTGCTTGAGTTCGCGCTCGAGCAGGCTGCCGATGATGCGTGCCGTGGCGTCGGTGCCGCCGCCCGCGCCCCAGGGCACGATCAGGGTGACGGGGCGCTCCGGCCAGGCGGCCTGGGCGCTGCTCAGAGCAAATGTGGCAAACGTGGCAAATGTGGCGACGAGTGCGGCGCTGAGCCGCAAAAGCGATCTGCGTTGCATGTGCTCCTCCTTGTTGGCCGGGCGCAGCGGGGCCGCGTCCTGTATCACCAGCCCCGGGCTTTTTAGCCTGATAACCAGTGCGTCAGTTCAGGATCGCATAGTTCGTTTTTCAATGTCAATGACGACTATGGAACAACTGGCGCAACGGGGCATGCAAACAAGGGGCGGATACGACAGGCTTACTGCGCGGCACAATGTGCATGCGGCATTGGAGCTGCGGCACGCGGCCTGCAAAAGCAAACGGGGCAGACTGGCTGCCCCGTTTGGGGTTGGGCGTGATGCGTGCTATTTTTTTGCGGCGGCCTTGGCGTCGGCGGCAGGCGCAACCGGCTCTTTAAAGGAGGAGCCAGACTGGTTGGTCATCCAGGCAATGGCGCGGGCGATTTCGATGTCGGCGATGTCCGGATTACCGCCGCGCGCGGGCATGGCATTTTTACCCTTGATGGCCGACTTGGTCAGGCCGTCGAGGCCTTGCGCCAGGCGCGGGCCCCAGGCTGCTTTGTCGCCGATCTTGGGCGCGCCGGCGGCGCCGGTCTCATGGCATGCGACACAGGCGGCTTTTGCCACCTCTTCGCCGCCGCGCAATATCTTGGGCGCACTCGCATCAATCAGCGTCACGCTGGCCGAGGGTTTAAGGCGTTCCGCGATGGCGTCGGCATTGAGCGCGGAAGGATCGGCTTTCGGCCCGGTGGTGACCAACTGGGTGAGGATGACGATCAGGGTAATAGGCACGAGGAATGACAGCGCGACTACCGTGATCAGCTGGCCTGGTGTCTTGATCGGAGATTCGTGCACGTGCTTGTCTTCACTCATGGAATAGTCCTTCAAGGCCGCTGAAAAAGGGCGAATTATACCGTTAAACAAGAGCTTGGAAAACGCTGCAGCCGCTATGTAACGGGCACGAAGGCCCGATAAGACGTAGATTGCGGCTTCGGCGCCCAAAGCCGCACAAAGCCCAGTGGGACAGAGTGTTGGTTTTCGAAAGCAAAGTCGTAGGTTAGACTCGCGCAGGACGCGCCAGTCTTTGTACGCGGGGCTGGCGCGCCGGCCTGCGATCCTGATCCTCCGGCACAATTTAGGCGACGAACAAATAATTCATTCCAGAGCTGCTGAAGGTTGTTGTGGCATCGCCGCGCGACGCAATAGCGCCGGTTTTTTTGTTCAATCTGCGCGCCCGGCGCGTCGGTATTCGGAAGAGGAATTGCGAAAAATGCTTGAGAGTCGATTAATGCGTAACACGCTGCTTGGCCTGGTTTGGGCGATCGCTGCTGGGAGTCTGCCTTTGCACGCGCAATCCACGCCCCCCGGGCGGGGGCTCGCGTTTGGCGAATTCGCTCAAGCCGTGATTGAGGGAAACATCGGACTGGCTGCGCAAAAATTCAACGTCGCCGTTGCCGACGCCGCGATTGCCGTCGCCGGGCTCACGCCCGATCCCAGCTTCACGGTCGGCTACAGCGCTTTCGAGCTTAGCCGGATGAATCTACCGAAGTCCACTGTCGCTTCGGTGAATTTTGTGCTTGAAGATTCTGACAAGCGCAAAGCCCGCGTATCGGTTGCGCAGGCGGACAAGGCCGTGGCAGAGGCGCAGTTGACCGAGTACATGAAGACCCTCAGGCTTGATGCGGCCAACGCGTTCATCGAATCCTTGCGTTCGCACGAAATATTGGTACGCCGGAAATATGCGCTCGACTTGTTCGAGAATCTGGAGCGGCAAACCACCGGTGCTGCAAAAAAGACGCCCATGCCCGTTGAGGAGCGCGCTCAATTACGCTTGGAACTGGCTCGGCTGCGCGGAGACTTTTACCAGGCTGAGTCCGATGTCGTCATTGCCGACAAGAACCTGAATTTCTATCTTGGCGAATCGAAATTGAACACGCCGGGAGTTTTTGCGAAGGGAACCCTGGAAATTCCGGAAATCCAGTTCACTGAAGCGACTCTTCAGGAAAACGCTTTGGCGAGCCGCCCCGATTTGGCGGCGGCCGATACGGCCTTGCAATCGGCGCGAGCGAAGTCCGAACTGGCCAGGGCAAACCGCAAACTTGACGTTGGAATCACCCTTGGCGTCACCCATACCCAGCCGATTTGGAGTATTCCGGACGCTGGCGGAACCTACTCCCCTGGGTCTTACCCGATGTCGAATGGCTTGATTGCGTCGGTGAGCATTCCGATTCCCTTTTCGCTTTCCCAAGACGGCGATTTGCGCGGCCCTGCTGCCGCGGCCACGCAAGCCGAATTACGCCTGAAGGAGTTGCGGAGCAAGACGCTGATCGAAACGCAACAGGCGCTGATCAAATACCGGTTGTCCCACAAACAAATCGCGGCGTACGGCGGCGGCACCAAGGACGCGGATATCCTGATGCAGGATACGCTGCAGAAATTCGCCGGGAACGCGACTGGATTCCCCGATATCGTGTACTACGTCCGGACTGCCAACGAATTGTATTTGGCGTATGTTGAAGCGCTTGCGCTATCGGCAAAATCGCTGATTTCTGTTTATCAGTCCACCGGACTGTGGCAGTTTGACCTGCAAAAAGGAGTCACCCCGTGAAATCGCGCGTAATTGCACCGTTTGCCGCCTTTGTCCTCGCGAGTTCTATCGCGTTTTCCGTCAGTGCTGCTACGCCAGCCAAGGTGCCGGCGCCCAAGCCTGTGCCGATCAAGCCGCCGACCCCGTCCAAGCCCATGTTTGTGACCGCCCCGAGCACTGCGACAGCGTCAAAAGGGTCCGCCCCTGTGTTGAAAGCCCAGTCGACATCGGGCGCAAGGCCGGGGGTTGGCGTGAATGCCGCGCCGGCGAAACCGCAAAGCATGCAATCTTCAAAAGGGCTGTCGCGTGGTGAGCCTTCATCCAGTCCGACGTCTGTTCCGCCAAGCGGCGTACCTGCGTACACTGGCGGCAAGTAATACCCTGCCTGGCCATCCGCTTTGTTTCATTCTGGAGGGCGATTTCTAGTGGGCGGCGACACGCGGGGCGGCGGATACGGTAGCCGACGCGTACGCAGACGCCGCGCCGTACCGCTTGATGTTTAGTCGAGCGGCCAAGTTCGTCGCGTGACGCATTTGCTGATGGTTGTGTTGTGGTTTGCCGTGCCGGCGATAGCGCTGGCCGGCGGCTCCAATTACGGGGTTACCCCGGGTGCGCAAGAGCCTTCGGGGGAAAATAACCGAGTGGCCGGTGCCAACCCAGCGCTTTGCACGCGACCCGGTCGTGGCGCCCGATGGCAGCATTTACGTTTCGGTGTTGTCTGGCAACAAGATTGCCCGATTCGAGCGTACGCCGGATGGCAAAACCGGCAAGATAACCGAATACAAAATGCCTGCTAGTGCCTGCGGCCTTGCCATCGACCAGCAGGGCAATATCTGGGTTTGCCGCTACAGCGCAGACAAATTGGGTAAGCCCGACCCAAAAATGGAATTGTCCTTAAGGAATTGTCCTTAAGATGATCGCTGTAAAAGAACGAATCATGCCGTTAAACAAGAGCTTGGAAAACGCTGCAGCCGCTATGTAACAGGCACGACAGCCGGAAAAGACGTAAACTGCGGGTCTCGCGCCCATAGCTCAGTTGGATAGAGTGTTGGTTTCCGAAACCAAAGGTCGCAGGTTCGACTCCTGCTGGGCGCACCACTACTACAATCAAATCAAGCCCCGTCGAAAAGCCTGCTTTTCACTCGCCCGGTTTTTGTTCGTGCTTGTTTGGCTGCGAGCCATAGGCTAATGCGTAGATTTGCCCTTTGCGCCGAAAGGCGGTGCAGGGGCGCCCGGGTCGGACCAATTGGGATGGGAGTGTCAAGAATGCGGCAAATCTTTTTTGTGGCGGCGCTATGTTTGCCGTTTTCGGTTTATGCGCAGGTTCAACTGGTTACAGCAGACGAAATGCGCCTCTCCGCTGCGCAGACTGGTGGCATTGTCGGCGGTGACGACGCGCCGTTGATTCCGCGGGCAGCCCCTGCCATTGACGCGCCTCTCATCGAGATTCTTTCCCCCGACATCAAGGGGGTGGTTACGTCACCGGCAAAAGTGCAGCTGCGCTTTCGCCCCGAATCACCGGCCGTGGTCAGGCCGGAGTCATTCAAAGCTTCTTATGGCGCTTTTCGTCTGGACATTACAAGTCGGTTGCTGCAGTTCGCCAAACCGACCCCGGAGGGCCTCGTTGTGGAGCAGGCCAATCTTCCTTCAGGTTCGCACAAGATATTGCTAGAGATTCAAGATAGCGCCGGGCGCACGGGCACGCAGTTGCTTTCGTTCACGGTTCAGTAAGCGCGGCCAATCCGCAATCTGTCAAGACTCCTGTTTTACCCGAGGCGATTAATCCCATGAATTTGCGTAGCGGTGTTTTACTTTGCGTCCTGATGCTAATGGGATGCGCGAGTCCTTTGCCCATAACCGAGCTGAAAGGACCGCTGCAGTTCATAGATCTGGCCAGTTTTGATGCCCAGTTGCGGCAAGCGCTCGCTGCAAAACCCGATACGGTTCAAGTCGTGTTCATTGATAACGTCAAACCCAGCCAGTTACCCGACAGGCTGAAGCCTTGGGTGGATACCTTGCAAAACGTCGGTGGAGACCTGACGGTTGTGCCGCCGCCCGGCGATCTGCGGCCCGGCGCCTTCCCGCTTCTTGGCCTGTTGCCGGCTCTGTGGAGCATGTTGGGGGAGAAAAAAAACGACCGTACTCTGCAAGAATCCGTCCGTGGGTACGATGTGCAGATACTGCTCAAAGAAACCGGCGCGGGTGACAGGCTGGTGGAGTCGATAGTTTTTAAGCGTAAATAGCACATCATCGATAGCACATCATCATCAGAACGTGGGCATCAGGCCTGAAAGTGGCTGACGCCCCTGCTCAATAAAATTTCCGGCCTTAATCGCCTTTATTTGGGCTAGTAAGCGCTATTCAGACAAGCAAATATTTGTATCGTTATGCACAGGGATCTAATAATGCAATATGCCTTTCGGATGTTCAGCAGCAAGGCGAGACGTGATGAAAAATTCGCGTTTTTGAGTGGTATCGCTGCTTTCGCTGTACTTTTTTTTGGGGTGTTTTCTCCAGCGGCAGCCCAGTCTTACGGCACGGGACTCAGCCTTTTGCCACCCCAAGAATATGAAGCATTGCCCGCAGTGCCGCGGTTTCGGGCGTTTTTGCCGCCCTCCGCCGATCTCTCGGAGTGGTTTCCCGCGGTGGGCAATCAAGGGCAGCAGGGCTCCTGCACCGCATGGTCAACCACGTATTACATGCGCAGCTATTACGTCAATCGCCAGAGTGGCAGCGCAGTCAGGGCGGCCTCACTCAGCCCGGCGTTTGTATATAACCAGCTTGCCCGTCGCGGAGCGCAATGCAAGGAGGGCTTGGTGATTGGCCGTGCATTGGATTTCCTGAAAACGAGGGGAGCCCCGCCGTTCGCAAGTTTTCCCTATGCGCAAGGGGACTGCGAGGCGCAACCAGACATCGCTGTTGACAGGCTTGCCGGAAACTTCCGCATTTCCGACTGGAAACGGCTGGACAAAGGCAAGCTGGACGACGTGAAGGGGGAACTTGCCTCCGGAAACCCGGTTGTGATCGGTATGCTGTTGCCACCAAGCTTTATGAAATTCAAAGGCGATGCCAACTACGATGATGTCGTCCAGTCCCCAGACGCGCATGCGATGGCGGTGGTGGGATACGATGATTCTCGGCGCGCGTTCAGGTTAATCAACTCATGGGGCACCGCGTGGGGCGACAACGGCTATGCCTGGGTAAGCTATCGTGCGTTTCAGGCCGATGTTCGCGAGGCTTATGCGGCGCGTGTCGCCAATGCGCCCCCACCGGCGCCATTGCCAAGTCCGCCCAAACCGATTGTGGTCGTGGTGGTGGAGCCACCCAAGCCTGTTCCGGTGATCATTCCGGAGCCGCCCAAACCGGCGCCGGTGGTCGTTGACCCGCCAAAGCCCCTGCCACCCAGTCCGGTGCCAGTCGTAGTGGTCGAGCCGCCCAGGCCCGTTCCGCCCAACCCCGCTCCTGTGGTGGTGGAGCTGCCCAAACCAGCGCCTGTGATTGTGCAACCGCCCAAACCCGTACCCGTGATAGTCCAGCCGCCAAAGCCGGCCCCGAATTTAGGCGACATCGAGCGCCGCCTCACTGCGATGGCGAAAGAGATGCGTTGCGCCGACGTGCGTGCGAATGTGGTTGGAGGCCAGCTTTCGGTGTCCGGCTTTGTCGGGGAGGAGGCCGATGCGCTCAAGCTGCGCGATGTGCTTGCGGCGGCGGGCGCGAGCGGGAAATTCAATGTGCAGCACCGCCCCTGGCCCCAATGTGAAGCCTTGCTGACTCTTGCCAGACCGCTTGACGAGCAGGTCGGGCTGACGATCAATGCGGCCAAGAGTCGTCTGCGGGAAGGCGAAGCCTTGAGCTTTCAAGTCACCACACCCGAATATGCCGCGTATCTTTATGTGTCTTATCTTCAGGCGGATGGTCAGGTTGTTCATTTGCGGCGCTACGCAGATCAGGGCAATAGACCGCTGCCCCCGCGGACAAGCCTGATGATGGGCGGCAAGGGTGAGTATGTGGTGTCCGGGCCGTCTTTCGGCGCCGAGAGCATTTTTGTGGTGGCCTCGGCAATTCCGCTATTGGCCCTGGACCGACCACAGATCGAAACAGAGCGGGAGTATTTGACGGAGTTCCGACTTGCCATTCTTGGCCAGCAACAGGCCAAAGGAAAAGTCGCTGCCGTCTTTTTGCCGCTGACAACAACTAAATAAAGGAGATTTTTTGATGATGCGATTTGCTCTTACGATGATTGCGACACTGCTGCCGCTTGCCCTGGCTCAGGCCGCGGATATGCCTGGTGCCCAGGATATCGCTTCAAAGCTGGCTGCGCCCCCGTCTGAGGCGCAGACCCGTTCATTTTTTGCCAATCCGCCGGACAACTCAAGGGGGGTCACTATTACTGATGCGAAGCCGGATGCGCCTCCCGCTGTTGATTTGAACGTGAACTTTGAGTTCAACTCGGCGAAGCTGACGGCTGAGGGAGCCGTGCTTGTGGGGAATCTGGGGCGCGCCTTGAAGGACCCCCGCCTTACCGGCAAGCGCTTCAGAATCGAGGGGCACACCGATGCCAAAGGCGGCGATGCGTATAACCAGAGCCTGTCGGAGCGGCGCGCCGAGGCGGTTCGGCGTGAACTCATCGCCTCCTATGGTGTGGACGCCGCAAGAGTGGAGTCGATCGGCTTTGGTAAGAGTCAGCTGCTCGATCGCGCCAACCCTGAGGCCGGGGCCAACCGTCGGGTGCGCGTGATTAACCTTGGGGACGCTAAGTGATCTTTCGCGGGCTGCTTGGCTGCGTTGCGATGATCGTTTTTATCGCGTCCGCGTTTGGCGCGGACGCGGTTGGTGATCGCCGTGTTGCCTTGGTGATAGGCAACAACGACTATCAGTACGCGAAGAAGCTCGATAACGCCGTGGCCGATGCGCAGGCGTTCCGGCGCGAACTGGAGGCACGGGGTTTCCAGGTGGTGTACCGGGAGAATGCCAACCGTCGTGCGATGAACGGGGCGATGGAGGAGTTCGTCGGCAAGCTGAGCACGGACGCGATAGGTCTGATTTATTACTCGGGGCATGGCGTCCAGATCAACGGCGCGAACTATCTTATTCCGACGGATCTTTCGGCCAAGGCGGCATCGGACTTTGCTTACGATGCGGTGGATCTGACCAAACTGGTGGACCGTGTATCCCAGACGCAGGCGAAGTTTGCGTTGGCGGTGATTGACGCCTGTCGCGACAACCCGTTCCAGGGAACGGGTCGGGACATCGGTGGGAGCCGTGGGCTGGTGGCGCCTTCGGGCAATGCATCTGGGGTGATGGTGGTGTATTCGGCCGGGGCAAACCAAAAGGCGCTGGACCGCTTGAGCGATGCGGATCGCAACCCGAATGGCTTGTTCACGCGCGAGTTTCTCAAGGCGATGCGCATACCCGGGCTGACTGTCCAGGAAGCGGTGAACCAGATCAAGATGTCGGTGATTGCGCAGGCGAAGAGCGTGGGGCATGTGCAGACCCCGGCCATTTACGATCAGTCGGTGGGGACGTTTGTGTTTACGCCCGGCGCGCCGCCGACACCAGCTCCGGTACAGACTGTGTCGAACTCCGCAGAGGCGACCCGGTTGCAGGCCGAGCTCGCCGCCTCAAGGGCGGAAACGGAGAGGCTTAAATCCCAGGCTGCTGCGGCAGAGTTGGCCAGACTGCGCGCCGAGCAGGAGCGCAAGCTTGCCGACGCGGTGAGGCCAGAGCCGATAAAAACGGCTCCTGTGGTTCCTGTAGTGAGTGAGAAAAAAAACAACCTTGGCACTGTGCAGCAGCTACGCGTGAGTGACGGTCAGAAACAATTCTCGATTGATGCCTTGCCGGTGAATGGGAGAGACTTCAGCAAGTGTGTGGATGCACGGGCGTGTGAGAAGCCGCCCTACGACCAATTCAACCGGGAAGCAGAGTACGCGGCGGAGCCGGCCATGAGCGTCAGCTGGTTCAATGCCAAGGCCTATTGCGCTTTTGCCGGCAAGCGCCTGCCCAGCCTGGGGGAGTACCAGACGGCGTACCCGAAGCTTGGATTTCCCGGCTGCTGTGCGCGCGGCGCGATACCCAGCGAGTGGACCTCTGAGGCGGATGGTGTTGCTAAGTCGGAGGGGACGCAGATTCGAAAAGAAGGCAGCAAACTGACGGTTTTCAAGAGAGCCCGTGCGCGAGCGGTTGATTCTTCCACAGTCCGTTGTGCCAGCGACTGATCCGCATGGGCTTGGTATCTTCGCAGCCGCCTTGTCCGGAGCGACATGTGGGTTCGAGTCTGTGTTGAGTCAGGTGATTGATCTCACGCACTCCACTCCAATACATCATTCAAACTGAGGTCGGATAATGCGTCTCCGCTTTTCGTTCTGTTTTATTGCGTTGATCCTTGTGGTGTTGCCTGTTGCGTCGTTTGGCGCGGACGCGGCTGGTGATCGCCGTGTTGCGTTGGTGATAGGCAACAACGACTATCAATACGCGAAGAAGCTCGATAACGCCGTGGCCGATGCGCAGGCGTTCCGGCGCGAACTGGAGGCACGGGGTTTCCAGGTGGTTTACCGGGAGAATGCCAACCGCCGCGCGATGAACGGAGCGATGGAGGAGTTCGTCGGCAAGCTGAGCACGAACGCGATAGGTCTGATTTATTACTCGGGGCATGGCGTCCAGATCAACGGCGCGAACTATCTTATTCCGACGGATCTTTCGGCCAAGGCGGCATCGGATTTTGCCTACGATGCGGTGGATCTGACTAAACTGGTGGATCGTGTATCCCAGACGCAGGCGAAGTTTGCGCTGGCGGTGATTGATGCCTGTCGCGACAACCCGTTCCAGGGAACGGGTCGGGACATC
>JANXRV010000028.1:0-15704 GCA_025356665.1 Pseudomonadota bacterium
AGACCCAAGACCCAAGACCCAAGACCCAAGACCCAAGACCCAAGACCCAAGACCCAAGACCCAAGACCCAAGACCCCAGACCCCAGGCGCGCGAAAACTAGCGGTGCCGCGCGATCAGCACGCTGCATGGGCTGTAGTCTAGCAAGGACGCGCCCACAGAGCCCTTCCACCAGCGTGCGGCAAACGAGGTCTTTTGCCGGTGACCCAGAACAATCAGATCGCATTGCAGCTCGGCCGCGATGCGGCATATTTCCTCAACCGGCTCGCCCACGGCAAGATGCCCGGTGACGGCAAGGCCTTTCGCCTGCATCTGCGCCACACCCTCATCGAGCACCTGCTGGGTGCGTTTCTTTTCCTCATCGAGCAACTCCTCGGGGAGAAATCCTTCGGTAAGAAACATGCTTGAGGGCATTCCGGCCACTGCCAGCAAATGTGTTTCAGCCTTGGTCATGGCAACAAAATCGGCACACTCGACAAGCGCAGTGCGCCCTTCCTGCGAGCCGTTATAGGCCATCAAAATTTTACGGTACATGGCTTCCTCCTCAAGATGCCCAAATCACGGTCGACCCTGACAAGACCGCAGTCTCCCAACTGCAATCTGCCCATGCTTCAAGCTTGCCTCTTATGCGTGCCAGCGTCAATGCACCCTTTCAAGCCGGATAAACGCGCCGGCAAACACGCTTTGCGCTGAATTTTAAGGCTAAAATACGGTCTGCTGCACACGCGCATTTCCCTGTCTGCAATCTTCCGGCCGCCCCTACCCATACATGCCCATCGACTTCGACCGCTCCTCGCTCACTCTTGGCATTGTTGGCTCCGGCGTCATGGGTCGGGGCATCGCCCAGATCGCCGCCCAGGCGGGCATTCGCGTGCTCTTGCACGACAATCGCGAGGGTGCCGCCGCCGAGGCGCGCCAGTCGCTCGATGCGATGTTCGGCAAACTTGCCGAAAAAGGCAAACTCACCGCCGCGCAACACGCGGAGTCCATCGCACGCGTCGAAGTCGCCGCGCTGGAGGCCTTCGCCGCCTGCGATGTGGTCATTGAAGCCATCGTTGAGAATATCGCCGCCAAACGCGAGTTGTTCCAGCGCTTGGAAGCTATCGTTCCCGAGGACTGCCTCATCGCCAGCAACACCTCGTCACTGCAGGTCACCGCCATCGCCGCCGCATGCAAGCGGCCGGGTCGTATCGGCGGATTCCATTTTTTCAATCCGGTCCCGCTGATGAAGGTCGTCGAAGTCATCGAGGGCGCACTGACCGAAGCGTGGGTCGCGCCGGCGCTGACAAAACTCGCCCAGCGCATGGGCCATGCGCCGGTGCGCGCCAAAGACACGCCCGGCTTCATCGTCAACCACGCCGGCCGCGGCTACGGCACCGAGGCCTTGCGCGTGCTGGGCGAGGGCGTCGCCGAATTCCATCATATCGACCGCATCCTGCGCGAGCAGGCCGGCTTTCGCATGGGGCCGTTCGAATTGCTCGACCTTACCGGTCTTGATGTCTCGCACCCGGTGATGGAATCCATTTACGAGCAGTTCTACCAGGAGCCGCGATTCCGCCCCTCACCCGTCACCGGCCAGCGCATGTCGGCCGGCCTGCTCGGCCGCAAGAGCGGGCGCGGCTTTTACCACTATGAGGGAGGCAAGCAGGAAGTCATCGTGCCCCCGCCCCTGCCGAACATCCGCCCCACCCGCGTATGGGTTGCGCCGGACGACCATCCGGACGAGCAGGACGGCCTGTCCACCGCGTACGATGCGGTGGTGAGTCTGGTGAAACAATTGGGCGGCCGGCTCGACACCAACGACAAACCGGCGCAGGACTCGCTTTGCGTCGTCACCCCGCTCGGCCATGACGCGAGCAATGTCGCCGCCGACCTTGAGCTCGATCCGCGCCGCACCATCGCGCTTGATCCGCTGATGGGTTTCACCAAGCACCGCGTGGTGATGTCCACCATCCTCACCGAACCTTCGATGCGCGACGCCGCGCTCGGGCTGTTCGGCTCCGACGGCGTGCCCGCCTCGGCCATCCGCGACTCGGCCGGCTTTGTGTCGCAACGCGTCGTGGCGCACATCATCAACATCGCCTGCGACATCGCCCAGCAGCGCATCGCCTCACCCGCCGACATCGACCTTGCCGTCACGCTCGGCCTGGGCTATCCGCAGGGCCCGCTCGCCTGGGGGGACGCGCTGGAGGCGACCCGCGTGCTGCAAATCCTCGAAGGTCTCGAGTCCTATTACGGTGACCCGCGTTACCGCCCCAGCCCCTGGCTGCAGCGGCGTGCGCGGCTCGGCGTATCATTGCTCACACCAGACGCCTAGAACATTCACGTTCCGCCGCCTGGACGCTCTAAAAAATCAAATCCGGAGACACACTGTCATGAATGCCCCCAATCCCATAGATAAAGCCAAGGCCAGCTTCAACTGGGCCGATCCGCTGCTACTCGACCAGCAGCTCACCGAAGACGAGCGCATGGTGCGCGAAGCCGCCCAAGCCTATTGCCAGGAGAAGCTGCTGCCGCGCGTGCTCGAGGCCTTTCGCCACGAAAAAACCGACCCGGCGATTTTCACCGAGATGGGCGCACTCGGCCTGCTCGGCCCGACCATTCCCACCGAGTACGGCGGCGCCGGACTCAACTATGTCTGCTATGGCCTGATCGCGCGCGAAGTCGAGCGCGTCGATTCGGGCTACCGCTCGATGATGAGTGTGCAAAGCTCCCTCGTCATGGTGCCGATCAACGAATTTGGCACAGAAGAGCAAAAGAAAAAATACCTGCCCAAACTGGCCACTGGCGAGTGGATAGGCTGCTTCGGCCTGACCGAACCCAACCACGGCTCCGACCCGGCCGGCATGCTGACGCGCGCGCGTACGGTGGCCGGCGGCTACAGCCTGAGCGGCAGCAAGATGTGGATCTCCAACTCACCCATCGCCGACGTGTTCGTCGTCTGGGCCAAGACCGACGATGGCGAGATCCGCGGCTTCGTCCTGGAAAAAGGCATGAAGGGCCTGTCCGCCCCGGCCATTCACGGCAAGTTCGGCCTGCGCGCCTCGATCACCGGCGAAATCGTCATGGACAACGTTGAGGTGTCCGAAGCGCAGTTGCTGCCCAAGGTCAAAGGCCTCAAAGGCCCCTTCACCTGCCTCAACTCGGCGCGCTTTGGCATCGCCTGGGGTGCGCTCGGCGCGGCCGAGGACTGCTGGCACCGTGCGCGCCAGTACGTCATGGACCGCCACCAGTTCGGCCGGCCACTCGCCGCCAACCAGCTCATCCAGAAAAAACTTGCCGATATGCAGACCGAAATCACCATGGGCCTGCAAGGCTGCCTGCGCCTTGGCCGCATGAAGGACGAGGGCACGGACTCGCCGGAGATAACCTCCATCATGAAACGCAACTCCTGCGGCAAATCGCTCGACATCGCCCGCATGGCGCGCGACATGCTCGGGGGCAACGGCATCTCCGACGAATTCGGCATCATCCGCCACATGGTCAACCTCGAAGTGGTCAACACCTACGAGGGCACGCACGACATCCATGCATTGATCCTGGGTCGGGCGCAGACCGGCATCCAGGCGTTCCAGTGATGAACTATCGCGCGAGCGCTGATTCGGGGGAGCAGCGAGGGGGCATCGCCCCTTCGCTCGTTCCACGCCTGGGTCGGGCGCAGACCGGCATCCAGGCGTTCCAATAAGAAGCGACGGAAAAATTGAATACCCTGTCATTGCGAGGAGCAACGCGACGAAGCAATCTCGTGGCATGCTCGAGCGCTATGCAAGCATGTTGAGATTGCTTCGCTACGCTCGCAATGACATAAGCCTGGCTTGAAATAAATCCAAATTCAGATGCAAACGCCCAGCCCCCGCCGTAGCCGCAAGCTCGCCAAGCCTCTGGAAGAGGCGCTGCGCAAACGTCTGCGCGATGGCAGCGGCGACGCACCGCCGGATCTCTTTCCGGCCGAACTCGACGCGGCACTCGATGCCGCCGTAGGGCGACTGATGGCCGACCGCCTCGACGCGAAAAGGCACTAGCGCAACCGGGAAGCTCACCCGCCCGCTCCAATCACACCCGTCGCGCTTCGAACTTGAATTCACACAATGGCTGGAAACCCGCGCCTGGCGGACGTTTCCAGCCTATATCCCGGCGATCAGACAGCCCGCAGATGCCAGCCCCGCGGCCGTAAAAACGCGTCGATGCCCTGCCCGGACAGCGTCACCCCCACACCGGAATGCCCCACGCCCGACCAGGGAAGGCGCGCACTGACACGGCCGCAGCAGTTCCAATACGCCGAGCCCGAGCGCACCTGCGACAACACGCGTTCGGCACGACGGCCGTCGCGCGTGTAAATCCCGGCGGTAAGTCCGTAGCGCGTGTCGTTCATCAAGGCCACCGCCTGGGCATCGTCACGCACCTTGCGCAGCCCGATAATCGGACCAAAACTCTCTTCGTGCATCAACTCGGTGTTCTGACCGGCATCGCCAAACACCGTCGGCGCAAACCAGTTGCCCTTGCCACCGGGCGCGAGCAAGGGACTGCCACCAAGCAGCAGCTTCGCGCCTTTGCGCTTCGCATCGGCAACCTGGTGCTTGAGCAAGGCCAGTTGCGACGTGCGTGCAAGCGGACCGATATAAGTGTTCTCGTCCGCGGGGTCGCCGATGCGAAAGGCCTTTACCTCGGTGACAAAGGCCGCCACGAATGCGTCATAAATCTTTTCGTGCGCATAGATGCGCTCAACCGCGCAGCAACTCTGGCCGTTGTTGTCGAAGGCACCGCGGGCGAGCTCTGCAGCGACCGCCGGCACATCGACATCCTCGCAAACATAGACCGCGTCCTTGCCCCCCCCCAGCTCCAACTGCACCCGCATCATGCGGCCGGCGACATCGCGCGCAATCTTCACGCCGGTGGTGTGTGAACCGGTAAAAAAAACGCCGTCGATATTCTGCTTTACCAGCGCGCCGCCGGTTTTCCCGCCACCGATAAGCGGAATAAACACCTCTTGTGGAACCCCGCTCGCATGCAAAAGGCGTGCAATCTCCAGCCCGCTCAGCATGGCGTGTTCTGAGGGTTTGTACAGCACGGCATTTCCCGTCAGCAATGCCGGCACAAAGACAGCAGCGCCCGTCAGATACGGATGGCTCCAGGTACCAATGTGGGCGATGACGCCCAGCGCTTCTTGCGAGATCATTTCTTTCAGATCCTGCGCAGCATCCTCGAATACCACGCTGTTGCGCAGCCGCGGCTTGGTGTTGGTGATGAAAAAATCAATGCGCTCAAGCACGTCCGCAAGCTCGTTCCGCGCTTGGGATATGGGCTTGCCCGTCTCGCTGGTGAGTATTTTCGCCAGTGTTTCGCGCTCGGACATAAGCGCCGTCCGGAAGCGCTTAATCGCCGCCACCCGTTTGCTGAAAGGCGCACGGCTCCAGGCCGGCTGCGCCTCGCGCGCCATCTCATGTTTGCGCCCGACCTGCAGCAGGCCATCCTCGGCAAGAATGCGTAGTTGCCTGCCCGTCGCAGGGTTGGTGATTTTTAGCGTCATTTTCCGCCAGCTTTCTGAAGAAATTCTTTGAGAATGGGCGCGTTGTCGATGAGGCTGGCGTCGTTAGGATCCTGGAACTCCGGATGCCATTGCACGCCCAGAACCCAGGCCTTGCCGATGTGGCGTACCGCCTCGATCACGCCATCGGGTTCGGCACGCGCCTCTACCGCCAATCCGTGGCCAAGGTCTTTGACCGCCTGATGGTGCACTGAATTGATCTTGTAGCTGCGGTCGTGCTCATACCAGCGTGAAAGCCCGCTCCCGGCTTCGATGCGCATGGCGTGGAAATTCTGGTCGTAGATTTTCCAGTTGCGATGCTCCAGCGCCTGCGGCTGCTGAGTGCCGATATCCTGGTAGAGCGTACCGCCAAAGGCGACGTTGATGAGTTGCGCGCCACGGCAGATGCCCAGCACCGGTTTGCCCGCCGCCATGAACGCGTTGAGCAATCCGATTTCGTAGAGATCCCGGATACGGTCACCGTTCCACTCTGGCTTCATCGGCACCTCATCGTAGCTCGCCGGACAGACATCCGCGCCGCCCTGCAGCACCAGCCCGTCGAGTTCGCGCGCGTAATCGGCCGCCGTGACCCTGCCCCTGCGCGTATCGCCCTCGGGCGAAGGAATCACCACCGCGAGCGCGGCCGGCTTGCCGCGTGGTTCATGCGACATCACCCAATGGATGATCGATTGCTCGCTATATTGCAGGGTCTTGCCCTTGAACAGATCCCGTTTCGGGTCGGGATGAAAAAAGCCGGCCGACAGGCCGATTTTAAGCATGGCTTAGCGCGCCGCGCCAAACGGCGTGGCCGCGCCACCGCAGGACGCGCGGACCCACACGATGGGGCAAACATCCACCGGCACCCGTTTGCAATCACTGGCCATCCGCCCCCCTTTTTACAACCCGGCGCATTATGCCGACAATTTTCGCACTGCGAGTCGCATAATGCCGCGTTGACCCTGCGACACCGGGCATGAGAAAATAGGGACTGGATTGCGCGGCTAGCTCAGGGGTAGAGCATCGCCTTCACACGGCGGGGGTCGGGGGTTCGAAACCCTCGCCGCGCACCACCTGATTTTGAAGAAATAATTAAAGAAATAATTAAACAGTCTTAGCCGGCGTTTCACCTCGGTGCCCGACTTATCGGCTACTTGGCACTTGACACTTGAAACGTGCGTCTTTGCCCAATCCGGGCAAATCGGCGAACAAGGACAAACGCGCGCGGCAAAAAGCGCCGGCCATAGCACATCTTGATTCAGCAATGGAACGGAAATAATCAGGTCCTGCGTCGGTCTTATATCCACCAAAGACGCGGACGCAATCCAGCCGTAGAATAATGGCCGTTGGAAGGTTGGCAGAGTGGTCGATTGCACCAGTCTTGAAAACTGGCAAGGGGCAACCCTTCGTGAGTTCGAATCTCACACCTTCCGCCAATTTCGCATCCAGTTTCGTTCAAAGACATCCTACAAGCGCGAAGATCCGATCTTGCTGCAGGCAACTACAGAGGTTCGTTTAAGGAACTTTTTGTGCCATTATGGTGTTATGAAAAGGAAACCTCATGGCTATCAACGTCAAACTGTCTGAAAACTTGGTCGAGCAGGCTAAGACCCACGCACTGATCCAGCACCGCTCGGTGCCCAAGCAGATCGAGTACTGGTCGCAGATCGGCAAGATTGCCGAGGAGAACCCGGACCTGCCGTTCTCCATGATCCGTGACATCCTGGTGGCTGATCAGGAGGCGGTAGCCGGCGAATACGTTTTTAGCTGATGCGCCTGCTTGTTACGCCCTCGTTTGTGAGGGCCACCAAACGGTTGCATTCGCCGCAAAAACTCGAACTTGATGCCGCATTGCGTGCCCTCAGCGCGGACCCCTCGTTGGGCGAGGCCAAGGTCGGTGATCTGGTTGGCATTCGCGTCTACAAGTTTCGGTTATCGAATCAGCTATGCCTGTCGGCGTATCGCGTCGTGGATGGGCAAAGCCTGAAACTGCTGACGCTGGGCTCGCACGAGAACTTTTATCGGGACCTCAAACGCATCGATACCTAACACGACAACGGGTTATTTCCCTCCGGTCGTTAATGGCTGGCCGGTGCCATTGGCCACCCACAGGCTCGAAGGTGCCATGCCGGTCGCGAGGATTTTCCCCAGGCCAAAAGTGACAAGTGACAAGTGACGAGTGACGAGTGACAAGTAACTTTTATCCGGATAGAAATTAAATGCTTCGGTTGACATTCAATGCAAGTCAGAGGTTTTTTGACTTTACGAGCTTGATAATTATTATGCCGGCTGATGGCTTTCCGGCTCGACTGCATGAGGCAGGCGAAGCAAGGCCTGCCCCACGCGGATATGCATTCCGGATGCGATGCCTGGTGCCAGCGCGAAGCCGGCGGGCGCGAACACGATGATGGTCGAACCGTGCTGGAACCAGCCCATCTCCTCGCCCTTGGCAAGATCGGCATGGCAGGCAATGCGGTTCGGCCCGCGGTACTTCAGGTGCAGCAGCACGTTTGCGAAATGCAGCCGGATGCTGGCCACCAGCACCGCCGCCACCGGCACCAGCGTGACACGGTGACCGCCGCGGGCAAGCCGGCATTGAATCACCGCGCGTTCGTTCTTGCAGAACAGCCGTTCCACCCGCTTGAGTGCCACCGGGTTGACGTTCCAAGTGTCGCCCGAGATATAGGTCAGGCCATCCACCGTACAGTCGTGCGGGGCGTGAAAGCGGTGATACATGCTGGAGCTGATGCGCAGGGTTATGTACATTCCGTCGCGATAGTGCTCGCATAGGACATTGTCCTGCAGCAGGTCATGCAGGCTATAGGGAAAGCCCTTGGCCTGGATAAGCTGGCCGCGTTCAACCGTCCCGCAGGCACCGACAATGCCGTCGCAGGGACTGCTCAGCACATCGGAATCCGGATCAATCGGACGCGCTCCGGGTTTCAGTTCGCGTATGAAGCATTCATGCACGCTGGCGAATGTTGCCTGTGCAGCCTCCTCCAGATGAAGGTCGGCCATGCGTTTCCAAATGGCAATCGACAATCGGCTGAACAGCGGATGCCTGATCTGGCTGAGCCTGCCGAACAGCACTGTCAGGGTCTGCCGTGGAATACGGTTGGTCAGCAGGAAATTCAGGTTCTCGTTGGCGCCAATCCAGGCAAACAGCTTTCGCATAGTCATATCCTTGTCATGTTGCTACGGTAAAACACCATCGGGTGCCTGACATAAACGACAAATTTTTCCTCTATACCTTGGTAGCGCTTGCCGCCGCCTGGCTGCTGCCGCGCATCAAGAGGCGTCTTGAACTGTCGCTCGCCAAGCATTCCTCCCTGGCAGGCCATCCGCGTACGGCGCGGCGCATCAGCAAGCTGGTGCCCTATTACGCGTTCGATGAAGCGCTTTTCTTCAAGGTCGATGGTGCGCCACCTGCCATCGAAGCGGCTCGACGCGCCGGCTTCGCGCGCCTTGCCCAAACCTATGCCACGCGCTTTGCCCGTTCTGCCGCCTTGACCGCACAGGCTCAAGCCGGCATTTCCGATCTTCAGTTCACCTCCACCTATCGCGTACCCTTCCCCTTCAGTCGCCATGTACGCGAGCACTTGCGTGGTGGTGCGTTTGCTGCCGCCTCCTCCGGGGTGAGCGTGACCGATCTGGATAACAATGTGTTCTACGACCTGACGGGCTCGTACGGCGTGAACCTGTTTGGCTACGACTTCTACAAGAAGTGTATCGCCGACGGTGCGGTGCGGGTCGATAGTCTGGGCCCGGTGCTGGGCGCCTATCATCCGGTGGTGGCCGACAATGTGGAGCGGATACTGCGTATTTCACGCATGGATGAAGTGTCTTTTCACATGTCTGGCACCGAGGCTGTTATGCAGGCGGTTCGACTCGCCCAGTATCACACTGGTCGCACCCATCTGGTCCGTTTCTGCGGCGCCTATCACGGTTGGTGGGGCGATGTGCAACCGGGCATAGGCAATCCGCAGACGGCGCACAAAACCTATACCCTGCGCGAAATGCATAACTCGACCCTGCATGTACTGGCGACCCGCAAGGACATCGCCTGTGTGCTGGTCAATCCTTTGCAGGCGCTGCATCCGAACGGCGCTGCGCCCGGTGACTCTTCGCTGCTGGACGGATCGCGCCGCGCCGCTTACGACCGCAACGCCTACACCGCGTGGCTGCGGGCGCTCAGAAAGATCTGCAGCGAACGCGGCATCGTGCTCATTTTTGATGAAGTGTTTCTCGGCTTCCGTCTGGCACCTGGCGGGGCACAGGCGTATTTTGGTGTGAAGGCAGACATGGTCACGTATGGCAAGACCATAGGCGGCGGCCTGCCCATCGGCGTGGTGGCCGGAGGGCGGGCCTGGATGCAACGCTTTCACCCCGAGCGTCCGGCCGACATCAGCTTCGCCCGCGGCACCTTCAATGCCCATCCCTATGTCATGGCGGCGATGAATGAATTTCTCGTCAAGCTGGAGTGTGATGGCGAAGTAGCCCGGATGTATCTTGATCTCGATCAGCGCTGGAATGCCCGGGCGGCGCGCTGGAACCAGAGACTCGATGCTGCGGGTCTTCCGCTGCGTGTGGCCAATATGTCCTCGGTTTTCACGGTCACCTACACCCAGGCCTCCCGCTATCACTGGATGCTGCAGTTCTATTTGCGTACCGCCGGACTGGCGCTTAGCTGGGTGGGCACCGGTCGCCTGATCTTCAGCCTTAATTACAGTGAGGCGGATATTGATGCGGTAATAGAGCGTTTTGTCAGCGCCGGCCTTGCGATGCAGGCCGATGGCTGGTGGTGGCAGCCAAAGGGCTATCGTTTCAAACATGTCCGGCGCCAAATTGCCGCCGAGATGGTGGCGGCGCATTGGCGCAGGCTGAGGGCGGCAGCAGGATTCCCTGCTGCGTGAATCGCCGCGCTCAGGCCGAATGCTGCGCATGCATCGGGTCGATCCGCTCGCCTTTGAGCAGGTATAGCGGTGCTCTGGCGTAGAGCTTCACATCGTGGAACGGATCGCTGAGGATTTTGCACATCCACACCAGCCCAGTCTGTACATCCTTGAGGAAAAAAAGATGGACTGTCCGGAACAGTAAGCCACCGACGCCGATCACCAGCCAGATCAGGCCCACATGGCGCAGCAGTTCCAAGTTGCTGCCATGCGCTTTGAAAAAGCCAAGCAGGGTCGGATCTGCCAGCAGGGCGAACGGGGACAGCGCCCAAATAGCCAGCAGCACGATCTTTCGCTGCAGGTTGTAGCCGACCTTGATTTCTTCCTTGTATTCATGCGTGGCCTGATTTATCTGATCATAGCCCTTGGGCTCAAAAAAGAAATGCCCTGCCTGGCGGGTGACCATAGCGATCAACCAGCCGATCAGTGCCGACAGCGCGGCGTCAACAAACAACATGGCATAGGCGGTGAGAAAGCTCAGCGCACTGATCAGATGCAGGCTTTGATTGATCCGGCTGTGATGATAGTAGCGATGATCATCCCATCGTTGGGTGCGCAGGGTTTTAAGAAAATCATGCATCGTTCTGGTTCCTTTTGTGAGTGTTTCCTGTCGAGAGGGCATGCAATAAAAAGGCGGGACGACCGCTGCTCGATACCCTGATGCATGCATGTGAAGGATTGGTGAATGTTTGATGAATCTATGGTTAAACCATCTGCGGTCTGGCTGATGTCATAAAAAATTAATGCGTTTGTCATCGGCGATCCACGCCCAATCCTCACAGTCTTGACCCATGAACAGCGTCTTGACTATTTCGGTTGTCACCGAGACTTACCCGCCGGAGGTTAACGGTGTGGCGCACACCATTAGCAAGATGGTGCAGGGGCTCCGTCAGCGTGGCCATCAGGTGCAGTTGATCCGACCGAGCCAGGGCCGCAACGAGCAGTTGGAATGCGAGACGCAGCAGGTGCTGGTGCGCGGGGTAAGCATCCCGCGCTATCAGGAGCTCAAGCTAGGCCTGCCGGCCAAGCGCCGGCTGTTACGCTTGTGGAGCGCACAGCCTCCGGACGTAGTGCATATCGCCACAGAAGGACCGCTCGGAGCATCGGCGCTGCGCGCGGCACGCATGCTCGGTCTGCCAGTTAGCTCGGGGTTTCATACCAATTTTCACAGCTATAGCCGGCACTATGGGCTAGGTTTGATGTCACGGCTGGTCGCCGGCTACCTGCGCTCGCTGCACAACAAAACCGGCTGCACCATTGTGCCGACCAAGGAGATGAAGGAGCAACTGACCGGACTCGGCTTCCATAATTTAGTGGTGGTGGGACGCGGTATCGACACCACGCTGTTCAACCCGGCACGGCGTAGTGCTTCGCAGCGTGCCGCATGGGGCTGCGAGCCGGATGATTTGGCCTTGCTATATGTTGGGCGCCTGGCGCCGGAGAAAAATATTGGCTTGTTCGTGTCCGCAGCCCGCGCGATGCGTCAGCTTAATGCGCGCATCAAGGTGGTGCTGGTCGGCGATGGTCCGGAGGGGCCGGCCTTGCGCCGCGCACATCCCGATTTTGTTTTTGCCGGCATGCAGACCGGCGAGCAGCTGGCCTGCATGTACGCCTCAGCCGATGTGTTCCTGTTTCCCAGCCTGAGTGAAACCTTCGGCAACGTTACGCTTGAGGCACTGGCCAGCGGCCTGGCGGTAGTGGCTTTTGAATATGCAGCGGCCAAGGAGTTGATCCAACACGGGGTGGACGGACTGCTTGCTCCCTGCGACGATCCGGGGCAGTTTGTCGCTGCGGCGGTGTCGCTTGCTTCATCGCCGGAGCGGCTGGCGCGCATGCGTCTCGCTGCGCTGGATGCGGCAGAGGGGCTCAGTTGGGAGCAGGTCTGCACGGATTTGGAGCAGGTGTTGCGCGAGCTCATCCACCGCCATTTAATGATTGGACAGGTGAGCGGGGTGCGACCGTTTTGGCAGCGCACCCGCCCCTGATTTAAGTGCGGGCCCGCCGACCCTATGCGCTAGAGCATTCAGTGCAGGATGTTATTGCCAGGAAATGCCTCTTTCTCCGCCGGATCTGGCGCTCGCGCATCAAGCCGGATTGGCTGAATCACGAAATAGAAATCCTCACCGTTAATGACCCCAACCCGATGGCGGCCGTCAAGCACCAACGCGTACCCGGACGGGGGGGAAATTGCTATTCAACCGGCTGATAGTCACTGCGCAATTTCATTGTTTGACGAACATCAAATGACCGCG
The DNA here is from genome assembly GCA_025356665.1 of Pseudomonadota bacterium. Classification (GTDB taxonomy): domain Bacteria; phylum Pseudomonadota; class Gammaproteobacteria; order Burkholderiales; family SG8-39; genus CAITSH01. Next base: position 12,724 of record JANXRV010000028.1, read on the forward strand.
CGACCCGATGTTCTGGATCGCCAGATAGGCCTATTAGTCCTATTGTCATAGGCGCGGTAATGCCCTCAAATTAATTCCTTCTTCGCAGACTAATCAGCAATTGGATGCCATTCTCGATGCAAAAAAATTTCCTGCTTATGTTCACTTTCACCGGGTTTATTGTTTTTCGAAAACGTGTCGCGCCATGGCTGGCGAATACCTTGATCAGCGTGTTGACCTTGTTGTTGCCGCTGTTGCCCCTTTGTGCGAGCCTTGTGTTTTGGCGACGCAAGTACTTGCTTGGCTACGCCGGGTTCATGCGCAAAATGCTCGTGCATATCGAGGCTTTACGCGAAGGACCCGCCCGGCACTATTTCGAAGATGTGCTGGGTCGTACTAGCGCCCTAGCTCAGGAAATTGCCGGCTCCTGCGTTCAGTGCGGCAATTGCTGCATGGACAAACGCTGCGCCTTCCTCGAGCCAATCGCTGACAGTCGCTTTCAATGTGGCATTTACAACTCGCCCTTCAGGCGGTTTTCAAACTGCGGCTCGTTTCCCCTCAACGCCCACGATATCAAGCGCTACGCCTGCCCGAGTTATCACGTGCTGCGCTTTGTGCCAAAGTCCCGTTGACCAGGGGTGGGCGCATGCCCGCGGGGTTTCACCGCATCATCGCAGCTCAATTTGCCTCCGCCCTCGCAGACAACGGACTGCTGATCGTAGCCATTGCAATACTGCTGGAGCGAGGACTCCCCGCATGGTGGGCACCCATGCTTAAACTCGTGTTTACGCTGTCTTATGTCCTACTCGCCCCATTTCTCGGACCTTTGGCTGACGAATTTCCCAAAGCACGCCTGATGGTGTGGATGAACAGCGTAAAAATCATGGGCGGGGTAGCGCTGCTTATGGGATTGAACCCGCTCCTTGCCATGGCTATCGTCGGCCTGGGTGCTGCAGCCTACGCACCGGCCAAATACGGTTTGATCACCGAGATTGTCGGGCCAGACCAACTGGTTAGGGCGAATGGCTGGATAGAGGTTTCTGTGGTTTGCGCCGCGCTGCTGGGCACGGTACTCGGGGGAGTGCTGGTCAACGTTCGCGTCATCGAGGTACTCCATGGGCTCTTGCCAGGCGGCTTTGGCGACAGCTTCTCGCTAGGCCCGTCGCTTCTGGTGCTGCTCATGCTCTACGGACTGGCCAGTCTGCTCAATACGGGCATCCCGCACAGCGGTGCCCTCTACCCTGCCACGGCAATCCATCCAATCGCCCTCATTAAAGATTTTTTTCGCGCCAATCGTTTGTTGTGGCGCGATCCTGAGGGTGGACTGTCTTTGGCCGTGACGACAATTTTTTGGGGCCTGGGCGCGACCCTTCAATTTGCAGTCTTGAAATGGTCGGCCGATCAGCTAAGGCTTTCCTTGGATCAGTCCGCCTATTTGCAGGCTGCCGTGGCTGTGGGGGTTGTTGCAGGCGCGGGCATTTCCGGGCATTGGGTTGGGCTACATAACGCCAAGCGCATTTTACCGGCGGGGGTTGTCTTGGGGGTGTTGATTTCGGTGACCGCCCAAGTGCAAGGGGTGGGAATAGCGGTGTTTTTGCTTGCCTGCGTTGGCGTCGGTGGTGGCATTCTGATGGTGCCGCTAAACGCACTTCTGCAACACCGCGGATTTGTTCTTCTGAGCGCAGGCAGGTCGGTGGCCGTTCAGGGCTTTAATGAAAACCTGAGCATTCTTTGCATGCTCGGTTTGTATGCAGCACTGGTTGCCGCCGAGATGCCTATCGTTCCATTGATGACGCTATTGGGTCTGGGTTTTTCGCTGGCGATGGGCTTGTTGATTTGCCGTGCCCTCAAGTCTGACTCAGTGCGTAGCCATTAGTGACGGGGGGAAGTCGTGACATTCATGGCGACAATGATGCGCAAAGAGAAGAAAGTATTCACGGTGCCCCCGCTGCGGTGCAGGCGTCCCGCCCCAGCATCTACAGACGGGCCTGCAGGAACGATCTGCTATTTGCTTAGACCCCTCCCGCTGTAATTAAGCAGTCACAACTCTTGCGTACTCTGCAGGATCTAGCCATTTGGAATGGCATTGCATTTTCTTCAAGTCAGCGTTTGAGCCGATTAACAGCCACAAGAAAAATTTGTCTGACGAAAATATGAATTACGGCGTGACAGGCACAATGAGCATCAGATTAATCCTAGGCGGTTTGTGCAAGGGCTGCATCCGGTTAGCCGTGCTCGGGGCGGCTCTTATGCTGATCAACGCTTTGGCCAACCGCTGGTTCAGTGACACCCCTTGGGCGCATGCTGTCGTGCAGAATATCGGCGTACTGCTCGATCCCATATCCACCGCGCAAGCTTATCAAGTGGCCCTTGAATGTGAAACGGTGCAGAAATATTTTGGGCCCTATGAGGCTTGCCGTAAGGTGATGCTTCCGCCTGAGCCGGGTGCCAAGAGTTACGCGGAACGGAGTACTGAGCGTCAAGAGGAAGAAAAGCGACTGTTTCACGAGTGCCTCAAGGCTAAGCAGGCGCAAGAGGCTTCGGCTCCGGAAAAACGCGTTTCAATGACGCCAACCTGCGAAGGCCGCCTTCGCAAGGCGAATGGCAAGACTTGGACATCGTTCTGATCGGTGACTAGCGTGTTGAGTGACCTGCGTGAGAAACAGGTACCAAAACCGATTCGCTTACGTTTCGCTTAAGGGTCGCGCCGCGGTCCGCCGCGCAACACGGCAAATGCTTTGTTGTGCGCATCGAACAGCAGGCTGAGCCTGCGTCAGGTCAGTGAGCGGCTCCATATAGCCCAGAGTACGGCTTTTCGCTGGCGCCATCTTTTCCTGGCGCTGCCCCGGACCGTACAGGCCCGGGCGCTGATCGGCATCGCTGAGGCGGACGAAGCGTATTTCCTTCGCTACTGTAAGGGTAAGGGCCAGCGTCGGGGGATCGGCCGTGCATCGCGCAGGCGGTCAGAGCATGAGTTCAACAACATCATTCGCTAAATGAGC